>CAYSHL010000001.1:0-187755 GCA_964430865.1 uncultured Sphingomonas sp.
AATTAAACCACATGCTCCACCGCTTGTGCGGGCCCCCGTCAATTCCTTTGAGTTTCAACCTTGCGATCGTACTCCCCAGGTGGATAACTTAACGCTTTCGCTTGGACGCTGAACGGTATATTGCCAACGTCGAGTCATCATCGTTTACGGCGTGGACTACCAGGGTATCTAATCCTGTTTGCTCCCCACGCTTTCGTACCTCAGCGTCAATACATGTCCAGTGAGTCGCCTTCGCCACTGGTGTTCTTCCGAATATCTACGAATTTCACCTCTACACTCGGAATTCCACTCACCTCTCCAAGATTCAAGCGATGCAGTCTTAAAGGCAATTCCGGAGTTGAGCCCCGGGCTTTCACCTCTAACTTACAAAGCCGCCTACGTGCGCTTTACGCCCAGTAATTCCGAACAACGCTAGCCCCCTCCGTATTACCGCGGCTGCTGGCACGGAGTTAGCCGGGGCTTATTCTCCCGGTACTGTCATTATCATCCCGGGTAAAAGAGCTTTACAACCCTAAGGCCTTCATCACTCACGCGGCATTGCTGGATCAGGCTTTCGCCCATTGTCCAATATTCCCCACTGCTGCCTCCCGTAGGAGTCTGGGCCGTGTCTCAGTCCCAGTGTGGCTGATCATCCTCTCAGACCAGCTACGGATCGTCGCCTTGGTGAGCCTTTACCTCACCAACTAGCTAATCCGACGCGGGCTCATCCCTGGGCGATAAATCTTTGGACCGAAGTCATCATCCGGTATTAGCAGTCGTTTCCAACTGTTATCCCGGACCCAAGGGCAGATTCCCACGCGTTACGCACCCGTGCGCCACTAGACCCGAAGGTCTCGTTCGACTTGCATGTGTTAGGCATGCCGCCAGCGTTCGTTCTGAGCCAGAATCAAACTCTCAAGTTGATGTACGACAAGCTCCCCGCGGAATAACGAGAAGCAAGCCGGCATCTCCGGGAGCCGTTCCTGCACAAATATACAAACTGGTGTGTTTGCGTATTAGGACATTGGCCCCTCACCCCGGCATTCGCCGCGGCGGGTACCTTTGGAACGGCATAAATTTGACCGATCACCCTGAACCCGGAGGTTCCAGGAGACCGGGCCGCCGCCCACATGTCCCTTCATCAAAACCGACAATGTCAAAGAGCCGACGCGCATCCACTCCCCGGTTCGAATCGCTCCGGGCATCGGTTACACCGACTAAGTAGAGGCGCGAACAGAGGCCGTCCCCAAAGGGTCCGCCACCGCTTGCTGGGGCCGCATATATGGAAGGCCCCCGTTCGCGTCAACAGCCAGCGGGCGATTTCTCACCCCGTCCGTCTCACGCTTGTCACAAGATAGCGCTAGGATTGGCCGTTTCAAGACTCTAAATCATTGAACCGGCGATATTTTTCGACCGGCGTCAAGCGCTCTGGATGTAGCTGCGCATCGCGTTCGCTTCGGCTTCGATCCGGTCCATCCGGTATTTGACCAGGTCGCCGATCGAGACGATGCCGATCAGCCGGCCGCCCTCGGCGACCGGCAAATGGCGGATCCGCCGCTCGGTCATCAGGCCCAGCGCGGACAGCACCGCGGTCCCGGGCTCGGCGGTAATCGCCGGCGAGGTCATCACCCGCGACACCGGCCAGTCGAGGACCTCGGCGCCATGGTTGCGCAGGCAATAGATAACGTCGCGCTCGGACATGATGCCGACGATCTGATCGCCTTCGACCACCGGCAAGGCGCCGATCCGCCGCTCGCCGAGCGTGGCGACGGCTTCGCTGACCCGGTTTTCGGCGCCGATCGTCGCAACCTCGCTGCCCTTGGACGAAAGGATTGCCGCGATGGTCATTCCCGCCTCCCGCAAAGCCGCCTTGGCTGAGTCGCAACCAACCTTGCTACTGACACTGGGCGCGGCCAAAGGGAAGCATGCCCGACCAAAGCCCGAGCTCCAGTCCACGGCCGGATCCGCTGCCGCACGGTTCGATGCTGGTCCGCTTTCGCCGGATCATGAAGTGGATGGCGCTGGTGTCGATCGCCGTCGCGGCGCTTGCGGTGCTGCTGGTCGCGAGCGGCAATGACGGCGTCCACGTCCACATGATGATCGCCACCGCGCTCGGCGCCGGGCTGACGGTGATGCTCGCCGCCGCGCTGATGACGCTGGCGTTCCTGAGCTCGTCGAGCGGGCACGACGATCATTCGATGCGGCCGAACCGGGAGGACGAGCAATGAGCGACTGCGAGCGGGTGCCGATCCTGCGCGTCGTCCCGGGGCCAAGCGACATCAACGCCAACGGCCATATCTTCGGCGGCTGGGTGCTCAGCCAGATGGACATCGCCGCCGGAATCGTCGCCTCGCGCCGCGCCGACGGGCCGGTGGCGACGATCGCGATCGAACGCATGGAGTTCATCGCCCCGATCCATCTGCGCGACCTGATCTCGGTCTATGCCCAGGTCGAGCATGTCGGGCGGACGTCGATGAAGGTGCGGATCGAAGTCATCGCCCAGCGCGACCGCGGAGCGACCGAGGTCAAGGTCACCGAGGGCCTGTTCACCTTCGTCGCTCTGGACGAGAACCACCGGCCGCGGCCGGTCGAGGCGGATCCGGCTAGCTGACTCGGTAACGCAGCTGCTCGGTGCCGTTGGCCGGAACGCGCACTCGCCACAGCATCCAGCCGTCGCGCTTGACGAGCTTGCCGCCGCCGATCGCCCGGGCCTCGAGCGGCAACTCAATCTCGACCATTTGCGGCTGCGCCAGATCGTTGGTCAGGGTCAGCCGATACTCGCCCCTTTGCTCGCGCTCGTGGACCTGGACGGCGCGGACCCCGGTCGCGGTGGCGACCTTGATCTCGACCTTTTCGCCGATCGTGTGATCGTCGATGCTGCCTTCGCCGAGCAGCACCCGGCGGCCCTGGCGGGTGCCGAACAAGGCGAGCTTGCCGGCCGGCAGCGGCAGCCCGAGGCCTTCGGCGGCGCGGTTGCGGGTCACCAGCACGCGCTCGAGCGGCCCTTCGAACGGGCCTTGGTAGGGGCGCAAGCGAAGCACGCTGGCAAACTTGACCGACGGCTGGCGAAGCAGCGCGATCTGCTTTTGCGAGCGCGCCGCGACCGTCACCTGGATCGGCACCCGGTACAGGCGGACGTCGCCGAGCCGCTCCTCGCTCGACATCACGTCGCCGCCCCGCTCGGCGGCCGGCGGCGGCGGTGGCGGCGGCGCGGCGGCGGCCATGCGCGAGCCGGTTACGACGATCTCCTCGGACAATTGCGAGATGGCCATGACCTCCAGCGGGATGTCGCTGGTTGTGCCCGACGGCCAGCAGTTGAGGGTGATCGGCTTCGCCTCGCCGCGCTCGACATGGACGCGCTCGCGGTTGAGCTTGCCGGCGACCGCGTTGGTGTCGGCGTTGGCAAGGCCGGTGTCGTCGCCGTTGGCGAGCGTCAGCCAGGCGAACAGCTTGAGCGTCCGGCCATCCGGCGACAGGTCGCCGACATAATCGGCCTGCCAGTCGAAATTGTTGGTGATGTAGGACAAGGTGACGTCGCGCTCGACGGCTTGCGGGCTGCGGACGCGGACCGACAGCGTCGGTTTCGCCGACAAATCGGCCGGCACGACGGGCGCGACCAGAGTTTCGTTGAGGCCGGTGCAGCGCAGCGCCTCGAAGCCCGCCTCGGTCTGCAAAACGACGCCGTCGGCGGTCGCCCGGACGACCGCTTCCTGGGTGCGGACCTGACCCGTCGCTCGCGATGTCCGCCGCAGGGTCAGCCGCTCGCCGAGATAAGCGTCGAGCAGCGCTCCGGGCGACAGCAGCCGAGCGTCGCGGTTCTTTTCGAGCACCGCTTCGCCGAGCCCGGTGACGATCGCGCTTTGCGGGACGATGCCGGCGGTGACTCCTTCGAAGCGCAGCTCGCTGGCTCCGGCCGGAAGGCTGACGCGCCGGGTCTCGCTGACCAACGCGTAGCCGCCGAGCCATTGCAGGTTGAGCGGCTCGAGCCCCCGGTCCGGATTGCGGTAGACGGTGACCGCGACCCGGTCGGGCGCCGGCGAGGTGACGATCGCCTGTGCGTCAAGCGCAGCGGCCTGTGACATCAGGAAAAGCAGGGCAGGGACCCTCACCCCAACCCTCTCCAGCGCGCGGGAGAGGGAGGGACCCGCGTGAGCGGGAGGGTGAGGGTTTTTCCTCATGTCGAAGTCTTAGTGGCGGGTGTCGAAGGTCGCGGTGACGGTGGCCTGGCCGTTGGCCGGAACGGTTACCCGCCAGCGCGCGTCGTCGGCGCTCAGGCGCTCCGACGGCATGCTCTGGTCGACGATCCGAGTGTCGCCCCACAAGCCCGACTGGACGAGGTCGACGGTCACCGGTTTCGGGCTGGCATTGGTCAGCTCGTAGCGCATCCGGGTACGCCAGCGGCTGCTGCTCAGCTTGGTCCGCTCCTCGACGATCGGGCGCACCTTGACGTCGAACGCCTGGCCGGTTGCGAGGCCGATGTCGGATCCCATCGGCGTGTGGCCGATGCGGTGCTCGCCGACGAACTGCGGATTGCCGCGGGCGTCGCGCTGGTAGACGCGCATGATGCCGGCGGGGAGCGCGTCGCCGAGGCCCGCCTGACGCGAGCTCGAGAAGCGCAGCACGCTGTTGGCGCTCAGCGCCTGGTCGGCGGTCGACAGCCAGCCGTTGCGGAATTCGTAGCCGCGCGCGGCGGGCGTGTTCTGGACGTCGAGGAAGCTGACCTGCTTGGTCTGCTTGTCGGCGATCGTCGTCCGCTCGGGCAGCGGATAGAGATAGAAATCGCCGAGGCGCTCGCGCGGAGCGGTCTCGGTGCCGGGCCGGTACATGCCATCCCGGGGCGGCGGCGGCGGCGGTGGCGGATAGCCGCCGCCGTAGCGGTCGTAGCTGCCGCCGGCATTGCCGACGGCGCCCGCGACCAGCAAGGTCGAAGCATTGACGTACGGAGTGCCGCTGTTGTTGGTCAGCGTGATCCAGCCCTGGACGTCCATGCGTCCATTGGCCTCGTCGAACAGAGCGACATAGTCGGCCGCCCAGCCGAGACCCGGAGTCAGATAGGTCAGAGTCACCGGCCGCCGGCCGCCGCCGTCGGCGTTGATCGTCACCGACAGGGTCGGGCGCGGACGCAATGTTTCGGGCACCTTGTCGAAGATCACGCGCGCTGGAATGCCGTCGTCGCGAAGCACCTCGATGCGGTCGCCGATCTGCATCACGACGCCGCCGTTGACGGCCAGGATGCGGGCGCGCTCGCGGGTCTCGGCGCCGGTCGCCGGATTGGTCCGGACGAGCGTGACCGTCTGGCCGACGGCCTTCTGCATCAGCGCCGCGGGCGACAGCAGGTCGAAATCGAAATTCTGCTCGACGATGCCAATCCCGCGCCCGTTCAGGGTGACGGTCGCCGGCTCGATTTGCGCGGAGACGTCGCGGAACTCCTGGCGGCTTCGGCCGGCCGGCAGGTCGAGCACACGCTTGTCCTCAACCAGCGCCCGGTTGTTGTTGTAGATGGTCACCGAAACGTCGCCCTGCGCGGTCTGCGAGGGTGACGGGATGATCGGTTGAACGGAAGGCGCCTGAGCCACGACGGGCGCGGCCACGACGGCGGCCGAGCACAACAGAATCAATATTCGCATACACCCTCCCAGCGGATGCATGTTACATTGTTACAGCAATCCTGAACGGAAACTTGCTGGCCGCAAAATCAGGCGGCTGGAGCGATATCGCCTTCGTCGTCGGCCGCGCGCGGCTTGCGGGCGCGGCGCTTGGGGCGCGGTGCATCCTCGTCCGCTTCCGGCTCGTCGGCGCTGGTGTCGCGGCCGATCGCGGGCGGCAGAGCGTCGAACGGAATGCTTTCGAGATTGGCGCTCGGCCCGTCGACCGGAGCGACGACGCTGCGCGGCGTGTCGCGGTTTTGCCGATTGCCGTCGCCATCGCCATCGGTGCGGTCGTTTCGGTCACGCGAATAACGCGGGGCGCGATCGTTGCGCTCGAAGCGCTCGCCGCGATCCGGGCGCTCGTCGTCGCGCTGATTGTCGCGCTGATTCTGCTGGCGCGGCTCGTCGCCGCCGTCAGCCATTTCCTCGTCGCCGTCATATTCGTCGCCGTCGTCGCCGCCGTCGCCGCGCTGCCGGCGCTGCTCCTCGAAGCGGGCGCGGCTTTCGCCGAGCACCCGGTAATAATGGTCGGCGTATTGCAGGTAATATTCGGTCTGCACGCGATCGCCGCCGAGCTGCGCGTCGCGCGCCATGCTCTTGTATTTTTCCAGCAGCTGCGCCGCATTGCCGCGCTGGCGGTTGTCCTGGCGATTGCCGTCCGGCCGACCGCCGAGATTCTGGGGTCGCTGCCCGCCACGGCCGCGACGGCGGCCACCCTGTCGATTATTGATCAAATTGGCTTTCCCTCAAAAAGCAGAAGCTTCCCCTTTTCGCCGCGGTCAAAGCGGCGCGCCCTTTTCAATGAAGGCGGCGCTGCTCTGACCCTTTCGTTCCGGTCTGCGCTTCGTGCGCTTGGCGAACGGCCGATTGCGTCGGGGGTGGAGGCGGGATGCGCTCAGCTTTTGTGGTGATGCGAGCCCGACCCTCGATATGGATGTAGTGCCGTAACGGCGGGATGCCAAGCGATTTTGTTCAAACCCAAGTTAGCAGCAAAGCGCGCGGCCGGCCGGCTAAGTCGCGGGCAAGACTTGCAGAAAGCCCGTTGCGGGCGACCAAAGAGGTGGCGCTCGCGGCCTGGTCGAAGCCAATCTCGACCGCGGCGAGCCCGCCCTTTGCAAGCAGCCGCGGGAATATCGGTGCGAGGACACGCAGCGCATCGAGCCCGTCGTCGCCGGCGAACAAGGCTTCGTGCGGTTCGTGCTCGGCAACGCCCTGCCCGAGCTCGCCCGACAGGGCGACATAGGGCGGGTTGCACAGGATGAGGTCGAAGCGCTCGTCCAGGCCTTCGGCCCAATCGCCGACGCGCATCTCGGCGCGATCGGCGAAGCCTAGCCGATCCGCGTTGCGCTGCGCAATCGCGATTGCTTCGGACGATCGGTCGACACCGATACCGCTCGATTGCGGCCACTGGTCGAGCGCCGCGAGCAGCAATGCGCCGGAACCGGTGCCGAGATCGACAACGCGCCTGGGACCAGCTGAGCTGTGGAAATGCGCGACCGCCGCGTCCAGCAAGGTTTCGCTGTCCGGGCGCGGGATCAGCACGCCGGGAGCGACCTCGAGCTCGATCGTCCAGAACGCGCGCTTGCCGACAATGTAAGCGACCGGCTCACCCCGTTCGCGACGGGCGATCAGGGTTTCAAAAGCTTCGGGAATCTGCTCGGGCGGATTGAGCAGCAACTGCTCGCGATCGACACCAAGCGCATGAGCAAGCAACAACTCCGCATCGAGCCGCGGCGTGTCCGAAACCTGCGCGAGACGCTGCGCCGCCTCCGCGATTGCGCTCACGCCTCGTCGAGGCCGGCCAGCCGCTCGGCTTCGTCCTCGGCGATCAGCGCGTCGACCAGTTCGCCGAGGCCGGGGCCTTCGAGGATCGCGTCGAGCTTGTGCAGCGTCAGGTTGATCCGGTGGTCGGTGACTCGGCCTTGCGGGAAATTGTAGGTGCGGATTCGCTCCGAGCGGTCGCCCGATCCGACCATCGATTTTCGAGCGCCCGCGCGTTCGTCGGCGAGGCGGTTGCGCTCCAGTTCGTACAGCCGGGTGCGCAGGACCTTGAGCGCTTTCGCCTTGTTCTTGTGCTGCGATTTCTCGTCCTGCTGGATGACGACGAGGCCGGTCGGAAGGTGCGTGATGCGGACCGCGCTGTCGGTCGTGTTGACCGACTGGCCGCCGGGACCGGACGAGCGATAGACGTCGATCCGCAGGTCGTTGTCGTTGATCACGACGTCGACGTCCTCGGCCTCAGGAAGCACCGCGACGGTCGCCGCCGAAGTGTGGATCCGGCCGCCGCTTTCGGTCGCCGGCACGCGCTGGACGCGGTGGACTCCGCTTTCGAATTTCAGCTTGGCGAACACGCCGCTGCCGCTGATCGAGGCGATCGCTTCCTTGTAGCCGCCGACGTCGGACGGGCTCGCGGAAATGAGCTCGAAGCGCCAGCCCTGCTCCTCGGCGAAGCGCTGGTACATGCGCAGCAGGTCGCCGGCGAACAAAGCCGCCTCATCGCCGCCGGTACCGGCGCGCAGCTCGAGCATCGCCGCGCGCTCGTCGGCCGCGTCGCGGGGCAGCAACTTCAGCGCCAACGCGCGTTCGGCCTCCGGCAAGCGCGCTTCGATCTCGATCAATTCCTCCGAGGCGATCTGCCGCAGCTCCTGGTCGGCGTCGCGGGTCATCTCCATCAGGCTCTCGCGCTCGGCCCGCAGCCGGCGCACCTCGCGAGCCGCCGCGGCGACCGGCTCGATCGCCGAATATTCCTTGGACAAACGGACGAGCTCGTCGCGCGGCAAGTCCGGCGCGTTCATCGCTTCGGCAAGCTCATGCTTCCTCGCCTCGATCGAGGCGATCCGTTCCGGTGAGATCGAGGTCATGCTTGCAGCGCCTCGGTCAATCCCTGGAGCGGCACCGAACGCTGCTCGCCGCTGGCGAGGTCCTTGAGCTGCGCTTCGTTGCGCGCGAGCTCGTCGTCGCCGATGATCAGCGCCCGCGCCGCACCCGAAGCGCTGGCCCGGCTCATCCGCTTTTTCATGTTGCCGCGGTAGCTCATGTCGGCCGCGATTCCGGCGCGCCGGAGGACCGACAGGATGCGTTGCGCTTCAGCCTCGGCGCGCTCGCCGATCGGGACCAGCACGACGTCGGGAGCGTCGCGCGCGGGCGCGTCGATCATCATCGCCAGCCGCTCGATCCCGGCCGCCCAGCCGACCGCTGGAGTGGGTGGGCCGCCGAGCGCTTCGATCAAGCCGTCGTAGCGGCCGCCGGCGATCAATGCGCCCTGCGAACCGAGGCGGTCGGTGACGAATTCGAACGCGGTGTGGCGGTAATAATCGAGGCCTCGCACGAGGCGGGGACTGCGCGTCCACTCCACTCCGGCGGCGTCGAGCCCGGCGGTGACCTGCGCGAAGAAGTCGGCGGCTTCGGGGGTCAGATAATCGTCGATCGGCGGTGCGGTCGCGGCGATCACGCGGTCCCTGGAATCCTTGCTGTCGAGGATTCGCAGCGGGTTGCGCTCGAGCCGCGCGACGCTGTCCTCCGACAGCTCGCCGCGGTGCGCTCCGAAATGCTCGACCAGCGCCGAGCGCCATGCGTCGCGAGTGTCCGGATCGCCGAGCGTGTTCAACTCGAGCGTCACTCCGTCGGCGATGCCAAGCTCGCGCAGCAGCTGGTCGCCCAAACACAGAATCTCGACATCCGCCGCCGCTTCGCCAGCGCCAATGACTTCGGCGTCGAGCTGGTGGAACTGGCGGAAGCGGCCTTTCTGCGGGCGCTCGTAGCGGAACGCCGGGCCGTGGGTCGCGAGCTTCAGCGGCGCGTGCTGCTGCCAGCCTTCGGAAATGTAGGCGCGGGCGATCCCGGCGGTGAACTCGGGCCGCAGAGTGATCGAATCCCCGCCGCGGTCCTCGAACGAGTACATTTCCTTGGAGACGATGTCGGTCGTCTCGCCGATCGAGCGGGCGAACACATCGGTCGGCTCGATTACCGGGACTTCGACGCGCTGGAAGCCGAACAGGCGGCGCACGCGTTCGAACGCCGCGACCACCGTGGCGAGGCGGTCGGCGTCTTCACCCAACAGGCTTTGAGTCCCCCGGACCGGCTGAAGCGTGGTCATCGCAAGCGGCTAAAGCACATTTCTTCGGCGGGCGGAAAGGCTTAGCTTCGGGGCTCCCGGTTGCCCTGGCGGCGGAAGAAGCTCGGCGGCGGGCTGAACAGCTTGCGGATCGAGATGCCGACGGTGCGCCCGAGCGGGTCGAGCAAATCGGGCTGGTAGCTGAACGGCACCTCGCCGGCCGCGTCGCGGACCTTTGGCTTGGAGTCGAACAAATTGCGGAGTTCGAACCGGACCTGAGTCCCGCGCAGCCAAGGATGCTTGGCGACGAGCTCGAAGCGCTCGCCGAGGTTGGCGAACAGCCGCAAGTCGAAGGTGGCCAGCGGCGAAAAGCGCAGGCTGCCGGCCTCGGCGCTGTCGACCCTCGTGCCGCTTCGCCAATCGGCCGACAGCCGCGCGCCGAGGCCGTTGTTCGACCAGCCGGCCTGGGCTTCGACCTCGTGGCGCGGGCGGCCGCCCGACGATCCGAACGCGTCGCCGTGGAGGTAATCGAGCTCCGGCACTCCGGGCCGGATGATGACTTCGTCCCTGAGGTTCAGAGTGTGGGTCAGCGAGAATTGCAGCCGGCCGCCCTGCCGCCCGCCGCCGCCGCCGAAGCGCCCGCCGCCGAAACCGCCGCCACCGAAGCCGCCGCCGCCAAAGCCACCGCGCTCGCCGCGGCCTTCCATTGGCCGTCCGTCGGGCGGCGGACCCTCGGGCGCACCTCCGCCTCCGGCACCACGGAATCGCGCGCGCATCTGGTCGATCATCGCCTGCGGCGGGCGCGCCGAGCGCAGCGGCTTGGTGAAGTCCAAGCCCCAGCGGACAGTGTCCCGCCGAGCCTCGTCAAAATTGACCGGGCGCAGGTCGGCGCTGACCAGCTGGCCGGTACCGTCGCGGACGAAGCGCTCGGGGAAGGCGGCTTCCAGGGCCGCGCTCGGTCCGGGGAAGCTGGATACTGGCCGGTCGAGCCGCGAGCGGACATATTCGGCGCGCAGCCGCAAATCGGTCTCGGTGAACGGCTTCCAATTGCCGCCCAGCTTGAGGACGTTGCGGCGGTCGGCATCGAGGTCCGGATTGCCGCCGGTCAGCGCGTTGACCTCGACTGTCTCGCCGCGAGTGAAGTCGAATATGCGCATTCCGGGAGTCTCGAGGAGCGGGTCGCCCAATTGCTGGACCGAGGGCGCCCCCTCCTCGCGGGTCCAGCTGGCGATCAGGTTGAGGCGCTCGACGGGCGACCAGTTGAGGCCCGCGCCGATGGTGGTCAACGTGCCGAAGTCGGACAATTGCTCGACCTCGCCATTGGCGTTCAACGTCAAATTGCCGAGCGAGTCGAAGCCGCGGTTGCGGCGCGAGATCGGCAGGTCGAAATTGACCGCCGCGTTGCCCTGGGTGCGGCCGAGCGAGCTGGAGCTGCTGATGCCTTCGCGGCGGCGGCGGCTGTCGAGGTCGAGCGCGCGGGCGCCGACTCGGAAAGTGGCGCTGGCGTCGCCGGCCGGGAGCTTGAACAACGGCCCGTTGGCGGTCGCGTCGAGCTCGCCCGATCTGCGGATCGAGCTAGAGCTTTCGCGGCTCGCGTCGCCGTCGTCCGGGTCGCTCAAATTGATGTCGCGGACCCAGTCGGTGTTGCCGGTCAGCGACCAGCGCCAGCGCGCCTTGTCGCCGTTGAGCGCGACGCCCGCATGCGCACTGTCGGCGGACGTGTCGCGGACACGCGGGTCGAGCTCGCCGATGCTCGGCAAGCCGATCAGCGAGCGGCCGTGGCTATGCTCGACCTCGCCGTTGAAGGTCGCCGAAACGTCGCCGAACATCGTCCGGTTGTGAGTTGCTCCGCCGCGCAGCAGGCGCCGCGAGCCGGTGAGCGTGCGGGCGTCGCGGTCGTCCAGGCCGGGATTGTCCGAATCCGGATCCAGCCCAATGTCCCGCTCGGATTCGGTCAACGCGCCATTGCCCTCGGCGCGCAGATTGAGCGTCGTTCGGCTGTCGCGCCCGATCATCAGCCGGGTGACGTCGCCGAGCCCGCCGAGGTAGCCCCCTTCGGTCGCCGTTCGGGCCTCGGCTCGGACCGCGGTCGAGCGGAAGCGCCGGCGCAGGATGATATTCACGACCCGCTGGTCGGCGCGGTAGCCGTATTTGAGCGCGACCTCCTCGGGCAAAATCTCGACCCGCTGGATGGCCTCGGTCGGCAGGTCGCGAAGCTCGCGGAAGCTCGAGATGCGCTGGCCGTTCAGCAGTAGCACGGGCCGCTCGCCGCCGCGGCCGCGGGCGCTGCCGATCTGCGGGGCGAGGGCTTCCAGAAGCTCGTTGATGTCGGTCGCGCCGGTCGCCCGGACGTCGCGGGAATCGAGCGTGTTCTCCGGCGGGATGTCGCCGATCACCGACCCGCGCGGCCGCTGGCCGGTGACGACGATCGCCTCGCCATCCTCCTCATCGGCATAGTCGTCGGACGCTTGCGAAGTGGCGCTTGGCGTTGCTGCTGCCTGGGGCAGATCCTCAGCCGGCGGTGGCGTTACCTGGGCCTGCGCGGCAGCGGCGAAAGAGGCGCCCGCAAGCAGCGCGCCGAGTGAAATCCATCGGGTCATTTGCCGCGCGGTGGCCAGTGCGACGTGAACCCTCCCTGACACCGGCATTCGGTTCGACGAACGGTCATTCGGGCCCGACGAGCGGGTGCCTCTGGCGGCGGGGCTGGAAAATTGCCATCGTCCGGCGTTACATGAGGACGCGCCGATGACCAGCAAGTGCATCGCAATTCTCGCCCCAATTCTCGCCGCCGTCGCGCTCGGCGGCTGCGCGACGGGATCAGCCGAGGATCCCCGGATGGGCGGGGTTCCGATCACCAATGTCGTCGAGCCGGCCGCCTACGACGTCGGCCCGGTAGCCGCGGTCCGGGCCGCGATTGCGCGGATCGAGCGGATCGACCCGCAGCTGGGCTCGGTGATCGCCATCGACCCGACCGCCGTCGACCAGGCGAGGCTCATCGAAGCTCGGGGGTTGCAACTCCCGCTGCTCGGGGTCCCGGTGCTGATCAAGGACAATATCGAGGTCGCCGGGCCGCTGCCGACGACGGCGGGCAGCCTGGCGCTGGCGGCCAACGTCACCAACCGCGACGCGACGCTCGTTGCGCGCCTTCGCGGCTCCGGAGCGATCATTCTCGGCAAGACCAACCTTAGCGAATGGGCGAACATCCGCTCGTCCAATTCGATTTCCGGCTGGAGCGCGGTCGGCGGCCAGACCCGCAACCCCTATGCGCTCGACCGCAACCCGTGCGGATCGTCGAGCGGCAGCGGCGCGGCGGTCGCGGCGGGGCTGGTGACGATGGCGGTCGGAACCGAGACCGACGGGTCGATCACCTGCCCGGCGGCGATCAACGGCATCGTCGGGATGAAGCCGACGGTCGGGCTGGTCAGCCGAACGCACGTCATCCCGATCAGCGCCAGCCAGGACACTCCCGGGCCGATGGCCGCGAGCGTTCGCGACGCGGCGCTGCTGCTGGCCGCGATCGCCGGCAGCGACCCAGCCGACCCCGCGACGAAAGACGCCGATGAGCACAAGGAGGATTACGCCGCGGCTCTCAACGCGGGCGCTCTCAAGGGGGCGCGCCTCGGAGTGATGCGCTTCGCTTCGGGCTTCGGCACCGATGAGCCGTTCGAGCGCGCTCTCGCGACCTTGCGCGCGCAGGGCGCGGTGCTGGTCGAGATCGAGGAATTCCACGACCACGACATCGGCGACAATGAATTCACCGTCCTGCTGACGGAGTTGAAGGCGGGCCTGAACGAGTATCTGCGCTCGAGCCCGGCGCCGATTCCGGTCCGCAGCCTCGCCGACGTGATCGCTTTCAACAAGCGCAACATGGCGGTCGAGATGGCGCTGTTCGGCCAGGACATTTTCGAGAAAGCCCAGGCGACCAAGGGCCTCGCCGACCCGGCCTACAAGAGGGCGCGCGAGAGCAGCTTCCGCGCCGCCGGGCCCAACGGCATCGACCGCCTGCTGAAGCAGCACCGGCTCGACGCGCTGGTCGGGCCGACGATGCCGCCGGCGTGGAAGATCGACGCGGTCAACGGCGACCAGATTTCGGGTGGCGGAGCGGGCGAGCTGGCCGCGGTCGCCGGCTACCCGCATTTGACCGTGCCGATGGGCCTGGTCAAAGGGCTGCCGGTCGGCCTCAGCTTCATCGGGCCCAAGTGGAGCGACGCGCTGATGCTTCGGCTCGGCTACGCGTTCGAGCAGGCGCGCGGCGGCTTTCCGGCGCCCAAATTCCTGCGCTCGATCGAAGACAGCCCGCCGATCGCGCCGCACTTGAAGCCGGCGCCCGCGCGCAACTAGCGCACTCCGGTGGCATTTATCGAATTCTTTAACCCGATGAAGGCATCATTGATCGGCGCATTTTTGGAGCCAGGGGAATCTCATGCCCGTCGCTGTCGCTAAGCTCGCTTTGCTCGCCGCTTTGGCGTGCACGGAGATCACCTGGTGGGAGGGCCGCTGGGCCGATCGCGGCGTGGCCTGCGGTGCGGCGTCGGGCGATCGTCCAATGCAATTGTCCTCGACTTCGCTGGACCTCGGCGAAGCCAATTGCGTCGCCATCAAGGAGCAGGCGTCCGGGCATGGACGCCTGCGCCTGACTGCGAGCTGCCGCGATCATGGCGATCGGACCCCGCGCTCGCGCAGCTTCCTCCTCGAGCCATCGGACGGCGGCAGAGCGATGACGATGAGCGACGGAAGCGCGGTCTGGCACCTTCGCAAGTGCCGCTAGGAAGCCAAATCGGCGTTCACTAAGGCGTCGATCGATGATAGCCTGTCGCTGCGGTCAAGCATCGACGGGGGAGATCGCTATGGCGACTGTCGCGGGAAGTTCTTTCCAACCCGAAGTCCGGTCGGATTACCTATCGGGAACGCCGCGGGCGCATTCGATCGATCGATGGATCTTCGTCTTTATGGCGGTGTGGTACATCGCGATCGTGCTGGCCGGGTTCATCCCGAGTTCGCTGGCGAAAATCGCCGCCGTCCAGGCCGGCGAGCGGCCACCGTTCCCACTCGTCATGCATATGCACGCGGCCCTCATGGGCTCGTTCCTTTTGCTTCTGCTGGCCCAGACGTGGCTGATGGCGATGGGTCGGAACGAATACCACATGCGCCTCGGCATCGTCTCGATGCTGCTCGTTCCGGCGATCGTCATTGTCGGCTTCATCCTCGCGCCGACAACGTATCAGCAGATGGCCGACAGCTTGCAGACCGCGCCGCCGGAAATGCGCGAAGCCATCCACAAGCGCATGTTGCATTCGGAGAACATCAAGCTGATCCAGATTCGGGTGGGAATCCTGTTTCCGCTGTTTTTCGCGATTGCGCTCAAGGCGCGCGGGCGAAACGCCGGACTTCATAAGCGGATGATGATCCTGGCGACGGCGATTCCGCTTCCGGCCGGGATCGACCGCGTTCCCTGGCTTCCCGCGACGCTGCCCCAAAGCCCGATGTCACCCGACCTCTACACCTTGCTGGCGGTGACGCCGCTGTTCGCCTGGGACGTGATTCGCAACCGGAGCGTTCACCCGGCTTACATCATCTGGCTTGGCATCAGCCTGCCGTTCACCATTGTCTTGCATAGCCTTTGGGACACGCCGTGGTGGCATCAAACGGCGCGGACGATGATGGGCTTTTAGTCCGCCGCCAGCCTAAGCGGTAAGCCTCAGCCCGGCGATCGCGGCGACGATGGTCAGGATCAGCAGCGCCCGGATCAGGGTCGCGGGCTCGTCGAACCAGAGGATCCCGACGACGACGGTGCCGAGCGCTCCGATGCCGCCCCAGACCGCGTAAGCGGTGCCCATCGGGATGGTCCGCGCGGCGAGCTCGAGCAGCGCCATGCTGATCGCCACCGAGACCAGGAAGGCGATTGTCCAGGGCAGGCTCCTGAACCCGTCGACGAACCGCAAAGCGGTCGTGAAGCCGACCTCGAACAGGCCGCCGAGGACGAGATAGAACCAGGCCATCAGGTCGCTGCCTCGAGACGCGGGCTGGCGTCGCCCGGCTTGCTGGCGGCGAGGATGCAGCCGGCAACGATCATCGCCGCCCCGGCCAGCGTGTAGGGCGACAGCGCTTCGCGGAACACCAGCCAGCCGAACAAGGCCGCCCACAGGAACGAGGTATATTCGGTTGCGGCGAGATAGTTCGCCTCGGCCCGCGCATAGGCCCAGGACAGCAGCATGTGCGACGCGATCGCCAGCGACGCGGCGAACACCAGCCACGGCCAGTGGACCGCGGCGGGCAGCTCGATGCCGACCATCGGGATCAAGGCGCCGACCATGAGGGTGACCATGAGGCTCTGGAAAAAGGCGATCTCGACCGGGCCGGCGACCTGCGCCTGCTGCCGCATCAGGATGATGTTGAGCGCGTAGCACACCGCAGAGGCGAGGATCGCGAGGCTGCCGATGGTCGCTTCGCGGCCGAGGTCGGCCTGGGCCTGGCCGACGAAGATCACCAGGACCCCGGCAAAGGCGATGAGCGAGGCGCCGACGGTGCGGCCGCCGACCGTTTCCTTCAACAGCACCGCGGCAAGATAGATGGCGATCAAAGGGGCGATGAACGCCAGCGCGATCGCCTGCGCGAGCGGCACCCGCGCCAGGCCCCAGAAGAACAGAAAGCCCATCACGGTGGACAGCGCGCCGCGGCCGACGTGCAGCCGCATCGTCGCTTGCGAAGGCCAGGGAGACGGCTGGACGAGATAGAGCGCGCCCGCCATTCCGACCCCGACCAAATTGCGCCAGAAGATGGTCGTGAAGGTGCCGATGGCGATCACCAGCCCTTTCATCACCGCGTCCATGCCCGAGAACATGGCGATGCCGAGAACCCCGACCAGGAAAGCGGTCAGCGGCGGATGCTGGCGCGCGGATGTCATTGCGGATCTGGGCGGGCGAACGCCGCGTAGCCAAGGTAGAAAGCCGTTCCGGTCAAACCCGCGAGCAAGCCGACAAGCAGCGAGTCGAAGATCATCAGCGCCCAGACGGCGGCCGGATCGGCGCCCATCGCCCAGCGATGGTTCATCTGGTGCAGCCAGGACGCCGGAGCGAAGGCGGCTATCAGCAGCACGACGGTCAGCAGCAGCCACGGCCAGGCGCGGCGCCACATCGCCGACACGGGCGTGTCGCGGTCGCCGAACAATCCGGCGAGCATCAGGAACGCCATCGGCATCAGGACGAGCGACGCGCCCCAGGTCAGATAATCGGCGAGCGCGGGCACGGTCTGCCTGGCGGCGAACTTGACCAGTTCTGGACCGCCCACGAACACCAATGCGCCGACGAGTAATCGTCCCCAGGCAATCCCCCGCAGGTCGGCCCAGTGCCGCTTGCCGCCGCGAGTCCACCAGAATCGCGCCGAAGCGAGGATCGCCGCCAGCAGGCCGGCGATCTTGACGTAGCCGAACGCCATCCGGGTCGGGCTGGGCGCGACCGCCCTCGCCTGCTCGCGTCCCTCGAACATGCCAAGCTCGATCTCGGCGACATGCTGGGCGAACTCAGGGAGGACGACCAAAGCGAGCACCGCCGGCGCGACCCAGAACAGGCTGACCCCGCGCGGGTAGAGTTCGGCGGCCGCCCGGCCGGCGCGCTTCCATGCCCGCGTCACGCCATGTCTCCTCGAGCGCGCCGCCGGGTCAGGCGGCGGCTTCCTCTGCGTGTCCGGGCCCCGCGGCCTCGATCTCCGCGGCCTTGGCTTCGACCAGGCGGACGATGTGGTCGATCATCTCGGCGTCCTGGATGTGGTGGTCGGTGACGCCCGACAGATAGACCATGTGGGTGCCGTTGCCGCCGCCGGTGATGCCGATGTCGGTCTCGCGCGCCTCGCCGGGTCCGTTGACGACGCAGCCGAGCACCGACAGCGACATCGGGGTGCGGATATGTTGCAGCCGCTCCTCCAATGCCTCGACGGTGCGGATGACGTCGAAGCCCTGGCGGGCGCAGCTCGGGCAGGAAACGACGCGCACCCCGCGGTTGCGGATGCCAAGGCTCTTGAGCAGCTCGTAGCCGACCCGGACTTCCTCCTCGGGCTCGGCGGAGAGCGAGACTCGGATGGTGTCGCCGATCCCGGCCCACAGCAAGGCGCCCATGCCGATCGCCGATTTGACCGTACCGCCGATGAGGCCGCCGGCTTCGGTGATTCCGAGGTGGAACGGACAATCGACCTGTTCGGCGAGCTGCTGGTAGGCGGCGACCGCCAGGAACAGGTCCGACGCCTTCACCGCGACCTTATAGTCGCGAAAGCCGTGGTCCTCGAGAATCCGGATATGGTCCATCGCGCTTTCGACCAAGGCCTCGGGGCAGGGCTCGGCGTACTTCTCGAGCAGGTCTTTCTCGAGGCTGCCGGCGTTGACCCCGATGCGGATCGCGCAGCCGTTATAGCGGGCGGCGGCGATGACCTCGCGCACGCGCTCTTCCGAGCCGATGTTGCCGGGGTTGATGCGCAGGCAGGCGGCGCCGGCGTCCGCCGCCTCGAGCGCGCGCTTGTAGTGGAAGTGGATGTCGGCGACGATCGGCACCTTGGCCTCGCGGACGATGGTGCGCAGCGCCGCGGTGCTGGAGACGTCGGGGCACGACACCCGGATGATGTCGACGCCGGCCTCCTCGCAACGGCGGATCTGGTCGATGGTCGCCCTGGCGTCGCTGGTCGGAGTGTTGGTCATCGTCTGGACGGTGACCGGCGCGTCGCCACCGACGGCGACATTGCCGACCATGATCTGACGCGACTTGCGCCGCTCGATGGTGCGCCAGGGACGAAGGGAGGACATAGCCGCCATATAGGCGCGCCCGCCCGCAGCCGCAAAGTTCAGCGGCGGTGGCGCTCTTTCCATCGTTTGAACTCGGCATAGTCGCGGCCGATCTCGTCGACATCGATGACCTGCGAGCGCCCTTTGGCCCAGCGCGTGAACAGCAGGATAAAGAGCAGGATCAGCGCGAAATGAGGCACCAGCAGCCACGGGCTGATCGCCATCAGCCACGGCATGGCGAAGGCCGGAGCTGTGATCGCGACGATGAAGACGGCTGTGGCGGCCCAGCCCTTGGCGTTGCGCGGCGTGATGTGCAGCCGGCCGCGGCCGCGGAAATAGCTGAACCAGGGATCATCCATCTTGCGAATCCTTCCTTGGCCGCCCGCGCTTGCGCGGCGCCGACGGCTTGAGCTTGACGCCGCGCGCCTTCAGCGCCTCGCGAAGCAGGCACTCGACCTGGCTGTTGACGCTTCGCAGGTCGGCCGCCGCGCAGCGCTCGACCGCGGCCCACAAAGCCGGATCGACCCTCAGCGGGTAGGCCTTGCGGTCGGCGCCGGCCACGTGACTAAGTGTACAGCGAGCCGGTGTTGACGATCGGCTGGGTGTCGCGCTCGCCGCACAGCACGACCATCAGGTTCGAGACCATCGCCGCGCGGCGCTCGTCGTCGAGCTCGACGACATTCTTCTCGCTGAGCATGGCGAGCGCCATCTCGACCATCCCGACCGCGCCTTCGACCAGGGTCTTGCGCGCCGCGACCACCGCCTGCGCCTGCTGGCGGCGAAGCATCGCCCCCGCGATCTCCTGCGCATAAGCGAGGTGGGTGAAGCCGCACTCGTCGACCGTGATGCCGGCGACCAGGAGGCGATCCTGAAGCTCCTTGCGAAGCTCGGCGCCGACCTCGTCATGGTTGCCGCGCAGGGTGACCTCGAGATGCTCGAAATCGTCGTACGGGTAGCGCGAGCCAATGGTCCGGATGGCCGCTTCGACCTGGACCCGGACGAACGCGTGATAATCGTCGACGTCGAACAAGGCCTGGGCGCTGTCGACGACGCGCCAGACGATCTGCGCGGCCATCTCGATCGGGTTGCCGCGCAGATCGTTGACCTTGATCCGCTCGGAAATGAAATTGTTGGCCCGGACCGAAACCTTCTTCTTGATCATCCACGGCCAGGTCCAGCGCAGGCCGGTGGTGCGGTCGGTGCCGCGATAATCGCCGAACAAAGTGATCGCGACCGCCTGGTTGGGCTGCAGCATGTAGAAGCCGCTGGCGACCAGGACCGCTAGCAAGGATCCGCCGAAGATTGCGAACAAAGTGAACAGGCCGAACTCGTCACGGACCAGCCGGGCCGCGCCCCACACCGCCAGCGCAATCGTCAGCAGCAACACGAGCAGCATCACATAGCCGTTGGCCGCGTTCGCCGCGCGCTCTCGGCTCGACGTCAGCGCGATCACGTCGCCCTTTGCCCCTTTTATACTCTTTGCCACATCGTCCTCCCTTAATTTGATATCATAATAATATCATTCGTAAACGGCCGTCAACTGGAATCGGATTGGCGGGCCCGCTAAGGCGGCGGCGGCCAGGGAGACCCCCATGCGTTTGCTGATGATCCTCGGAGTGCTGCTGATGACGACCCCCGCTGCTCCAGCCCAGTCGCAAAAGCCCCAGCCGCAACGCGACTGGAAGCTCGTCATCCACGGCGGGGCCGGGACCATCGAGCGCTCGAGGATGACCCCGGACAGGGACCAGGCGATCCGCGCCGCCCTCGACCGGGCGCTGGAGGAGGGATCGCGCATCCTGTCGTCGGGCGGGGAAGCGCTCGATGCGGTGGAAGCGACGGTCAAGCTGCTCGAGGACGACCCCAATTTCAACGCCGGGCGCGGCTCGGTTTTCACCTATGATGGGACTCACGAGCTCGACGCGTCGATCATGGACGGGCGGACGCGCTCGGCCGGAGCGGTCGCCGCCGTCACCGCGACCAAAAACCCCATCGGGCTGGCGCGCGCGGTGATGGAAAAGAGCCCCCACGTATTCCTCGCCGGCGAGGGAGCCGACCGGTTCTCGAAGGAGCAGGGGCTCGAGCAGGTCCCCAACGACTATTTCTCGACTCCCGACCGGCGGCGGCAGCTCGAGGAGTTCAAGTCCAGCAAAGTCAGCGCCATCGACATCGAGTATAAATATGGCACCGTCGGAGCGGTCGCGCTCGACGGGCGGGGCCATGTCGCGGCCGCGACCTCGACCGGCGGCACCACCGGCAAGCGCTGGGGCAGGGTCGGCGATTCGCCGATCATCGGCGCGGGCACTTACGCCGACGACCGCGGCTGCGCGGTGTCGGCGACCGGTACCGGCGAATATTTCATCCGGGTCGGCGCCGCCCACGAAATCTGCGCTCGGATCCGAATCAAGGGCGAGGCGGCGCAAGCGGCGGCCGACTCGGTTATCGAGGAGATCGGCGGGCTCGGCGGCACCGGCGGCGTCATCGTCGTGACGCCCAAGGGCGAACGGGTCTATTCTTTCAACACCGCCGGAATGTACCGCGGAATGGCCGACCGGACGGGCCGCAGCGTCGCGATCTATGGCGACGAGGGCAAACGGTAGGGCAAAGCGGCGCGCTCCCATTGAGCTTCGGCGGCGATCGCCCGCCGCTCCTCTTCGACAAAGGCCGCGACCGCCTGGCGAAAGCCCGGGTCAGCGATGAAATGGGCGGAGCGCGAGATCACCGGCTCGTAGCCGCGGGCCAGCTTGTGCTCGCCTTGCGCGCCGGCCTGGACCGAAGACAGGCCGTTCGCAATCGCCCACTCGATCGCCTGGTAATAGCAAAGCTCGAAATGCAGGAACGGCACCTCGTCGATGGTCCCCCAGTAGCGGCCGTACAGCGTGTCGGGGCCGATGAAGTTGAGCGCCCCGGCGATCGGCCGGCCGCCACGATAAGCGAGCAGCAACAATAGCTTGTCGCCCATCGTCTCGCCGATCCGGTCGAAGAACGAGCGGGTCAGATACGGCCGGCCCCATTTGCGGCCGCCGGTGTCCTGGTAGAAGGCCCACATCGCGTCCCACTCGGCCGCGCCGATCGCGCTCCCCGTCAGCGCCGCGAACTCGATGCCGTCCCGGGCGGCGGCGCGCTCCTTGCGGATCGCCTTGCGCTTGCGACTGGTCAGGGCGCCAAGGAAATCGTCGAAGTCGCGGTAGCCGCGGTTCAGCCAATGGTATTGGATGCCGTGGCGGATCAGCCAGCCGCGCCGCTCGCACTCCGCCGCTCCGGCCTCGTCGATAAAGGTGACGTGCGCGGAGGACAGGTCGTTCTGGACCGTCACCGCCTCCGCCGCGGCGAGCAGTTGCTGCGGCCAGGCGCCGAGCAGCCGCGGACCGGGTACTGGAGTGAACGGCACGGCAATCTGCAGTTTGGGGTAGTAGCGGCCGCCGGCGCGCTCGAATGCGTCCGCCCAGCCGTGGTCGAAAACATATTCGCCCTGGCTGTGGCTCTTAAGGTAGGCCGGCGCTGAAGCAGACACTGCACCGGTTTCGTTGGCGATGGTGATCGGCGCCGGGGACCAGCCGGTGCCGGGGCCGACGCTGCCCGATTCCTCGAGCGCCGCGAGGAACGCGTGGCTGAGGAATGGATCGCCGCCGGCGAGGCGGTCCCAGGCGGCCGAGTCGAGGTGGCAGACGCCGGGCGCGAGGCGCGCGATCAGCTCGGTTTCACGGTCGGCCATCGGCTTCCCAAATGAGCGCGTCGGCGTGAACCCGCGCTTGCTCGCGCTCGGCGGGGGTGCGGATCGTCCAGCTGTAAACCGGCATCCGTTCGCGGGCGGCCGCGACCCAGCGGCGGCCGAGCGCGGCGCGGTCGACGGCGAGGAAATCGGGCGCGGCGAGCCACATCGCCACCGAGCGCTTCAGCGGCGAAGTGCGGCCGCGCACCACCAGCCCGCGCCGGACGGCGGGCAAATTGGTCTTGAGCAGGCGCGGCAGCCGGGCGTCGAAGCTCATTATTCCAAGCCGCCCCGAGTAGCCGGCGAGCGCGCCGCGAAGGGCCGGGACCCAGCGCCAGATGTCGCCGTCAACCTTGACCTCGAGCAGCAACGGGACCCGCCCGGCGACCAGCGCGAACAGGCTCGCAAGCGTTGGGATCGGCGCGTCGCCGAGCCGCAGCCGGCCGAGCTCGGCGTGGGTCGAGCGGCCGATCCGCAGCGGGCTCGCGCACAGCCGCCACGCGTCGGCGTCGTGGAACACGAGGATCTGGTTGTCGGCGGTGAGCCGGAGGTCGCATTCGATCCCGGCACCCAATTCCAACGCGGCGGCGAAGGCGATCAGGCTGTTTTCGGGAAACTGGGCGCCATAGTGCAGGCCGCGGTGAGCGAAGCCCTTGGGTCCGGGATCGAGGGGATCAGCGACGGATCGCGACGACCGCATCGACTTCGACGGCGACGCCCATCGGCAGCGCCGGCGCTCCGACCGCCGCCCGCGCATGGCGGCCGGCCTCGCCGAACACGTCCTGCATCAGCTCGCTGGCGCCGTTGCCGACCTTGGGCTGGTCCTTGAAGTCGGGGGTGCAGTTGACGAACACCCCGAGCTTGACGACCCGCTCGACCCGGTCGAGCGAGCCGAGCGCCGCCTTCAATTGCGCGAGGATCATTAGCCCGCACGCCCGCGCCGCTTTCTGGCCAAGCGCGATGTCGGCGTCGTCGCCGAGCCGGCCGACGATCATCTGGCCGTTCTCGTCGAGGCACACCTGTCCGGAGACGAAGGCGAGCCCGTCGGCGATGACTACGGGCACGTAGGCGGCGACGGGCGCCGCGGGTTCGGGGAGGGTGATGCCGAGCTCGGCAAGGCGCTGATCGATGCTCATGGTTGCGCTCAACACCGCTCGCCCGGTTGGGTCAAGCCCTGGAGCCCTCCCCCTTGATGGGGGAGGGTTGGGTGGGGGTGGCGGTGGAGCTGCTTGAGCTCTTCCGGAGACTCCACCCCACCCCTGCCCCTCCCCATCGAGGGGAGGGGTTCTAGCTCCGGCTCACCGTGAAGCCGGCGAAGCTCTGGCTGGTCGGCATCAGCTCGATCGCGTTGATGTTGAGGTGCGGCGGCAGATTGGCGATCCACCAGATGGTCTCGGCGAGGTCGTCGGCGGTCATCGGGTTCATGTTCGCGTAGAGCTGGTCGGACGCCTGCTGGTCGCCGCCGGTCCGGACGATGGTGAACTCCGTCTCGGCCATCCCCGGTTCGATCGAGGTCACCCGGACCCCGGTCCCGGCGAGGTCGCATCTGAGGTCGAGCGAGAACTGGCGGACGAACGCCTTGCTGGCGCCGTACACCGCGCCGCCGCGATAGGGATAGGTCGCCGCGACCGACGACAAATTGATCACCGCGCCCTTCCGCTCGATCAGCCTGGGGAGCAGCGCTCGGGTCAAGGCGACGAGGCCGGTGATATTGGTCTGGATGACGTTGTCGAGGGGCTCCTGCTCGGCGTCCTGGAGCGGGTCCATCGGCGGCGCCAGCCCGGCGTTGTTGAGCAGCAGGTCGATGTCGCCCCACGGCGGCGAGAGCTGGGCGAGCTGCTCGGCCGAGGCGAGGTCGCGCACGTCGAGCTCGAGCGGCAGGCACGCGTCGCCGAGCTCTTCGGCAAGCGCCCGCAGCCGGTCGCCGCGGCGGCCGGTCGCGATCACCCGCCAGCCGCCGGCAGCGAACCGCCGAGCCGACGCCGCGCCGATGCCGGCGGTGGCGCCGGTGACCAGGATGGTCTTCATTGCTTCCCCTGGAGCTTGTCGAGAATCCACTCGCACGCGGCCGGCCAGTCGTCGATTCGCGCGTGCGCGTCCTCGGCTGGCGGAACCGCCGCCGCAAGCCGCGGCTCGGCGACCATATGCAGCCGCCAGACATCGGGCGCGTACGTGGCGACCGAGCCGTGATGGACGGCGAGGTCGTCGACGAACACCGCGCTCGCCGCGCCGCGGCGCTCGACAATGTCCCTGACCGGCCGGCCCTTGCCGCCCTGGTTGCAGACGACCTCATGGCGGATGCCGTGGCCGGCGAGCTGCTCGACCCGCCACGGGTGCGCCTCATCGCCGAGGTTGGTGAGGACGACGATGTCGGCGACCTCGCCGATCCGGGTCAGCGCCTCGAGCGCTCCGGGGACCAGCGTCTGGCGGTGCATGTGGTTGCGAAAGAAGCCGTCGAGCAGCGGCCACATCGCGTCGGCGGGCACGGTCTCGCCGGTGCGGCGGTCGGTCATCGCGTCGAACCGGCCGCTCTCGACGTCGAAATGGACGCCGTGCTCCTCGTCGAGCCAGTCGGCGAAATGCGCGACCATGTGCAGCAACACCTCGTCGCAATCGGTGATCAGCAGCGGGCGAGTCATTGCTCGAGCTCGCGGCGCGCGGCGACCAGGGCCGCGGGCTTGACACCGAGCTCCCCGGCGATCGCCAGCAGGTCCGGCTCATGCGCTTCGAGGAAGCGGAGCAAGGCGACCAGCACATCGGGATCGGAGGCTCTTTGTCTCAATTCGGGAGGTTCGATTCCGCTCAAGGATAGAAAGCGCTCGGCAAGCCGTTGTTCAGCCAGAGTGGCGGCCAATGCGCGCAGCGCAATTGCTGTCGGGTCATTTGTCGCCGCGGCGCTCATGGCTTACCATATAAGGGGGCTTGGGGAGGAAATTTGGCCAAGATCCTGATCGTCGAGGACAACGCCCTCAACATCAAGCTGTTCTGCGACCTGCTTGCGGCCCACGGCCACGAGCCGCAGGCGGTGACCGACAGCCGGCTGGCGCTGGATTCGGCGCGGACCTTCGATCCCGATCTGGTGATCACCGACATCCAGCTGCCGCACGTCAGCGGCCTCGAGCTGATCCGGATGCTGAGGGCCGACGCCCAGCTCGGCCAGGTGCCGATCATGGCGGTGACCGCTTATTCGGCGCAGGGCGACGAGGAGCGGATTCGCGCCGCCGGAGCGCAATCCTATGTCTCGAAGCCAATCTCGGTGGTGAAGTTCGTCGCCGCGGTGCAGGAATTGCTGCCGCCGGAGCCCGGGAACGACAACGGCCACACGCCCGGTGAAAGCGCGGGCGAGCAAAGCTCTATTTGATTTTGGCTTCTTTAAACTCGACGTGCTTGCGCGCGACGGGGTCGTACTTCTTGAAGACCATCTTCTCGGTCTGGTTGCGCGGGTTCTTCCTGGTCACGTAGAAAAAGCCCGTATCAGCCGAGCTGACGAGCTTGATCTTGACGGTTGCCGGCTTGGCCATCGCGAATTCCCACTAGCTTGAAACAATAAAAGCGGCCCGCGCGCGGTGCCGCTCGATCGGCGCGCTCATTGGCCGCAGCCTGCGTTTTTGTCAACCGTCGGGCGACTGTAACAGGGTGTTAACATTGCTGTGTCAGCCTCCTGTTAACGACAAGGAAGGCTAGGCCGATGGCAAGTGATCCGCTGGCGCTCGTCCGAGGACAGATCGGGCTGCGCATCGCCGAGATCCAGGATCGCGGCCCGCGCCTGTCGCCCCTCGACCTTTACGCCCGGATGGACGCGATCCGCGAGATGGCCGCCGAGCACGGCATGACCGCGCTGGAAGGCCTTGCCCGCTGCACGGCTCAGCGCGCGCTGCTGCCCGGTTGCCGGGTGGCGATGCAGTCTTGCCTCGAGCATGTCGACGAGGCGCTCGACAGCCATTCGCCCGGCGACTGCACGGCGATCCTCGCGGCGCTCGCGGTGCGGTTGCACTAGTTCCCCCTCCCCTTGATGGGGAGGGGTAGGGGTGGGGTGGAGTCTCCGGAGAGTCGGGGCAGCGCCATCGCCAACCCCACCCAACCCTCCCCCATCACTCGGCCCCACGAAAGTAGTACTTTCGTGGGTACCCTCAGGGGGAGGGCTTTGAAGGCACCGCCGTCTCGCTCGCGCATTATCCACCGCGATGCGCGCTTTTTCCCAGCTGCTCGACGACCTCGTCTACACCCGCTCGCGCAACACCAAATTGAAGCTGATCGGCGATTATCTCAAGGAGACGCCGGACCCCGACCGCGGCATCGCGCTCGCGGCGCTGACCGGCGGGCTCGACATTCCGCACGTCAAGCCGGCCGCGATCCGCGGGCTGATCGAAGAGCGGGTCGACCCGGTGCTGTTCCACATGAGCCGCGATTATGTCGGCGACACCGCCGAGACGGTGGCCCTGCTGTGGCCGGTGCCGGAAGGTGAGCCGGAGGTGGACGACGCGACGGTCGGCATCGCCGACGCGGTCGAGCGGCTTCGCGGGGCGAGCCGGATGGACGCGCCCAAAGTATTGGCGGGGATGCTCGATCATCTCGACGCGTCGGGGCGGTATGCCTTGCTCAAGCTGGCGACCGGCGAGCTCCGGGTCGGGATCAACGCGCGGCTCGCCAAGCAGGCGCTGGCCAATGCGTTCGGGCTCGACGTCGATGCGGTCGAGGAGGTGTGGCACGGGATTGCGCCGCCTTATTCGGAGCTGTTCGACTGGGCCGAGGGGCGCGGCGCGCAGCCGGTTGCGAGCGACCTGCCGGTGTTCCGCCCGTTCATGCTCGCCCACCCGCTCGAGGACGCCAAGCTGTCGATCGAGGAGTTCGCCGCCGAGTGGAAGTGGGACGGTATCCGGGTCCAGCTGGTCCATGCCGGCGGAGCGACGCGGCTCTACAGCCGGACCGGCGACGACATTTCCGGCAGCTTTCCCGATGTCGCCGCGGCGTTCGGCGTTCGCGGAGTGCTCGACGGCGAGCTGCTGGTGCGGGGGGCTGAGCAAGGCGCGGACCAACATGGCGGAGCGGCGGCGACCTTCAACGCGCTCCAGCAAAGGCTCGGCCGCAAGAACGTCAGCGCCAAGATTCAGGGCGAGTATCCGGCGTTCGTCCGGCTCTACGACATCTTGTTCGACGGCGAGGAGGATTTGCGCGCGCTGCCGTGGACCGAGCGCCGCGCCCGGCTCGAGCCGTTCGTCACCAGGCTCGACCCCCAGCGGTTCGACCTGTCGCAGCTGATCGAGGCGAAGAGTTTCGACGAGCTCGAGGAGCTTCGCGCCGGCGCCCGCGATGCGGCGATCGAGGGGATGATGCTCAAGCGCCGCGACAGCCCTTACGTCGCGGGGCGGCGGACCGGCCTGTGGTACAAGTGGAAGCGCGACCCGCTGACCGCCGATTGCGTGCTGATGTACGCGCAGCGTGGGTCGGGGAAACGGTCGAGCTATTATTCGGACTACACGTTCGGCTGCTGGACCGAGGACGGGGAGCTGCTGCCGGTCGGCAAGGCCTATTTCGGCTTCACCGACGAGGAGCTGAAATGGCTCGACAATTTCGTCCGGCGCAACACCGTCGAGCGCTTCGGGCCGGTCCGCGAGGTCGCCAAGACGCTGGTGCTGGAGGTCGCGTTCGATTCGATCCATCTGAGCAAGCGCCACAAGTCCGGGCTGGCGATGCGCTTTCCGAGGATCAGCCGAATTCGCACCGACAAGCCGGCCGACGAGGCCGACCGAATCGCGACGCTGGCGGCGATGGTGACTTGAAGGCTTGAGCGCCCGCGCTAGGGTCGAGTGACGGGGGGGCAATCATGAAAAAACTCATTCTCGCGGGCATTGCGTTGCTGTCGGCATCGGCGGCTTCAGCCGAGACGTACGCGGTGCAAGCCGGCCGGCTGATCGTCGACGCTGGCAAGCCGGCGCTCGGGCCGTCGACGGTGATCGTCGAGAACGGCCGCATCAGCCGCATCGAGCCGGGCGCGACGGCGCCGGCCGAAGCGACCGTCGTCGACATGCGCGGCCGCACCGTGATGCCGGGGCTGATCGACGCGCACGTCCATCTGACCGGCGATCCCGGCACTCCGTTCTGGCGCGAGGCGATCGATTCGAACGAGCAGGCGGCGATCACCGGGGTCAAGAATGCGCTGCTGACCGCGCGCGCCGGCTTCACCACCGTGCGCGACCTCGGCGCCCCCGGCGACTCCAGTTTTGCACTGCGCGACGCGATCCGCGATGGCATCGTCCCGGGCCCGCGGATCGTCGCGTCGGGCGGAGCGCTGTCGATCGTCGGCGGCCACGGCGACGTCAGCGGCTTCCGGCCCGAGGTCAACGCGGCGCTCGACCCCGGCGGCACCTGCACCGGCCCCGACCAATGCGCGCTGCGGGTCCGCGAATGGGCCAAGCGCGGCTCCGACGTGATCAAGATCACCTCGACCGGCGGGGTGCTCAGCCAGCAGGGCCGCGGGCTCGAGGGCCATTTCGACCCGGCCGAAATCCGCGCCATCACCACCACCGCTCACCGGCTCGGCCTCAAGGTCGCCGCCCATGCCCACGGAGCGCGGGGAATCGAGGACGCGGCGCGCGCCGGAGTCGATTCGATCGATCACGGCACGTTCGCCGATGCGACCGCGCTTCGGGAGATGAAGGCCAAGGGGACGTGGCTGGTGCCAACGCTGATGGCGTTCACCGGGCTCCGCGACCGGATCGGCAAGAACATCTACACGCCGGTCGTAGAGGGAAAGGCGCGCCAGGCGCTGGGCTTGTGGGGCACCGCTCTGAGCGCCGCGCACCGGGCCGGGGTCAAGATCGCCTTTGGCACCGATTCGGGAGTGTTCGAGCACGGCCGCAACGGCGAGGAGGCGGAGCTGATGGTGCGGCTCGGCGGAATGTCCCCGCGCGCGGTGATGGTCTCGGCGACCACCGGCGCGGCCGAGCTGCTCGGGCTGTCGAACGAGGTCGGAACGCTCGATCCCGGCAAGTCCGCCGACCTGATCGCGGTCGACGGCGACCCGCTGACCGACCCCAGGGCGGTCACCCGAGTCGGTTATGTGATGGTGATGGGCAAGCCGGTGCCGATGCGCTGAGGGCATAAAGGAAAACGCCCGCCCGGCGCTTTGCCGGACGGGCGCCTTGCCCCACACTTATTGCAATTACTGGCCCGGAGTCAGGTTCACCGCGGCATATTTGCCGCGGCGATCGACCTCGATCTCGAACTCCAGCCGGTCGCCCTCGTTCAGCGTCGGCATCCCGGCGCGCTCGACGGCCGAGATGTGCACGAACGCATCGGGCTGTCCGTCGTCGCGCTGAATGAAGCCGAAGCCTTTCATCGCGTTGAAGAACTTGACCGTGCCGCTGGCCTTTTCGCCGGTCAGCTGGCGCTGCGGTCCGCCGCGGTCGCCGCCTGGCGCTCCGCCGCGATCGCCATAGCCACCGCCGGCACCACCGCCGCCGCCGCGAACGACTTCCATCGGCTCGCCGTCGATTCGCAGGTTGGTTGCCGAGATGCGCCCGCCGCGATCGACGAGCGTGAACTCGAGCGGCTGGCCGTCGGCGAGGTCGGTCAGACCGGCCTGCTCGACCGCGGAGATGTGAACGAACACATCCTCGCCGCCGTCATCGCGAACGATGAATCCGAAGCCCTTTTGCGGGTTGAAGAATTTGACGACGCCCTTGCCTTCGCCAACGACCTGGGGAGGCATTCCGCCACCCGCGCCGCCACCGGCACCGCCGCCGCGGAAACCGCCGCCGCCACCGCCGCCGCCGCGGAATCCACCGCCGCCGCCGCCGCCGTAGCCGCCGCCACCGCCGCGATCACCGCCACCGTAGCCGCCACCGCCGCCGCCGCCGCCGTAGCTGCGGGCGGGGGGTCCGCCACCGGCGAAACCGCGATCGGCAAAGCCGCCGCCTCGGTCACCACCTGAACTCTCTTCTGCGAAAACATCGTCGCGCTTGTCTCGTCCGCGACCGCCCCGGTCGCCTTTACGCCCTTTATCGAAACCCATGCCCGTCCAAACTTCCTTGTGCCCGTACCAATCAAAACCAACGCGCTGGGCCCATAAGGCGCAACCGGTCGCGGCGCGATCTGCTCACGCACCGTTCACGGCCTTACAGGAAAAACAGAGCCTTCTCTAGTGACTCAATGGGTCTAGGGGTGGCAACCGCTGCGCAACAGCGACTAGAGTGCCGATGTGGAGTGCGCGTGGCGGCGGCGGCGAACGGTTAAGGACGATTGAATGACCATCCATCTGCACCAGGAGGACCTGCCCGCCGACGTCGCTTTCGCCGACGGGCCGATCGCCGTCGACACCGAGGCGATGGGCCTGGTGCCGGGCCGCGACCGACTGTGCCTGGTCCAGCTCGCCGACGGCAAGGGCGACGAGCATCTCGTCCGCTTCGCCCAGGGCAGCGATTATTCGGCGCCCAATCTGAAGGCGCTGCTGAGCGACCGCAACCGGCTCAAGCTCTACCATTTCGCGCGCTTCGACGTCGCCGCCATGCGCGCCTACTTGGGGATCATCGCCGCACCGCTTTATTGCACCCGCACCGCGTCGCGGCTGGTGCGCACCTACACCGACCGCCACGGGCTCAAGGATCTGGTCAAGGAGCTGCTGTGCATCGAGATTTCCAAGCAGCAGCAGACCAGCGACTGGGGCGCCGACGAGCTCAGCGACGCGCAGCGCGAATATGCGGCCAGCGATGTGCGCTTCCTTCACCAGCTGAAGGAGAAGCTCGACGAGCGGCTGGCGCGCGAGAACCGGATGGAGCTCGCCCAGGCGTGCTTCGATTTCCTCCCCCACCGGGCGCTGCTCGACCTCGCCGGCTGGGCCGAGCAGGACGTGTTCGCGCATGACGGCTGAGGCGCCATATGTCTGAAGCCGCAACCCGCGAGCGGCTGTTCCGCCAGCATTGGGCGGTGCCGGGCAGCAGCCACGACCGGCTGGTGCGCTTCGCCAAGATCGCGCTGCCGAGCGCGGTCGGGGCGCTGATCGCGATCCTCGCCTTCGCCCCGCTCGACAAGGAAGGCGACGCCAGCTTCATCCTCGACAAGAACCAGGTCGACAATGCGCCCGAGCGGATGCGGGTCGAGGCGGCGCGCTACGTCGGCGCGGACAATCGCGGCCAGCGATTCTCGATCGAGGCGGCGTCCGCGATCCAGCGCCGCTCCGACGTGCCGGTCGTCGACATCAACGGAATGACCGCGCGGCTCGGGCTGGCGCAGGGGCCGCTGGTGATCCTCGCCAACCACGCGCGCTACGACCTCGACGAGCAGAAGGTTGCGGTCAGCGGGCCGGTGCGGGTCGTCGGGCCCGACGGCTACCGGCTCGAAACGCGCGACGTATCGGTCGATTTGAAGCAGCGGCGGCTGACCAACACCGGGCCGGTGTTTGGAGCGATGCGGCTCGGCCAGTTCCGGGCGAACAGCATCAGCGCCGACCTCGGCGAGCGCACGGTGGTGCTCCACGGGGCTCGCTTGAAAATCGTCCAGGGCGGGGTCAGATGATCCCGATGCGCCGGCACGCCCTTTTGTTCTGCGTCGCAGCGGCGCTCGCCGGCGCCGCCGGATTCGCTCAGGGCAAGGACCCCGTGTCGGCGCTTCGCGGCCACGACAGCAACGCTCCGATCGACGTCGACGCCGACCGCATCGAAGTCCAGGACCGCGCCGACCGCGCGATCTTCGCCGGCAACGTCAAGGTCCGCCAGGCGAGCCTGTCGCTCGACACCGAGCGGCTGACGGTCGCTTATTCGAGCAGCGGCGGGATCCAGATCCGCCGCCTCGACGCCGCCGGCGGAGTCGTCGTCCGGAGCCCGTCCGAAACCGCGCGCGGCAATTTCGGCATCTACGACCTCGACAAGAGATTGATCACCCTGGTCGGCGACGTGCAGCTGCGCCGCGCCGGATCGCAGGTGATGGGATCGCGGCTGGTCATCGACCTGCAGTCGGGCCGGGCGGTGATCGACGGCGGAGCGCCCGGGGTCGGCCAGCGCGGCGGGCGGGTGACCGGCCGGTTCACGGTTCCGCAGCGGGACCGCTGAGGCCCGCGATGAACGAGGCGGCGACCTTCGCCCAGACGGCGAGCGAGCCCACGCTTGCGCCTGAAAATATTGTCGCCGGGCTCGATGTCCGCTCGATCGCCAAGGCCTACGACCGGCGAGCGGTGCTCCACGACGTCTCGCTGTCGGTGTCGCGCGGCGAGGTCGTCGGGCTGCTCGGCCCGAACGGCGCCGGCAAGACGACCTGTTTTTATTCGATCATGGGGCTGGTGAAGCCCGACAGCGGCCGGATTTTCCTCGACGGTCAGGAGATCACCGACCTGCCGATGTACCGCCGGGCGATTCTCGGCATCGGCTATCTGCCGCAGGAGACCTCGATCTTCCGCGGCCTCACGGTCGAGCAGAACATCCGCGCGGTGCTCGAGGTCTCAGAGCCGGACAAAGGCGCGCGCATGGCCCGCTTGGAAAAGCTGCTCGGCGAGTTCGGGCTGAGCGGCTTGCGCGATTCGCCCGCATTGGCGCTGTCGGGGGGCGAGCGGCGGCGCTGCGAGATTGCCCGGTCGCTGGCCGCCGACCCGTCAATCATGCTGCTCGACGAGCCGTTTGCCGGAATCGACCCGATCTCGATCTCCGACATCCGCGACCTGGTGCGCGAGTTGAAGCAGCGCGACATCGGCGTCCTGATCACCGATCACAACGTCCGCGAGACGCTCGACATCGTCGACCGCGCCTGCATCATCTACGATGGCCAGGTGCTGTTCCAGGGCACGCCGCAGGCATTGGTCGCCGACCAGGAGGTCCGCCGGCTCTACCTCGGCGAGAGCTTCGCGCTCTAGCGGGGCGCGGACGTGGGTCTCGGTCCAAGCCTAGGAATTCGGCAAAGCCAGTCGCTGGTGCTGACGCCCCAGCTGACCCAGGCGATCAAGCTGCTGCAGTTGAGCAACCTCGAGCTCGAAGCCTTCATCGCCGAGGAGATGTCGAAGAACCCGCTGATCGAGTCGCTTGGCGGCGAGGAGGAAGGCGAGGGACCCGTCGCCGCGCCGGTTGCCGTTGCGGCCGATGCCGGGAGCGATGAACCGCCGGCCGATCCCGGCGCGGACGAGCTGATCGCCTCTCTCGCCGGAAGCGACGACCAGCCGCTCGACATCGACTGGAACGAGCAGGCGCTGGAAGTCGACAGCTTCGCCGATGTCGGAGGATCGAGCGGCGGCGGTGACGAGGGCTTCGATTTCGACCGGCTCGAGGCCGGCGGGACATCGCTCGGCGAGCATCTCCTCGCCCAGCTGCACGGGCTCGGCGGGCCGGAAGGCGAGCTGGCGCGGGCAATCGCCGAGCTGCTCGAGGAGACCGGTTATCTGACCGTTCCGCTGGCCGACATCGCCGGCGACCATGGCGTCACCCGGGCCGAGGCCGAGCGCGCGCTGGCCATCGTCCAGGACCTCGACCCGCCCGGCATCGGCGCGCGCAACCTTGCCGAATGCCTGGCGCTGCAGGCCAAGGCGGCCGACCGCTACGACCCGGCGATGGCGCGACTGATCGACAATCTCGAGTTGCTGTCGCGCGGCCAGATGGCGGCCTTGAAGCGGATCTGCGGAGTCGACGACGAGGACTTGACCGACATGGTCCGCGAGCTGCGCGCCTACGACCCCAAGCCGGGCTGCCGATTTTCCAACGAGGGCAGCGACAGCGTCACTCCCGACGTGTTCGTGCGGCGAACCGCGCAAGGCTATGCGGTCGAATTGAACGGCGCGACCTTGCCGCGGCTGCTGGTCAACCGGCGCTATTATCAGGAGCTTCGGAGCGGTCCGCAGGACAAGGCGTCGAAGGCCTGGCTGAGCGAGTGCCTGATGACCGCCAACTGGCTGGTCAAGGCGCTCGACCAGCGCGCCCGGACGATCGTCAAGGTGGTGTCGGAAATCGTCAAGCGGCAGCAGGGATTCTTCGAAAAGGGCGTCAGCGGGTTGAAGCCGCTCACCCTGCGCGAGGTCGGCGAGGCGATCGAGATGCACGAATCGACGATCAGCCGGGTAACCTCGAACAAATATATGCTGTGCGACCGCGGGCTGTACGAGCTCAAATATTTCTTCTCGTCGGGGGTCGCGTCGAGCGACGAGGGCGGCGAGGGCGCCGCGGCGGGAGCGGTCAAGGCGGCGATCGGCGAGCTGATCGCGGCGGAGACCGAGATCCTCAGCGACGACATTCTGGTCGATTTGCTCAAGGAGCGCGGCTTCGACGTCGCCCGGCGAACGGTCGCCAAATACCGCGAGGCGATGGGTATCGGCTCGTCGATCCAGCGGCGGCGGGAGCGGAAGATCAGCGGCAAATAGTTTCCCGGCGAAGGCCGGGATCCAGCGAACAAATAAATCCTGGGCCCCGGCCTTCGCCGGGGAACAGTCCGGCTCAAACCGAAATCCGCGCCCACACCGGCAAATGATCCGACGCCCGCTTCGACGCGGCGCTCAGGTGCACTCCGGCGGCCTCGATCCTGAGGTCGGTGTGGACGATGATCCGGTCGAGACAGGCGACCGGCGCGCGCGAATGGAAGCTCGGGCCGGTCGGTGCGACCTGGAACTGCGGGCCGATTTCCTTGAGGCAGCCGTTGACCTCGCGCCAGTCGTTGGTGTCGCCCATCAGCACCGTCGGCATCTTGTGCACCCGAGCGGCGATCGCGTGGAGGATGGCGCGCATCTGCCGCCGCCGCCACAGCCCGCTCAAGTCGAGGTGCATGCCGATCACCCGCAATGGCTTGTCGCCGATCAGCAGCTCGGCCAGCACCGCTCCGCGCGGCTCCAGTGTCGGCAGGTCGATCGCCGAGACGTCGAGCACCCCGATATCGCGCTTCACCAGCAGCGCATTGCCGTGCCAGCCGATGTTGCGGGTGCGCAGCTTGATCAGTTTCTCGGCCTTGTCGCCGAGCCCGCCGGGGATGCGCTCGAGGGTGCGGCGGTGGCGCAGGCCGAACTGCACCGGCTTGTAGAGGCCGTGCTCGTCGATCAGCTCGTGGGGGACCGCCGAGGCGCGCCCGCCGAAGCGCTTGTCGGCTTCCTGCAGCGCGACGACGTCGGCGCCGATCTCGCGCAGAACGTCGAGCACCCGATGCGGATCGCGCCGCCGGTCGGTGCCGATCGCTTTGCGCATATTGTAGCTGGCGACGGTGATGGTCGGCGGAGTGGGCGGTGTCGGCATTGCCGGCTCAATGGCGCGAACCGCCCGGCTTTCCAAGCTCCGCGCTAGGGGACGACGACCTCGGCGAGCACGCGCGCCCGGCCGTCCTGGGCAATCCGGCGGACGCGCATCCGGATCGGCTGGCCGCGGCGATAATCGCTCGCCTCGAGCACATAGACGGCGTCGCGGCTGGCGGTGACTCCGGTCGGGCCCCATCCCGCGGGGCTCGTCGCAACCACGCTGCGGCGCCCGCCGGCAAACCTCAGCACTCGCCGGTTGCGGTTCTCCGAGATGAGCACGCCGCCGGCCGGATCGACCGCGATCCCGAAGTTCTCGCGAGCGATGTTCTGCGCGAGGACACGCACTCGGCCCGCCGAATCGATTGCGCGGACGGCGTTGCCGTGCCGAAAAACGAAGCTGCCGTCGCGGGCCAAGGCGACGCCCGCGATGTCGTTGACCAGAGCGGGACGGAACAGCGCGTCGTCGCGTGCGCTCCCGAACAACCGCTGCGGCGCCCGGCCCGCACACAGGCGATGGACAAGGCTCGCCCCGCCGCGGCCGGCCTGGTCGGAGTGTAAGGTGCAGCCGTTGCGGTCACGGATGATGCCGACACCGCGCGTCAGGCGGGCGGCGGGCCCGAACCGGCGCGACAAGCGGTTTCCCGACAATTGCCAGACCGTCTCGACGTAGGATTCATCGGCCGAATTGTAGCGCGATTCATCCCAGACGATGTTGCCGGAGGAATCGATGGCCATTGCATGGGTGTGGGTCCCGGGGTTGCTCCGAACCAGCCGCAGCCGATTGCCGTCGATGCGCCAGACGCGGACGAGGTCGCTGAAATAGACCGTCCCGCCCCGGTCGATGACGATGCCGCGGGACGGGTGCGCGGCGGCGGTGGTTGCGGCGGGCAGGAGCATGAGCGCGGCGAGGACGGCCGTTCTGCGGCGAAGCACGCCGAGTACCCGATGCGGAACGCGCCGCCGGTCGGTGCCGATCGCTTTCCGCATATTACAACTGGCGACGGTGATGGTGGGCGACGACATCGGTGCCGCTCATAGCGGGCGACGGGCAAGGTTTCGATAGGCGGTTGAAATGGCTATTAGAGTATTCTAAATTAGCTTTGCGTAATGGAGAGAGCATGCACGACGTCCCGCTATCAAGGTTCCGCGAGCAAGCCGGGGAAGCCGTCGGGCTGATGAAGGCGATGGCGAGCGAGCCGCGATTGTTGGTCCTGTGCTTCCTCGCCGAGCGCGGCGAGATGTCGGTCGGCGAGATCGCCGATGAGATCGCGATCAGTCAATCGGCATTGTCGCAACATCTGGCCAAGCTTCGCGAGCAACGGCTGGTCGCCACGCGCAAGCAGGCCCAGACGGTCCTCTACCGCGTCAGCGACCCCAAAGCGGAACAGTTGCTGGTGCTGCTCCATAACCTTTTCTGTCCCGAACTGGGCAAGGATCCAGCCGGAGAAGCGCGATGACCCCGGACAGGCCACTCGAGAGAGCGATCACCCAGGTCGCCGCCGTGCGGCAAGGCGAGGCCCGCGCGCCGGCGGTCCGCAGTTTCTTCGATGAAGCGACCTTTACCGCCAGCTATGTCGTCAGCGATCCGTCGAGCGGCGCCGCGGCGATCATCGACAGCGTGCTCGACTTCGACCATGCGGCCGGCCGAACCAGCACTGTCGCGGCCGACGCGATGATTGCTTTCGTGGAGGAGCAGGGACTCAGGGTCGACTGGATCCTTGAGACCCACGCCCATGCCGACCACCTGTCCGCGGCGCCTTATCTGCAAGGCAAGGTCGGCGGGAGACTGGCGATTGGCGCGGACATCGTCGCCGTCCAGCATGTGTTCGGCACGCTGTTTAACGAGGGCGGCGATTTCCCCCGCGACGGGTCGCAGTTCGACCGCTTGCTGGCCGACGGCGACACGCTGGCCATTGGGGACATCCCGCTGATCGCCCTGCACGTGCCGGGTCATACGCCGGCAGACATGGCCTATGTGATCGGCGATGCGCTGTTCACCGGCGACACTATGTTCATGCCCGACTACGGCTCGGCGCGCTGCGATTTCCCGGGCGGAGACGCGCGGCAGCTTTACCGGTCGGTACGCCGGCTGATGCGCCTGCCCGACGCCACGCGCGTCTTCCTGTGCCACGATTACAAGGCGCCGGGGCGCGATGCCTTTGCATTCGAGACGACCATGATCGCCGAGCGCACCGCCAACGTCCATCTTCACGAGGGCGTTAGCGAGGATGATTTCGTCGCCATGCGAACCCAGCGCGACGCGACCTTGCCAATGCCCAGGCTGATCCTGCCGTCGCTACAGGTGAATATGCGCGGGGGTCGCCTGCCCGAGCCGGAGGACAATGGCGTGCGCTATCTGAAGCTGCCGCTGGACAAGCTGTGATGCTGGCCGCCTTCCCGCACGCCCAGCCCATCGCGGGACTGACTGGCGGCCTGCTGATCGGCTTGGCCGGCGCGCTGATGCTGCTCGGCGCGGGGCGCATCGCGGGCGTCTCTGGCATCGCCGCCCGGGCCACCGGGCTGAGCGGCGGCGACATGGCGCGCGGCAGCGCCCTGGCGTTCCTCGCCGGGCTGCCCCTCGGCGCGCTGCTGGCCGCGACAGGCAGCGACTGGCGCCCGGCGAGCTTCGCGTCATGGCCGCTGCTCGTCGCCGCCGGCTTGCTGGTCGGGTTTGGCACGCGGCTCGGCAGCGGTTGCACCAGCGGGCACGGCGTCTGCGGCGTCAGCCGCCTGTCGCAACGGTCATTGGTCGCCACGGCGGTGTTCATCGCCGCGGGCGTCGCGACGGTATTCGTCCTGTCGCAGGTCGGCCGATGAACGCCGTCCGCCGCTTCCTGCCGCCGCTGGTTTCCGGCACGCTGTTCGGCGCGGGACTGACTGTGTCGGGGATGACCGACCCGGCGCGCGTGCGCGGCTTCCTCGACCTGTTCGGCGCCTGGGACCCGACGCTCGCCTTCGTCATGGCCGGGGCGATCGCCGTGATGGCACTTGCGTGGCGGCTCCGCGCGGGGATGGCCAGGCCCTGGTTCGGCGACAAATTCTCGCTGCCCGACCGCCGCGACCTCGAGCCTCGGCTGATCATTGGCGCGACGCTGTTCGGCGTTGGCTGGGGTCTTGCGGGTCTGTGCCCCGGACCGGCCATCGCCACGCTCGCCCTGTCGCCCGTCGCGGTCCTGCCGTTCGTCGTCGCGATGTTCGCCGGAATGGCCCTCAGCACCCGCTTTCGAGAACAGGAATAATGGAATTCACCTGGATCACCCCAAGGTTCGCGGCCGGCCCGCAATTGACGACGGACGATATTGCCGCGGCGCGGCCCGCCGGCTTCACCGCGATCATCAACGACCGACCTGACGGCGAGGAACCAGGCCAGCCGCTGTCGCGGGACATTGCCGAGGCCGCGCGCGCCTGCGGGCTCGCCTATTTCCACATCCCGGTCGTTCCCGGGCAAATCTCCGACGAGGCCGTAGCCGCGTTCGCCGCGGCGCTCGAAGCCGCGGACGGCCCAGTGCTCGGCTTCTGCCGGACGGGCAAGCGCGCATCGGCGTTGTTCGAGCGCGCCGCGAAACGCGGCTGAACAAGAATGCTCGAACCGATCCAATATCTGCTCGGCGCGGCGTCCGGTTTGCTGGTCGGCTTCATCCTCGCTTTGGTCGGCGGGGGGGGATCGATTCTCGCGGTCCCGCTGATGGTCTATGTCGTCGGCGTCGGTAACCCGCATGTCGCCATCGGCACCAGTGCGCTTGCGGTGGCGGCCAATGCCGCGACCGGGCTCACCAACCATGCGCGCGCGGGGACGGTCAAATGGCGCTGCGCGTTCATGTACTCCGCTGCGGGGATCGCCGGGGCCTTTGCCGGATCGACCGTGGGCAAGTCGTTCGATGGGCAGCGGCTGCTCTTCCTGTTCGCCATCGTCATGATCGTCGTTGGCGCCTTGATGCTGCGCAGGCGCCACGAATCCGGCGACCCCGACGCAAGCTGTGGGCCGGAGAACGCGCCTAAAGTCGTCGCCTACGGGTTGGGCACGGGCGTCTTCTCGGGGTTCTTCGGGATCGGCGGCGGGTTTCTCATCGTCCCGGGGCTAATCGCATCCACCGGCATGCCGATGATCAACGCCGTCGGCTCATCGCTGGTCGCGGTCGCCGCGTTCGGCCTAACCACGGCAGCCAATTATGCCTGGTCGGGGCTGATCGACTGGCCGCTGGCGGGCGCGTTCATCGCCGGCGGGATCCTCGGCGGCCTTGGCGGGGCCGGGGCGGCACGGCGCCTCGCCGCTGCGAAAGGCCGGCTGACGACGGTGTTTGCCAGCCTCATCTTCCTGGTGGCCGCCTATATGCTGTGGCAGAGCGCGGCGGCGCTCGGCATCTAGACGTCCAAATTGGCGACGCTGAGGGCGTTCTCCTGGATGAACTCGCGGCGGGGTTCGACGACGTCGCCCATCAGCCGGGTGAAGATTTCGTCGGCGACGTCGGCCTGCGCGACTTCGACCCGCAGCAGCGAGCGGTTGGCGGGATCGAGCGTCGTTTCCCACAATTGCTCGGGGTTCATTTCGCCCAGGCCCTTGTAGCGCGAGATCGCCAGGCCGCTCGCCGATCAGCAGTTCGGCCATCACCGCGCCGCGCGGCTCGAGGGTGGGCAAATCGATTGCTGAAACATCCAGCACGCCGATGTGGCGCTTCACTAGCAATGCAATGTCGTGCCAGCCGATGTTGCGGGTCCGAAGCTTGATCATTTTCTCGGCCTTGTCGCCGAGGCCGCCCGGAATGCGCTCGAGCGTCCGACGATGGCGCAGGCCGAAATACACCGGCTTGTAGAGACCGTGCTCGTCGATCAGCTCGTGCGGCACGGCGGACGCGCGCCCGCCAAAGCGCTTGTCGGCCTCCAGCAGCGCGACGACATCGGTATCGATCTCGCGCAGCACGTCGAGCACGCGCTGCGGATCGCGCCGCCGGTCGGTGCCGATCGCTTTGCGCATATTGTAGTTGGCGACGGTGATCGGCTGTCCGTCAGCGGTCGACAACGACTTCCGATCCCAATGTCTTGCAATGCCGAAAGAAGGCAACCGACATCGCAAATCCACCGATGGCCAAGGCGACCCAGGCAATGCCCAGTGTCGCATCCGTTGCAACTCCCCTGAGGCTGGCGAATATGGTCATTGCGACCAGCGCCAATCCCATGGTGGTCGCTTTGACCAACACAAAACCGGCCATCGCGAATCCCCAGGCTTCGCGCTTCCAGAGCTGAACGGCAGCCGCCAGCGCCAAGGGCACGACCACTCCAAGATCAAGCACGTATACAAACACCGTCGGAGTGTTCGCCAGGACCACCATTTCGGGCAGCCTGCCATCGATGTAATAGGCCATAATCTGACTGCCCCAAAGGGCTGCCAGCACCAGTCCCAAGACAGCCAGAAACACTGCCGTTCCTCGGGCTGGGACCGCCCGGTCAAAGCTCTCCCGAATGATGTCGGGATCAATCCGGATAAGGGTCATGATCAGGGCCGCCCCGGTGAGACCGAACAAGGCGACGTACGCAGGGAAAAGAATGTTGAAGTGATAGCTGAATGCCGCGCCGGTGTAGGTGTAGGCCAGATAGCCGACCAAGCCGAGCCAGAGCAGCAGCATTCTGACCGAGCCGCGCGCGGCCTGAACCGCGGCAAGCAGCAAGGCCGGCAGAACGGCGAGCGTAATCAGGTCCTGACCGCGGTTCTGCGGGATTACCCACTGCGTCTCGCGATACACTTCGGGGGCGATCAAGCCCCAGCCCGCCGCCAGGAGGGCCAGCGCGCCCATTGCGTAGGTCAGCTTGACCGTCAACGCATCAAACATCCAAATTGGCGACGCTGAGGGCGTTCTCCTGGATGAACTCGCGGCGGGGTTCGACGACGTCGCCCATCAGCCGGGTGAAGATTTCGTCGGCGACGTCGGCCTGCGCGACTTCGACCCGCAGCAGCGAGCGGTTGGCGGGATCGAGCGTCGTTTCCCACAATTGCTCGGGGTTCATTTCGCCCAGGCCCTTGTAGCGCGACACCGACAGCCCGCGGCGGCCGGCGGCGAGCACCGCGTCGAGCAGCTCGGAAGGCCGCGAAATCGGAATCGTCTTGCGGGTGGTCTCGGCCTCGATCGCCTCGGCGGCCTCGGCGGCGTCGTCCGCATTCTCGCCATCGAGTGGCTCGGGCGTTGGGGCAGCGGCTTCGGGAGCGGGCGCGGCGGCGCCCTTCTTGTGGACGCGCAGGGTCGACGGACCGGCGTAAGCGGGCAATTGCTCGGCGGCCAGCGCGTGCAGCTTGCGGGCTTCGGCCGAGACCAGGAAGCCTTTTTCGATGACATGGGCGTCGGTGACTCCGCGCCACAGCCGCTTCAAGACATAGCCGCCCTCTTCGGCGACGTCGCCGGTCCAGCCGGCCTCCGGGTCGGCGGCGTCGAGCCAGGCGGCGACGGCGGCGATCGCCTTGCCGCGGCCGGCGGAATCGAGCGTCGGCTTGAGCGCCCCGTTGATCGCCAGCGCCTCGACGATCGCCGGGTCGTACTTGCGCGGGACGTAGCTCATCAGCGTCCGCACCCGCCGCGCGTGCTCGACCAAAGAGCGCAAATCGGCGCCGCTGCGCTGGCCGTCGGGCGCTTCGAGCATCAGCCCGTCGAGCCCGACGTCGACCAGATATTCGTCGAGCGCGCTGTCGTCCTTGAGATAGACTTCGGAGCGCCCGCGGGCGACCTTGTAGAGCGGCGGCTGGGCGATGAAGAGATGGCCGGCCTCGATCAGGTCGGGCATCTGACGGTAGAAAAAGGTCAGCAGCAGCGTGCGGATGTGGGCGCCGTCGACGTCGGCGTCGGTCATGATGACGATCTTGTGGTAGCGCAATTTGTCGAGGCTGAATTCCTCGCGGCCGATGCCGGTGCCGAGCGCCTGGATGATGGTGCCGATCTCGCGCGATGAGAGCATCCGGTCGAACCGCGCCCGCTCGACGTTGAGGATCTTGCCGCGCAGGGGGAGGATCGCCTGGTACTGGCTGTCGCGGGCCTGCTTGGCCGAGCCGCCGGCGCTGTCGCCCTCGACCAGGAACATCTCCGACTTGGCGGGGTCCTTTTCGGTGCAGTCGTGGAGCTTTCCGGGCAGCGAGGAGATGCCCATCACCGACTTGCGGCTCGCCTCGCGCGCCTTGCGGGCGGCCTCGCGCGCGGCGGCGGCGTCGATGACTTTCTGGATGATCATCCGGGCGTGGGCCGGATTCTCCTCGAGCCATTCGGCGAGCTTGTCGGCGATCAGGCTTTCGAGCGGCTGGCGGACCTCCGAGCTGACCAATTTGTCCTTGGTCTGCGAGCTGAACTTGGGGTCGGGCAGCTTGACCGAGACGATCGCCGTCAGCCCTTCGCGCATGTCCTCGCCGGTCAAATTGACCTTTTCGCGCTTCAGGGCGCCCGATTTCTCGGCGTAATTGTTGAGCGTCCGGGTCATCGCCGCGCGGAACGCGGCGAGGTGGGTGCCGCCGTCGCGCTGCGGGATGTTGTTGGTGAACGGCAGCACGTTCTCGTAATAGGAATCATTCCACTCCATCGCGACGTCGATGCCGATCTCGTCGCGCTGGCCGTGGATGGCGATCGGGTCGGGGACCAAAGGCGTCTTGGCGCGGTCGAGATATTTGACGAACGCCGCGGTGCCGCCCTCGTAGAACAATTCGACTTCCCTGGGCTCGTCGTGGCGAGCGTCGACCAGCACCAGCCGGACGCCCGAGTTCAAGAATGCGAGCTCGCGGAAGCGGTGCTCGAGCCGCTCGAAGTCGAAGTCCATCGTCTTGAAGGTGTCGCTCGACGGCAAAAAGGTGACCCGCGTGCCGCGCTTGTCGGTCTTGCCGACCTTCTTCAGCGGCGCTTCGGGGACACCGTGGGCAAAGCGCATGAAATGCTCCTCGCCGTCGCGCCAGATGTTGAGCTCGAGCCATTCCGACAGCGCGTTGACGACCGACACGCCGACGCCGTGCAAGCCGCCCGAGACCTTGTAGGCGTTGTCGTCCGACGCGTTCTCGAACTTCCCGCCGGCGTGGAGGTGGGTCATGATGACCTCGGCCGCCGAGACGCCCTCGCCCTCGTGGATTCCGGTCGGGATGCCGCGGCCGTTGTCCTCGACGCTGACCGAGCCGTCGGCGTTCAGGGTGATCAGGATCCGGTCGCAATGGCCGGCGAGCGCCTCGTCGATCGCGTTGTCGGAAACCTCGAACACCATGTGGTGGAGGCCCGAGCCGTCGTCGGTGTCGCCGATGTACATCCCCGGCCGCTTGCGGACCGCATCGAGGCCCTTGAGAACCTGGATGGAATCGGCGTCGTAGATGTTCGCGTTGGGGGTCTGATCGGGAACTTGATCGGGGCTTTGGTCGGGGGTCTGATCGGGGTCGGTTGCCATAGGCAAGGATATAGAGGTTCCCACCGCAAAGTCACGCGCGCGTGCCCGTGCGCGCGCGTGAGGCGTGAGGGCCCTAAGCGCGATTCAAAGGAAGCGTCTTTCCTTATGCTCGCCTGACTCAACCACACCAGCTTCGACGAAAGTGCTACTCAGCTGTTTGCCGAGGTATGCTTCGAGTAGATCGCGCATTTGTGTGAAGTCCGGTTCGCCGGCAGCAGCCGTTTGGTCTGCCGCCTCGAGGGCAGCGTAGTATGGCTCCCGATCCGCGGCTATTTGCTCCGGAATCGTGAGTCTCCCAGGAAGTCGATCACCGAGACGCGCGCAGAGCACAAGGTATGAAACTGCTCGGGAGGTCCGCCCATTTCCATCCAAAAAGGGGTGAATCCAGTTGAGCCGCCACATTACGTAAGAGCATAGTTCTAGCGCGCTTTCGGTCCTTCCAATGGTCGTTTACCCAATCACACATCTTTTCAATGAGCTCGGGCACTTGGCTCTCATGGGGAGGAGCGTGTTTACTCTTCCCGATAGTGACCGGTGACGGCCGCCACGTGCCAGCATATCGGGAGAGGCCCTCAAGAGCCTCTTTGTGAAGCGCAAGGATCGTCGATGGCCTGAGTTTAAAAGGTCGGCCGTCACGCGCAACTTGATCGATTAGGTCAAGAACTGCGTCAAACTGTCTGACTGCGTTCTCGGCCTCCCTCTGCGCAATCACAGTTGGATCCGTCAGGAGTTCGGGTTCGCTACCAATGCTCTCGCGATCCCCGCCCATTAGGCCTTCTTGATCCGGTCAGCAGCCTCATCCACCATGTGCCTGGTCACACGCTCATTTTCGATATGCGCATTACCGTATGCAAAACTTCGGCGCTGAGCTTCTCGGTCTTCCTTGCTCATGGGCGCTCGCTTCGCGGCACTGAGCATTTTTTCAAGATCATCTTCCATGGCGTGCCTCCCTACCCAATGTGTTCTTCTGTTGGAGTCGCGTCAACGCCTGCGCGCAGATATTTGCTTCAAAACCTACCCCTGCGCCCTCCGCTGGCCGCTGGGGCGGCCGCGGTTGCCGCCGGGGCGGCCGCCGGGCCGGGCTCCGCCGCCGCGATGGGCGGGGTGGCGGTTGGGGCGGTGGTCGCCGCTGGGGCGTGAGGGGCCTTGGCGGTAGTTGCGCTGCTCGCGGACGGCCGGGGCCGGCTTGAGCGCCCGGGTCGAGCGCACCGCGTCGGCGAAATTGCCGGGCAGCGGGTCGATACCGAGCTTCTGGCGGGTCAGGCGCTCGATGTCGCGCAGCAGAGGCCGCTCTTCATCCGAGCAGAACGCAATCGCGATGCCCGAGGCTCCGGCGCGAGCGGTGCGGCCGATGCGATGGACATACTGATCGGGCACGTGCGGCAAATCGTAGTTGAAGACGTGGCTGACGCCCGGGATGTCGATGCCGCGCGCGGCGATGTCGGTCGCCACCAGCACCTTGATCTCGCCCGAGCGGAACAGAGCGATCGCCCGCTCGCGTTGCGGCTGGCTCTTGTTGCCGTGGATCGCATTGACGTGGATCCCGGCCGCGCTGAGCATCCGGACGATCTTGTCGGCGCCGTGCTTGGTGCGGCTGAACACCAGCGCCCGCTCGACCGGAGCGGTCTTGAGCAGATGGATCAGCAGCGCCTGCTTCTCCGCCTGGTTGACGAAGGTGACGCGCTGCTCGACCCGCTCGACCGTGGTCGCGACCGGGGCGACCGAAACTTCGGCCGGGTTGGTCAGATAGCGGTCGGCGAGCTCCTTGATCGCCCGCGGCATGGTCGCCGAGAAGAACAGGGTCTGGCGCTTCGGCGGGACCAAGGCGACGATGCGCTTCAACGCGTGGATGAAGCCCAGGTCGAGCATCTGGTCGGCCTCGTCGAGGACGAGGATTTCGAGCTCGCGAAGGTTGATGGCGCGCTGGTCGACGAGGTCGAGCAGGCGGCCGGGCGTTGCGACGAGGACGTCGAGCCCGCGCGACACTTCGCGAACGCTCTTGCCGTTGGGGACGCCGCCGAAGACGACTCCGACCGACAGCTTCATGAACTTGCCGTAGGCGCGTGCCGAAGCGGCGATCTGCGCGGCGAGCTCACGCGTCGGCGCGAGCACCAGCATGCGGATCTGGCCGGGCTTCAGATAAGCGCGGTTGGCCGCCAGCCGGTCGAGCGACGGAAGCACGAAGGCGGCCGTCTTGCCGGTCCCGGTCTGGGCGATGCCCAACAGGTCGCGGCCGGTGAGAACGGTCGGGATCGCCTGGCGCTGGATCGGTGTCGGGACATTGTAATTGGCGTGCGCGAGCGCATCGAGAACGGGCTTCGAGAGCCCGAGAGTCTGAAAAGTCACTGTGTATTACCTTGAATCATTTGGCCGGCAGCGACCGCGCAAAGTGCGGGCGCCAGCGGCGGGGAGTTGAGCACCCCGCGTGATATGGGAGAGCAGTTGGTCGAGACGCGGGCCGGTCGTTGAAAACCGATCACGCCGCTTGATGGCGTCTCGTGCTGCAGTGCAACATAGGGGCTAAACGTTAAAAGTCCACCCCGCTGCCGTCTTTGCGAGCGGAGCGCGGCAAGCCAGCTTCTTTGTTGTGGCTGGATTGCCGCGTCGCTGCGCTCCTCGCAATGACGCTAAAGGGAGTGGGTTTGCCCGCCCTCGACATGGAAGCGCGAGGCCGCGGCGATGCCGTCGAACAGCGCCGCTTCGGTCGCCGTCATCCACACCTGGCCGCGGCCTTCGAGGCGGTCGAACAGAGCGGCGCGGCGGCGCGGGTCGAGGTGCGCGGCGACCTCGTCGAGCAGCAGGATCGGCGGCGCCCCGCGGCGCGCGGCGACCAGCTCGGCATGCGACAGCACCAGGCCCAGCAGCAGCGCCTTTTGCTCGCCGGTCGAGCTTTGCGCCGCCGGCATGGCCTTGGCGCGGTGGGTGACGATGAGGTCGTGGCGATGCGGGCCGACGGTCGTCCGGCCGGCGGCGGCGTCGCGGCCGCGGCTGGACCTGAGCTCGGCCGCGAGATCGCCGTCTCCCCAGCCTTCGAGGGCCAGCTTGGCAACCGCGAAGTCGGCTTCGGGCGTAGCGCTCAGGCGTTCGTCGAGCGCGGCGACGGTTCGGGTCCGAGCACCGGCGACGGCGGCGCCATGTTCGGCCATCCCCGCTTCCAGCGCCGCCAGCCAGGCGGGGTCGGCGCCGTCGGGGTCGGCGAGCAATTTGTTGCGGGCGCGCATCGCGGCTTCGTAGCGTGCCGAATGGTGGGCGTGGGCGGGCTCGAGCGCCAGCACCAGCCGGTCGAGGAAGCGCCGCCGGGCGCCGGCGCTGTCGGCGAACAGCCGGTCCATCGCCGGGGTCAGCCACAGCACCGACAGCCATTCGGACAGCGAGTTGACCGCGGCGGGCGCGCCGTTGATGCGGACCTGGCGGCGCTCGGGCGCGGTGGCGAGGGTGCCGGTGCCGATGGAAACACTCCCCCTCCCGTCATCGGGAGGGGGCTGGGGGGAGGGCCTGTCGTCGTCAGCGCCGGATCCGGACAGGCCCTCCCCTCGGTCCCCTCCCGATGACGGGAGGGGAGGAAGGAGAGCCGCCGCGACCGCGAATCCGCCGGGACCGTTGTTGCGGGCCATCTCGGCGAGCGGGGCTCCGCGCAGCCCGCGCCCCGGCGTCAGCAGCGACACCGCCTCGAGCATGTTGGTCTTGCCGGCGCCATTGTCGCCCGACAGCAGCACGAAGCCCGGCCCCGGCGCGATCGTCGCTGCGGCGTAGGAGCGGAAATCGGTGAGTGTCAGTCGAGTGAGATGCACGCCGTCGTCCTTGCGAGGAGCGCAGCGACGAAGCAATCCAGCGCAAACAAAGAAACTGGATTGCTTCGCTACGCTCGCAACGACGAATTATCGCGGATCGCTCACACCCGCATCGGCATCAGCACATAGAGCGCGTTGGACTTGTCGTTTTCGCGCAGGAGCGTGGGGGCCGCCGCGTCGGCGAGGTGGACTTCGACGCTGTCGCCCTCGATCTCGTGGAGGATGTCCATCAGATAGCGGGCGTTGAAGCCGATCTCGAGCCCGTCGGAGGCGTAGTCGGCGGGCAGCTCCTCGGTCGCGAGGCCGTTCTCCGGGCTGGTCACCGACAGCGTCACCTTGTCGCGGTCGACGCTCATCTTGACCGCGCGGGTTTTCTCGCTGGCGATGGTCGAGACCCGGTCGACGCCCTGCATGAAGCTCTTCGGGTCGAGCTTGAGCAGCTTGTCGTTGGCGGTCGGGATCACCCGGTTGTAGTCGGGGAAAGTGCCGTCGATCAGCTTGCTGGTCAGGACCGCGCTGCCGAGGCCGAAACGGACTTTCGTGGGCGACAGCGAGACTTCGACCGTGCCTTCGACCTCGTCGAGGAGCTTGCGCAGCTCGGCGACGCATTTGCGCGGGATGATCACGTCCGGCATGCCGTCGGCGCCGTCGGGCTTGGGCACCGTGACCCGCGCCAGCCGGTGGCCGTCGGTCGCCGCGGCCTTGAGCAGATCGTCGGCGACGTGGAGGAAGATGCCCATCAGATAGTAGCGCGTCTCCTCGGTCGAGATCGCGAACTTGGTCTTGTCGATCACCTGGCGCAGCGTCGCCGCCGGAAGCTCGAAGCGGGTCGGCAAATCGCCCTCGGCAATGACCGGGAAATCGTCGCGCGGAAGCGTCGACAGATTGAACCGCGAGCGGCCCGAATTGACCTGCATCTTGCCCTCGGCCGCGGTCAGCTCGACCTGGCTTCCCTCGGGCAGCTTGCGGATGATGTCAAACAAGGTGTGGGCCGAAACCGTCGTCGCCCCGGCCTGGCCGACGTTGGCGGCAACGCTCTCGTCGACCTGCAGGTCGAGGTCGGTCGCCATCAGCCGGATCGAGCCGTCGTCATTGGCTTCGACCAGCACGTTCGACAGGATCGGGATGGTGTTGCGGCGCTCGACCACCGACTGGACGTGACTCAAGCTCTTGAGCAAAGTCGCCCGTTCGATCGTCGCCTTCATTGTCCGTCCCTAGCCCCGTTCAGCGCGTGCCGCTGCTTTATAGCGACCGCTGCCGCGCGTGCCAGTGGGAAAGGGCGTTAGCCTTCGCCCTGCTGCGAGGGCACCAGCACCGTGTCGATGTGGTGGACGACGCCGTTCGAATGCTTGTCGTCGGCCTTCGATACGGTCGCCTTGGCGCCGGCCGCGTCGGTCAGCACGACCTTGCCGCCCTCGCGCGTCGCGGTCAGCGTTCCGCCGCCCATGGTGGCGAGGACCGCCTTGCCCTTGCCGTTGTCGATCGCCTTGCCGATGTCGTCGGCGAGGATCGTGCCCGGCAGGATGTGGTTGGTCAGGACGCCGGTCAGCTGGGCGCGCGATTCGGGCTTCAGCCAGGTATCGGTCGTGCCCGCCGGAAGCTTGCCGAACGCGGCGTCGTCGGGGACCAGCACCGTGTACGGGCCCGGCCCGGCCAGGGTCGCGTCGAGCCCGGCGGCCTTGGCGGCGGCGAAGAAGCGGCTGTTCTGGTCGACCCCGGCGGCGATCGTCTTGGCGCCGGCCGAATCCTTGGCCTCGCCGGCCGGTGCGCCGCCCGGCTGGTCGGCTTTGTCGCAGGCGTTGAGCGCGAGAGCCGCGGCTGCAACCCCGAACGCGAGCGCGGTTCTGGTCATGCCAAATTCCTCCTGTTGTTCTGTCTGCGAAACGGCCCGGCAACGCATTGCCGGGCCATCCCGATCCATCACCCGATAGATTTAGATGATCGCGCGAATCAGCGCCGTCACCAGCTGGGTCTTCGGGTCGACCTGGTAGATGTTGCCGTTGTTGTAGCGGTACCAGGCATCCGGAGTGTCGTAATATTCGTCGCGGTAGGCGAGCGGCACATTGTACGTGCTGTAGCCCATCGGCAGCGCCTGGCCGACGCTGAGCCCGTTGCCGGTCAGCAAGGACGCGACCGCGGTGATCATCCGGGTCGTCGGATCGACCTGGTAGATCGCGCCGGGAGCGTAGCGGTACATGTAATCGTCGCTGTCGGCGTACAGGTCGCGATACTGGTACGGCACATTATAGGCCGAATAGGTCGGCGGCAGCATCTGGCCCATGCCGTATCCACCGGCCATCAGCGGGACCATGTTTTCGATCATCCCGCTGTCGCGGTCGATCTCGTACACATAGCCGTTGGCGAACCGGTAATAATCGTCCGAATTGTCGCGGTAGAAAGCCTGGTAGGGCTGCGGCACGTAATAATTGCCGTAGGACGACGGGAACATCTGCCCCGGCATCAGCCCCGCTCCGAGCAGCGGCAGGAGCGACGCGACCAAATTGCTTCGGCGATCGACCTGGTAGAGGTAACCGCCGTCGCCCAGCCGGTAATAGTAATCGTCGTTGTCGCGATAATAGTCGCGCAGCGCCAGCGGCACCATCCGGTCGCGGTAGGCGAGCGGGATCGAGCGGCCCAGCACCTGCTTCTTGTATTGGCCCGGAGGCATGCAGCCGGCCTTGGCGTGGCCCGGCGGGCACCAGCTGTTCTCTTCCCAGTAAGCGGTGCGCCCGCGGCGGTCGAAGCGATCGTCGTCCACGTCGCGGTAGCGGACAACCTGGCGGTCCTTGCGGTCGAACTTGGCGAAGTTGCGATCGTCGTCGCGGCCCTTCGACTTGTACGCGTGCTTGAATTCGCGGTCCTGGCCCTTCGACTTGTACGCGGGCTTGAATTCGCGGTCGTGGCGCTTGTCTTTGAACTGGGCCTTGACTTCACGATCCGAACCCTTGGCCTTGAAGCCGACATGGCCGCCGCCGCGCTCAGCTTTGGCGGAGTGGCCCTTGTGATCGCCGCCGCCGCCCTTGTCGGGCTTGGCGGAAACGGGGGCTGCAATCGCCAGCGCGGCAACGCCGGCGGCGAGGAATAGCTTGGTCATGGTCTGACTCCTTTGAACGGGTAGAACGGCTGTCGAGCACCGCTGTTCCACCGTCCGCCGGGCTGCCAAAACTGCCGGCCGAGCTTCAATGAACCCCGGATTACTAGTAAATTCAGGGAGTTAGACTGGGTTCGGGATCGTCGACCCAGTCGGAGCGCAGGCGCTTGATCGCGAAGGCCATCAGCAGCGCCGCAAGCAGATAGAAGCCGAGCACGCTCACCGCCGCGTAGCGCAGCGCCTCGGTGCCGAACCGTTCCTTGAACAGCTCGGACAACGCCCCGATCAGGGTCGGGCCAACGCCGAGCCCGACGAGATTGTTGATCAGCAGGAAGCTGGCCGAGGCGGTCGCCCGCAGCGGCCGCGGAACGAGGTGTTGAACCGCGGTCACGACCGGACCCAGCCACAATATGTTGAGGGCGTTGGGGATCAGCAGCAGCAGCCACGCCAGCCGCAGGTCCTGGACCATGAGGCCGGCGGCAAATAGCGGCGCGGTGATCAGCCAGGCGATCGCCGGCAGGCGGGCGTACCAGGCGCGGTCGGTTCGCCCGAGCCGGTCGGCGAGCCAGCCGCCGGCGAGCACGCCCGCGGTGCCGCCGATCAGGAAGATCGCGGCGAGGAACTGGCCGCGGGCGACGATGTCGAGGCCGAAGCTGCGTTCGAGCACCGTCGGGGTCCACAAAGCGAGGCCATAGCCGGCCAGCGAGCTGCACGATGCGGCGGAGGCCATCAGCCAGAAGCTCGGCTTGCGGGCGACCATCGGGAAGGTCGAGAGCAGGCGCGGCGCCGGGGCCGCCGGCCCGGCCTCGCGCGGCTTGTCGCGGACGACGAGCAGCATGATCGGCGCGAGCGCGATGCCGGCGACGCCCATCACCAGGAAGGCCGCGCGCCAGTCGATCCACGACGCGAGATAAGCGCCGATCAGGGTTCCGGCGGCAAGGCCGAGCGGAACCCCGAGCGAGAAAATCGCCAGCGCCCTGGCGCGCTTGTGCGGCGGGAAATAGTCGGCGATCAGCGCATAGGAAGGCGCGACGCCACCGGCCTCCCCGACCCCGACGCCGAGCCGGAACAGGAACAATTGGAGGAAGCTGGTCGCGGTCCCGCATAGCGCCGTGAAGCCGCTCCACACGACCAGCGCCCCGGCGATCACCCGGCTCCGGCTGGTGCGGTCGGCGATCATCGCCAGCGGCACCGCGAGCACCGAATAGAGGATCGCGAAGGCAAGGCCGGCGATCGCCCCGAACTCGGCGTCGGTGAGCTTGAGATCGGCGATGATCGGGCCGGCGAGGATGCCGAGGATCTGCCGGTCGAGGAAATTGAAAATGTAGGCGAGCAGCAGCAGCGCGAGCACGAGGTTGGGGCTGCGCAGCCCGCGGGCGGTGGTGCTCGTCAAGTCAATGTCTCCAGCAATCCGGCGAGCCGGCCGATGTCGTCCTCGTCGTGATAGAGGCCCAGCCCGATGCGGAGCACGTCGCCGCGAACGTCGGTGATGCAGTTTTTCGCGTCAAGCTCATTGTGCCAGCGCGTGGCTTCGGGGCTGCGGAAGGCGAGGAAGCGCGCGTGCGGGCGGCCATCGAGGGGATTGAGCAGCTCGGCGTCCGCCAAAGCCGTGCCGACGATGGAGTCGAGCAGAATGCGCTGCAGGCCGTCGACATGGGCGGAAATAAGCGCCGTAGTCAGCGCGTTGCCGGCCAGCATCCGGCGGACGGCGTTGAACCGGTACAGCGCCGACGGGTCGAAGGTCGCGCCCATGAAGCGCCTCGCGTCGGCCGCGTAGCCGACGCTGCCCGGCGGCAGTGTCAAATCCTCGAACTCGGCGAACCAGCCGGTGATCGGCGGCCGCGGGCCGAAGCCCGGCGGCGCGTGAAGGAACGCGCAGCCCTCGCCCGCCATCGCATATTTGTAGCCCCCGCCGAGGTAGAAGATTCTGCTCCCCCTCCCGCCAGCGGGAGGGGGCTGGGGGGAGGGCGTGTCGGGCGAGGACAAGCCCGCCCCTTCGGCGCTACGCGCCTCTTCCCCTCCCGCGAGCGGGCGGGGGATCGCCATGAAGGCGTGGTAGCCGTCGATGACGATCCACGGGCCTTCGGGATTGGCGAGCGTGGCGAGCTCGTCGACTCCATCAAAACGCCGGCCGGTGCCGAACAGGATCTGGCTGACGAGGATGAGGTCGTGGCTGCCGCTCCGCCCCGCGGCCAGGAAGCGGCCGGTGAAATCGTCGAACGGCTCGGCGGCGACGGTCTCGAGCTCGAGCCAGCCGTCCTCGGCCCAGCGCGCGAGCTGGCGCCGGGCGCTGTGGAACTCACCGTCGCTGGCCAGCACCCGCAGCCGGCGCGGGTCCGAGCGCGGCGCCGCGGCGGCGAGGCGGACGAGGAAATCGTGGGTGTTCGAAGCAAACACCAGCGCATCGGGAGCATCGGTGCCGAGCTCGGCGGCGACATGGCGCTGTGCCTCGGGCCACACCTCGCCCATCACCTTGTCCCACTTGCGGTCGGCGAGGCGCGCGGCGTCCTGCCAGCATTCGACCTGGCCCTCGAAGCTCGCGTCGGGCCACAGATGATGGCTGTGCGCGGCCATGTGCAGCCGCTCGGGATCGGCGCCGAGGCTGCGCGAAAACAGCCCTTTGAAATTCAAAGGCCGGTCCTCATCGACCACAGTTCGGGGAACGCGCGCTTGTCGAGCGTCGAGCGGAGGTAAGCCGCGCCGGCCGAGCCGCCGGTGCCGCGCTTGTTGCCGATGATCCGCTCGACGGTCAGCACATGCTTGTGCCGCCACAGCGCCAGCGCGTCGTCGATGTCGACCAGCTTCTCGGCCAGCTGGTAGAGGTCGAACCAGCGGTCGGAATCGCGGTAGACGGTGAGCCACGCCTCGCCGATCGCCGCCTCCGAGCGGTCGCCGAGGTCGAAGCCCGCCCGCTCCAGCGCCGCGTGCGAGGCATCGCGCAGGCTCGGCTCGTCGAACGCCGCTTGCAGCCGCGCGCGGTCCGCGCCGCCGGCTTCATATTGCTCGAGGTATCCGGGCTCCTTGATCCCGAGGCGGTATTCGAGCTCGCGGAACTGCACCGACTGGAAGCCCGACGCGGTCCCAAGCACGCTTCGGAAGGCGGTGTAATCGACCGGGGTCAGAGTCGACAGCACGTCCCACGACAAGGTCATCACCGACTGGATCCGGCCGATCCGGGCCATCGCCTTGTACGAGGCGGCGAAATGGTCCTGGTCGAGCAGCGAGATCGCCAAAGCGAGCTCGTGGAGCATCTGCTTGAGCCACAGTTCCTTGGTCTGGTGGATGACGATGAACAGCATCTCGTCGTGGAGGCCCGACAGCGGCTGCTGGGCGCCGAGCACCCGATCGAGCGCGAGATAGTCGGCATAAGTGATGCCGGCGGGAGTGGCGGTCATGGATGAAGCGCTTAGGCCAAAGCCGCGCTTCGAGAAAGCAGCCGCTTATTGGCCCCGGCTGGCACCCGGCAGGCCGGGCTGGCTGATCGAGCCGATGTTGCCGAACAGCTCGTCGAAGAAGCTGCGCTTGCGGCCGAGCGTCGGAGTCCGGGCGTCGTCGGGGTTGATCGAGGCGATCAGCTCCTTGCCGCTGCGGTTGACGGCGACGACGTTGCCGGCGGGATCGAAGCGGACGTGGAGCACGGTCTGGTCGACGACCCCGACGCCGCGCAAGGCGACGGTCTTGGTGTCGCGCGACACATAGTACCAGTCGTTGGGGTTGAACTGGCCGGTGAAGCTCGGCCGGCCGAGCGTCTTGGCGACCGACTCCTTGTTGTCGACCCCGACCTGGATCGCCGAGGCGAGCTCCCGGTCGATGACCGCGCCGCGATGCTCGTGAATCCCGGCGCAGCCCGCCAACAGCGCCGCGCCGGCGATCGCCAGGGCTCCCTTGACCAACGCAGCTTTCATTGTCGTGAACCTCTCCTCGCCCGCGACGGGCGTAAATGACGCGTGACGCTTGCGCCGCGGCCGGGTGGGCTCAATATGCGCCGGACATGCGGAGGCGCAAGCCTTGTGCCGCCCCTGATCACACGACCACGGACCAATGGACCTTATGTTGAGCTTCCTGTTCCCGCGATTAACGCCCGCCGAGGCAAGCCGCGGAAACGCCTTGTTCGCGGCTCTGGTCGGCGAGGCGCGGCAACCGCATTGGTATGTCGAAGGCCAGGTCCCGGACACGCTCGACGGGCGGTTCGCGGTGCTGGCGACGATGGCCGCGCTAGCCACCGTTCGGCTCGAGCGCGGCGGCGAGGCGGCGCGGATCGAGGCGGTAGCGCTCGCCGAACGCTTCGTCGAGGCGATGGACTCCGAGCACCGCGAGCTCGGGCTCGGCGACCCGACGCTCGGCAGGAAAGTCCGCAAGCTGGTCAGCGCGCTCGCCCGCCGGGTCGAGCTGTGGCGCGATGCGATCGATGGCGGTGGTTGGCAGGCGGCGGTGACCGCGAGTCTGAATGTCGGGGACGCGGACGCGCTGGCGCAATGCGAAGCGGCATTGCGAAAGCTCTGGGCCAGGCTCGAAGCGGCGGGCGACGAGGCGCTCGCGGACGGGAGGATCGGATGATCGAGGACTTCGCCCACCGTCTGACCCTCGACCGGATCCGCGACGGCGAGCGCGTCGACCTGGTCGCCGACGACCAGGAGCGGCGGGCGATTGCGGAACGGCTCGATTTGCCGTCGCTCGACCGGCTCGAGGCGCACGCGAGCCTGGGACGCGACGGCGACACGGTGCGCGCGACCGGCCGGGTCGCCGCGGCGCTCGAGCAGCGCTGCGTCGTCACCGGCGATCCGGTCGCCGCGCATCTCGACGAGCCGTTCGACATCGCCTTCGTGCCCGAGCCGCGCGCCGGCGAAGTCCCCGAGGAGGTCGAGCTGCGGCCCGAGGATTGCGACGTGGTGTTCCACGACGGCACTGCGATCGACCTCGGCACCGCGATCGCCGACACGCTGGCGCTCAGCCTCGACCCCTATCCGCGGAGCGCGTCCGCGGAAGCGGCGCTGCGCGAAGCCGGAGTCCTCAGCGAAGAGGAAGCCGGGCCGTTCGCGGCGCTGGCGAAATTGCGGCGCGGGCTGAGTGAATAAGCAGCGTCGATGACGGCCGCAGCCGGCACAAGTCAGGCTGTAATCGTGTTCGATGCGCAATGCGTGCTCTGCTCCGCGAACGCCCGGCTAATCATGCGCCGTGATCGCCGGAAACACTTCCAGCTCGCGTCAATGCAAGGTGAGGCGGGAGCAGCCTTGCTTCGCGCCAACGGACTCGATCCGAACGACCCGGACACGATCATTGTCGTCGATGGCGAGCGCGTGCCGCGAAATTCCGATGCGGTGCTGCACATATACAAGTGGCTGGGATGGCCCTGGCGCGCACTGGGTGCGGCGGCGATCGTCCCGAGAGGATTGCGTGACCCGGTGTACCGACTGGTGGCTCGAAACCGCTACCGTTGGTTCGGCAAGCTCGACCAATGCTGGGTGCCGGATGCGGCCGATCGCGAGCGCCTGCTGTGACCCGGGTGCTGGTCATCGGCGGTTATGGGGGCTTCGGCGGTCGTTTGTCGCGGCGGCTCAGAGAACGCGGCGTGGAGGTTATCGTGGCCGGGCGAAGCCTGGCGAAAGCGGAGCGCTTTTGTCGAGGCAATCCGGGCTGCCGGCCGGTGCGCGCCGACCGCGACGAGGGCATCGCCGACTTGCTGGAGGCCGAACGTCCACACGTCGTGGTCGACGCGTCGGGCCCGTTCCAGTCGAGCGATTACCGGATCGTCGAACAATGCATTCAGGCCGGCACATCCTATCTCGACCTCGCCGATGCACGCGATTTCGTCTCCGGCATCGGCCGATTCGACGGCGCCGCGCGGGAATCGAGGGTCGCTGTGATCAGTGGAGCATCGAGCGTGCCAGCACTGTCGGGCGCAGTCGTCCGCGAGCTCGCTAAGGGCATTGAGTCAGTAAACTCGGTCGAGATTGCAATTAGCGCGTCGAGCCGCGCATCCGCCGGGTCGGCGGTGGCCGCGGCGATCCTTGGAGGAGTCGGGGAGCCGTTAAAATTGTGGCGCGGCGGGCGGTGGATCGCCCGCTACGGTTGGCAGGAAATGCGCCGCGAGCGGCTGGAGATTGCCGATGGGCCAGATCTTGGCTCGCGTTGGGTGGCGCTGGCCGACGTGCCTGATCTGGTGCTGCTGCCAGATCGCTTGCCGGGCCGTCCCACGGTGACCTTTCGAGCCGGCACCGAATCCGCGCTCGGCAATTGGGCGCTATGGCTCGCCAGCTGGCCAGTCCGCTGGGGCTGGATGAAATCGCTGCGGCCGCTGTCCTGGCTGCTGCTGCCTGCGCATCGGCTGACGGCGCTGTGGGGCGGGAACCGATCGGGCATGGTCGTGCGCCTGTTCGGGCTCAGCGCGGGGCGGCGAATCGAGCGGCGCTGGAGCCTCATTGCAGAAGCTGGGGACGGCCCTCAGATCCCGACGCTCGCGGCGGCGATACTCGCTGAGCGGATCGCCGGGGGCACCGTTGAGCCGGGCGCGCGAGATGCCGGCATGGAGCTCGACCTCGGCGCGTTCGAACCACTGTTCGCGACGCTCAAGGTGCGCCAGGGGATCGCTGAAATCCCCCAGCCAGAGCCGCTGTACCGGCGGGTAATGGGTGATACTTTCAACCGCCTCGCGCCGGCTCTCCAGGCGATGCACGGCGTGCTTAGCGATCAGGGCTCCCACGGCCGTGGACTGGTCGAGAGGGGACGTAATCCACTGGCCCGGCTGATCGCCACCGTTATGCGTTTCCCGAAAGCCGGCGACCATCCGCTGCACGTCCATTTCGCGGTGCGCGACGGAGTCGAGCGCTGGACACGCGACTTTGGCGGCCAGTGCTTCAGCAGCACTTCGAGCGCGTTTGGCGACCAGGTTATCGAACGCCACGGGCCGATGGGATTCCGGTTCAAGCTTCAGGAGGCCGCCGGCGGCATCAACATGCTGATGACCGGCTGGTCGATGTTCGGCGTTCCGCTCCCGCTCGCGCTTGCGCCGCGATCACCGGCCCGCGAGTGGGAGGAGGACGGGCGGTTTCATTTCGACGTACCGATCGACCTGCCGCTAATCGGCCGGGTGATCCACTACCGAGGCTGGCTGGAGCCTGCTTCCTAGAACGGGACGTCGTCGTCGAGGTCGGTGTCGAACGCCGCCGGTTGCGGCCGCGACTGGGTGCGGGTTCCGCCGCCCGAGCCGCCGCCGAAATCGTCGGCGTAATCGCCGCCGCCGCCGCCGCGCGATCCCCCGCCGCCGCCTTCACGGCTGTCGAGCAGCACCAGCTCGCCGCGGAAATTCTGCAGCACGACCTCGGTCGAGAATTTCTCGACGCCCGCCTGGTCGGTCCATTTGCGCGTCTGCAGCTGACCTTCGAGATAGACCTTGGAACCCTTGCGCAGATAGTTCTTGGCGACGCGGCCGAGATTCTCGTTGAAGATCGTCACCCGGTGCCACTCGGTGCGCTCCTGGCGGTTGCCCTCCTTGTCCTTCCAATTCTCCGACGTCGCGACGCGCAAGTTGACGACCTCGCTTCCGCTGGGCAGCGAGCGCGCCTCCGGGTCCGCTCCCAGATTGCCGACCAGGATCACCTTGTTGACGCCCGCCATTGCCGCTTCCTTCCGTGAATTTCGCGCTGTGATGCTTCGATAGAACCGCCCTCAAGCGACGGCAAGGCGGCGGCTTTCGCGGCGGTTCCAGGCGAAGCCGAGCAGCAGGATGACGAGCGTCGCGGCCTGCGCGGCGAGGCCTTCGAGGGTCGGGTACAAGCCGAGGATTTCGATGCGCGGCGCGGCCGCGACCGGGGTCACTCCGAGCAGCCCCGCCTCCTGCAACGCCGCGACGCCCTTGCCGGCCAGGACCACCGCCAGCACCGCGATCAGCGCCGAGCTGTAGGCGAAGAATTTGGCGACCGGCAGCCGCGCACTGAAGCGGAACATGGCGATGGCGACGGCGGCGAGGATCACCAGCCCGGCGGTGCCGCCGGCGATCAGCGCGCCGACATTCCCCTCGGCCGACATGGCGGCGAAGAACAGGATCGTCTCGAACACCTCGCGGTAAACGGCGATGAAGGCGAGCAGGAACAGGAACCAGGCCGAGCGCTTCGACAGCGCCGCCCCGAGCTTGTCCTTGATGTAGCGCTGCCATTCGCCGGCCTGCGCCTTGCCGTGCATCCAGATGCCGACGAACAGCAGGATCGCCGCGGCGAGCAATGAGCCGAAGCCTTCGGTCAGCTCGCGGCTGGCGCCGCTGATCGTCAGCAGATGCGTCGCCGCCCACCAGGTGCCGAGACCGGCAACGAGCGCCGCGGCCCAGCCGTAGTGCACGGTGCGGACCATCTCCGGCCGCTCGGCCTTGCGCAGGAAAGTCAGCATGGCGACGATGATCAGCAGCGCCTCGAGGCCCTCGCGGACCAGGATGGTCAGGGCTCCGACGAACGCGGAAGCGGCGCCGGCCTGGCTCGGGGCGAGCGCCCGATCGGCGTCGGCGAACAGAGCGTCGAGCGCTTCGACGCGGACGCGGACCTCGTCCACCGGGCGGCCGCCGGCGATCGCCGCGCGAAGTTGCGCCATCGCCTGCTCGACGCGGGCCATCAGGGCGGAGTCGCGCGCGGCGAGTATCGGCTCGATCGGCTCGAACCCGTCGAGATAGGCGGACAAGGCCAGTTCGCGGGCGCGGGCGCGGTCGCCGGATTCGTAGGCCGCGAGGCTTTGCTTGAGCCGCTCGCGAGCCAGCTGCAACGTGCTGCCGCCGGCTGGCGCGACGGCGGCGGCCGGGTTGGAGCGCAGGTACGCCATCACCGCGGCCGCCCGGGCGTCGCCGATGTCGCGGGCGAGCGCCGCCGGAGTCAGGCTGGCCAGCGCGGCGAGGTCGGGGATGCGCTGGCGGAGCGCCGGGTCGGACTCCCACAGCCGCTTGCCTTCGCCGGCGAGGCCGGACGGGTAGGCGAAGCGGGAAGAGTGGAAGGCGAGCGCCCATTTGTCCGCCTCGGGCAAGTGGCGGAAGCTGGACATCATCGTGCCTTCGAGGCCCTGGTCGATCACCTGGTAGAGAGCGAACGGGCTGCGCTCGCCGGCGCGGGCGCGATCGGTGAAGGCGATCGGCGGCGGGTCCATCGCCTTCGCGACCGGCACGTTGGCGTCACCCTTTGCTCCGTGACAGGACGCGCAATTCTGGGCGTAAAGCGCTGCCCCGCGGGCGAGGTCGGGCGCTTCCGAAGGCGCCAGCGGCACCGGGTAGGCGGCGAGCAGGGCCGAGGCGAGCGACCGCGCCTGACGGTCGATGGCCTCGGGCGGGGCCTTGCGCGCGATCGACCGCTGCAACTCGGCGGCGCCCAGCATCAGCCGCGCCTTGGCCGGCCTGGCCGGAAGCGCCTTTAGCCGTTCGCCGACCGAGCCCGAGAATTCGACCATCTCGTCATACTCGAGCTGGTTGACGACGCGGCCGCCCTCGACCGCTTCGCGATAATCGACCGCGATGTAGTCGAGCAGCCGCCACGCGGTCTGGGCGTCCTGGGACTGGGCGGCCGCCGGCGCCGGGAGCAGGAGCGCCCCAATGGCAAGCAGCAGCAACAAACGTTTGAGCACAGCCATGAGCGGCTGCGGCTAATCTAGTTGCAACTGATTATCAATAACGATTGACGCGCGCTCAGCGCGGTGGATAGCGCAACCGGCCGAGGAACCTCGAGACGCTCAATTGCCGGTCCGAGCCGCGCCATTGCGCCTTCCATTTCTCGATCTGCATGACGTCGTCGATTCGCCGGTCGAGGAAGCCGGCGGTCTCGGTCCATCCCTCGCTATTGTCGTCGAGCCAGGCCAACAGCGTCGACGCGTAGACGCCGCCGAGCATCATCCGCTTGGTATAATGGTTGAAGTCGGTGCTGGTGTCGCCGGCGATGCGCCACATCAAATCGGCGGTTCGCCAGCCGATGCGCAGTCCGAGCGGCAGATTCTGCGGCATGGCGAGGATGGCGACCCCGCTGCGCACCGCCTCGCGCGCCGGGGCCATGATCTCGAGCCGCTTCCAGACCAAAGAGCGGATCTTCTCGCGGACCTTCATCGCGGCCAGCCGCTCGGGCGTGAAATGCTCCTCGAGCGCGCGGTCGACCGCCTGGATGTAGACGTCGACCATGCCCGCCTGGGTCTTGGGCATCGCCAGCCGCGCCTGGTCGCGGTCGATGCCCTGGCTGTCGGCGGCGGTGTCGACCGCGGCTCGGGTCCAGCCGTCGAACACCGCATTCTCGCCGACCGCGAGCGCGAGCCGGCGGCGCAGCTGCTCGAGCGGAGTCGGATCGTCGGTCGAATCCATGGCCGGCTAGGTGGGCCGCCGATCCGGCTCGCGCAAGCCCCGCTCGGGGAGCCGCACCAGCACCAGCGCAACCGCGATCGCCCCCGCTCCGAGCCAGTCGAGCGGCGACAGGGTCTCGCGATAGGCGACCCAGCCGATGAACGCCGAGATCGCCGGCTGGGTGAGCAAGGCGAGGCCGACGACCAGCGGCGGTAGCGCGCCGATCGCATAGACCAGCAGCCCCTGCCCCAGCACCTGGCTGCCGAGCGCCAGCAGCAGCACTGGAGTCCAGTCGGCGGGCATCACCTGCTCGCCCAGGGCCAGCGACAGCGGCAGCAGCATGACCGCTCCGAACGCGCTCGCCAGGAACAGCAAGGGCAGCGCGTCGAGCTGGCCGCGCGCGCGTTCGACCGAGATCAGATAGCCGGTGTAGAGCAGGCCGGCGGCGAGCGCCCACAAGTCGCCGCGCAGGTGGCGCGCGGACAGCTCGGCACTGCCGCCCATCAGCAGCGCGGCCCCGAGCGCGGCGAGGACCAAAGCGGTCGCCTGGATCGGCGACGGCAGCCGGCGCGCCAGCCACAGCCCCCAGGCGGCGAAGGCGAAGCTCGAGATGTTGCCGAACAGCGTCGCGTTGCCGAGCTTGGTCATGTGGATGCCGGTGTGCCAGGCGGCGAGGTCGGCGGCGAAGAAGAAGGCGGCGAGCAGCGTCAGAGTAACCAGGGCGCGCTTCGGCCAATGGACCGGCGGGCCGATCACCCGCGCCATCAAGAACAGGAACGGCAGCGCCAGCGCCAGGCGCCAGAACCCCGCGGCGACGGGCCCGACCTCGGCCAGGCGCACCAGCCACGGCCCGAACGCCAGCGAGCAGCTGCCGATCAGCAGCGCGGCGAACGCGAACGGCTGGGGTTTGGAGTGAGTTGTTTCCACTATTCCGTCATGCTGAACTCGGTTCAGCATCCATGCTGGGGCGCCGCTGCCCTTCCCGAAAATGGACCCTGAAACAAGTTCAGGGTGACGGCTTATGAGGACAATCGCCGCTTCAGTTCCAGCAACGCCAGCGCCGCGCGCGCCGCGCCGCCGCCCTTGTCGCCCTGCTTGGGATCGGCGCGGACGATCGCCTGGGCTTCGTCCTCGACGGTCAGGATGCCGTTGCCGACCGCGAGCCCGTCGAGGGTCAGCGCCATGATCCCGCGCGCGCTTTCGCCGGCGACGATCTCGAAATGAAAGGTCTCGCCGCGGATCACGACGCCCAGCGCCACATAAGCGTCGAACCGACCGCTCTCGGCCGCCAGCGCGATCGCCGCCGGAAGCTCGAGCGCGCCCGGGACGGTGACGGTCTCGTGGTCGTGGCCCGCCGCTTCGATCGCGGCGCGGGCGCCAGCGAGCAGCATATCGTTGAGGTGCGGATAGAAGCGCGCCTCGGCGATCAGGACACGCGCCATGTTCTCAGGCGTCTTCGTCAGGTTCGGGCGGCTTGATCGGGCGTTCTTCGACGATCGCCAGGCCGTAGCCGGACAAAGCGACCGGCGACTGATGAGTGTTGGTCAGCAGCACCATCTCGTGAATGCCGAGCGCGGCGAGGATCTGGGCGCCAATACCGTAATTGCGAAGCGCGTCGCCGCCCGCTTCGCTGCTTGCCGGCGGTTTGCCGGAGCGCAGGTCGGTGGCCCGCGACAGCGAGCCGGGCGACGCGGCATGAAGCGCGACGACGACTCCCGCGCCCTCGGCCTCGATCATTGCCATCGCTCCGGGCAGCAGGCCCGAGCGCTCGCTGGCCTCGCCGAGCACGTCGGCGAACAGATCGAGGCTGTGCATCCGCACCAGCACCGGCTTGTCGGGGTCGATGGCGCCGTGGACCATCGCCAGCTGCTCGGCCCCGTTGGCCTTGTCGCGGAAAATCTGCGCCTGCCACTCGGCGCCGCTGCGCGAGGTGAAGCCGGTCGCCGCGACCGGCTCGACCATATGATCCTTCTTCAGGCGGTAGGCGATGAGGTCGCGGATCGTGCCGATTTTCAAGCCGTGAGCGGCGGCGAACTGCATCAGATCGTCGAGGCGGGCCATGCCACCGTCCTCGCGCATGATCTCGCAGATCACTCCCGAGGGGTTGAGGCCGGCCAGTCGGGCGACGTCGACCGCCGCCTCGGTATGGCCGGCGCGAACCAGCACTCCGCCCGGCTGGGCGACCAGCGGGAAGACGTGGCCGGGCGAGACCAAAGCGTCGGGGCCGTGGCTGGCGTCGATCGCCACCGCGACGGTGCGGGCGCGGTCGGCGGCGCTGATCCCGGTGGAAATGCCTTCACGCGCCTCGATCGAGACGGTGAAGGCGGTGTTGTTGCGGCTTCGGTTGTTGCTTGCCATCGGCTGCAGGCCGAGCGCCTCGACGCGCTCCGCGGTCAAGGCGAGGCAGATCAGGCCGCGGCCGTGGCGGGCCATGAAGTTGATCGCGTCCGGGGTCGCCATCTGCGCAGGAATCACCAGGTCGCCCTCATTCTCGCGGTCGTCGTCGTCGACCAGGATGAACATCCGGCCGTTGCGCGCTTCGTCGATGATCGTCTCGGCGCCGACCAGCACATTGGTGTTGCCGCGTTTGAGGAGCTTTTCGAGCCGCCCCAGCGTGTCGGCGGTCGGGTTCCAGTCGGGCGAGCCCAGCTTGCGCAGCGAATTGGGGTGGAGTCCGGCGGCCCGTGCGAGGCCGGCGCGGCTGACTTCGCCGGTCGCGATGACCGCGCTCAGCTGCTCGATCAAGGTGGTGCTCATTTTTGTCAAAATATCACATTACAATGTGATGGCAAGGAAAAGTTTATGCCGTGGAATGTGCGCGGCCGGCAATCATCCGCTCAAGGTAGCGGGCGATGACGTCGATCTCGACATTCAACTGTCGCCCCGCGGCAACATTGTCGAACGTCGTGATCCGGGCGGTGTGGGGAATGATGTTGACCGAGAAATGGGTCGATCCATCCTCGGCCTCGCGGACGTCGTTGACGGTCAGCGACACTCCATCGAGCGCGATCGAGCCTTTGGGGGCGATATATTGCGCCAGGCCGTCGGGCGCTCGCACTCCAATCCGCGACGAGCCACCCTCGGGGCAGATTCCGATCACCTCGGCAACGCCGTCGACATGGCCGGCGACGATGTGGCCGCCGAGCTCGTCACCGACGCGCAGCGAGCGCTCGAGGTTGAGGCGGCTGCCCTCGCTCCACAGGCCGGCGGCGGTGCGCGAGCGGGTTTCGCCCGACACGTCGACCGCGAACCAGTCGTCGCCCTTGTCGACGATCGTCAGGCAAACCCCCGAGCAGGCGATCGACGCGCCGAGGTCGACGGTGGCCATGTCGTAGCCGCAGGCGATCGTCACACGCAGGTCGCCGCGCTGCTCGGCGGTTCGGACGGTGCCGATGTCGGTAGTGATGCCGGTGAACATGGCCGCGCCTTACGAGTCCCGCACCCGCTCGTAAACTTCGAGCCGGTCGACTCCGAGGGCTCGGCCGTCGCCGGCCCGCCAGCGGCCGTGCGCGCTCGCGATCCCGTCGAGCCCGACATAGCCGAACGACGACTTGCCCTCGCCGACGATGATCGGCGCCCGGTAGATCAGGATCCGGTCGACGAGATCCTCGGCGAGGAACGCCGTCGCGGTCGCCGAACCGCCTTCGACCAGCAGGTCGTTGACGTCATGAAGTCGATGGACATCGCCCGGAGAACGCAGGATTTCCCAGCCGTCGACAGCTTCTCCGCGAGTCAGCAAGGCTCGCCTCGGGGAGCGGTCCTCGAGGCCCGGCAGCCGCACGTCGAGGCGCGGCGTGTCGGCCATGTAGGTGCCGCGGCCGACCAGGATCATGTCGGCATGCGCGCGCTCGAGATGGACGTGGGCGCGCGCGTCCTCGCCGGTGATCCATTTGCTCTCGCCCGACGGCATCGCGATCTTGCCGTCGATCGACAGCGCCAGCTTCAGAGTCACCCGCGGCCGCCCGAGGCGCAGCCGGGTCAGATAGCCGGCGAGCGACGCCTCTGCCGCCTTGCGCCCTACGCCGAGCTTCACCTCGATGCCCGCATCGCGCAGCCGCTTGATGCCCTTGCCGGCCGTGCGCGGGTCGGGGTCCCTGAGCGCGATCGTCACCCGGGCGGGTTTCGCAGCGACGAGCAGGTCGACACAGGCCGGGCCGCGCGGGCTGTCGTGAGCGCAGGGTTCGAGGGTCACATAGACATCCGCACCCGCCGCTTGGCGCCCCGCCTGACCGAGCGCGACGGCCTCGGCATGCGGCCGCCCGCCCGGCTGCGTCGCTCCGCCGCCGACGATTTCACCGCTCGTGACGATTAAGCAGCCGACGTTGGGGTTGGGCGCCGTCCGCCCGCGCATCGCGTCGCCGAGCGCCACCGCTTCGGCCATGAAGCGCGCCCCATTACCCCGCGCCTTGCTCACATCCCGAGCTGTTTCTCGAGCTTCTGGAACTGCCTCTGGCGCTCCTTCGCCGCCGCCTCTTTCTCGGCCTGGTGCTTCTTCTGCGCGGCGATGATCTCGGCATCGGTGCGGCTCGCCTTCCACTGCTCGACGTAGATGATCTGGGCCGGCGGCGCGGTGTTGATCTGCGAATCGACGAAGAATTCGATGACGATGATGATCGTCACCAGCACGGCGAGGGCAGCGCCGATCCAATGCTCGCGCTCGCGGTGGCGGATGAACGCCCGCAAGTCGGCGAACGCGGCGCGCGGGCTGACCGGACTGGGGAACCAGGACATTGGTCGAAGATAGGACTGGCGGCCGGGGACCGCTAGTCCGTCATGCCCCTCCCCTTGATGGCGAGGGGTTGGGGTGGGGTGGAGTTTCCGGAAAAGCCTGGGCGGCTTCACCCTCACCCCCACCCTGCCATCCCCCATCGAGGGGGAGGGTTTCTCAATCGAGCTCGAAGCGCAGCGTGATCACCGTCGCCGAGGCGATCGTTCGGCCGTCCTCGGTCGCCGGTTTGTAGCGCCAGTGGGCGAGGAGATGGCGGCGGGCGGCGGTCAGGAACGCGGGATCGGCGCGCCCGACCGGCTCGACCGCGACCACCCGGCCGCGCGGATCGATCGACAGCCTGAGCCTCAGCACCGCTTCCTCGTCGCTGGCGATCTTCGACGCCGGATAGGGCGGGCGAACGGCGTGGGGTGGAGTCGCGAAGCGCGGGCCGACGCGCACCGGAGCCGGCGCGGGGGCGATGCGCGGCTCCGGATTGGGCGTCGGACGAATGTCCGGGAGGCTCGGAATCGGGACAGGCGTCGGGTCGAGCTGGTCGATCGGCGGCTGCGGTACCGGCACGATCGCCTGGGTGCGGGTCACCGTTGATTCCGACGGCTTCGGCTTGGGCGGCTGCCGGTCCGGCGGCGGCGGTGGCGGCAGTGGGACGAACTTGATCTCGGTCGCATCGCGGATGCGGTCGGGCAGGTCCATTCTCGCGCTCATCACCACGGCGATCAGGGCGACGTGGCCGACGATGACGGCGAGCATCAGATGCGGTGCCGCACGGCGCTGGGCGATGGTTCGCCGGTGAGCTGCGTAAGCCAGCATGTCGATCTCCTCCAACGCGAGTCGATAACCGGATGTTACATCATATCATGCAACGTCGCAAAGGGTTTTCGTCGCCCCAGCGAAAGCTGGGGTCCCGGGTCAGTTCTCGCTGAGGTGCCCGCTTGCGCTGGCATGACGGGGTTTAGCCGTTGGCGGCCGCGGCGAGCCGGGCGATCGCGCGCTCCTTGCCGATGCGCTTGAGCAGGCCGGCCATCTCCGGCCCGCTGTCGCGGCCGGTCAGGGCGAGGCGCAGCGGGTGGAACAGCGCCTTGCCCTTGAGCCCGGTGCTGGCCTTGAGCGCCTCGGCGAGCGCGGGCCACGGGTCGGCGGCCCAATCGAGGTCCGCGGCTGTCTCGGCAGCCTTGGCGGCGAGGGCGCGCTCGTTGTCGCCGAGAGCGGGTGGAGCGATATCGCCGGCGATCACCTGGTGCCATTCGGAAAAGTCCGAAATTCGCTCAAGGTTGCCGCGCAGCAGCTGCCAGTCCTCTTCGCTAGCGCCGTCCGGGAGCCGGCCGGCGACATCGGCGAATTCGAGCCGGTGGAGTAGCCGGGCGTTGAGCAGCTCGACGTCGTGCAGGTCGAAATGCGCCGGGGCTCGGCCGAAGTGGCCGAAATCGAAATCCGCGGCGAGCTCGTCGAGGCCGGCGAGCGCCTCGACCGGCCGCGAGGTTCCGAGCCGCGCGAGCAGCGACAGCAAGGCCATCGGCTCGAGGCCCGCGCCGCGGATCTCCTCGACCCCGATCGAGCCGAGCCGCTTGGACAGCTTGCCTTCGGCGGCAACCAGCAGCGCCTCGTGCGCGAGCTCGGGCGGCTTGGCTCCAAGCGCGGCGAACATCTGCAGCTGCGCGGCGCTGTTCGACACATGGTCCTCGCCGCGAACGACGTGGGTGATGCCGAGGTCGATATCGTCGATGACGGAAGGGAGCAAATACAGCCAGCTGCCGTCCTCGCGGCGGACCACCGGATCGGACAGCAGCTTCGGATCGAACCGCTGCGGCCCGCGGACCAGGTCGGTCCACTCGATCGGCGCGTCATGGTCGAGCCGGAAGCGCCAGTGCGGCGGCCGCCCGTCCGGCGCCAGCGCGTCGGCGGGCTTGCGCTCGTAGACTGGCGGCAACCCGCGGCCGAGCAGCACCTTGCGGCGAAGCTCGAGCTCCTCGGGCGTTTCGTAGCAGGCATAGACCCGGCCGGCGTCGCGCAGCCGCCCGAACTCGCGTTCGTACAGGTCGAACCGCTCCGACTGGCGCACGACCTGGTCCGGAGACAGCCCGAGCCAGTCGAGGTCGTCGCGGATGGCCCGGTCGAACTCCGCGGTCGAGCGCTCGCGGTCGGTGTCGTCGATCCTCAGCACGAACGTCCCGCCGTGCCGCCGCGCGAACAGCGCATTGTGCAGCGCGGTGCGGATATTGCCGACGTGCAGCCGCCCGGTCGGCGACGGCGCGAAGCGGGTGACGACGGTCATTTGGGGCCAGTGTGAAAGAAGTTGGTGATCGGGTAGCGGCGGTCGCGGCCGAAGTTGCGGCTGCCGATCTTGACCCCCGGCGGCGCCTGGCGGCGCTTGTATTCCGCGCGCAGCAGCTTGGTTTCGATGTCGGCGACCAGCGCGATCTCGGCGCCGGTGGCGAGCGCGACCTCCTTGACCGACATTTCCTTGTCGACCAGCCCTTCGAGGATCCGGTCGAGCAGGGAATAGGGCGGCAGGCTGTCCTCGTCCTTTTGGTTGGGGCGGAGCTCGGCGGTCGGCGGCTTGGCGATCACCCGCGCCGGCATCACCGGGCCATTCGAGCCGAGCACGCCGTCAGGCTTCACCCGGTTGCGCCACTTGGACAGCGCGAACACCGTCGTCTTGTAGGCGTCCTTGAGCACCGAATAACCGCCCGCCATGTCACCGTAGAGCGTCGCATAGCCGACCGACATCTCGCTCTTGTTGCCGGTCGTCAGCAGCATGTGGCCGTGGGCGTTGGACATCGCCATCAGGGTCACCATTCGAAGCCGCGCCTGGACGTTCTCGGCGGCGGTGCCGGTGAGGTCGGGGAGCATTGCGTCGAGCGCCGCGACCGCGGGAACGATCGGCACGACGTCATGACGGCAACCCAATAGCCGGGCGCACTCGCGGGCGTCCTCGAGGCTCTCGGGCGAAGTGTATTTCGACGGAAGCATCACGCCCCACACCTTGTCCGGTCCCAGCGCGTCGACCGCGACTGCGGCCGACAGCGCGCTGTCGATCCCGCCCGACAGGCCGAGGATCACTCCGGGGAAGCCGTTGCTGGTCACATAGTCGCGCAGCGCGACGACCATCGCCCGGTAGACGTCCTCGGGAAACGGATCGAGCTTGTGCTCGGCTCGGGTCGCGCAGCGCCAGCCGTCCGGTCCCCGCTCCCACTCGGTCAGCAGCAGCTGCTCCTCCCAGTCGCACATCTGCACCGGCAGGTCCCCGTCGGGGTGGATCACGAACGACGAACCGTCGAACACGATCTCGTCCTGGCCGCCGACGCGGTTGAGATAGACCAAGGGCAGGCCGGCCATCGCCGATCGCGAGCGGACCATCCGCTGCCTCAGGTCGTCCTTGTCGAGCTCGTAGGGACTGCCGTTGGGGACCAGCAGCATCTCCGCCCCGGCCTCGGCCAGATGCGCGCACACCGGCTCCTGCCAGATGTCCTCGCAGATTGGCACTCCGATCTTCACGCCCTTATATTCGAGCGGGTCGGGCATTGGGCCGTGGGCGAACACGCGCTTCTCGTCGAAGGTGCCGTAATTGGGCAGCTCGCGCTTGAGCGTCTTGCCAACCACCTTGCCGTCGTCGGCGAGCAGCATCGCGTTGTAGTTGAGGCCGCCTTCGTTGACGATGGTCCCGATCAGCATCGCCGGGCCGGGGCTCGCGGTCGCGTCGACCAGCCGCTCGGCCGCCTCCATCGTCCGGCGGACGAACTCGGGCTTGAGGACCAGATCCTCGGGCGGATAGCCGGTCAGCTGGAGCTCCGGGCACAGCAGAAGGTCGGCGCCGGCCGCTCGCTCACGCATCGCCAGCATCGCGGCCGCATTGCCCTCGAGGTCGCCGACGCGCTGGCTCATCTGGGCAAGGGCGATCGTCAGCTTGTCCGTCATCGCGCGTGCATTAGACGGGAAGCTTTGCTTTGCGAACCGTCCTTGGGCTGGCTAAGGGGTCGCCACGCACCGCCGCTCCGGGGAGCCGATCCGCCATGAAATTGCTCGCCGGGAACAGCAATTTGCCGCTGGCCCGCTCGATTTCCGAATATCTCGAAATGCCGTTGACCGAGGCCAGCGTCCGCCGCTTCGCCGACGAGGAGATATTCGTCGAGATCAACGAGAATGTCCGCGGCGAGGACGTGTTCGTCATCCAGTCGACCAGCTATCCGGCCAACGACAATCTGATGGAGCTGCTGATCTGCATCGACGCGCTGCGGCGCGCGTCGGCCAAAAGGATCACCGCGGTCATCCCTTATTTCGGCTATGCGCGGCAGGACCGCAAGCCGGGGCCGCGGACGCCGATTTCGGCCAAACTAGTCGCCAATCTGATCACCGTCGCGGGCGCCAGCCGGGTGCTGTCGATCGACCTCCACGCCGGCCAGATCCAGGGCTTCTTCGACATCCCGACCGACAATTTGTTCGCCTCGCCGGTGATCGCCGCCGACATCCAGGCGCGCTTCTCCAACGGCAAATTGACCGTCGTCTCGCCCGACGTCGGCGGAGTCGTCCGCGCCCGCGGCCTCGCCAAGCGGCTCAACAACGCGCCGCTGGCGATCGTCGACAAGCGCCGCGAAAAGGCCGGCGAGTCCGAGGTGATGAACATCATCGGCGAGGTCGACGGGCGCAGCTGCATCCTGATCGACGACATCGTCGATTCGGGCGGGACGCTGTGCAATGCCGCCGCGGCGCTCAAGCAGGAGGGCGCGGTGGAAGTCGTCGCTTATTGCACCCACGGAGTGCTGTCGGGCGGCGCCGCGGCGCGGATCGGCAAGTCGGAGCTGTCCGAGCTGGTCGTCACCGACACCATCTGCAGCGGCGAGCCCGATCCCAAGGACGGCAAGATCCGCCGGCTGACCATCGCCCCGTTGCTCGCCGAGGCGATCCGCCGAATCGCCGACGAAGCGAGCGTCTCGAGCCTGTTCGACTAGCCTATGGATCTCGACGTCATCCTCAAGCGGTTCGAGGCGCCCGGGCACGACAGCTGGGTCGTCGGCGACGAGCCCTATGTGTCGCTGCACTTCATGGGCGCCGACCATTACGCGCCCGATGCCTAAAGTCCTCATCACCGGCGCCAATCGCGGCATCGGGCTGGAATTCGCGCGGCAATATGCTGCTGACGGCTGGGACGTGATCGCGACGGCCCGCGAGACATCGGCCGAGCTGGCGGCGCTGGGCGTTCGCGTCGAGCGGCTCGACCTTCGCGACCTCGATGCCGTGGTCGCGCTCGGCGCCGGCATCGACGGGCCGCTCGACGTGCTGATCGCCAACGCCGGCACGATGACGCCCGAGAATGGCGACACCGCGGACGACGCCCGCGCCTGGGCCGAAATGATGACGGTCAATTGCATCGCGCCTTATCTGCTTGCCAAGTCGGTCCTGCGGCAGGTCGCCGAGGCGCGCGGCAAGCTGATCGCTTTGTCCAGCGGCATGGGCAGCATCGGCGAGAGCTCGGGCGGCTATGCGCCCTACCGGACGTCGAAGGCGGCGCTCAACATGGCCTGGCACAGCCTGGCGATCGAGGCGAGGCCGCTCGGGGTAGTCGCGGCGGCGCTCGACCCCGGCTGGGTCAAGACGCGCATGGGCGGGCCCAACGCGCTGATTTCGGCCGAGCAGAGCGTCGGCGACATGCGGCGGCTGATCGAGCGGCTAGGGCCAGCGGAATCGGGCGGCTTCCTGAAGCGCGACGGCACCTCGCACGCCTGGTGACAAACGCGGTTTTTCGGTTAGCCTCCGCGCCATGAGCATGGAGCTGTACGTCTGGAAGGCGCCGGTCACCGACGACCCGGACGAGGCCAGGGCGCTCGTCGAGCGCTATCTGGACGGCAAGGACCAGTCCGCCTTCGAACCGAGCGCAGCCATCGCACGAATGGCGGACGAGCTCCTCAACCTCTATCCGACGCGCGTGCTCCGCGGCGAGGAAGCGCTCGCCGCCATGTCGGACAAAGAGCGCGACGGCTGCCGCGACATTCCGCTCGAGCAAGTGACGTTTGTCCAGAGCGAGGTTCCCTGGACCGAATTCCCGTGGTTCCAGACCGACCGGCTGCTCATCCTTGGCATGGGCTGGAGCGTCGCCGGCGAATTCCTCGACGACGTCGAGCGGCTCGCCCGCGAGCACGAGTTGATGCTCTACGATCCCCAAGGCCCGGAGGTTTATCCGCCCGGCGAGCCGGTCCAGCCCGGGCCCGACGACGACCCGGGCCCCATTGCCTACGTCAAGGCGTTCGCGTTCGTCGCGATTTTCGCCGGCCTGACTTATGCCGCCTGGCTGATCCCGTTCGGCTGGCTGCGCTGGCCGCTAGTGCTGATCGGCCTGTTCTTCACCGCGGCGGCGCTGGTGGCGGCCTGGGCCTGCGTCGCCGCGGATCTGGAGCACCGCTCCGGCAAGCCCGCCCGATAGCTTGCCTTGAGCGCCGTCGCCCTCTATAGGCGCGCCCTTTCCAGATCGTTGGAAAAGCAACCGGGCCGGCCAGTGAGGGCTGCCGTGTCAGGTTGACAACGTCGCGTGCCGCAGCGCGCAACCAGGAGACGAAAATGCCCAAGCTCAAGACCAAGAGCGGCGTCAAGAAACGCTTCACGCTCACAGCCAGCGGCAAGCTCAAGCACGGAGTCGCCGGCAAGCGCCACCGCCTGATCAGCCACAACGCCAAATATATCCGCCAGAACCGCCGCACCGAAGTGCTCGCCGACGCCGATACGGCGCGGGTGAAGCTCTGGGCGCCGTACGGCCTCAAGTAAGGACACGCGACCATGACACGCATCAAGCGCGGCGTCACAACGCGCGCCAAGCACAAGCGGATCTTAGAGAATGCGAAGGGCTATTACGGCCGCCGCAAGAACACCATCCGAATCGCCCGCCAGGCGGTCGAGAAGGCCGGCCAATACGCCTACCGCGACCGCAAGGTGAAGAAGCGCACGTTCCGCGCGTTGTGGATCCAGCGAATCAACGCCGCGGTGCGCGCCGAAGGGCTGACCTACGGGCAGTTCATCCACGCGCTCAAGCTCGCGGGGATCGACCTCGACCGGAAAGTGCTCGCCGACATCGCCATGCACGAGGGCGAGGCGTTCTCGGCAATCGTCGCGCAGGCCAAGAAGGCATTGCCGAAGGAAGAGAAGAAGGCGGCTTGATTCATCCTCCCCACGATTTCGTGGGGAGGTGGCAATCCGCAGGATTGACGGTGGGGTTCTGCACCTCTCCGGATTACAGAACCCCTCCACCAGCTACGCTGGTCCCCCTCCCCGAGAAATCTCGGGGAGGATGAACAAGCAAAGGGCGCCCGGAGCAATTCGCGGCGCCCTTTTTCTATGGCAGCAGCTCGTACGCCGGCAGCGTCAGGAATTCCTCGAACTCTTCGGCTGTGACCATCTTGCGGAAGAGGGCGGCGGCTTCTTCGATGTTGGGGACGTCGGCGAGGGCGCGGACTTCGGTTTCGAACAGGCGGTCGAACAGGGCGCGGGTGAAGCGCTGGCCGTTCGCCAGCGGCGCCTCGAAGCGGAGCCATTGCCACAGCTGCGAGCGGCTGATTTCCGCCGTCGCGGCGTCTTCCATGAGGTTGTAGAGCGGCACCGCGCCTTTGCCGCCGAGCCAGGCGGCGAGGTACTGGACGCCGACGCGGATGTTCTCGCGGGCGCCGGCCTCGGTGCGCTCGCCGGTGTGGAGCTCGAGCATTTCGTCGCGGCCGGGGAGGCGGTCCGGGATTTTGTCGAGCTGGTTGGGGCCGGGCATCGCCGCGAACGCTCCCATCGCCACCGCGACCAGCCCGGGGTGCGCGACCCAGGTGCCGTCGTGGCCGTTGGCGACCTCGCGCTGCTTGTCGGCGCGGACCTTGTCCATCGCCAGGCTGTTGGCCGCCTCGTCGCCCTTGACCGGGATGAACGCCGACATGCCGCCCATCGCGAAGGCGCCGCGCCGGTGGCAGGTGGCGATCAGGCGTAGCGAGTAAGCGGCAAGGAACGCCTTATCCATCGTCATCGCCGAACGGTCGGGGGTCAGGCGGTCGGCGGTGCGCCCAAGGCGCTTGATGAAGCTGAAGATGTAGTCCCAACGGCCGCAATTGAGGCCGACGATGTTGTCGCGGAGCGCGTAGAGGATTTCGTCCATCTCGAACGCCGCGGGGATGGTCTCGATCAGCACCGTCGCCTTGATCGTCCCGCGCTCGATTCGCAGCTGGCTTTCGGCGAAGGCGAAGACGTCGCTCCACAATTCGGCTTCGTGGCGGCTCTCGAGCTTGGGGAGGTAGAAATAGGGGCCCGAGCCGGCGCTGAGCGCGGCGCGCGCGTTGTGCCAGCAATAGAGGCCGAAATCGAACAGTCCGCCGGCGATCGGCCGGCCGTCGACGATCAGGTGACGCTCGTCGAGATGCCAGCCGCGCGGGCGGACCATCAGCACCGCGGGATTGTCGCCGATCGCGTAGCGCTTGCCAGTGGTTTCGTCGGTGAAGTCGAGGCGGCCGAGCCAGCGGTTGCGGAGATTGACCTGGCCCTGGATGAGCTCGTCCCAGACCGGCGAGGTGGCGTCCTCGAAGTCGGCCATGAACACGCGCGCGCCGCTGTTCAGCGCGTTGATGATCATCTTGGCGTTGGTCGGCCCGGTGATCTCGACTCGGCGATCCTGGAGGTCGCGCGGGATCGCCCCGACGGTCCATTCGGAATCGCGAATGGGGCGCGTTTCTGCGGGGAAATCGGGCAACTCGCCGGCATCGAAGCGCGCTTGACGCTCGGCCCGCGCCGCCAGCAGCGAGTGGCGGCGGGCGTCGAAGCGCTCGTGCAGCTCGGCGAGAAAATCGAGCGCGTCGGCCGACAAGATGGCGTCCGCCCCGGCAACGCCGGACGCCGCGGCCGCGACCCGCGGCCGCTCCATCGTTTCGCTCACCCGCGCGCTTCTTGAGCGATGACGTAGCGGGTGGTCGCGGCGCAGCGGTCGCGGAAGGTCAGGCGCTGCCATTCGGTCCGCGCCCGCACCGCGTCAGGGAACGGGCCGGAGATCTCTTCGGTCCCCGGGACGACTTCGTCGAACTGGCAATTGCGGTATTCGCCGCCGATCACCCAAAAGCGCTGTGCCATAATCCCCTCCTGTTATTCGGCCGCGACGACGAATTGGGCCGCCTCGGTCGATTCGTTCAGTGCAACGGTCGACGCCGTGCCCGCCGAAATGGCGGTGGCGATGGCATCGAAATAGCCGGTGCCGACCTCGCGCTGGTGGCGGGTCGCGGTGTAGCCGTCGGCCTCGGACGCGAACTCGGCCTGCTGAAGCTCCGAATAGGCCGCCATGCCGCGGTCGCGGTAGGCGCCGGCGAGCTCGAACATCGCATGGTTGAGGCTGTGGAAGCCGGCCAAGGTGACGAACTGGAACTTGTACCCCATCGCGCCCAGCTCGCGCTGGAACTTGGCGATGGTCTCGGCGTCGAGCTTGGCCGCCCAGTTGAAACTCGGGCTGCAATTGTAGGCGAGCAGCTTGCCCGGATAGTGCTTGTGCACCGCCTCGGCGAAGGCGCGCGCATCGGCCAAATCGGGGTGGCTGGTTTCCCACCACAGCAAATCGGCGTGGGGCGCGAAGGCGAGGCCGCGGGCGATGCAATGGTCGAGGCCGGTGCCGTCCTTCAACCGGAAGAAGCCCTCGTCGGTCCGTTCGCCGGTCAGGAACGGGCGGTCGCGCTCGTCGACATCGCTGGTGATCAGCTTGGCGCTTTCGGCGTCGGTGCGGGCGACCAGGACGGTCGGCACTCCGCAGACGTCGGCGGCGAGGCGCGCCGCGTCGAGGTTGCGGATCGCCGCCTGGGTCGGAATCAAGACCTTGCCGCCGAGATGACCGCACTTCTTCTCGGACGCCAATTGGTCCTCGAAATGGACGCCCGCGGCGCCGGCCTCGATATAGGCCTTCATGATCTCGAAGCAGTTCAAGGGCCCGCCGAAGCCGGCCTCGGCGTCGGCGACGATCGGCGCGAACCAGTCGCGCTTGGCGCCGCCTTCGAGATGCTCGATCTGGTCGGCGCGGGCCAGCGTGCGGTTGATCCGCCGCGCCAGCTCGGGCCCGGTATTGGCCGGGTAGAGCGACTGGTCGGGGTACATCGCGCCGGCGGTGTTGGCATCGGCGGCCGCCTGCCAGCCCGACAGATAGATCGCCTGGAGCCCGGCTCGGACCATCTGCATCGCCTGGTTGCCGGTCACCGCGCCCAGCGCCCGCACCGGCTCGTCCTCGTGCAGCAGCTCCCACAGCCGAAGCGCGCCGCGCCTGGCCAGCGTATGCTCGACCGGGATCGACCCGCGCAGCCGCAGCACGTCGTCGGCCGCATAGGGCCGCTCGATGCCGTCGAAGCGACCTGTTGGAGCAGAAATTACCTGGCTGAAATCCGACATCGACTCGATCCCCTGTTACTGGCGGAGACATGAGAGCCGGTCTTGAAATGAAAAGATGCAGGAAAAAGGGCTAAGCTGTCTGAATCCTACTTGTGTTCGTTGTAAATATGTTCACAACTCTACCGATGACGGCGCACCGCAAGCTCTTCCTTGGCTCCCGGCTCAAGCGGCTGCGCCGTGACCGCGAGCTCAACCAGAGCGGGATGGCCACTGCGCTGGGCATCTCAGCCTCTTATTTGAACCACCTGGAGCGCAACCAGCGGCCGGTCACCGTCGGCATCTTGCTGCGCCTCGCCGAGGCGTTCGATGTCGACATTAAGGCGTTCGCGGCCGAGGGCGGCGACCAGGTCGGTGCCGAGCAATTGACCGAGATTTTCGCCGATACGATGCTGGCCGACCTCAACATAAGCCGCTCCGAATTGGTCGAACTGAGCGACACTGCGCCGAGCGTCGCGGAGGGAATCACCCGCCTGTACACCGCGGTGCGCGAGATGCAGCGGCGGCCAGATGGCGGCGAGGAGCGCCGCGCCGACCTGCGCTCGCTGATTACTCCCGAAACCTGGGTGCGCGACTACATCCAGGCCCAGCGCAACCATTTCCCCGAGCTCGAGGAGCGCGCCGAGACGCTGAGCGGCGCGCTGGGCGATCCGCTGTCGGTCGCCGAGCCGCTGCGCCGGCGGTTGAAGGAAGCCTATGGCGTCGAGGCCAAGGTCGCCGATCCGGACATGCTCGGCGACGCCAGCCAGCATTATGACGAGCAGCGCCGCACCTTGCTGCTGTCGTCGCTGTTGCGGTCGGAGAACCGGACCTTCGGCCTCGCCTATCAGCTGTCGCTGCTCGAGTTCGGCCCGTTGATCGAGCGCATGGTCGAGGTCGCCCGCCCGCCGGACATCGGCAGCCGCCGGCTGCTCCACATGAGCATCGCCAATTACGCCGCCGGGGCGATCATGCAGCCGTATGGCAAATTCCTCCGCGCCGCCGAGGAGCACCGCTATGCGCTCGACCGATTGTGCGGCCAGTTCGGCGCCAATATCGAGCAGGTCGCCCACCGCCTGACGACGCTCGGCCGGTCCGGGGCGCGCGGCGTGCCGTTCTTCATGCTGCGGGTCGACGCGGCGGGCAACATCTCGAAACGCTACGCCGGCGAGAGCTTTCCCTTCTCGCATTTCGGCGGGACCTGCCCGCGGTGGCATTTGCACGCCGCGTTCCAGACGCCCGGCCAGACCATCCGCCAACTGATCGAGACGCCCGACGGGCAGCGCTTCTTCACCATCAGCCGGACGGTTGACCGGCCGATCCGCCCCGACCTCAGCGACGACAGCCTGCTCGCCGTCGGCCTCGGCTGCGACGTCCGCTATGCGGCGCGCATCGCTTACGCCGACGGGCTCGATCTGGAGACCACGCCGGCAACCCCCGTCGGGCCGGCCTGCGCGATCTGCCCGCGGGTGCAATGCGCGTATCGCGCGACGCCGCCCGCCGGCCGAATGCTCGCCGTCCACGAGAACCGCAAGACGATTTCGCCCTACCCGTTCGTGCCCAGTTAGGGGCTATCCGTTAAGGAGCAACCGGCTCGCGTTCGAGCGCGGGGCGGTCCCATTTGCCAAGCTCCGCGGCGGCTTCGTAGGTCGACTGCAGGAACTCGCTCAACATCGCTTCAGGGTCCTCCGCCGCGCGCACGTCCGAATAGGGCAGGACGAACTCGCCGTAGGTCTCGTCGAACCGGGCGTTGGCGATCTTCGCCTCGCGGAAGCCGGGCGGCTCGGGATAGGCGTAGCTGTAGAAGAACGGATCGACCGGCAGCACCCCGCCGGCCCAGAAACCGGCGCTCGACACTTCGTGGCTATAGGCCTCGCGGGTGACCCGGTCGGGAAGTCCGGGAACGCCGCCCGGGTGTTGCGGGGCCTCGCGGCCTGAAAAACGCGTGACCGCAAGGTCGAAAGCGCCCCACCAGAAATGCACCGGGCTGGCCTTGCCGGCGAAACCGGCGCGGAACCGCTCGAACACCGGCAGCACGGCCGCGAACGTCTCGCGCAGCCGGTCGGCGGAATCGCGGTCGTACAGGCGCTTCGCGCGGTCCTGCGCGAACGGCAGCGCCGCTTCGATCTCGCTCGGGCGGCCGTTGAACGTCGAAGGCAGGCCATTGCGCTCGAGCATCGCAACCAGCCGCGAATGAAGCGCCGAAATGCTCCCGGCATTGAGCGGCAACTCGTCGCGCGATTCGTCGCTGACCCACAGCACGATCGCGTGCCGGCAAAGGTCGAGCACGAGCGTGAACGTGCGCCCGTCGCCCGAAGCGGTCGGCAGCGTCTCCAGCCCGTTCGACCGCGGCTGAAGCGCCGAGTGCCAGCCGTGGTTCGCCCATGGCGCATGGGCGACGCGGAGCTTGCCGAGCATTTGCGACGCCAAGTGCAGCACCGCGAAGGTCGGCGAATCGCGCTCCGAGTCCAGCTTCGGCCAAGCTTGCGTGTCCATCGGCCAAGGACCCTAGCCGTCTTTGCGAGCAGAGCGAAGCAATCCAGCTACTGTTCTGGATTGCCGCGTCACTGCGTTCCTCGCAATGACGGGTTTCATTTTGCCGCCCGGCACGGCTAGAGGCGCGGGACAATGGCGGGCGACCAGGACATCATCGGGCAGATCCGAAGCGCGGGCGACCTTGCCGCGCTCGAGAAGCTGCGCGTCGCGGCGCTCGGCAAGTCGGGGACGGTGACCGCTCAGCTCAAGTCGCTGGGGGCGATGAGCCCGGAGCAGCGTGCCGCGGAAGGCCCCAAGGTCCACGCGCTGCGCGAAGCGGTCACCGCCGCGATCTCGACACGCAAGGCGGCGCTGGAGGGGGCCGAGCTCGACAAACGGCTGGCGACCGAGAAGCTCGATCTGTCGCTGCCGGCCGCCGAAGCGCCGCAAGGCACCGTCCACCCGGTCAGCCAGGTGATGGACGAGCTCGCGGAGATTTTCGCCGACCTCGGCTTTGCGGTCGCCGAAGGGCCGGAGATCGAGGATCAATGGTATAATTTCACCGCCCTCAACATGCCCGAGGCGCACCCGGCGCGGGCGATGCACGACACTTTCTATTGCGAGCCGCACAACGCCGAGACCCAGCCGCGGGTGCTCCGGACGCACACTTCGCCGGTCCAGATCCGGGCGATGAAGGAACATGGCGCGCCGATCCGGATCATCGCTCCCGGCCGCGTCTACCGCTCCGACAGCGACGCCACCCACACGCCGATGTTCCACCAGATCGAAGGGCTGGTCATCGACCGCGCGATCCACCTCGGGCATTTGCGCTGGACGCTGGAGACGTTCCTCAAGGCGTTCTTCGAGCGCGACGACGTCGCCATCCGAATGATCCCCAGCTACTTCCCGTTCACCGAGCCGTCGGCCGACGTCCATGTCGGCTGGTCGTGGGAGGGCGGCCGGCGAGTGATCGGCGGCTCCGAGAACTGGATGGAAGTGCTCGGCTCGGGGATGGTCCATCCGCGGGTTCTGGCCAACGCCGGGCTCGACCCCGACGAATGGCAGGGGTTCGCGTTCGGCACCGGAGTCGACCGGCTGGCGATGCTCAAATACGGCATGAGCGACCTGCGCGCCTTCTTCGACGCCGACCTGCGCTGGCTCAAGCATTACGGCTTCCGCGGCCTCGCCGTGCCGACGCTCAGCGGGGGCGTCGGCGCATGAAATTCACCCTTTCGTGGCTCAAGGACCACCTCGAAACCGACGCTCCGGCCGAGCAGATCGCCGAGAAGCTGACCGCGATCGGGCTCGAGGTCGAAGAGCTGTCCAACCCGGCCGAGGCGCTGGCGCCGTTCAAGGTCGCCAGGGTGCTGACCGCCGACAAGCACCCGCAGGCTGACAAATTGCAGGTCCTGACCGTCGATGCCGGGGAAGGCCCGGTCCAGGTCGTCTGCGGCGCTCCCAATGCGCGCGCCGGGATGCTTGGTGTATTCGGCGCTCCAGGCACCACGATCCCGAGCACGGGCCTGCTGCTCAAGGTGGCGGCGATCCGCGGCGTCGAATCGCACGGCATGATGGTCTCGTCGCGCGAGCTCGGGCTCGGCGACGACCATGAGGGCATTATCGAGCTGGCGGACGACGCCCCCGTCGGAGCGAGCTTCACCAAACATGCCGGGCTCGACGACCCGTTGTTCGACGTTGCCGTGCTGCCCAACCGGCCCGACTGCATGGGCGTCGACGGCATCGCCCGCGACCTCGCCGCGGTCGGCATCGGCCAATTGAAGCGGCGCGACCATGCGGTCGTCGAGGGCAGCTTCGAGCCCCGAGTGCCGGTGACCGTCGATGCGGATTCGGGCTGCACCGTGTTCTGGCGGCGGGTGATCCGCGGAGTGAAGAACGGACCGAGCCCCGACTGGCTCCAGCAGCGGCTTAAGGCCGTCGGCCTCAGACCCATCTCGGCGCTGGTCGACATCACCAATTTCTATTCGATCGACCAGGCGCGGCCGCTGCACGTCTACGACATCGCCAGGCTCAAGGGCGGCATCCACGTCCGCCGCGGCCGCAAGGGCGACCGCTTCCTGGCGCTCAACGGCAAGGAATATGAGCCGACGCCCGGCGATTGCGTGATCGCCGACGACAGCGGCGCGATCGGCTTCGGCGGGACCATCGGCGGCGAGACCACCAGCGTCGATCTCGGCACCACCGACGTGCTGCTCGAATGCGCCTGGTTCGAGCCGCGGATGATCGGCGAGATGGGCCGCCGCCACGGCATCGTCACCGACGCCCGCACCCGCTTCGAGCGCGGCATCGACCCGATGAAGCAGTCGGGAGCGGTCGAGTCCGCCACCCGGATGATCCTCAACCTGGCCGGCGGCGAAGCGTCGGAGCCGCGGATCAGCGGCGAATATCCGGCCCGCGGCTACCCCAATCGCGACCATGTCGTCGCGTACCGCCCGGCGCGGCTGGCGGCGCTCGGCGGGATCGACCTTCCGGCCGACGAGCAGGCCGCGATCCTCGGCCGGCTCGAGTTCCTGCGCCTCGATCCCGACGACGCCGACAGCTGGGTCAGCGACGAGCAGCGTAAGGAGATGGCCGCCCGCGCCAGCGCTGCCAGCGAAGAAACCTGGCTGGTCCGCGCCCCGACCTGGCGCCCCGATGTCGACGGCGAGGCCGACATCGTCGAGGAAATCGCCCGCATCCACGGCTACGAGCATGTCCCCTCGACGCCGCTCGAGCGCGAGCCGGGAGTCGCGCATCCAACCGCCACGCGTGCCCAGCTCATCGAACGGCGGGTGCGCCGGACCGCGGCCGCGCGCGGCCTCGACGAAGCGGTCACCTGGAGCTTCATTTCCGAGGACGAAGCGGCCGCGTTCGGCGGCGGCGACTGGAAGCTGATGAACCCGATCAGCGAAGAGATGAAGGTGATGCGCCCGTCGCTGCTGCCGAGCCTGATCGCCGCCGCCCGCCGCAACCTCGACCGCGGGCAAAGCTCGGTGCGGCTGTTCGAAGTCGGCCGACGCTACCTGGGCGACGCCGAGCATCCGACCGTCGCGCTGCTGCTCGCCGGAGACAAGGACCCGCGACACTGGCAACGGGGGGCCGCGCAGGGCTTTTCCGCCTTCGACGCCAAGGCCGAAGTGATGGCGCTGCTCGACGCCGCCGGAGCGCCAACCGCCAACCTCCAGACTTTCCCCGACGCCGGGCCGACCTGGCACCCGGGGCGATCGGCGACTCTGCGGTTAGGGCCAAAGACCGTTCTCGCCGCGTTCGGCGAGCTGCACCCGGGGCTGATCCGCAAGCTCGACGGCCCGCCCGGGGCGATCGCCGCCGAAATCTACCTCGACGCGATCCCGCCGGCGCGCTCCGCCGGCCGGGTGCGCCCGGCTTATGCGCCGCCCGCGCTGCAAGCGGTGATCCGCGACTTCGCTTTCCTCGTCCCCGACGAGCTGACGGCCGAAGCATTGATGCGGGCGGTGCGCGGCGCCGACAAGGCGGCGATCACCGACGTGCGGGTGTTCGACCGCTACCGGCCCGACTCGGGCGATCTCAGCCTGGCGCTTGAGGTCACGCTCCAGCCGACCGACAAGAGCTTCACCGACGAGGAGATCGCCGCGATTTCCAAGACCATCGTCGCCGCGGCCGAGAAGCTCGGAGCGAGATTACGGAGCTAAGGCACTAGGTCCTCCCCGTTCCGGGGAGGATTTCCAGCGCGTTGATCGCGGCGTGGACGCGCGCTTCGATCTCGTCGCGCTTCAACCCTGGTGGGATCACCTCGCCGACGACGAAGCGCGCGGTCCCACTCCGCTTGTCGAGGCCGCGCCCGAACAGGCGCCCGGCGTCGTGCGCCACCGGCACCACCGGCAGCCCCAGCGCCCGGTAGATGCCGGCGAACCCGGCGCGGAGCGGCGGCGCGGTCCCCGGCGCGACCCGCGTACCCTCCGGATAGATGATCACTGGCCGCCCCGTCGCGACCGCCGCCTTGGCTCCCGCCAGCATTTCGCGCAGCGCCTTGGCGCCCGCCTCGCGGTCGACCGGGATGACGCCATAACGCCGGGTCATCGCGCCGAACAACGGCATGTCGGCGAGCTCGCGCTTGATGACGATCACTGGCGTTCGGGCGATCAGCACCATCTCGATGGTCTCGAACATCGACTGGTGCTTGGCGGCGATCAGGAACGGCCCGGGCGGGATCGTGCCCTCGACCCGGGTGCGGATTCCAAGCACATGCTCCGCCAGCCAATGGTGAAACCGCGCCCAGCCGTCGACCACGACCAGCATCGCCGGCGTGCTGAACAGGCCGGAGCTCATTCCCGCGGCGATGAACAGCACCGTCCCGGGATAGAAAATGGCGGCGAACAGCAGCGCGCGGATGGGACGCATCAGATGTCGAGCAGCACCGCGAGGCGGCGGAGGACATATTTGTTGTATTCGCCGAACAGCGTCGTGAAATGCGGCTGGCTGCGGATCGCGTCGGGCACGAGCTTGTACTTGTCGCCGAGCACCTCGCCGAAGTCGTAGCGGGCGCGGCGCATGTGATAGTCGCTGGTGATCAGCCGGAACGAGCGATAGCGGTGCTTCGCCAGCCAGCGCGACGCTTCCTCGGCGTTGGAGCGGGTGTCGACCGATTCGCTGCCGAGGTCGACGCAGCATTCGACCAGCCGCTTGTTTCCGCCCAGCCGGCGGACCAGGTCGCCCTTGGTCACCGCGGGATCGGCTCCCGCGACCAGCATTCGCCGCGCCCGGCCGGCTTTCAGCACCTCGACTCCGCGCTCGATCCGGCCCTTGCCGCCGGTGATGACGACGATCGCCTCGGTCCGCTGGGCGCTGGCGGCAACCGGGCGGCCCAGTGTCACTGTGAACAGGATGAAGCCGAGCGCGTAGAGGATCAGGAAGAAGGCGGCGGCGCGGACGATCATGTCGCCCTCTGCAGGGCAGACAGCACCGCGGTCCGAGCGATCCACGTCGCCAGCACGACCACCGCCAGCGGCAACAAGGCGAGGATGACCAGGTCCCGGCTGGTCAGGGGGGTCGTGCCCATCAGGTCGCCCGCGAACGCCGCCCCGCCTCCCGCGAGCAGGAGGAGCACCAGCCCCGCGGCGACCGCCCCGACCAGACTCCCCGCGAGCGAATCGAGCGCGATCTTGCGCTGGAACAAATGCGTGACCTGGAGGTCGGTCGCGCCGATGCCGTGCATCACCTCGATGGTCGAGCGGTTGGTGTCGAGCGCGCCCCTGGCGGCGAGCACCACCGCCGCCGACGTCGCCGCGCCCATCAGCGCGACCAGGGCCAGCGCGAGCCACTGCAGCACCCGGATCGCGCGCAGCACCGGCTCGAGCTTCTCGCGGTGGGCGATGAAGCGCGCGCCAGGCGCCGCCGCCTCGACCCTGGCGCCGATCGCCGCGAGGTCGGCATCATCGGCGACGTCGAGCGTCACCAGCGCCGGCACCGGCAATTGCGCGTCGACACCGGCGGGGCCGAGCCAGCGCTCGAGGGTCTTGCGCATCTCGGCTTCGGGAACGGCCTCGGCCTTGACCACTCCGGGCGCCGAGCGGGCGGCGGCCAGGGCCCGCGGCAGCATCGCGCTGCCGGCCGGGATCTGCACCGCGTAGCGGTTCTCGATGCCTTTCGCGACCAGTCCGGCGGCATTGGACAAGGCCAGGCCCGCCGCGGCGATGGTCATCATCGCGAAGGTCATGATCGCGATCACGAACGGGGTCGGCCCGCGGAAGCGCCCTCCCGGCAGCAACCGCCGTTCGGGCGGCGAAGCGAACAGCCAGTCGAGCATCAGCTCGGCCTCTGCGGCGGATTGCGGAGCGCGCCGGTGGGGTCGACCATCGAGCCGTTTTCGAGCCGCACCATCTGCGCTTCGGGGGTCGCGGCGATCAGGCCGAGATCGTGGGTCGCGACGACGACCGTCGTCCCGAGCCGGTTGAGCGACGTGAACAGATGCAGCAACCGCTGCGCCATCTCGGCGTCGACATTGCCGGTCGGCTCGTCGGCGACGAGGATGTCGGGGTGGCTGATGACCGCCCGCGCGATGGCGACGCGCTGCTGCTCGCCGCCCGACAGCGTCGCCGGCCGCGCGCTCGCCCGGTCGGCGAGCCCGACCCAGGCGAGCATTTCGCGCACCGGCCCTTCGACCTCCGCCTCGCTCTTGCCGGCGATGCGCAGCGGCAAGGCGACATTGTCGAACGCCGACAGATGCGGGATCAGCCGGAAGTCCTGGAACACCACCCCGATCCGCCGCCGGAACCCCGGCAGCAGGTCGCGCGGGGCGTCCGACAGCTCCTCGCCGAACAGCTGGATGCGCCCGCGGGTCGGCCGCTGGGCGAGGTAGAGCAGCTTCAGAAGTGACGTCTTGCCGGCGCCCGACGGTCCGGTGAGGAAATAGAAGCCGCCGCTGGTCAAGCGGAAGTCGAGGTCGCGCAGCACTTCGGCGCCGGTGCCGTAGCGCAGCCCTACGCTATCGAATTCGACGATCGCCGACAGCGCCCGATCCCCTCCCGCTCACAGATGGCTTGTCGCACAGCCCCCGCCGCCTTGCCAATGCCCGCGCATTCCTGTTTATCGAGCCTTGGTCGACCCGATAAGGGCTCTTGCTGATGATCCTCACCTGCCCGGCCTGCGCCACCCAATATGTGGTGAAGGACGGGGCTATTCCGCCGCAGGGGCGCCAGGTGCGCTGCGCGTCGTGCAAGCACAGTTGGCACCAGGACCCGGAAGTGTCCGACGCGCCGCCCGAGGAAGAAACGGTCGCCGAAGCCGCGCTGATCGATCCGAGCAGCGGGCCCGAAGCGGAAGAGCGCGCCTACCAGGAGGCGGCCCTGGCCGCCGGGGACCAGCCGGATGAGGCTTCGGTCGAGCCGCCGCGGATGGCCGAGCCGTCCGAGCCGCAGCCGGAATATGCGTCGGAAGTCCCGGTCGAGGCTCCGGCCGAGGAAATGGCCGAAGAGGCTCCGTCGGAGCCCGCGGCGGAGCCTGAATATCGGCCGCCGGTGATGGTCGAGGAATCGCCCGCCCTGGCCGAGCCGCCGGTCGACGACGATTTCCAGCCGTTCCGCTACGAGGCCGAGGACGAACCAAGCGAGCCCAACCCGATGCTTCGGATCCTGCTCGTCGCGCTGCTGATCGCGGCCGCCGCCGCGGCCTTCTGGTTCCTCGCCCCCGCCGAGTGGAAGCAGCGGGTCGGCATCGCCGGCGCCGGCGACACCCCGCTGCAGCTGATGATGACCCACAGCGACCGCCAGAAGCTGGCCAGCGGCAACGAATTGCTTGCGGTCAGCGGACGGGTGATCAACCCGACGGACGAGAATCAGAACGTGCCGCCGATCCGCGCCCAGCTTCGAAGCGCGACCGGCGAGCTGGTCTACAGCTGGACAATCGCCCCGCCGGCGCGGACCCTTCCGCCCGGAGCCAGCGCGACCTTCAACAGCGCCGAGGTCAACGTTCCCGCCGGAGGCGACGAGCTAACCATCACTTTGGGCCCGGTGAAAAGCTGAGCCCTACTGGAATTCGACCAGTTTCAGCACTTCCACCGACCCGTCGGCGGCGCGGACGACGGTCTGGCGCAGCGATTGGGGCTGGTCCCGCTCGATGTCGGCAAAGCGCAGCCGGGCGGCGGATAGGATGGTCACCGTCGCCCGCGCCTGACGCACCGGCACGGCAGCGTGTGGCTCGACCCGCTCTAGGGGGACGGCGAGCGTGGCTGATGCCAATGCAAGCGAAGCGGCGATGACCATCCCCAAGGCGTAACGCTCGGAAGCGGCGATGGTAAACGCCCCCTTAACCCTTGTCCCGCGGAGGGACGGATCAGGGGGCGATCAGGCGGGTTGGAGCGGCATTGCCTGCCTCGGGGGGCTTTGCTAGACGCCGCGCCGCCAGTGGGAGGCATCTGCCCCCAGCTTTTCATGACGTGCGGTCGTGGCGGAACTGGTAGACGCGCAGCGTTGAGGTCGCTGTGGCCGAAAGGCCGTGGAAGTTCGAGTCTTCTCGACCGCACCAATCTTTTTTCCAGCGCGATCGCCGATGGCGTGCGCAAGAAGTCGTCCGAGACGACTGAGCTTGGCGAGAGTTATTCGAGGGACGCGGTGCGGGGCGGCGGCGCGACGTGGATCGAGCCGAGCCGGACGACCGACTTGGCGGCGGTGACCGACACCTTGACCTCGAGGTCGCGCTCCAGGCCGGTGACCTCGGCGGTCTCCTTCGCCAGCCGGATCCGGTATTCGCCGTAGGGCACGCGCTCAAACAGGAAGAAACCGTCGAAATCGGTCCGGGCGGCGGCGATTGTCTTGCCAGCGCCGTCGGCCAGCTCGAGATCGAGGCCTTCGAAGCCCAGCCCGCCGCTCTTGACGATCGCGCCCTCGACGTCGCCGCCGCCGACCAGGCCGATCTCGACCTCGGCCGGCACTCCGGGCCGCGGGACCACGACCTGGAGCGCCTTTTTGGGCACCAGCATCGGGTCGGACAGGCTGGATTCGTCGATCCCGACCGTCACCGGCGTGTACGGCGCCAGCCCGCCAACCAGGACCGAGCCACGCGAATCGGTGGCTCGCTCCGACAATCGCGGGCCGGTGGTGATCAACGCGCCCTTTTCGAACGGCTCGGATGGATCGCGGACGCCATTGTCGTTGAGGTCGCGGTAAACCCGGGCGCTGATCGCTCCCGCGGCCGCCAGCGAGTGGCGCGACAGCTTGAATCCACCGCCCGGGTCGAGGGAGAAATTGAGGTTGAGGCCGAGCGCCGCCGAGCCATCGCTCGCCGCCTCCGCGGTCAGCGCCACGGCCATCGAATTCAGTCGCCGGACATGGGTGATCCTCGCCCGACCTCGCTTGGCGGCAGCGTCGTAAATCACTGCGCCCTCCCAATCGACGCGTTCCGACGCCGACCAGTAGGCCGACAGTTCCGCCGAGCGGAACCGGGTCTCGGGAGCGATCTCGAAGCTGGCCCCGCCGCGGAGGCGAACATTGCCGATGCGGCCGGCGCCGATCAGCCCCAGGTTGATGGCGCCGGGCGGCGAGGGGCCCGCCCGCGCATATTGCTTGCGGTAGCGAAGGTCGGTCGCCAGGTTGAATCGGTCGATATTGGCCGACAGGCGCGCCGCGGCCTCGAGGTAGCGGACGCCGTCCCGCTCGGTCAGCCGGAAATCGGCGTGCGCGGGCAGGATCTTGCGCCCAATCCGGAGCGGCGCATCGAGCCGGACCCGGACGTCGCGCACATCCTCGGCCCGATTGTCCCGCAAATGAAAATCATTCGCAGCAAGCACCTCCGCACTCACGTTGACGCTTCCGAACTTGCCCAGCAATTGCGCCCGAGCGGCCTGGCCGCCCGAGCTTTCGCCGGCAACACCGACTTCGACCATCGCCGAGCCGATCGACCGCCGCACCGTGCCTTCGAGGAAGCTCAAGCGCCGGTCGTTGACCAGCATCACCCTCGCCAGCGCCCCCACGGACGTGCGTTCGTCGATGCCGTGCTCGACCGAGACAGCGGCCTGCGCCTCGGGCAGCCGCTCGTCGTCGGGCGGGTGCTCGAACGAAGCCGCGTCGCGCCCGGGCTGGTTGGCGCCGGCCCAGTACCAGGTCTTGCCCGGCGGAACATGGTCCTGGCCGACGTTGATCAGCTCCTCGCGCGTCCGCACCTGCCCCTGCGGCCCGTAGAGGACGATGCTGATCTGGTTCTCGCCGTAGAGCAGCTCGACATCCTCGAACCGGTAGCGCTGGTCGCCGGTCGGCTTGGCGAAGGCCAGCAGTTGCCCGTTGCGGTAGATTTCCGCGTCCCAGCCGCTCGGCAGGTCGCCTTCGAAGCGGGTGCGGTCGAACGCCGTCGGGGTCACCAGCGGCCGGTTGGTGACGACGACTCCGCGGCCGTTGGCCGAGGAGCCGCTCAGCCGGCTGTCGAACCCGGCGACGTCGCCGAGCCCGAAATGGGTCGCATTGAGCGGCCCGAGCAGGCCGCCGTCCGGGTCGGAGCGGTAGGCGCGAAGCCGCAGCGTGCGCGGCACGCCCTTGTTGTCGGTCGACAGCTGGGCGTCGTACGACAAACGCGCGATTTCGCCCGCGGCGAAGACCGAAGTGCGCCGGTCGACCTTCATTCCGTCCTTGGCTCGATAGGTGATTCCGCCGCTGACCACGAAGTCGACCGCCGGAGCTCGCCACATCCGGTACGGCAGGCGCACCTGCGGCAGCGTCGACAGGTCGAACTTGGCCGGCTTGATCTGCGCGGCGCGCTGGCGGCGCTCGATCGCCAGCTCGACCGGCAGCTTGGTGTCCGAATTGAGCATTAGCACCGAGCCGGAGGTCATCGGCTTGACGCCGATCCCGAACCAGCGGGTCAGGGCCGAGCTTTCGACGCACCAGCCATCGGGGGTTTCGCGGACGGCGCCCGGAGCAAGCGGCTCGCTTGCCGAACCGTAGCTCGCCTGCCGCCTGGAGAGGTCGATGATGATCCGGTTCTGCTCCTTGAACGCCCAGCCTTCGGCCTTCCTGGCGGTCAGGCTGATTTTCATCGGCACGTCGAGCGTGGTTAGGAAGTCGCCGAGCAGGACGCAGGTCCCTTCAGGCGTGTTGTAGGCGCGCACTCCGTCGCCGAGCGTCAGCTGGCGGATGCGGACGTCGAGCAGGAATTGCTCGTCAGGCTGCGCGGTCCACTCGCCGGCGGCCGCATTCGGCGGCGCAACCAAAGCCGGGGCCCCGGCCGCCGCCGTCGAAGCGAGCGCGGCCAGCCCGGCAAGCCGGCTCAGCCAGTTGCGGCCGGGAAGCATCGGGGTTGGCCTGGTGGTCTCCGTCGCGCCTAGCGCAGCGTCGCCTGGGTTTCAGCGACCGTCTGCGAGCCGTCGGCGTAGGTTTCGAGATATTGCACGGTGACCGGCCCGCGAACCTCGCCCTGGAACGCCTCGTCGACCGGGATCGTCACTTTGCGGGTCGTCACTTCCGTGTAGACCGCGACCGCCTTCTGGATGGCGATCGGGTCCTTGACGCCGGGCTTGAGCACCCGGACCTCGCCAAACGTCGAGCGGTCGCCCGAGCGGCTGAGGTCGAGGGCCACGGCGCGCTTGCCGCCGCTGGTCTCGAGATGGACGTTGGCGATGCCCGCCTTGGCCTGGAGGTTGCCGAAGCGGACGATGACCGGGATGGTCACTCCGTAGACCGGGATCAAGGCGAAGCGCAGGCCCTTGCCGGAGTCATCGCCCGCGGCGCTGACGGGACGCGCCGGCGGGATCGCCCGGAACAGCAGATGGACCCGATATTCGCCGTCCGGCAGCCCTTGGGGGGCGCGCGCCGAGACCCGCACCGATTGCGGCTGGCGCGGCGCCAGGGTGACCCGGCGCGGAGCGTAGGAGATCATCTCCTGGGCCAATTTGTCTTCCGCGGTCGGCTGGTCGACCTCGACCAGGCCGCCGTCGGGAGTCATCCGCCGAAGCTCGACCGAGATCCGATAGGTGGCGGTCTCGTCACCGATATTGTTGAGCACGACTTCGGCGCCCTTGCGGCCGTCGAGCACCAGCCGGGTCGGAGCGACCAGCAAGTCGCCGACCCCGGCGCTGGCCGGCACCGCCGCGCCGGCCAGGGTTGCGGCCAGCAGTGCGGCCGTGAATGGGCGTGTGAAAGTCATCGTGGCCATCCCCGCTTTGCTCCATTTTGGAGCGATCGCCCGGCTTTGCGCCCGGAATGGTTGATTTTCGGTTCACCAGGCCCCGTTGAATGCGCCGCTCGCACTCCAGACGCGAATGGGGCCGCCGTTGCCGGCGACCCCATCCTTCGCGCCGCAGGTGCGGCCCAATCGGTCCACTCAATATTCGACGGTCACCGCGAAGGTGCCGGTGTAGGTGCCCTCGGCCTGGGTGCCGGCAACGGCAATGCTTCCGCCGATCGAAAAGTTGGTGCCGGCATTGCCCGAATTGCTGAGGTTGACGGAGGGCGGTGCATTGACGGTGAGCAACAGCGGCGTCGAACCGGCCGGGCCGGTCATCGTGACGTTGCCCGAGTTGACCGTCACTAGCTGGTTGTTGGTGCCGGTGATCCTGTAGCTGGCCGCGGCCGATGTGCCGGAGCAGGTGACCGCGGTGCCGGGGCAGGTGCGGGTGCCGTTCTGCGCGACGGTAATCGTCGTCGGGCCCTGGTCGACGAGCGTCACCGTCCCGAAGTCCATGTCCTGGACCCAGGTGAGCGTGAGCGGCTTGACGATTCGAGCCGTCGCGGTCGCCTGCCGGGCGGGCTCGGCGGGAGCGGCCAGGGCCGGCGTCGCCGCGAGCGTCAAGGCGGCAAGCGCCGTCGTCATACGAAGAATGTTCATCATGTCAGTCCCCCACTGGTCGCTTCAATGTTTGCGGCGGCCCGAGCGGGGTCATCCGTGGGAACCTATTAATCGCGTCCCGCTTTCGTATTTCCTGATGGGAATGGTTAACGGATAGTTCCGATTCCCACCGAAACGGAGACGATCATTAGAGGTAGTCGACGGTGATCGGCACATCGCCGCGATAGTCGCCCTCGGCGTCGCCGGAGATTGTCAGCCGGCCGCCGAATCGAAACGCCAGCGACCCCGCGGAATCGAGCCGGGCCATCGCCGGCAGGTCGCTGACGATGTCCTCAATGGTGATCCGCCCGCCGCTCGGGGAGTAGAGCTCGATCCGCCGCGGCAGCTCGACCCGGACCGTGCGCCCGGCCTCGCCGCGGACAACCGCGCTGCCGACCATCGCCCGGCCGGAAATGTCGCCGATCATTCCGCTGACGCTGCGCGAGCCGTCGGGCAGCAGCGTTGCGCTTCCCGCTCCATTGCCGAGCAGGATCAGCCGGTCGAAATCGAGGCTGGCCTCGATCTCCAGGCTGATCGGGCCATGGCCGGAGCTTTCCTCGCGGCTGGTTGTCGGAGTGTCGCACAGCCGGCATTGTCCCGCCGCCGGCAGAACCGGCACGGCCGCCATCCCCGCGGCCAGCGCGAGGACCGGCAAGAAGAACAAAGTCCGGCTCATTGCCCGCAACCTACCAGCCAGTGGATAAAGCCCGGTTAAGCCGCCGCTAACCCGGCGAGCCGCGGGCACCCAGGCCGCCGGAATGCGATTGTCGCACGCCTATTGTCCGAAACGGCGGGACTTCCTATCGCTTGAGGACCGATGCCCCCCATCCCCTCCGCTCCTCGCCGGCCGTTGGTCACCGCGCTCAAGGTCCTGCTCTACGGCGGGCTGCTCGGGCTGCTGGCGCTGATCGTCGCGGTCGCCGTCGCGGTCGCTTCGCTGCCCGGCTATTCGGAGCTGTCGCGGCGCTCGGACCTCGGTCAGATGATCCGGGTCCGATCGAGCAACGGGACGGTGCTGGTGTCGCTGGGCCCGAGCTTCGGCAAGTGGCTGGCCTACGAGGACATCCCGCCGCAGATGCGCACCGCGATGATCGCCATCGAGGACAAGCGCTTCCGCAGCCACGTCGGCGTCGACCCGCTCGGCATCGCCCGCTCGATCAAGGTTCGCTTCGACACCGGCGCCTGGCGGCAGGGCGGCTCGACCATCACCCAGCAGCTGGCCCGCAACATCTTCCTGACCAACAGCCGGACCTTCGGCCGCAAGATCAAGGAGGGCGTGCTGGCGCTCGCTCTGGAGCGCAAGTTCAGCAAGGACCAGATCCTCGAGCTCTATTTGAACCGGGTCTATTTCGGCGGCGGCGCCTACGGCATCGACGCGGCGTCGCGGCGGTTCTTCGGCCACAGCGCCGACACTTTGTCGCTCGGCGAGGCGGCGATCATCGCCGGACTGGTCAAGGCGCCGTCCAACTATTCGCCGACCGCTGATGCCGAGGCCGCCCGCCGCCGGTCGAGCATCGTGCTTCGCTCCATGGTCGAGAACGGCTTCATCAGCGGCTCCGCCGCGGCCTCGGTCGACCCAGCCGAAATCCGCCTCCAGCCGACCACCAAGCAGAACAGCGTCCGCTATTTCACCGACTGGGCGCTGCCGCAGCTCGACACATTAATCGACGAGACCAGCGAGCCGATCGACGTCTGGACGACGCTCGACACCAACATGCAGCGCGCCGCCGACCGGGCGATCGCCGCCAACACCCCGCGTACCGCGCAGGGCGCTCTGGTCGCGCTCGACCGCGACGGCGCCGTCCGGGCGATGGTCGGCGGCCGCGACTATGTCGATTCTTTGTACAACCGGGCGACCCAGGCCGAGCGCCAGCCCGGGTCGGCGTTCAAATTGTTCGTCTACCTCGCGGCGCTCGAATCGGGGATGAAACCGACCGACACCATCGTCGACGAGCCGGTCGAGATCGACGGCTGGAAGCCGCGCAACGCGACCCGCACTCACCAGGGCGCGGTCACGCTGCGCGAGGCGTTCGCCCGCTCGATCAACACGGTCAGCGCCAAGATCGGCGCCGAGCTCGGCTTCGCGACCATCGCCGACATGGCCCGCCGCTTCGGCATCAGCGGCAAGATCTCGACCTATCCGTCGATGGTGCTCGGGACCAGCGACGTCCGGCTGATCGACATGACCCGAGCGTTCGCCTCGGTCGCCAATCGCGGCGTCTCGGTCTCGCCCTACGCGATCCGCCGGGTGGTCACCGCCGACGGGCGCCAGCTCTACCAGCACGAGGGCAGCGAGGACCGAGTGCTGGTCGCTCCCTGGGTGGCGGCGGAAATGACGGACTTGCTTCAGTCGGCGGTGTTGACCGGAACCGGGCGCGCGGCTCAGATCGGCCGGCCGGTCGCCGGCAAGACCGGCACCACCAGCTCCAACAAGGACGGCTGGTTCATCGGCTTTTCGAGCGGCATCACCGCCGGCGTGTGGATGGGCCGCGACGACGCCAAGGCGGTCGGAGGCCTCCAGGGCGGCACCGCGCCGGCCCGCGCGTTCCACGATTTCATGGTTGCCGCCGTCGCCCGCCGACCGGTCGAGCAGTTCGAGACCGAAGTCCCGATCCCCGACTGGCAGCTCGAGCCCGAAGAGGAAATCTGGGGCCTTCCGCCCGAGGAAGTCGGGCTGGAGCCGCTGGTCGACGCCGACGGCAACCCGATCGCTCCGGGCGACCCGGCCGCGATCGAGCCAGCGGTGGTCCAACCCGGCGAAGTTCCGCCGGGCGGCTGGCAGGACGAGATCATCCGCAGCGGCGGCCAGCGACCTCCGCAGCCGCAACCGCCGCCCGCGCCGCGGGCCGTACCGCCGCCGCCGCGCTCAGCGCCCGCGACCGATCCGCTTCAGCCGCGGCCCGACCCGCCGCAATAACGCCCGCGCCGCGGCGACGTCGCCGTCGAAGAGAGTCGCCTCGAGCGCCTTGAACTTCGGCCCGTGGTCGAGATGGACGAGGTGCGCGACCTCGTGCGCGACGACAAAGCGCCGCGCCGCCGGAGGAGCGAGGATCAGCCGCCAGCTATAGCGGATCCGGCGCTCCGCCGAGCAGCTGCCCCAGCGGGTGTTGGCGTCGCCGACGCTGACCGAGCGCGGCGAGACCCCGGCGGCGGCCGCGAACTCGGCGGTCTCGCTCGACAGGGTTTCGAGCGCCAGCCGCTTGAGAAAGGTTTCGACCCGGCGCGGGAAAGCGCTTTCGGGCCCGCCGCAGCGCAGCTCGTCGCCGTCGCGGCGCGGAACTCGAGATTCGCCCGGCGCCCACAGCAGGCGGGTATCGACTCCCTCGATCGGAATTCGTTTCCCGGCGGCAAACGGCTCGGCGGGCAACATGTCGGCAAGCTGGGTGTCGACCCATTCGCGCTGCTCGGCCGCCCAGGCGAGCGCCGAGCGCCGGCTGGTGCGCATCGGGCAGGTCAGCTTGAGCACTCCGCGGCGCTCGTCGAACCGCAGCCGGAGCCGCCGGGCGCCGCGCACCGGGCGGATTTCGACGGGCACCGGCAGTCCGGGGTGGACCGCTAGCTGCTCAGAGCGCCCGCTCGACGACATGAAATTCAAGGTCCCCCGCATCGTCCTCGCTGACCGTCCAGCCGCGCGTCGACTGGCCCGCCTCGTGGACGGTCTCGCGGCTCCCGGAGATCAGATAATGCCAATCCGGCAGCGGCTCCCCGTTCGCCCGCAGCCGATAGGAACAGGTTTCCGGAAGCCAATCAAGCGAGCCGAGGCTGCGCCGGTCGAGGGTCACGCAATCCGCGACCAGCTTCTTGCGGCTCTTGTAATCCTTGCAGCGGCCGTTGCGGCCGTCGAGCAGCTTGCAAGCGACGTTGGTCGGGTAGAGCACTCCGGTTTCCTCGTCCTCGAGCTTGTGGACGCAGCAGCGGCCGCAGCCGTCGCACAGCGCTTCCCACTGGCCGCGGTCGAGCTCGGCCAGCGGCCGCTCCCAGAACGCCGCGCTCGTCGAGGATGAAGGAGCCTTGTTCATGACAAGCTTATCCATGGTCTGCTATCACCTGCCGATCAAGCGCGAGCTGTTGGGGATCAACGACTGATGAATTGGGTGAAAGCTGCGGCACCGTTGCTGGCGATGCTGATGATCGCCGCGCCGGCGACTGCGCAGACCATGTCGTCCGGCGATTTCGTCTCCGCGGTTCGCGACCGCGACGGCGACAAGGCGATGGAGATGCTCCAATCGCGCGGCAATCAGATCATCAACCTTCGCAACGACCGCGGCGAGACCGCGCTGATCGTCGCGATCCAGCGGCGCGATGACACCTGGACCGGATTCCTGCTCAACCAGGGCGCCGATCCCAACCTCGCCGCGCGCAGCGGCGAAACGCCGCTGATCGCCGCGGCCCGCGTCGGCTACATGGGAGCGCTCGCCGACCTGATCCGAATGAACGCCAAGGTCGATGCCGCCAACCGGATGGGCGAGACGGCGCTGATCGTCGCGGTTCAGAACCGTCATCGGGACATCGTCAAGGTGCTGCTGGCGCTCGGCGCCGATCCCGACAAGGCCGATTCGGCGGCGGGCTATTCGGCGCGCGACTATGCCAAGCGCGACACCCGCAACCGCGACATCATCAAGCTGATCGAAGCCGCCGACGCCGAGCGCAAGGCCGCGGCGGCGCCCAAGCCCAAGGTCGGCTAGCAGCCCTCCCCAAGCGTCGGATCGATCTGCGCCGACAGCCGGCGCGCGGCTCGCCGGGCGAACCGCAGCAGCTCGGCCTTGCGGCGCGCCGGAGCCAGCGGCCGGTGGAGCGCGTCGCGCATGATCGCGGCGTCGTAGCGGTCGGCGACGATCAGCCCGCAGGCTGCCGGCAGATAGCGCTCATGCTCGAGAATCGCGGCCAGGAACGGCGGCACCGCCCAGTAGAAATGGTCGCAAAAATCGAGATAGTCGGTCCACTTGCAGTCGCCGACCAGGTCCGCCTTGGCGACCTTGATCTCGACGATCGTCAGCGCGCCCTTGGGATCGATCGCCATCATGTCGGCCCGCCGCCCGTTGGGCAGCGGCACCTCGCAGATCGAAAACAGGTCGCGGCGGCAGAACAAGCGCGTGACTCCGCGAGCGACCTCGCCGGCGATCGGCGGGGCATCGGCGAAGCAGGGAGAATCGAGCGCGAGGTCCATCGCTCGCAATTAGAACAAAAGGCCAACGCCGCCAATCGGTGGATTGACGGCGGTGACCTTGGGGAGCCGGCTTAACGGTAGAAGATGTGGTTGCCGATCGAGGCGACGCGCTTCAGCTTCCAGCGCGGCGAGACCCGCTTGGCGTGGAAGAACAGAGCGTTGCTCGCAGCCGAATCCTTGAGATCCTGGTCGACGATCTTGGCGATCGCCACCGCGGTTTGCCACTGGCGGCTCGAGCGCGGCACCGCCGGCCAGGCGCGGCCGCGGACGAACGAGAACTGGCTGCGCTGGAGCAGCACCCCGCAATAGGACGACGGGAAACGGCCGGACTTGGCCCGGTTGGCGATGACTTCGCCGACCGCAAGCTGGCCGCCGAGCGGCTCGCTCTTCGATTCGAAATAGATTCCGACCGCCAGGCACTCGAGCTCGCGGCTGCCGGGGTTGGAATCGCGGAACTGCGCGACCAGCGAGGCGAGATCGCCACTGGGCCTGGTGGGAGTCTCGACCTTCGGTTCGGGAAGCGGCGCCAGCTCGTCAACGACGGGCGCCTGGACCGCGGAATCCGGCGCTGACACCGGAGCGGTGACCTGGTCGGTGATGAGCTCGGGCACGACGACCTTGGGCATCGTCAAATTTGCCATCGGCATCAACGGCTCGGAGGCCGGCCCGACCTGGGCGGGAGCGACCGAGCTCGCGCTGAGCGCGGCGAGGACCAGCAGAGCTGAACGAGGCGAAGCCAACATGAAAACCGTGAAATATGCGGTGAACCGCCCGAACTGGCAGGGCTGATACTCGCGGATAATTCCGCCTGGCCCCTTGGGTTGTTCCCCGTCTCGCGTGGCACTTTCCGCCGAAATATCGGTCGGGAAATGCCCCCCGCTCTTGTTGTTACGGGGTCGGTGTCGGGGTGATCGACACGGTGGTCAACCGGTTAACCTCGTTTCAGCGACGAATCGTTCCGCGTCCGCGATATCCAGTTCGATCGCCCACAAATCCGGGTCGAAGCGGGTGCGCTTTGCGAGGAAGTCCCTGATTTCATCGGAACCCGCCGATTCGGATGGGCCGACGTCCGCCCATTGATAGCCGCCGTCGAGGCTCAGCGTCCGCTCGAGGCAGGCGACGTGGCGGCCGCGGCTGGTGACCAGCAGCAGGATCGAGCCGCGGTCGGGATCGCCCTTCTTGATGATGGTCGCGAAGTCGCCGTCGCTTTGCGCCCGCCGGACCAGCCCGGCGGCCTCGACCGAAGCCGGCAGGCGCTCGTCGCTCATGGATTGGAGCGGTAGCCGGCGAGCCCGCTCAATGCGATGTGCGAGCGCAGGAAGGTGCCGGTACCGCGAGCGCATTCGTCGCCTTCCGAGTCAAGGATCCGAGCCTCGGCGATCAGCACCCGGCGCCGGCCGCTGATCCAGCGCCCCTCCGCTGTCGCGTCGCCGCCGCGCATCGGCTTGGTGAAGTGGAGGTTGAACGCGGTGGTCAGCAGGAAGCGGTCGCTGATCAGGCTGTTGGCGGCGTAGAAAGCAGCATCGTCGAGCATCTTGAAATAGATCGTGCCGTGCGCCGCGCCCGCCGCGTGGAAGCTGCTGTCGTCCACCCGGAAGCGGATCTCGGAGCGGCCGGCGCCGACGATCTTCAATTGCGACTGATACTGCCCGTTGATCGGCGCCGAACGGTAGAGAGCCTCGAGGCTGCGGAAATGCGCCTCCTCGCCGATTGCGGGCTCAGGCGGCGTCGCGCTCATCGGCCCCCATCAGCACCGCCGCCAAAGCATCGCGGCTGCGCGCGCCGCGCATCTTCTCGAGCGTCGAGGCATTGCGAGTCACCCGGCTAATCGCGGCGAGCGCCTTCAAATGCTCGGCCCCGGCCTCGGGCGGCGACAACAGCAGGAACACCAGGTCGACCGGCTGCCGGTCGAGCGCCTTATAGTCGACCGGCTCGGCGAGGCGGACGAACAGTCCGTAGATGCGCGTGAGGCCCTCGATCTTGCCGTGCGGGATGGCGACGCCCTGGCCGAGACCCGTCGAGCCCAGGCGCTCGCGCTCCGTCAGGCTGGCGAGAATCGCCGCCGAATCGAGGCTCAGCCGCTGCCCCGCAAGGCCCGCAAGCTGCTGCAGCAACGACCTTTTGTTGCCGCCCGACAGGCTGGTCTTGATCGCGTCGAAATCGAGGAATTCGGAAAGCTGCATCGGTACGCACTCTGACAAAGGGTGACCGTGCATCGCACGCCAGCCGCGATTGGGAAGGGGCTTACGAGCCGTGCGGCTCGACCCAGCCGATGTTTCCATCTTCTCGTCGGTAAATCATGTTGAGATCACCCGACGCCGAATTCTTGAACATCAAAGCATTGGTGTTTCGAAGGTCCATCAGCATCACCGCGTCGGACACGCTCGCCTCGGGAATGTCGGCGCGGGTTTCGGCGATGATGGTCGGGTTGTCGGGCGCTTCGTCTTCGTCTTCGCGCGGCGCGGAGAACACCGTGTAGCCGGCGTTCTCGACGTAGGGCTGCTCGCCGTTCGACTTGTGCTCGCGAAGCCGCTTGACGTAGCGGCGGAGCTGCTTTTCGATTCGGTCGGCGGCGCCGTTGAACGCCATTGGCGCCTCGGGGGCGCGATGCGACGCCTTGAGCACCACGCCTTGCGCGACCGGGGCGACGATGTCGCAGGTGAAATCGTTATTGGGGCCACGGCCAAAGGTCACGTTGGCGGCGATCGCGCGGGCGAAATACTTCTCGGTGATCTCCTCGATCCGCCGCGTCGCATGCTCGCGCAGCGATTCCCCGGTGTCGACCTGATGACCCGAGACCCGAACGTCCACTTGGCCACGCTCCTCTTTCAATGTTGGCGGTGCAGCCGCTTAGGACCGCCCCGGACTCGCCGTCAACTCAACTCAACGCGAATTAACCTATGTGACGCGCGCCCAAAGCGGGTTGACGAGCTGAGCGATAAACGCGCGGTGGCGCTCCAGTTCGTCGGCGGCGGCGGAATGCGGGCGAGCCGCGCGGGGCTCGCGAACGGTGACCGTCGCTCCGCCGACGGCGATGTCGGCGCGCTCGGTGTCGGCGACCAGGCCGAGGCCGATCTGGCGGCCGCCGGTCAGCTCGACATAGACCTGGGCGAGCAATTGCGCGTCGAGCAAAGCGCCGTGCTTGATGCGCTGGCTGCGGTCGACTCCGAAGCGCGCGCACAAGGCGTCGAGGCTGTGCTTGGCGCCCGGATGACGCGTTCGGGCGAGGACCAAAGTGCAGATCATCCGGCTGGTGCACACCGGTGGCTGCCCGCAATTCTGCAGCTCATGGTTCAAGAAGCCGAAGTCGAAGCTGGCGTTGTGCGCGACCAGCGGGCAGTCGCCGATGAATTCGAGCAAATCCTGGGCGCGCTCGCCGAACCGCGGCTTGTCCGACAGGAAGATGTTGGTCAGCCCGTGGACCGCCTCGGCCTCGCTCGGCATCGGCCGGTCGGGATTGAAATAAGCGTGGAAGTGGCGGCCGGTTTCGACCCGGTTGAACATCTCGACGCAGCCGATCTCGACCATTCGGTCGCCGCCGGCCGGATTGAGCCCCGTGGTCTCGGTGTCGAAGACGATTTCCCGCACGGCTTTGTTATTGCCCCGCGGCGAGTCCGAGACAAGCGAGAATATGCCCGACCTGGCGCTCCGTTTCGGCCAGCGGGCCGCCGGTGTCGACGACGAAGTCTGAGCGTTCGCGCTTGTCCGCGTCGGGCATCTGGCGGGCGAGGATCGCGTCGAGCTTTTCGGCGGTCATTCCGGGGCGCGCCAGCACCCGTTCGCGCTGGACGTCCGCCGGCGCCGAGACGGTGATGACCTTGTCGAACGCGCCCTCGCCGCCGGTCTCGAACAGCAGCGGTATATCGAACAGCAGGGCCGGCGCGCCGGCATGGTCGGCGATGAATTGCTCGCGCGCCCGCTGCACTTCCGGGTGGACGATCGCCTCCAGCGCGGCGAGCTTTTCGGGGCGTCCAAGCACCAGTGCCGGCAAAGCGTCGCGGTCGATGGCGCCGTCGCGGACGCTGCCCGGGAAGCGGCGCTCGATCGCTTTGACCAGCGCACCGCCCGCGCCCTGAAGCCGGCGCACTTCGGCGTCGGCGTCGAACAACGGCACACCGGCGCGCTCGAACATTTTCGCAACCGTCGACTTGCCCATGCCGATCGATCCGGTGAGCGCGATTTTGATCACGACGGCAGCAGCCCGCGTTCCCGGAGCGCTCCGAGCAACGGCAGCAGCGGCATTCCGAGGATGGTTAAATGGTCGCCCTCGATGCGCTCGAACAATTGCACGCCCGGCCCCTCGAGCCGGAACACTCCGACGCAGTGCGACACCGCCGGCCATTCGCGGTCCAGGTAGCCGGCGATGAAGTCTTCCGACAGGGTGCGCACCTGGAGCGTCGCGGTTTCGCGGTGGCTCCAGTCGACCGCGCCGTCGCGAGCCAGGGCGACCGCGCTGGTCAGCTCCATCGCCTGGCCGGAGAATTCGCGCAAATGCTCGGCCGCCTGGCCGCGGTCGGCGGGCTTGTCGAACCGCCGGCCGCCGACGCTGACCACCGAGTCCGATCCGATCACCCAGTCGCCGGAACGCCGTGCGCTGACCGCTACGGCCTTGGCCTGCGCGAGCTCGAGCGCCAGCGCCGCCGCCCCGCCGCCCAACTCCTTGGCCGCCGCCTCGTCGATCCCCGGAGCCTCCGTGTCATGCGCGACCCCCGCCGCCTCGAGCATCGCCCGGCGGATTGCGCTTGAGGAGGCGAGCACCAGGGTCACTCGAATAACCTTGTGGACAAGCAGGGTGGTTGTCCTAGCCCGGCGATGGGGATGGGCTCAACGCCGCGCTTATGCCCAGGCCGCGATGCCTTGTCCGACGATCCATCCACCGGGCGTGGATTCCGTCCCCAGCCTGTGAATCGCGTGCACGGTTGCGCACGACTCGCCGGATTCCCGCGGTGATTGCAAAGCGCCTCATGTTGGCAAGTCCGGGAGGACCGCCTAAGCCCCGCCCCGCGGCCGCCATCTACAACAACAGTCTTACTTCTATATATAATAATAAGGGAGAATAAGGGGTGGCCTCGACGCCTCGCGACGCTTCGGACGACCAGCCCGCCAAGCCGCTGCTTGCCGTCCTGAAGGGCGAGCGGCGCGACCCTCCGCCGGTGTGGATGATGCGCCAGGCCGGCCGCTATCTGCCCGAATATCGAGCGCTCCGCGAGAGCAAGGGCGGCTTCCTCGATCTGGTCTACGACAGCGACGCCGCGGCCGAGGTCACGCTGCAGCCGCTCAAGCGCTTCCCGCGGCTCGATGCCGCGATCCTGTTCTCGGACATCCTCATCGTCCCGTTCGCGCTCGGCCAGAATTTGACCTTCGTCGCCGGCGAGGGGCCGCGGCTGACTCCGCCGCTCGTCGGCACGGACCTTGACGCGCTGACCCCGTTCCCGGCGCGGCTCGAGCCGATCCACGAGACGGTCGCCAAGGTGAAGGCGCAGCTCGAGCCGGGCAAGGCGCTGATCGGGTTCGCGGGTTCGCCGTGGACGGTCGCGACCTACATGGCGGCCGGCCAGGCGAGCCGCGACCAGTCCGAGGCGCGGCGGCTCGCCTATTCGGATCCCGGGCGGTTCGGGGCGATCGTCGAGCGCATCGAGGCGGTGACGATCGATTATCTGAGCGGCCAGATCGCCGCCGGCGCCGAGGCCGTGCAATTGTTCGACAGCTGGTCGGGCACGCTCGCTCCGTCCGAGTTCGAACGCTGGGTGATCGCTCCCACCGAGCGGCTGGTGAAACGCCTCAAGGCGAAGCATCCGGATATCCCGGTGATCGGCTTTCCCAAGGGCGCCGGCGGCAAGCTTGCGGCCTACGCTCGCGAAACCGGAGTCGACGCGGTCGGGCTCGACGAGACGGTCGATCCGGCCTGGGCGCACGGCGAGCTGCCCGCCGGCCTGCCGGTCCAGGGCAATATCGACCCGCTCGCTTTGCTCGCCGGCGGCAAGGCGTTGAAAGACGCCGCCCGGCGCTGCCTTGACGCGCTGGCCGGACGCCCGCACATCTTCAACCTCGGCCACGGCATCCTCCAGGAAACGCCGGTCGCCCATGTCGACGAATTGATGGCGCTGTTGAAAAAAGGGAGCGCATGACCGACCTCACCGGCCTGCAGCTGACCGGATTCCTCGGCGCCGCCTACCCGTGGGTGAAGGCCGCGCACGTCACCTTCGTGATTTTCTGGATGGCCGGGCTGCTGCTCGTGCCGCGCTTCTACGTCTATCATCACGCGACCACGCCCGGATCGGCCGAGGACCGTGCCTGGATCGAGCGCGAGGACCGCGCCCGGACGATCATCCTGGCTCCGGCGATGCTGATCGTCTGGGTGCTCGGGCTGATGCTCGCCGTCCACCTCGACGCGTTCACCGAGGTCTGGTTTCTCGCCAAGCTGGTGCTGGTCGTCGGCCTGACCGGCTACCAGGGCTGGATCGGCGCCTACGGCAAGTCGCTGGCGGCCGGCAAACGCGCGCTCGAGGACCGCAATCTGCGGATCATGAACGAGATCCCGGGAATCGCTGCGGCGCTGATCGTCGTGCTGGTCATCGTCCGGCCGTTCTAGGCTGGACGGCAGCCAAGGCGTTCGTCCATTCTGAACGGGTTGCGCAGCCGCCCCTCCGTTCCGATATTGACTTGAGCCGGGGCGAGACATAACGCCTTGGCCATACGGCTTTCATCGGCCTGTTTCTTCCAATCGCCGGTGCCCGTTCCCCCCACGATGCAGCGTCCTGCCGCATCCGCTTTTGTTCAAAGCGCCTCATCCAAGAAAAGATTCCGAATGCACCTCAAAGACCTCAAGCAGAAAACCCCCGCCGAGTTGGTGACCATGGCCGAGGAGCTCGGAATCGAGGGCGCCTCGACCCTGCGCAAGCAGGACATCATGTTCTCGATCCTCAAGGTCCGCGCCGAAAGCGGCGCCGAGATCATGGGCATGGGGACCATCGAGGTCTTGAACGACGGCTTCGGCTTCCTGCGCAGCCCCGAGGCCAATTACCTCGCTGGCCCCGACGACATTTACGTCGCTCCGCAGCACGTCCGCCGTTTCGGCCTTAGAACCGGCGACACGCTCGAAGGCGAGATCCGCGGCCCCAAGGACGGCGAGCGCTATTTCGCTCTGACCCGGGTCACCCAGATCAATTTCGACGATCCCGAGGCGGTCCGCCACCGGGTCAATTTCGACAATCTCACCCCGCTCTATCCGGACGAGAAGCTGACCCTCGACAGCGCCGACCCGACGGTCAAGGACAAGTCGGCGCGGGTGATCGACATCGTCGCTCCGCAGGGCAAGGGCCAGCGCTCGCTGATCGTGTCGCCGCCGCGGACCGGCAAGACCGTGCTGCTGCAGAACATCGCCAAGGCGATCACCGACAACCATCCGGAGATCTTCCTGCTCGTGCTGCTGGTCGACGAGCGGCCCGAGGAGGTCACCGACATGCAGCGCTCGGTCAAAGGCGAGGTCATCTCCTCGACCTTCGACGAGCCCGCCAGCCGCCACGTCCAGGTCGCCGAGATGGTGATCGAAAAGGCCAAGCGGCTGGTCGAGCACAAGAAGGACGTCGTCATCCTGCTCGATTCGATCACCCGCCTGGGGCGGGCCTACAACACCGTCGTCCCGAGCTCGGGCAAGGTGCTGACCGGCGGCGTCGACGCCAACGCTTTGCAGCGGCCCAAGCGCTTTTTCGGCGCCGCCCGCAACATCGAGGAAGGCGGCTCCTTGTCGATCATCGCTACCGCGCTGATCGATACCGGGTCGAAGATGGACGAGGTGATCTTCGAAGAGTTCAAGGGCACCGGCAATTCGGAAATCGTGCTCGACCGCAAGGTCTCCGACAAGCGCATCTTCCCGGCGCTCGATGTCGGCAAGTCCGGCACCCGCAAGGAGGAGTTGCTGGTCGACCAGGCGACACTGACCAAGATGTGGGTGCTGCGCCGCATCCTGATGCAGATGGGGACCATCGACGCGATGCAGTTCCTGCTCGACAAGATGAAGGACGCCAAGTCCAACGAGGACTTCTTCGCGAGCATGAACCAATAGCTGAGCCGGCAAATCCGGCACGCTACGTCAGAGCCCTTTTATCGTCGTCTTCCCCGCGAAAGCGGGGATCCCGCTTCTTCTCGCTTGAAGTTGAGCGGGATTCCCGCTTTCGCGGGAATGACGGCGATTAGGATGACTGTTCGATGATTGAGATGCTGCTGGCCGCCGCGAGCACCACCGCCACCGGCTTTGGCGGCCCGGCCGGAATGTGGGACGCGATCGTCACCGATTTCTCCAACATCGGCGAGCCGGCGGCCCTGACGGCTTTCCTCCAGGTGCTGATGATCGACCTGGTGCTGGCCGGCGACAATGCGATCGTCGTCGGCGCCCTGGCGGCCGGGCTGCCGCCCGACCAGCGCCGCAAGGTCATCCTGATCGGAGTCATCGCCGCGTTGGTGCTGCGCATCGGCTTCGCGCTGATTGTCACCCAATTACTCCAGGTGGTTGGGCTGGTACTGGCCGGCGGACTGCTGCTGCTGTGGGTCGCGTGGCGCATGTGGCGCGACCTTCGGGATACGGAGGGCCACAGCGCCGGCTCGGAGGAGATCGTCGGCGACGAGCATTCCGGATTGCGGTCGGCCAAGAGCTTTGCCGGAGCGGTGTGGGCGGTCGCGGTCGCCGACGTCTCGATGAGCCTCGACAATGTCCTGGCGGTCGCCGGCGCCGCTCACGAGCACCCCGGCATCCTGATTGTCGGCCTGGTTTTCGCCGTCGCCTTGATGGGCATCGCGGCCAACGTCATCGCCCGCTACATCGAGCGCTACCGCTGGATCGCCTACATCGGCCTGCTGGTCATCCTGTGGGTCGCCGGCAAGATGATCTGGGAAGGCTGGCACGACGTCTCGCCGGTGCTCGGCTTCGCGGGATAAGCCCGCAGTGGCCGCGGCGACGATCTACGCGCTCGCCAGTGGTCGCCCACCCGCCGCGATCGCGATCATCCGGGTCAGCGGGCCTCGAGCGCACGAGGCGGGGCGCAAGATTGCCGGAGAGCTGCCTGACGCCCGCGAAGTTGGCCTGCGTGAGCTGAAACACCCCGAAACGGGCTTGCTGCTCGACCGGGCGTTGGTGCTGCGCTTCGATGCTCCGGCGAGCTCGACCGGCGAGGACGTCGTCGAGTTCCACATCCACGGCGGCCGGGCGGTCGCGGACGCGGTGCTCGACGCCTTGGCGTCACTCGACGGCTTGCGCCTTGCGAAACCAGGGGAATTCACCCGCCGGGCGCTCGAGAACGGCCGTATCGACCTGACCGAGGCCGAAGGGCTGGCCGATCTGATCGAGGCCGAGACGGAAGGCCAGCGCCGCGCCGCCCTGGCCGTGGCCGAGGGCGGGCTTCGGCGGCAGATCGAGCAATGGCAGGAGCGGCTGCTGGACCTGTCGGCGCAAGCCGAACGCACGATCGACTATGACGAAGACGACGCAAATGAGGTCGACCAAACCCTTTCTCGCGATTGCGGCGCATTAGCAACAGAGTTGCACATATGGCTCGCCCGGCCCCGGATCGAGCCGCTCCGCGACGGCGTCCGGGTCGTTGTCGCGGGCCCGCCTAACGCCGGAAAGTCCAGTCTTATCAACGCGATATCCGGTACGGAGCGGACGATCGTCACCGACATTCCGGGCACCACTCGCGACCATATCGAGGTGCCGCTGTCGCTCGGCGGGATCCCGCTGCTGTTGACCGATACCGCCGGCTTGCGCGCTTCCGACGAACCCGTCGAACGGATCGGCGTGGCGCGGTCGGAGGCGCTGATTGAGGGGGCGGACGTGCTGCTGTGGCTCGGCGAACCGGACGCGGCGCCGGCGCACGGACGCCTGGTCCTGGTCCACGCCAGATGTGACTTGGCTGGAAGACGCGAGGCTCCGGTTGGTTCGCTGCCCGCATCTTCGGTGAGCGGAGAGGGGATTGAGGCCTTGCTTAAGCGTGTGGCGGAACTTGTGGCCTCTCTACTCCCCGGCGAGGACGCTCTGGCACTGAACCGGCGCCAGGCTTCACACAGCGAAGAGGCTCACACGGCGCTCGCTCGCGCGTCGACCGCGGCGGATATCGTTACGGTGGCGGAAGAGCTCAGGATAGCCCGCGGCGCCTTCGACAGGCTGACCGGACGGGCAGGGCTCGAAGATGTGCTCGACGCGCTGTTCTCCCGATTCTGCCTCGGAAAGTAATTGTTTCACGTGAAACAGGAGTTCTGCATTTGTGCAGAAGCGTGTTTTTCCGTAGTGCGCCAAAGATGCTCGACGTTCTCGTCATTGGAGCCGGCCATGCCGGATGTGAGGCCGCGGCGGCTGCGTCGCGGCGTGGCGCGCATGTTGGCCTGCTGACGTTCCGCGCCGAGGATCTCGGCCAGATGTCGTGCAACCCATCGATCGGCGGGGTCGGCAAAGGCCATTTGGTCCGCGAGCTCGACGTGTTCGACGGCTTGATGGCGCGCGCCGCTGACCGCGCCGCGATCCACCGCCGGATGCTCAACCGAAGCAAGGGCCCAGCGGTCCAGGGCCCGCGCGTCCAGGCCGACCGCCGCTTGTATCGCGCCGCCATCGCCGAGCTGGTTGCGGACAGCGGCGCCGAGGTGATCGTCGGCGAGGCGCTGCGCATGCGCATCGAAGGCCGGCGCATCGCTGGACTTGAGACGAGCGACGGTTTCATCGCCTGCCGTGCGCTCGTCATCGCCACCGGCACCTTCCTCGACGCGCGGATCTTCGTTGGCGAAGACGCCGAGGAGGGCGGGCGTCGCGGCGAAAAGGCCTCGGTGCCCCTCGGACGGCAGCTGCGCGAGATCGGCCTCGGCCAGGGCCGGCTGAAGACCGGCACCCCGCCTCGGCTCGACGGCCGGACGATCGACTGGGGTCGCCTCGAAGAGCAGCCAAGCGATCCGGACGAGTGGACGATGTCCGGCCTCGACGACGGCGTTCGCCGCCCGCAGCTGCGCTGCGCGATCGCTCGCACCAACGAGCGCACCCACGATCTCATTCGCGCGGCGTTTCATCGCTCGCCCTTGTTCGCCGGCGCGATCGAGGGCCGCGGGCCGCGCTATTGCCCGTCGATCGAGGACAAGGTCAAGCGCTTCGGCGACCGCGACGGGCATCAGATTTTCCTTGAACCAGAAGGGCTTAGCGACACCCTGGTCTACCCCAACGGGATCTCGACCTCGCTCCCGGCCGACGTCCAGCAGGATTTCGTGCGGACCATCGCTGGGCTCGAGCGCGTCGAGATTGCTCGTCCGGGCTACGCGGTCGAGTATGAGTTCGTCGATCCGCGCCGGCTGAGCTCGACGCTGCAGGTTCGCGACATCGCCGGCCTGTTCCTCGCCGGCCAGATCAACGGCACCACTGGCTACGAGGAGGCCGCCGCACAAGGCCTCGCCGCCGGCCTCAACGCCGCAGCGCACGCGCTCGGCCTCGCTGAAGTGCGGTTCGACCGCCGCTCAAGCTACATCGGCGTGATGATCGACGATTTGACCCTCCAGGGTGTCAGCGAGCCGTATCGGATGATGACTGCGCGCGCCGAGCATCGGCTGTCGTTGCGCGCCGACAATGCGACAACGCGCCTTGGCCAGGCCGCGTTCAATGCAGGATGCGTGTCAGAGCGGCGCCGCAAGCACATTGAAGAACATCAGAAGTTGCGCGGCACGACTGCGTGGCGCGAAACCGATGAGGGCCGGGCCGACGCGCTCTACGCCCCCTATGTCGAACGCCAGCAACGCGAGTGGGAGGCGGTGCGGCGGGATTCGGCCGTGTGGATCCCGGCCAACCTGGATTACGCCACGGTCCCAGGTCTCTCGGCGGAAATGGTCGAGCGGCTGTCCGCCTCACGACCCGAAACCCTCGACCAGGCATCGCGAGTGCACGGCGTCACGCCGGCGGCCCTTTCCGCGGTTTACGTCGCTGTGTCGCGCCGCGCCGCAGCATGATCGAAGCGCTGGAGCGGGCGGCCGGCCGCCCCGTTTCACGTGAAACATTTGCCCTCCTCGAAACCTATGTCGAGCGGCTGAGAATCGCCAATAACAGCCAAAATCTGGTCTCCGCGTCGACGCTCAACGACATCTGGGAACGCCACATCCTCGACTCCGCGCAGCTGGTGCGTTTCGAGCCCAAACCAAGTTCTTCATGGGTAGATATCGGCTCCGGCGCCGGCCTCCCCGGGATCGTCATCGCGGCCCTGGTTGAAGGTCCGGTCACCCTCGTCGAGCCGCGCCGCCTCCGCGCCGCCTTCCTCCAGGAAACCGTTGCTGAGTCCGGTTTAGCCACCCGAGTCACCGTCAAAGCCTCAAAAATCGAGAATGTCCGCGGCCAGTTTGACGTGATCACCGCCCGCGCCGTCGCCCCGCTCGGCCGATTGCTCGGCATGGGACTCCATCTGGCGCATTCCGGGACGATTTGGGCGCTTCCCAAGGGCAAAAGCGCCAAATCGGAACTGGCCGAGGCGCAGCGAAGCTGGCAATGTGTTGCGCGAAGCGTAACGAGCTGCACCGATCCGGACTCGGCGATCCTGGTGCTGAGCAAAGTGAAGGCGAAGTCGAACCGATGATTCGCGTGGCGATCGCCAACCAGAAGGGCGGGGTGGGCAAGACGACCACCGCGATCAACCTCGCCACCGCGCTCGCCGCAATCGGCTGGAAAGTGCTCCTCGTCGACCTCGATCCGCAGGGCAATGCCTCGACCGGCCTCGGGGTCAGCCAGGCGCAGCGCCGGCTGTCGATCTACGACGTGCTGATCGGCAATTCGAGCGTCGCCGACGCTGCCGTCGCGACGCGCGTGCCGCGGCTCGATTTGCTGCCGTCGACCGTCGACCTGTCGGGCGCCGAGATCGAGCTCGTCGCGCTCGACGACCGCGCTCACCGGCTCGAGCGCGCTCTGGAACAGGCCGACGCGCGCTGGGACATCTGCCTGATCGACTGCCCGCCGTCGCTCGGCCTGCTGACCGTCAACGGACTTGTCGCGGCGCGCCAATTGCTGATCCCGTTGCAGGCGGAATTCTTTGCATTGGAAGGACTTAGCCAGCTTCTGGCGACCGTCGAGCGGATTCGATTGGCGTTCAATCCGGGCCTCGCCATCCTCGGCGTCGTGCTGACAATGTTTGATCGCCGTAACAATCTTTCGCAGCAAGTTGCCGACGACGTCCGGGCGTGCCTCGGAGCGGCGGTGTTCGAGACGGTCATCCCGCGCAACGTCCGGCTGTCCGAGGCGCCGAGCCACGGGCTTCCGGCGTTGATCTACGACCTGCGCTGCGCCGGCTCGGAAGCCTATCTGAACTTCGCGCGTGAGCTGATGGCGCGGCTTCCGCAACGGGCCGAAGCCGCATGACGGCCAAGCGGCCGGTGTCGGGGCTTGGGCGCGGCCTGTCGGCGCTGATGGATGAGTCCTCGCGGCCGGCCGTCGACGACCAGGGGCCCCCCGGGGAAAGCCGCGGCGTTCGCGAGATCGAGGTCGGCCGGATCCGTCCCAACCCGAAGCAGCCGCGGATGCATTTCTCCGAAGAGTCGATCGACGAACTTGCTGATTCCATTGGCGAAAGGGGCGTCCTCCAGCCGATCCTGCTGCGCCCGCGCGGCGACGGTTACGAGATCATCGCCGGCGAGCGGCGGTGGCGCGCGGCGCAGCGGGCCCGGCTGCACGCGATCCCGGCAATCGTCCGCGAGGTGGACGATGCGGCGGCGGCCGAGATCGCGCTGATCGAGAACATCCAGCGCGAGGATTTGAACGCGATCGAGGAGGCCGAGGGCTACCGGCAGCTGATCGACAGCCACGGCCACAGCGCCGAGGACATTGGCCGGCTGGTTCACAAGTCGCGCAGCCACGTCGCCAATTTGCTGCGGCTGCTCGACCTGCCGGCCTTCGTCCGCGAGGCGCTGGTCCGCGGCGACATCAGCATGGGCCACGCGCGCGCCGTCGCCACCGCGACGGATCCGGAGGCGCTGGCGAAGGAGATCATCGCCAAGGGCCTGTCCGTCCGCCAGACCGAATCGCGCGCGCGGCGCGAGAAGAAGCCGCCCGGCGAGCTGCAGCTGACCGAGCGCCGCGGCGACCCCGACCTCGAGGCGCTAGAGCGGCAGCTTGGCGATCTGCTCGGGGTCCGGGTCAAGGTCGCGCACAACGGCGCCGCGGGCACGGTCACCCTGCACTACAACAGCCTCGACCAGCTCGACATGATCTGCCAGCGGCTGACGGGCGAGCCGATTTAGCGCCTCCGCGCGGCGCGGCGCGCGATCGCCACCAGTTCCTCGCCCAGCGCCTCGGCTTGCGGCGGCGCGTCGCCCCAAATCAGCTGCCGCTCGAGCTTGCCGGCACGTTCAGAAACCGTCTCAAGTCCGCGCGCGTCCCACGTCGCCAGAAGCTTTTCCAGCAGCGGCTTATCCTTCCAAAACAAGGACTTTCCGAGCGACGTCATGACAGCGGACGAACGTTCTCCGGCCTCGACCCGGGCGCGCATCGGGGCCAGCATCAGCAGCCGCCGCTGAAGCGAGCGGATCACCGGGATCGCCTCGGTCCCGGCCGGCGACAACCGCGCCAGCGCTTCGCCGACCCCGGCCAGCTCCCCCGCCAGCGCCAGATCGGCCAGATGCAGGAAATCCCCCTCGGGCAGATCGGCGCCGACCGCGTCGACCGCTTCATGGTCGAGGTCCTTGGGTGCTTCCGTCGACGCCCCGACATAGAGCGCCAGTTTGGCGAGTTCCTGGCCGACAATCGCCTGGTCGTTGCCGCACGCGTCGGCGACGCGGGCCGCGACTCCGGGCGCGATCCGCAGCCCGTGCGCCCGGCCGACCTCGGCAACCATCCGCTCCGCATCCTGGCCCTCGGGGACGTAGGAAGCGTGAGCGAGCGCGGCGCGATGGCCCTCGGCCAGCTTGAGCAATGCCGACGATTTGCGCAGCCCGCCGGCGATCAGGATCGCCGGGCTTTCCGGCGCCGGCGCCTCGAGCAGGGCCTCGACAGCTTCGGCGACCTCGTCCCCCGCGGGCTCGACCCAGATCGCCCGCGGCTCGCCGAACAGGCTCATCGCCCCGGCCTCGTCGGCGAGCAGCGCCGGGTCCGACTTCAGGGCACCGGAAGCGATCACGAACCGGCTCGAGCCAAGCCCTTTCAGCAATCGCTCGCCGAGCGCCCGCGATTGGCCCTCGTCGGGGCCGTGGAACAGGTACAGCCGGACGTCGCCGTCGGGATGGTCGATCGCTCGAGCGATGCTGCCCCGGGCCGATTTCACTGCGATGCGCCCGTCCGCGCTGCGAACAGCCCGAGCCGGGCGACGATCTGGTCGGCGACGACCTCGGACAATCGCTCGACCGCGGTCTGCTCGGCGGCGATGGTCGCATATTCGGAGCTAACGACGTCGATTCCGGCGTCCGATCCCGCCGTCGCGTCGAGCACCACCCCGCCGCCGTTGAGGTCGACCAGCCGGTAGCGCGCGCGCAGCGTCCGCCGCTCGCGGGTCACCGCCCGGTCGCCGCGGATCCCGAAGCCGGTGATGTTGTCGTCGAGCTCGACCTCGAGCCGGTAGGCGGGCGCGCTTTCCCCGGCGGCTCCGAGCCGCTCGGTCAATTTGTTGTGCATCAGCCAGCCGACCTGGCCCTCGATCGGCGCCACCTCGACCGAGCGCAGGGTCGCCGCGACCGGGCTGCTCGCTCCGCCGCCGTAGAGCGGGTGGAGCCCGCAACCGGCCAGCGCCACGGCGGCGAGGAGGACAAACAGGCGCGCCATCAGGCGACGATATTCACCAGCCGGTCGGGAACGACAATCACCTTGCGCGGGGCGGCGCCGTTCAACTGCCGCTGGACCTTGTCCGACGCGAGCGCGAGCGCCTCGGCCGCCGCCCGGTCGAGCCCGCGCGGAGCCGTCAACGTATCGCGCAGCTTGCCATTGACCTGCACCGCCAGCGTCACCTGGTCGTCAACCAGCAGCGCCGGGTCGAACGACGGCCATTCCGCCTCGGTCACCATGCCGTCGCCGCCCAAGGCCGCCCAGCATTCCTCGGCGAGGTGCGGAGCCATCGGCGCGGCGAGCTTGACCAGGGTCCGGACCGCCTCGGCCCGGCTCGCCGACGCCGGCGCCTTCTCGATCGCCGAGACCAGCTCGTACAATTGCGCGATCGCCTTGTTGAACAGCAGGCCTTCGATCGCCTCGCCGACCGCGGCGATGGTGCGATGGAGCTTGCGGTCGAGGCCTTCGTCGGCGCCTTCCCCCTCCTGCGCTCCGGCGGCCAGCCGCCACACCCGCTGGACGAAGCGGACCGCCCCTTCGATCCCGCTTTCCGACCACAACAGGTCGCGCTCGGGCGGGCTGTCGGAGAGCAGGAACCAGCGCGCGGCGTCGGCTCCGTAGCGCTCGACGATGGTGTCGGAATCGATCGCGTTGCGCTTCGACTTCGACATCTTCTCAATCCGGCCGCGCTCGACCACGGCACCGGTCGAGCGCTCGACCAGCGTTCCGCCCGGACCCGCGTCGATTTCGTCGGGAGCAACCCAGCGGCCGTCCGCCGAGCGGTAGGTTTCGTGGGTCACCATGCCTTGCGTGAACAGGCCCTGGAACGGCTCGCTGATGCCGATCTCGCCGAGGCGATTGAGCGCCCGGGTCCAGAAGCGCGCGTAGAGCAAGTGGAGGATCGCGTGCTCGACGCCGCCAATATATTGGGTGACCGGGAGCCAGGCCTCGGCCTCGGCGCGGTCGAACGGCTGGCCCGCCGGCTGGCTGGCGAAGCGGATGAAATACCAGCTGGAATCGACGAACGTGTCGAAGGTGTCGGTCTCGCGGCTCGCGGCCTGGCCGCATTTCGGGCACTCGACCTGCCGCCAGGCGTCGTGGCGGTCGAGCGGGTTGCCGGGCGCGTCGAACGTCACGTCCTCGGGGAGCACCACCGGCAGCTGGTCGCGCGGCACCGGGACCGGGCCGCAGCCCTGGCAGTGGACGATCGGGATCGGAGTCCCCCAATAGCGCTGGCGCGACACGCCCCAATCGCGCAGCCGCCACGCGGTCGAACCCCGGCCCCAGCCGGCCACTTCGGCCCGGCGGATGACTTCGGCGGCCGCTTCGTCGGTCGTCATCCCGTCGAGGAAATCGGAATTGACCGCGATTCCGTGCTCGCTTTCGGCTTCGTTGCCGAGCGGCAATGCGGCTTCGTTGGCACTCGCCGCGACCACTCGTTTGATCGGTAAATGATATTGCTTCGCAAACTCGAAATCGCGCTGATCGTGGCCGGGAACGCCGAAAATTGCTCCCGTCCCGTAGTCCATCAGCACGAAATTGGCGATGTAGACCGGCAGCCGCCACTCGTTGTGTAGCGGATGCACCGCTTCGAGCGCGGTCTTGTAGCCTTTCTTCTCGGCGGTCTCGATCTCGGCGGCGCTGGTCCCCCCGGCCCGGCACTCAGTGATGAAGGCCTTGGCGGCCGGATCGGTCTCGGCCAGTGCCTGCGCCAGCGGGTGCTCGGCGGCGATGGCGACGAACGATGCCCCGAAGATCGTGTCCGGTCGCGTCGTGAAGACGGTGATCTTCTGCTCCCCCTCCCGCACGCGGGAGGTGGCCGGGGGGAGGGCCTGTGATCCACTCGACAGGCCCTCCCCTTCGGCGCTGCGCGCCTCTTCCCCTCCCGCTGGCGGGAGGGGAGTGGCGAGGCGGAAGCTGAACTCCAGCCCGCGGCTCTTGCCGATCCAATTCTCCTGCATCAACCGGACCTTGTCGGGCCATTGGTCGAGCGACCCCAGGCCTTCGAGCAGCTCATCGGCGAAGTCGGTGATCTTCAGGAACCATTGGGCGAGCTTGCGGCGTTCGACCATCGCCCCCGATCGCCAGCCGCGGCCGTCGATCACCTGTTCGTTGGCGAGCACGGTGCGGTCGACCGGATCCCAATTGACCTCGCTTTCCTTGCGGTAGACCAGGCCGGCCTCGAACAGGTCGAGGAACAGCGCCTGCTCGTGGCCGTAATAAGTCGGGTCGCAGGTCGCGAACTCGCGGCTCCAGTCGAGCGCGAAGCCGAGCCGCTTCAACTGCTCGCGCATCGCCGCGATATTCCCGCGCGTCCATTCGCCGGGATGGACTCCGCGCTCCATCGCCGCATTCTCGGCCGGCATCCCGAACGCGTCCCAGCCCATCGGGTGGAGCACTTCGAAGCCCTGCATCCGCCTGAACCGGGCGAGCACGTCGCCCATCGTGTAGTTGCGCGCATGGCCGATGTGCAGGCGCCCCGACGGGTAGGGAAACATCTCCAGCACGTAGGTCTTGGGCCTGGGGCTCTTGCTGTCGGCGACGAAGCAGCCGTCCGACTCCCAACGCGCCTGCCAGCGCCGCTCGGCGTCGGCAGGATCGAAACGGGCAGGCGGATCTGGGTGGCCCGTCATTGCAAGGGCTCAATTACCCGCCGACGGCGGTGCGGCGAAGGTCGCGGGCGCGGGTCAGGATGATGTCTTCGAGCTTCTGCACGGTGGCGGCCGCGACCGGCGCGGCGACCCAGACGCCGTTCTGCAGCACCTGGCGCGACGCGGCGACGCGAAGCGCGTCGGCGCGCAAATCCTGGTCGAGGATCGAAACGGTCAGCTTGACCCGCTCGCTCGGCGACCTCGGGTTGGCGTACCAGTCGGTGACGATCACTCCGCCGCTCGAATCCGCCTGCAGCAATGGAGCGAAGGACACGGTGTCGATCGCCGCCCGCCACAGGTACGAATTAACTCCGATCGAGGTCGTCCGCGACGGCGCCAGCTGAAGCGGGATGTCGCGGTTGCGCGAGCAGCCGGAGCCGGCGATGGCAATGACGATCAGCGCGGCGGCGGCGATGGGCAGGCGGGGCATCATTGTTCCTCGAGACGTTAGGGGCTGGGTCAGCCCGGGCGTTATAGATGCTGGCCGGTGCTCCGCAAGCGTGTCCCGCAACGGGCCGCACTTGTGGTGTCTGGGCCACAGGGCGCTTGTGAATCGATTCCGGACATGGAACCTTGCGCCCGCGATAGCTATATCGAGTCGTGAACAGGGAGTTCGCTCGCGTGTTGCACTTCGGTCGGTCGAGATTAGCAAGGACGGTCACGGCATTCGCCGCGGCCGGACTCGTGCTGACTCCGGCCCTGGCCGACGCGCAATCGAAGAAGCGGGCGCCCGCCGTAGCGATCAGCTTCGACCCCGTCTCGACCTTCACTCCGGCGACCGCCGACCCGCGGCTCGCCGCCGCGTTCGCCGGCAAGAGCGCCTCGCTGACCGACTTCAAGTTCACGCCTGCCCCATCCAAGGGACGGCCGTCGCAGGTCCGGGTCGCGATCCGCGCCCGCGCCGACGCTCCTGGCAAGGTCCGGGTCGCCGATGCCGGCGCCGCGGCCTCCTCGGTCGGCGCCCTGACCCCGGCCAGCTACAACCTCGGAGTCGCGGTCGGCTGGCGGCGGTTCGCGCTCGCCGGCGATGTCGGCAAGACCAAGGATGCCAATCCGGCGCTTGGCGGACGCGAGAGCGCGGCGCTCGGAGTCAGCTACTCGCTCAACAAGCGCCTGACCGGCCGAGTCGCCGTCGGCGCCGACCGCAGCGATGGCCGGGCTCTGACCCCGCTGCGCAAGGCGGACAATTATTCGGTCGACGTCGGGGGTGCCTATTCGGTGACCCGCAACATCGCCGTCACCGGCGGAGTCCGCTACCGCATCGACCACGACCGCCTGTCGGCCGTCACCGACGCCCGCCGCGACAGCCAGGCCGTCTACGTCGGGACTGCGTTTAAGTTCTAGCCTAGGCACCGAGCGCAGCGACGCCGGCGCGAAGCGCCGCCGGAGCAGCGCGTAAGTTGCCGCAGGCCGGCCAGCCTCACGCAGTGAGGACTGACGTCACGGGATTTACTCCCGTGACGGCCCCCCGTAGCGCGAGGCAATGAGTTCCCCCGCCGTCCGACGCCAAGCCATCCTCGACGATATCGCCGCCGCGGCGAAGCTTGCCCGGCGCGGTCCCGATGAGGTGACGCTGATCGCGGTCAGCAAGACCCGCGGCGCGGACGAAATCGAACCGCTGATCGCCGCGGGCCAGCGCGACTTCGGCGAAAGCCGGGTCCAGGAAGCGCTCGCGAAATGGCCGCCGCTGCTCCAGCGCAATCCGGACGTCACGCTCCACTGCATCGGGCGATTGCAGTCGAACAAGGCGGCCGAAGCGGTCAGCCTGTTCTCGGTCATCCACTCGCTCGACCGCGCCTCGCTGCTGGAGGCGCTGGTTCGCGAAGCCGAGAAGCAGGACCGCCGGTCGAGCGTCTACGTCCAGGTCAACATCGGCGAGGAGGAGCAGAAGGGCGGCTGCGCGCTTCGCGAGGTTGGCGGCTTGGTCGAGGCGGTTCGGGCGTCGCCGCTGCCGCTCGCCGGGCTGATGGCGATCCCGCCGCTCGGGGTCGAGCCGGCGCCTTTTTTCGCCCTCCTGGCGGAACTGGCGCGGCGGCATGACGTCACCGGCCTCAGCATGGGCATGTCGGCCGATTTCAAGAGCGCGGTGATGCTCGGCGCAACCGCGGTCCGGGTCGGCACCGCCTTGTTCGAGGATTAGGCCGCCCCCTTGGACGCGATCATCTTCGATTTCGACGGAGTGCTGCTCGAGAGCGAGTATGAGGGCAACCGCCACATCGCCGAGCTGCTGACCGAGCTCGGGCACCCGATCGACGTCGAAGACGCTCTGACCCATTTCAGCGGGCTCAACGGACCCGACTTCATCGCCGCGATCGAGGCTCGGATCGGCACGGCGCTGCCGCCAGACTTCCACGACAAGAGGAGAATCGAAGACCGGCGGGTCCTTCGGCAAGGCCTCACCGCGGTCGCCGGAGCCGTCGAGTTCGTTCATGCCTTGCCGCCGGACCTGCCCAAGGCGGTCGCGTCGTCGAGCTCGGTGAATTGGATCGCGACCCACCTCGACCATCTCGGCCTGCGCGACGCCTTCGGCGGCCACCTCTACAGCGGCTCCGAGCACGTCGACCGCGGCAAGCCGGCACCCGACCTCTATCTCTACGCTGCGGCGCGGCTCGGCCTGCCGATCGCAAACTGCGTGATCGTCGAGGATTCGCCGGTCGGTGCGAGGGGCGCGCTTGCGTCGGGCGGGCGGGTCATCGGCCTGTGCGCCGGCTCGCACTGCCTGCCTGGCCACGACGAGCGGCTGCGGGCGCTCGGAGTTCGCGAAATCGCCCACAGCTTCGACGATCTTAAGAGGCTGCTTGGGCTAGGCGAGATGCCCGCTCTTTGAGCGCTTGACCGCGAGATAGTCGGCGTTGTGGGGGTTGGCCGGCATGTGGTGAGCGACCCGTTCGACGACCTCGATCCCGGCGGCGGCCAGCCCGGCCACCTTGCCAGCATTGTTGGTCAGCAGCCGCGCCTGGTCGATGCCCAGCGCGCGCAGCATCGCCGCGGCGTGGTCGTAATCGCGCTCGTCGTCGGCGAACCCCAGCCGCTGGTTGGCCTCGACCGTGTCCAGCCCGCGGTCCTGGAGCGCATAAGCCCGCAGCTTGTTGGCCAGGCCGATGCCGCGGCCCTCCTGGCGCAAATAGAGCAGCACGCCGCCGCCGGCCGCGCCGATCAGCCGCAGCGCCTCGCGCAGCTGCAGGCCGCAATCGCATTTCAATGATCCGAACACGTCGCCGGTCAGGCACTCGCTGTGCAGCCGGACGAGGGGCGGTTGGCCCGCAAAAGCGCCGATCACCAGCGCGACATGCTCCTCGCCGTCCGGGCTTCGGAAGGCGACGATCTGGGTGTCGGGCAAATCCTCGAGGGGCAATTTCGCGCGTGCGACCAAAGTGACCTCCGACGAAAGGCCGGCCAGCTCGTCTGCTTGCAGGGACATTGCCTCGGCGGACTCATCGAGCAGCCACAGCGCAGGCAGCAACCCTGCCGAGCGGGCCAGCTCCAGCGCGGCGGCGGCCAGCGCTTCGTCCGAGACCGGCACCGCCTGCAGCGGACCGATCGGCGCCCGCTCCAGATCCCGCCCAGGGTCGGCGAGCGCCAGCGCCGCACCGGCGTCGAGCCAGGCCGACCGCTCGACCAGCACCGGCCGCGCCGGGTCGGCGGCCTCGCGCTCGTTGGCGAGCGACAGCGCCGCGGCTCGCGCCCCGCTGAGCAGCAGCGGCGCCTTCGATTGCGGGTCGAGCATTTCGAGCAATTCCGCGGTCGCGGTTTCAACCGGCAGGACCGCGACCGCTGAAGAACCGCCCTCGATCCGAACCGGCCGGCCAGCCCGGAGCGCCGCCACCGCCCGCCGGATCCCGCCTTCGGTCAAAGGGCGACTTCGCAGATCAGCGGCACATGGTCGGACGGCCTCTTCCACGCCCGGCACGGCTCGAGCACATGGTGGGCGACGATCTGGTCCGCGAGCTGCGGCGAGGCCCACATATGGTCGAGCCGGCGGCCGCGGTCGTTCTTGGTCCAGTCCATCGAGCGGTAGCTCCACCAGGTGAAGCAGCGCTCCGGCGCCGGCACGAATTTGCGGCCGATGTCGACCCACTCGTGCGCCTGCTGAAGGCGATTGAGTGCGTCGACCTCGACCGGCGTGTGGCTGACCACCTTGAGCAGCGCCTTGTGGCTCCAGACGTCGCATTCGAGCGGGGCAACGTTGAAGTCGCCGACGATCACCGTCGGCTCGCGCAATTTCTCCGACCAGCGGGTCATCCGCTCGATGAAGTCCAGCTTCTGCCCGAACTTGGGGTTGACGGTGCGGTCGGGGATGTCGCCGCCAGCCGGCACATAGACGTTCTCGAGCCGGATCCCGCACGGTAGGCGCACCCCGACGTGGCGCGCCTCGCCATTGTCCTGCCAGTCGTGGGCGCCGGGCTCGTGGAGCTCGATCCGGCTGACGATGGCGACGCCATGATGCATCTTCTGGCCGTTCAATTGCTGGTGGACGTAGCCGCGCCGCTTGAACCATTTGGCCGGGAAGATGTCGTTGGTCGCCTTGGTCTCCTGCAGGCACAATATGTCGGGCCGCTCCTCCTTGAGCAGCCGGGCGACGATGTCGATCCGGGCACGGACCGAATTGACGTTCCACGAGGCGATCTTGATGCGGGTCATGTACGACCGATCTACTTTGCCTTCACTGTCTTTGCGAGCGCAGCGAGCACCCTCGCTCGCAGCCTGTTGCGAGCGAAATACAAATGGCCCCCGCTCCGGGGGCGTGGAGCGAGGGCCGCCGAGCGTTCGTCACGCAAGGGATCCTGCGTGCCCGGGTAACAGGGGGAAACCCCAAGCATGATGCAGGATCGAGACCAATTTAGTGCCGCCCGGCTGACGGCGCGATGAACAAGTAGCGAACGGCTACCCTTCTATCCGCGCTTCTTTTTCTTCGGCTCGGCGAAGCTGAAGGCGGTGTCGGCGACCGCGACATTGTAGCGCACGTTCGACAGCTTGACCGTGGTCCTTTTGTTCTGCGCGTCGACCGCGGTCCAGCCGTAAAGCTGCAGCCCGCCGGGCGCCGACGGCGAGCGCAGGAACGCCAGGATCAGGGAGCCGAACTCGGGGTGGCTGCGATCCTTGGCGCGCAGGACGACGGTGCGCGGGTTGCCGCTCGGCTGGAGGCGTGCATTCCCCTTGACGATCGGGTTGACCGACAGCAGCATCCCGAGCGGGGTCTTGTTGAGCGCCCAGCTTTCCTTTTGCCCGACCTGATAGTCGATGAAGTTCAGCCGGCCGCCGTTGGCGACCAGCAGCAGGTCGCCGCCGCCATATTCGAAGCGAATCCGGCCCGGGCGCTTGAGCTGCAGGGTGCCGCGCGCCGAGCGGCCCTTGCCGTCGGTCTGGACGAAGTTGGCGGTCATCGACTGGACCGAGCGTAAATGGGCCTGGACCAGCGCGAAATCGGCGGACTCGGCGGCGGCCGCGGGCGCCGGCGTGGCGACAACAGCGGCTGGGGCGGCGATCGAAAACAGCGCGCGAGCGAACAGGATCGGAAAACGCATGTGATGCTCCTGGGAATGCAAGATTTGGGCGGGCTATTACGCGCGCGGATTGAATGCGCCCTGAACCCGACGGTTCCCGATGGTTCAGTCTAGCGCCCGAAGGAAAGGCGGCACCTACCTGCGCGATCCGTCGAGAAGTCGCATTGACCTAATATGTCCATTCCGATGAGGGCGTCGAACTCGAATGCGTTCGTCAATTCGATGCCGATGACCTCGTCGAAGAGAAACGGGAAAGCAGGCGAAACCGTCGACGCGTCTTTTGGGAGTAGGCCAACCCGAAACGCATAGCGTTCCACTTGCCCTTGACCTTGGGCGGAAGTGAGAGGGCGTTTGCCCAGTTTGGAGAGCCCTAATTGGGCTGCAACGCGCGTCGCGATTCCACTGACCGAGGAGCCCGTGTCTAACAAGGCCGTGGCGTCAAATCCGGTAAGATCGGTGGCGGGGAAGGGTGCCAGAATCAATACTGGCAATAGAATACGCCGCTGCTCCCGCTTCCACTCAATTACCGACATGCGACCAGAAACCGAGGTCGATCGGCTCGTCAGTCACTTCTTGAATCGAAAATATACCGTCGGGAAAACTCTCGGATGCCGCGCGTAACGCTTCGCGGGGGGTATTGAAGTAACCCACCACATTGCCGTCACGCATGAGCGCCAGTTGGTCGCGGTGATCCGCGATCAGGTCTGACAGCATTCGCATGAATGCGTCGTAGTTCCGATCAACTTCCTGTTTCTGACGCGCGACGTCCATCCAGAGAGCCCCATCAACTCAACTTTAGAATCGCACGTTCCGTCGCCGCCGCCAAGCGGCTTGCGACAGGGAGAATCACTGGTCAGACGAAGCGACCGGAGTGGTGGCCGCTACGTCGCTAGCGCGAAATCGCGGTGTGATCGTCGCCGGTGCTCGCGGGCGCGCTGGCCGGGGGTTCCTGCACGACTTGAGTCGCTGGGGGCCGGGCGCCGTCGATAAGCAGCGGCGGCTGCGCCGGGCTGCAGGCGCCAATGGAGGCGATCAGGGCCGGGACGAGGAGCAGGCTGCGCAGCATGTGCGCACACTAGGCGAGCACGTCTGAATTATCGGTGAATCGGAGAGACGAAAGGCCTAGAGCGGGTTGCCGTCGGGGTCGATCAGCACTTCGCGGCGGCCGACATGATCGGGCTGGCCGACCTTGCCGTCTTTCTCCATGCGCTCGATCAGCCGCGCGGCGCTGTTGTAGCCGACCCTCAGCTGGCGCTGCAGGTAGGAGGTCGAGGCCTTCTGGCTTTCGGCGACGATCTGCACCGCTTTCCTGTACAATTGCGTCTCGGCGTCGTCCTCGCCGGTCGGCTGGCCATCGAACAGATAGCCGCCGTCCTCGGGCTCCTCGGTCACCGCCTGGATATATTCCGGCACGCCCTGCTTGCGCCAATGCTCGGCGACAGCGCGCACCTCCTCGTCGCGGACCAGCGGCCCGTGGACCCGGACGATCTGCTTGCCGCCCGGCATGTAGAGCATGTCGCCCTTGCCGAGCAGCTGTTCGGCACCCTGCTCGCCGAGGATCGTCCGGCTGTCGATCTTGCTCGTCACCTGGAAGCTGATGCGGGTCGGGAGGTTGGCCTTGATGACCCCGGTGATGACATCGACCGACGGCCGCTGGGTCGCCATGATCAAATGGATGCCGGCCGCGCGCGCCTTCTGCGCCAGCCGCTGGACGAGGAACTCGACCTCCTTGCCGGCGGTCATCATCAAATCGGCGAGCTCGTCGATGATGACGACGATCTGCGGCAGGACGTCGTAGTCGAGCTCCTCGACCTCGTAGATCGGCTGGCCGGTGTCGGCGTTGTAGCCGGTTTGCACCCGCCGCCCGAGCTGCGCGCCCTTGGCCTTGGAGTCGCGCACCTTGGCGTTGAAGCTTGGCAGCGCCCGGACTCCGAGGTTGGCCATCATCCGGTAGCGCTCCTCCATCTGCTCGACGGTCCATTTGAGCGCCCGGATCGCCTTGCCCGGCTCGGTCACCACCGGCGCCAGCAAATGCGGGATGTCCTCGTAGGTCGACAGCTCGAGCATCTTGGGATCGATCAGGATCAACCGGCAGTCGTCGGGAGTCATCCGGTAGAGCAGCGACAGGATCATGCAGTTGAGTCCGACCGACTTGCCCGATCCGGTAGTGCCCGCGACCAGCAAGTGCGGCATCGGCGCCAGGTCGGCGATCACCGGGTCGCCGGCGATGTTCTTGCCGAGGATCAGCGGCAGCGACATGTTTTGGTCTTCGAACGCCTGGCTGCCGATCAGCTCGGACAGAGTGACGGACTCGCGCTTGGGGTTGGGCAGCTCGATTCCGATGACGCTACGCCCCGGAATCGTCGCGACGCGGGCCGACAGCGCCGACATGTTGCGGGCGATGTCGTCGGCGAGCTGGATCACCCGGCTCGCCTTGATGCCGCTCGCCGGCTCGAGCTCGTACATCGTCACCACCGGTCCGGGGCGGACCTCGACGATGTCGCCGCGGACGTGGAAATCCTCGAGCACCGATTCTAGCAGCCGCGCATTGCGCTCGAGCCCGGCGCGGTCGATCTGGGTCCGACCGCTCGCCGGCGGAGCGGTCAGCAGGTCCAGCGGCGGCAGGCTGTAGACTCCGCCGAACGCGAGGCTCGGCTGGCGCGCGGCGCTTGCCTTGCGGCCGCCGCCCCGGGAGGCTGAAGCGACTCCCGGCGCCGGCTCGGTGACCGCGACGGCCGGGCGCGCTCGCGGCGGCGCGGCGGGCACAGCACGCTCGTCGCGCACCTCTTCGGTGCGTCGCGGGGCCGCCTTGGCGCGCGCATCGCGTCGGAAGAGCCCCCTCATCCAGTCCTTCTCGTCGGCGTGGAGTCCCATCGCGAGGTAGCCCAGCGCCAGCCCGCCGACCGCGAACAGCAGCAGCAGCGTCAGTCGGAGCGGCCCTTCGACCGACGGGTTGCCGATCTGCGCGACCCCGAATTCGACCCCGTTGGCCGCGGCCAGCGCCAGCGCTCCGCCCCAGCCACTCGGCAAGCCCGACACCGCCGAACCGCTGAGCAGGCTGAGCGCGATCCCGACCAGCACCGCCCCCACAGCGGCGATCACCAGCCCGCGGCCGATCCGCCCGGCCGGCTCGAGCCGAAGCATCCGCAGCCCCGCCAATGCGATGACCGGCAGGAGCAGCACCGATCCCAGCCCGAACAGCAGCAGCAAGGCGTCGCTAGCGTAGGCGCCGACGCTTCCCAGCCAGTTGGTCGGCGGGCCTCCGGCGGCCGTGGTGAAGCTCGGGTCGGTCGAGCTGTGGGTCGCGAGCGCCACAGCGCCCGCGACGCTCACCGCGACCAGCAGCGCGCCCCAGCTGCGCAACGCGAAGCGCCGCACCGACGCCGCCAGCGCATCGCGCCAGTGCGGCCCCAGGTCGCGCTTCCTTGCCCGCGCCGCAGCGGTCGCCATCATCCACCCCAACCCAATCGTCCGGCGCGTAGAATGCCTTGTCGGGGAGTCACCGGTCAAGAAGTACCCTCACCCCAACCCTCTCCCGCGTGCGGGAGAGGGAGGAATGCCGCGAAGCGGCAGGAGGGTGAGGGTTACCTTCTTGGCGTCGTGGCGTTACGGACACAGTCATGGATCGGGCCGACGTCATCATCTTCGGCGGGGGCATGATCGGCCTCGCGCTGGCATCCGCTCTGGACTCGAGCGGCCTCAGCGCCATCGTCGTCGATCCGGCCGATCCCGAAGCGCGCAAAACCGCCAAATTCGACGGCCGGACCAGCGCTGTCTCGTCGAGCTCGATGCGCATGCTCGAGACGATCGAGGTCGCCGATCACTTCCCGGCCGATGGCGGGCCGATCCGCCGCATCCAGGTCGCGGACGGGCTCGAACCGGGCGGCCTGTGCTTCGATCCCGGCGACGAGGACGACGAGCCGCTCGGCTGGATGCACGAGAACCGCCACCTGCGCGCCGCGCTCCGCGCCCGCGCCGAGGCGGGCGCCAACACCTGGCTGCTGTGGAAATCGACCGTCACCTCGGTCGATCGCGGCGCGTACGGGGTGACGGTCGCGCTCGCCGACGGCCGCAAGCTCTCGGCGCCGGTGCTCGCCGCCGCCGACGGCCGCAATTCACCGACCCGCGAGGCGGCCGGGATCCGCGTCGCCCGCTGGCGCTACGACCATTCAGCGATCGTCTCGACGCTTCGCCACGAGCGCAGCCACGAGCAGATCGCCTACGAGATTTTCTACCCGACCGGGCCGTTCGCATTGTTGCCGATGGCCGACGATGAGCAGGGCCACCGCTCGGCGATCGTCTGGTCGGTCCCGGCTACCGACGCTGCCGGCTGGCTGTCGCTGTCCGATGAGGATTTCGCCGCCGAGGCGCGCGCCGCGATGGGCGGCTTCCTCGGCGAAATCAGCCTGGCGGCGCCGCGCTCGACCTATCCCCTGGGCTTCCATCATGCGGCGCAGATCACCGCCCAACGCCTGGCTTTGCTCGGCGACGCCGCGCACGCGATCCACCCGATCGCCGGCCAGGGCCTCAACCTCGGCTTCCGCGACGCCGCCACGCTGGCCGAGGTGCTGGTCGAAGGCGCCCGGCTCGGCCTCGACCTCGGCGACAAGCAATTGCTCGACCGCTACCAGCGCTGGCGCTCGCTCGACAGTTTGATGGTGGCGATGGCGACCGACGGCCTGACCCGCATCTACGGCATTCCGGGCCGGACCGCGTCGCTGGTCCGCCGCTTCGGCATGGGCGTCATCGACCGGGTCAAGCCGGTGAAGAACCAGTTGATGTCCGAAGCCCGCGGCACCAGCGGCGACCTGCCGCTGTTGCTCAGGGGATTGCCGATTTGACACTTCCTCCCCTCCCGCCCGCGGGAGGGGACCGAGGGGTGGGCGTGTCGGTTGATCGACAGCCGACGACAGGCCCGCCCCTTCGTCGCTTCGCACCTCTTCCCTTCCCGCAAGCGGGCGGGGGGTTACTGCAGCGTCGGCTCGATATCCGCCCCGGCGCTGGTCGCCATGCGCTGGAACTGCATCAGCTGGACCAGCAAGTCGGCGCGTGCATCCAGGCTCTCCGCCTCGAGCAAGGCCTGCTTGGCGCCGACGTCGAACGGGGCCACCTGGGCGATGGCGTTGACCAGCATCTCGTCGTCGAGCCGCCCGACCGCCGACCAGTCGACCGCCAGCCCGAGCACGTCGCCGAGCCGCCGCGCCTCCTGCTCGACCCCGGCGCGAAGCACCAGCGGCAGCGCCGGCGGCTCGCGGTCGTCGAACGCGGCGACGTCGACATCGGCGTTTCGGTAGGAGGTCCCGAGATCGGCCTCCTCGATCAGGCGGAAGCGGCCCGATCCGGCGAGAACGATATTGTAGCGGCCGTCCTCGAGCTCCTCGACTCCGACGATCTCGCCGACGCAGCCGACCGCGTAGAGCGGCGGGTTGTCGTCGGGATCGAGGCTCAGCGGCTGGATCATCCCGATCGTCCCGGCGCCGTCGATCGCGTCGCGGACCATCTCGCGGTAGCGGTCCTCGAAGATGTGCAGCGGCAGCTGCGAGCGTGGAAACAGGATCGCGCCGGCGAGCGGGAAGATCGGCACCCGCAGCACCAGCGGCTTGGTCATTGGGCCCTTCCAATCACGAAAACAGGCTCATCAAGTAAACAATAGCGCCGACAACCGTCGCCGCTGGCTGCGCGCCCACGGATCCTCGAGGCCCTGCGCCTCGAGCAGCTGCAGGAAGCGCTTGCGTGCCGCGCCTTCGTTCCATTCGCGGTCGCGGGCGATGATCTCGAGCAGTTGGTCGGCGGCGGAGTCGCGATCGCCGGCCGCCGTCCGCGCTCCGGCCAGCTCGAAGCGGGCGTCGAGATCGTCCGGGTTGGCGGCGATCCGCGCCTCGAACGGCCCGGTGTCGACCGCGGGCACCGACGCCAGCTCGAAAGCCGCTCGGGCTCGGGCGACGGCGGGGTTCTTGGCCGCCTCTTCGGATAGCTCGCCGAGGATGCTCCCGGCCTCCGCCAGCTCGCCCGCGGCGGCGAGTGCCCGCACCAGCCCGCCGGCAACCTCGGGATCGTCGGGCGCGAGGTCGCGGATCTGGCGGAACACCGAGACCGCGCGCGGCGCGTCACCCTCGGCGAGGATTTGCTCGCCCATCGCGATCAAAGGCTCAATCTCGGGCTTCGGCGCGGCCGCTTCGCCTTCGCCGACCTTCAATTGCGCGAGCAGTTGGTCGAGCGCCTGCTTGATCTGCCCCTCGGTGCGGTAATTGGTCAGGTCGGCGACCGGCTGGCCCTGGAAGAACGCGTAGACGGTCGGGATCGACTGGACCCGGAACTGCGCCGCGATCAATTTGTCCTTGTCGACGTCCACCTTGACCAGCTTGACGCCCTTGGCCGCATAGTCGGCCGCGACCTTCTCGAGCACCGGCCCCAATTGCTTGCACGGCCCGCACCATTCGGCCCAGAAATCGAGGATGACGAGCGCGTCCATCGACGGGGCGATGACGTCGCGCTCGAAGCGCTCGATCGCCTCGCGTTCGGCATCGCTCAGGCCCAGGGTCGCCACGCTCGTTTCGCTCCGTTTGCTGCCGCTTCTCGAAGCGCCCATATGGGCGGCAGTCCAGCGGGTCACAAGCCAAAGCTGACGCACTTGCCGGACCGGCGGGCCCCATGCTAGGCGCCCGCCTCACCTCAGCCGCTTGGCCAAATGGCCGACCGGCTCAGCTCACGAGCGGGCGTAGCTCAGGGGTAGAGCACAACCTTGCCAAGGTTGGGGTCGAGGGTTCGAATCCCTTCGCCCGCTCCAATTCTCATGCCGCGGTGGTCGAACCCTCGAGTCTTTGATGGGCTCCGCCCGAAAGGGCTGCGCCGGCGGTTCGAATCCCTTCGCCCGCTCCAGACTTTTCAATCAGAGCGTGTAGGCGGCGGCGTATCGCATCTCGTGTTGGGCGATGACCGCGCGAACGACATTGTTCATCAGCGTCATCCGCGTCGACAGCGGCGTCGAGGTGCGCTTGATCATCACCGCGACTGCATAACTGCGGCCGTCGGGCGCGGTCAGCACGCCGATATCGTTATAGCCCGCCTGGACCGACCCCAGCACCTGGCCGGTGCCGGTCTTGTGGCTGAGGCTCCAGCCGGGCTTGAGGCCGCCCTTCAGCCGGTTGGCGCCGGTCTTGGTGTTGCCCATGATCGACAGCAGGCGCGCGGTCGAAGGGGGCGACAGCAGCTCGCCGCGCTTCAGCCGGGCCAAGGCATCGACGATCGCCCGCGGCGAGGCGCCGTCGTACGGGTCGTCGATGTAGCGGTTGAAGGCGGCTGACCGCACCGAATAAGGCAGCGCGTTGCGCGCCTTGTAGAATGCGCCGCCGACCGAATAGCTTTGCGTCCAGATGAGGCCGGCGATCTTGCTCTGCAGCGCCCGCTCGCCGTCGTAGAAGCGGATCGCCCCGAGCCCCTTGTCGGCGATCATCGCCCGCACCGCGGCCGGCCCGCCGACCGATCGCATGAGCTTGTCGTTGGCGGTGTTGTCGCTCTTGGTGATCGCCTCGTACATCAGCTGGCTCAGCGACATGGTCGCGCCGCCGCCGAGAATCCTGGCGGCGATCGGCTGGTGGAACAGCGTCAGGTCGCTGCGGGTCAAGGTGACGCGCTGGTTGAGGTTGACGCGGCCCTTGTCGACCGCGTCGAAGGCGGTGATCGACACCCACAATTTGCTGACGCTCTGCTGCGGATAGAGCTCCTCGGCCCTCCAGCCGGTCCACCAGCCGTCGTTGACCGAGCGGACGGCGATCCCGACGCGGCCGTTGAACTGGCTGCCGAGCGCGTCGATGCGCTGGCGGAGGTAGGCGGGCGCTTGCGGCGGCAGCGCCGGGCGGACGATCGGAGCGGGAGCCGGGGTCGGCGGCGGAATATATTGGCTCGCCGCGGACGCGCCGACCTGGGTCATCCCGGCCATCGCCAGCGCCAGTCCCAAGCGCCTCCAGAATGACGTCATGACCCCTCCGCTCATAACACTCTCACAGATTTGCCAAGATCTTAGGCACCGCAGCTGAACCCCCGCTGTGCGGTTCGAGCGCCAAGAATCGCATTCGCGAGTCCGCTTGCCAACCCCCATTCGACCCGGTTTTGCGGAATTCAGCGCTCCGGGCCGCTGCGTGTCTTGCAAAGGGTCAGCGGTCGGCGCCGCTTCCGGCCAACAGCGCCGAGGATTCAATCTCGTCCAGCGCGCGGTGGGCGGCGACGTAGCGGCGCGCTTTCGACACCCACGCGCCGGCGCGCGAGGCGCCCGGAAGCCGCATCGTCTCGGCGAGCGCGGCGTCGACGTCGCCGCTCTCGAGCCGGCTCAGCGCGCGCCGGTAGCGGGCGTCGGGCTTGGCGGACGGCACGTCGGCGCGGCGGATGTTGACCAGCGACCCGAGCTCGCGCTGGAAGTTCGACCACCAGCTGTCGTCGGGCCCGCCGCTTCTTAGCTGCGACCCAAGCGTGTCATATTCGGCGATCAGATCGTCGAGGCGGACCGGCGACCGCGACGCGGTGACGATCGTCGCCACGGCGCGCGGGTGGCGGTTGCCGAAGCGGTCGACCAGCAGCGTCTCGAGATAGCCGAGCTGGACCCCGCGATCGACCGCCCGGCGCGCCGCGAAGGCGACGACCAAAGCGTCGGTCCGGCCGGCCGAGCCCTCCGCCCGCCGGGCGGCGGTTTCCACTCGGGCGACGCGCGCCTCGAGCCCCGCCATCCGCGCCGCGACCGCGATGTCGGACTCGCTCGATGGATCGCCGAGCGGAGCGGCGAGACGCTGCGGGCTGCGGATCAGCGGCGGCGGAGCCGGAGCCACTCCGAGCACATGGGCGGCGCGGTCGTAACGGGCCAGCATCCACGTTGCGGCGGCCGCCCCGACGATGATCAGCGCCAGGCCGATCAGCAGCCGGGCGCTCCAGTTCAACGGGCTTCGGGAGGCAGGCGCGGTCATGTCTGCGGCCGATTGTCGCACAGCCGCGCGGCGAGGGCCAGCAGCGCCGCTTCGTCGGGCGCGTCGGCGGCCTCGCATCGCTGCCAACCCGAGCCAGCCGCAGTGGCCGCCGCCTCGCTGATCGCCGCAATTCGGATGGTGCTTCGGTCGATCCCGAGCTCGGCAAGGCGCTTGCCGGCGCGGGGCGAATGCACGAGAGCGACCTGCCCCTCGATGCGGCGGAAATCATCGGGGAGCGGCAGTTCGCTGGCGCGGTAGACGGGGATCGCGGTGATCGCCTGCTTCGCGTCACTCTCGGTCCGATGCTCGCCGCATAAATGCAGCAGGCGAAGGTCGCTCTCGATCGAGCCGAGCAGCCGCTCGACTCCCGCGTCGCCGGTGCTGGCGATGTCGAAGCCCGCCTCGCGCGCCGCCGCGGCGGTCGCTTCGCCGACCGCATGGACCGGCAATTGGCGCAACCTCTGCAAGCCCTCGCCCGCGTGCCGCACCGCATTGGCGCTGGTCAGCAGCAGCGCGTCGAACGACCCGGTATCGGGCGCTTCCCAATCCACCGGCGTGACCTCAAACAGCGGCATCACCAGCGGCTCCAGCCCCATCGCCCGCGCCCGCTCAGCGGTCGCGCTTGCGCCGGGCTCGGGGCGCAGGATCACCAGCCGCCTCATGCGCCCCGAAACAAACTCCGGATGGCGGGCGGCGCGTTGGCCAGCATCCGCTCGGCGAGCGTGGCCGGCGAATCGTCGTCGCCGCAGTCGAACCGCGCCTTGTCCTGGATCATCTCGCTGCCGTCCTCGGAGAAGATTTGCGCGCGCATCCCGAGCTCGCCGTCGTCGAGGATGGCCAACGCCGCGACCGGCGAATGGCAGCTCGCCCCGAGCGCCCGGGTGAACGCCCGCTCGGCCGACACCGCCCAGAAAGTGATGTCGTTGTTGACCGTGGTCAGGATGCTCTGGGTAACATGGTCGTCGGTCCGGCATTCCATTCCGAGCGCTGCCTGGCCGGGCGCCGGCAGCATCACTTCGACCGGAACCGCCACCCCGACATCGGGCATCCCGAGCCGCTTGAGCGCCGCCGAGGTCAGCAGGGTCGCGTCCAGCTCGCCCGACCGCACTTTCTCGAGCCGAGTTTCGACATTGCCGCGCAGCGGGACGATCTTGAGGTCGGGCCGGATCGAGCGCAGCTGCGCCGCCCGCCGCGGCGATGACGTTCCGACGGTCGCGCCTTGCACCAGCGCATCGAGCGAATCGGCGCCGATCAGCCGCTCGCGAAAGTCGCCGCGCGGGCGCATCGCGGCAAGGTGGATATCCTCGGGCCGCTCGCTTTCGACGTCCTTCATCGAATGGACGCAGAAATCGACCTCGCCTTCCAGCAGCGCCCGGTCGAGCTCCTTGGTCCACAAAGCCTTGCCGCCGATCTCCGCCAGTGGCCGGTCCTGGACCTGGTCGCCGGTGGTCCGGATCGGCACGATTTCGACATGGTCGGCGGGCCAGCGCTGGCTCGTCTCGAGCGCGGCGGCAACCTTGCGCGCCTGCGCCAGCGCCAGCGGCGATCCGCGAGTACCCAGTCTGAGGCCGGTCATGGCCCACCTCTAGTGCATCGAAGCCGGTTGAGGCAAAGGGCTGGCAATGCCCCTGATCCTTGGTCTTGAATCGTCGTGCGACGACAGCGCGGTGGCGCTGGTCGGCAGCGACCGGCGGATCCTCGCCCACGCGGTCGTGTCGCAGAATGCGGCCCACCAGCCCTACGGCGGAGTAGTCCCGGAAATCGCCGCCCGAGCCCATGTCGAGATCCTGCCGCCGCTGATCCGCCGGGTGCTCGGCGAGGCCGGGATCGCCATCGACGAGGTCGACGCCATCGCCGCCACCGCTGGCCCGGGGCTGATCGGCGGGGTGATGGTCGCTTTGCTCGCCGGCAAGGGTTTGGCGCTGGCGACCGGCAAGCCGCTGGTCGCCGTCAACCATCTCGAAGGCCACGCGCTGTCGCCGCGCCTCGTCGATCCGGGGCTCGACTTTCCCTATCTGCTGCTGCTCGTCTCGGGCGGCCATTGCCAGCTGCTCGAGGTGCGCGGGGTCAGCAATTATCGGCGGCTCGCGACGACCATCGACGACGCGGTCGGCGAGGCGTTCGACAAGGCGGCCAAGCTGCTCGGCCTCGATTATCCCGGCGGGCCCGCGCTCGAAGCGCTCGCCGCCAACGGCGATTCCGCCGCGGTCCCGCTGCCGCGCCCGCTGCTCGGTTCGCCCGAACCGCATTTCTCGTTCGCCGGCCTCAAGAGCGCCGTGCAGCGCGCGGTCGCCTCGGGCGAGCACCGGCCGGCCGACATCGCCGCCAGCTTTCAGCAGGCGGTCATTGACTGCCTGGTCGACCGCACCGCGCGCGCCCTCGAAACCAGTGATGCTCCGGCGCTGGTCGTCGCCGGCGGGGTCGCGGCGAACCGCTCGATCCGCGCCGCGCTCGCCGAGCTGGCCGAGCGGAACGGCCGCCGCTTCACCGTTCCGCCGGCCTGGCTGTGCACCGACAATGCGGTGATGATCGCCTGGGCCGGGGCGGAGCGCCTGGCTGCCGGCCTGACTGACCCGCTCGACGCCCCGGCGCGCGCCCGCTGGCCGCTCGACGAATCGGCCGAGAAGGTTCGCGGAGCCGGGGTGAAAGCGTGAGCATCGACCGCCTCGCCGTGATCGGCGGCGGCGCCTGGGGGACCGCGCTCGCCCAGGTCGTCGCTTCGGGCGGCCGCGACACTTTGCTGTGGGCGCGCGAGCCCGAGGTCGTCGAAGCGGTCAATGCGACGCACGAGAATCCGGTGTTCCTGCCGGGCCAGAAGCTCGACCCGGCGATCCGCGCGACCGGCGACCTCGCCGAGCTCGGCCAGTGCGATGCCTGGCTGGTGGTCACCCCGGCGCAGCACATGCGCTCGGTGCTCGAGGCCGCGCCCCAGTCCGGCAAGCCGATGATCCTGTGCTCGAAGGGCATCGAGGAACGCAGCGGCCAGTTGCTCCACGACGTCGCCCGAAATGCGTGCCCCGACGCCCCGGTGGCGGCGCTGTCGGGCCCAAGCTTCGCCGACGAGGTCGCCGCCGGGCTGCCGACCGCGGTCACTCTGGCCGCCAAGGACGAGGCGCTCGGCCAAGCGCTGCGCGACCGCATCGCCCGGCCCGGTTTTCGAATCTATCTGACCGACGACGTGGTCGGCGCGGAGATCGGCGGAGCGGTCAAGAACGTGCTTGCGATCGCCTGTGGAGTGGTCGCCGGCAAGGGCCTCGGCGAGAACGCCCGGGCGGCGCTGATCGCGCGCGGCTTTGCCGAGATGACTCGCTTCGGGCTCGACTGCGGAGCGCGCCGCGAGACTCTGGCCGGCCTGTCCGGTCTCGGCGATCTGGTGCTGACCTGCTCGTCGACCAGCTCGCGCAATTTCTCGCTCGGCAAGGGCATCGGCGAAGGCCGGTCGGTCGCCGAGCTGCTCGCCGACCGCCGGACCGTCGCCGAAGGAGCCCATACCGCGCCCGTGCTCGCCCGCCTCGCGGCCGAGCGCGGGCTCGACATGCCGATCGTCGCCGCGGTCGACGGCTTGCTCGCCGGCCGGTTCAATGTCGATGCAGTGCTCGAGCAGTTGCTCGCCCGCCCGCCGCGCATGGAAAGCCAGTGACACCGGCGCAAGAGTCGTCTTTGCGAGCGCAGCGAAGCAATCCAGTTTTCCTGTTTGCGCTGGATTGCCGCGTCGCTGCGCTCCTCGCAATGACGGCGACGGAGACGCGTCACACGTTAGAGATCGACGGCGACGCCCTTCCGCTCCCAGTCGCCGTAGCGCGTCGGGTCGAGCTTGTGCTCCTCGCCATCGGGCGGCGCATCGCTGGCCGGCCCGGCTTCAGGCACCGGCGGCGACGGGCTCAGATAGGCCGGCGGGTCGAGATGCTTGGGTCGCTTCTTCACCGGCCCAAAATGGCCTTTGCGAGCATCAATGCCAAGCGTTGAAGGCGTTGGCGCGCGCCGCGCGGCGCTGCAGATGCTCGATGGCGTGCTTCGCCAAGGCCTGACCCTCGACGCCGCCGCGCAAGCCGCCCGCGGCCTCGCTCCGCCCGACCATGCGCTGGCGATCGCCATCGCCGGCGAGGCGCTTCGCCGCCTGCCTGATCTCGACGCGCTGATCGACAGCGCGACCCAGCGCCCGCTGCCCGGCGATTCCAAGGCTCGGATGGTGCTTCGCCTCGCGCTCGCTCAGAAGATCGGCCTCGGCACGCCCGACCATGCGCTGGTCGCGACCGCTCTGCCGCTGGTCGACGGCGGCCCGCGCCGCCTGGTCCACGGAGTGCTCGGGACGCTGCTCCGCAAGGGCATCCCGCCGCTCGAAGCCCCGCGCCTGCCCGACCCGGTCGAGCAACGCTGGCGCTCGGCCTGGGGCGAGGAGGTCGTTATGGCCGCGCGCCGCCAGATCGCCCAGCGCCCGCCGTTGGACCTCAGCTTTGCCGACGATGCGGCGGCGGCGGCTTACGCCCGGGCAAACGGCGGCACCTCGCTCGCCCCGCGCCATGTCCGCCTCCCCGAAAGCTCCGCCGTCCCCGGCCTCGCCGGCTTCGGCGAAGGCGGCTGGTGGGTTCAGGACCTCGCCGCCTCGCTGCCCGCGCGCCTCATTCCGTCCGACGCGACCGACGTGCTCGACCTGTGCGCGGCGCCGGGCGGCAAGACCATGCAGCTCGCCGCCGCCGGCCACCGCGTGACATCCGTCGATGCGTCGAAAAACCGGCTGGCCCGGATCCGCGAAAACCTCCAGCGGACGAAATTGAGCGCGAGCCTGGTCCCCGTCGACGCCCTGACCTGGGACCCGGGCCGCGGCTTCGACGCGATCCTGCTCGACGCGCCCTGCTCGGCGACCGGCACTTTCCGCCGCCACCCCGAAGTCCTCTACCGAGCCCGTCCGCAAATCATCGCCGAACGCGCGGCGCTGCAGGCCAAGCTGCTCAACCGCGCCGCCCAATGGCTTAATCCCGGCGGCGCCCTGGTCTATTCGGTCTGCTCGCTCGAGCTTGAGGAGGGCGAGAAAATCGTCGCCGCCTTCCTCACCGCCAACCCCGACTTCCGCCTCGACGCCCCGAGCGGCCTGCCCGCCTTCGTCACCTCGGACGCTTCCGGCCAGCTCCGAATCCTCCCCGGCCTGCTCGAAGCGGAAGGCGGCCTAGACGGCTTCTTCGCCGCGCGCCTTGTCGGCTGCTAATCGGCGACTCGTTCGGCGGCGATCTCGACGCTGCCCTGCTTGAAGACCAGCCGCGCAGCGCGGCCCTGCTCGAGCCGAAAAGTGATCCTGGCGTCGATCCCCTCGGGCGCGAACTCGGTTTCGCTCAGCGGCTTGAGCGGCAGCGGCGGCTGCCGGCCGAACTTGCCGGTCAGCCGGCCGTCGTCGCCCACCGCGATGACGACCGGGCCGCGATCCGACTTGTAGCTGCCGACATAGCGTTCGAGCGTCGAGCGCGGCAGCTCGACCGCTTTTGGCTCGGGCGGCACCGGCCCGCTGCGCGTCGACAGCTCGGGCTTGGTGGCGCCGTTCTGGTACATCGCCATGACATGCTTGCCGCCGGCGCCGCGGCGGACCTCGAACCAGGTGAAATCGTCCGGCCCGTAGAAGAAGCGGTCGCCGCCCGCCGCGAAAGCCTCGCGCTCGCTGCCGCCCGTCCGCCGCGTGTAGAGCTTGCCGTCGCGGATGAAAAAGCGCCGATCGCCGCCGTCGACCGGATAGACGCCGAGCAGGGGCCCGACCGCGGCCGGATCGAGCTTGACCTTGTCGAACGTCGGATAGGGGTCGCCCAGTGCCAGCGCTGCGAGCCGTTGAACCACCACTTCCTCCTCGATCGCCAGTGAATCGCTATTGGTGAACACGGCGATGAACAGGTCCTCCTGCGGCACGTAGACCGCGTCGGTGGCGAAGCCGAAAATGCCGCCGCCGTGGCGGATCGCCGGGCGGCCGCGGATGTTGTCGGTGGCAATTCCGAAGCCGTAATTCTCGACCTTGCCGTCGGCCACCCTGGTCGGCGCGATCATCTGCGCATAGAGATGCGCAGGAACGACCTTGCCGTGGTGAAGCGCGTGATTCCACTTGGCGAGGTCCTCGACCGATCCGATCAGCGCACCGGCGGCGTGGGCGGCGCTCATATGCATCGGCTTGGCCGGCTGCGGGCCTTGCTCGCCGCGGGTGTAGCCCTTGGCCATGTTGGGGGTCGCCGCCTCGAGCACCCCATAGCGGACGGTCGTCAGCCCGAGCGGCCTGGCGATCCGCTCGTCGACCGCCTCGTGCCATGCCTTGCCGGTGATCTTCTCGATCACCGCTCCCAGCAGCACGTAGCCGCTGTTGTTGTACGCCCAGCGCTCGCCGGGCTTGGCCGGCGCCGGCAGGTCCCGGAACTCGGCGATCAGCTGGTCGGTGGTGTAGGGCCGGTTGGGCGCGGCGCCCGTCATCCAGCCCGGGATGCCGGTGTAGCTCTGCACTCCGACGGTATGGTTGAGCAGCTGGCGGACGGTCGCGTCGGCGGCGGCCCCGGGATAGCCAGGCAGGAATTTCGACAATTTGTCGTCGAGCGACAGCTTGCCCTCCTCGACCAGCTGGAGCGCCACCGCGGCGGTAAACTGCTTGGTGATCGAGCCCATTCGGAACACGGTCGCGGGAGTGATCGGCACCTTCTTCTCAAGGTCGGCGAGGCCGCGCCCGGCGGCATAGACGGTCTTGCCGTCGTCGGTGACGATCACCGCCGCGCCCGGCTGGTCGGCCGCATAGCTGCGCTTCAGCAACGCGTCGGCCTGCGCCTTGAAATCCGCCGGCAGTGCCGCCCCCGGAACCGCCGCGACCACCGCCAGCGCGGCCGCGCCAGCCAACAAACTCTTCCTCATATCCTTGCTCCCGCTCGAAATTTCCGTGGTGTATTATTCAACTAATACGCTTGGCGTCAAGCGCCGTTCTTGTTTGATTGGCCCAATCGTCTAATCCGGCGAATATGGCCGCGCCGCTCATCGCCCCATCGATCCTGTCCGCCGACTTCGCCCGCCTCGGCGAGGAAGTCCGGGCGATGGACGAGGCCGGCGCCGACTGGCTGCACATCGACGTCATGGACGGCCATTTCGTCCCCAATTTGACCATCGGCCCAGGCGTCGTGAAGGCGCTCCGCCCGCACAGCGCCAAGCCGTTCGACGTCCATCTGATGATCGCGCCTGTGGACCCGTTCCTCGACGCGTTCGCGGAGGCTGGAGCCGACGTCATCACCGTCCATCCCGAATCCGGCCCGCACCTCCACCGAACCGTCCAGCGCATCCGCGCGCTCGGCAAGAAAGCCGGCGTGTCGCTCAACCCTGCCACACCGGCCAAGGCGCTCGACTACGTGCTCGAGGACATCGATTTGGTGCTGGTGATGAGCGTCAACCCGGGCTTCGGCGGCCAGCAATTCATCACCGGCCAGTTGAAGAAGATCGAGGCGGTCGCACGCCGCGTCGCCAAGCAAAACCTCGACGTCGCGATCGAGGTCGACGGCGGCATCGATCCCGACACCGCCCGCCAGGCCATCGACGCCGGAGCCACGGTTCTGGTCGCCGGAACCGCGGCCTTCCGCGGCGGATCGCGCGAATATGCGGCCAATATCCGCGCGCTGCGAGGAGACGGATGAGCGCCAGTACCGCGGCCGAGCGCGATATCGTCCGCAAGCTCGCCCGCGGCTCGCTGTTTTCCCGGATGCTCGGATCGCGCCGCCAGCCGTTGAAGCTCGCCGCGGTGCCGCGCGACCATGTCGCCGGCGACCGCAAGCGCGGCGATGCCCTGCTCGCCGGGCGGTTTAAGGTCGGCAGCGAAACGCTGTCGCTCAAGGACCTCGACTTCGCCGCGGTCGGCGCCGACGGCCCGCTCGCCGAGCAATTGCAGGGCTTCGCCTGGCTTCGCGACCTCGCCGCCGCCGCCAGCCGCGAGAACGGAGCGCGCCTGGCCGAGGCGCTCGCCGGGCGTTGGCTGCTCGCCCACGGCACCCGCGCCGACGAGGCCTGGCGCCCCGATCTGTGGGGCGAGCGGATCCTGTTCTGGAGCGCCTACGCTCCGTACATATTGTCGAGCCGCGACGCCGGTTACCGCTCGGCGCTCCTGAACACGCTGGCCCGTGGAGCGCGGCATCTCGACGCCAACGCCGACCGCGCCCCGCCGGGCCTCAAGCGGATCACCGCCTGGGCGGGAGTCGTGGCCGCCGGCCTACTGGTCCAGGGCGGAGTCAGCCGAGTCGCTCGCGGCGAGGCGGGGCTCGCCAAGGCGCTCGCCGCCGCGCAGTTCGAGGACGGCGGCCTGACCAGCCGCTCGCCTCACGAGCAGTTGCTCCTCGTCGACCGCCTCGGGCTGCTCCGCGCCGCTTACTTCGCCGCCAAGCAGACGCTTCCCGACGGCATCCAGGCGGCCGCCGCCGCCTCGCTCGCCGCGCTCCACGGAGTCACGATGGGCGACGGCGCTCTGTCGAGCTGGCAGGGCGGCAACCCCGGCGATCCGGCGCGGCTCAACGCGCTGGTCGAGGGCTGCGGCCTTCGCGCCCGGCCGCTTCGGGCAGCGCGCGGCTGGGGCTATCAGCGGATGTCGGCGCTCGGCACCATCCTCGTGCTCGACGCCGCTCCGCCGCCGCCGCCGCGGCTGACCGCGTGCGGCGCCGCTTCGACCCTGGCGTTCGAGCTGTCCGACGGCGCTCAGCGGCTGGTCGTCAATTGCGGCGGCCCGGGGATGCTTCCGACCAAGCTTCCCGATCATCTCGTCGAGGCGCTGCGTTCGACCGCGGCCCACAGCACTCTGACCCTCGCGGAGACCAACTCGACCGCGATCCTCGCCGACGGCTCGCTCGGCAAGGGCGTTACCGACGTCACCGTCGATCGCTCCGAGGACAATGATTCGAGCCGCATCGCCGCGACGCACGACGGCTACGTCCGCCGCTTCGGCCTGGTCCACAAGCGCAGCCTGATGCTCGGCAACGACGGCAAGGAGCTGCGCGGCACCGACCAATTGATCCAGAAAGGCCGCCGCAAGGTCCGCGACGCGGTTGCGTTCGCCGCTCGCTTCCACCTTGCCCCCGACGTCGAGGCGACCGTCACCGCCGACGGCATGGGGGCGATCCTGCGCGCGCGCGGCACTCCGCCGTGGAACTTCCGCTGCCGCGGGGCGATGCTGACCACCGAGGAAAGCCTGTTCGTCGACGGCGCCGGCGAACCGCACAAGTCGACGCAATTGGTGATCGTCGGCGAAATGTCGGGCATCGGCGGCGAAATCGGCTGGCAGTTCCGCCGCGCCAGCTGATTCGCGTCCTCGTGACCGAAACGAAGCAATCAAAAATCTCACACGAAGGCACGAAGATGACAGGAAAGGCGCGAAGAAAGAACCTTGGGCGAAGCCCCGTTTGGCTCTTCGTGCCTTAGCTTGGGCCTTCGTGCCTTCGTGTGAAAATAGCTGGATTGCTTCGTCGCTGCGCTCCTCGCAATGACGGCTTTGGAGGAAAGATGACCGACCTTGTGCCCATCCAACGGGCGTTGATCTCGCTGTCCGACAAGGCCGGTCTCGAGGATCTCGCGGCCGGGCTTGCGCGCTATGGCGCCGAGATACTCTCGACCGGCGGCACCGCCGCACGGCTGCGCGAGCTGGGCCATGACGTGCGCGACATTTCGGACGTCACCGGCTTTCCCGAAATGATGGACGGTCGGGTCAAGACCCTGCACCCGAAGGTCCACGGCGGGCTTCTCGCGTTGCGCGACAATCCCCAGCACCGGGCGATGATGCAGGAGCATGGCATCGCGCCGATCGACCTCGTCGTCGTTAATCTCTACCCGTTCGAGGAAACGGTGATGCGCGGCGCGTCGCGCGACGAGATCATCGAGAATATCGACATCGGCGGCCCGTCGATGGTCCGCTCGGCGGCCAAGAACCACGCTTATGTCGCTTGTCTCACCGACCCCGGCGATTACGGCGCCCTGCTCGCCGATCTCGACGCCAATGACGGAGCGACGTCGCTCGAGCTTCGCAAGCGTCTAGCCGCCAAGGCCTACGCGCTGACCGCGACCTATGATTCGATGATCTCGCAATGGTTCGCCTTCGCCGACCAGGGCGAGCGCTGGCCGGCGACCTGGACCTTGTCGAACAAGCTGAAAACGCCGCTTCGCTATGGCGAGAACCCGCACCAGCAGGCGGCGCTCTATGTGCCCGCCGGCCCGCACTCGCGCGGCATCGCCCAGGCAAGCCAAGTCCAGGGCAAGGAACTCAGCTACAACAATCTGAACGACGCCAGCGCCGCGCTCGATCTCGCCGCGGAGTTCCGCGACGGCCCGCCGACCATCGTCATCGTCAAGCACGCCAACCCGTGCGGAGTGGCGAGCGCCGACACGCTCGCCGACGCGTGGGCGCAGGCGCTCGCCTGCGACAGCGTCTCGGCGTTCGGCGGCATCGTCGCAGCCAACCGCCCGCTCGACGGTCCGACCGCCGAGGCGATCGCGGCGATCTTCACCGAGGTCGTCGTCGCGCCCGACGCCGACTCCGACGCCCGCGCCGTCGTCGCGAAAAAGAAGAATCTGCGCCTCCTGCTGACCGGCGAGCTTCCCGACCCGACGCGGGGCGGCCAGTCACTGGCGGTGATCGCCGGCGGGCTGCTGGTCCAGGACCGCGACAACGGCCGCACCACCCGCGACCAGCTCAAATGCGTGACCAAGCGCGAGCCGACCGGGCAGGAAATCGCCGACTGCCTGTTCGCCTGGACCGTTGCCAAGCACGTCAAGTCGAACGCCATCGTCTATGCGAAGGACGGCGCCACGGCCGGGATCGGCGCCGGCCAGATGAACCGCCGCGATTCCGCGCGAATCGCCGCCGCCAAAGCCATCGAGGCCGCGGAAACCAATGGCTGGCCCGAGCCGCGCACCGTTGGCTCAGCGGTCGCTTCGGACGCCTTTTTCCCGTTCGCCGACGGGCTGCTCGCGGCGGCCGAAGCGGGAGCGACCGCGGTCATCCAGCCCGGCGGGTCGATCCGCGACGATGAAGTCATCGCCGCCGCCGACGACGCCGGCCTGGCGATGCTGTTCACCGGAATGCGCCACTTCCGGCATTAGCTTGACGCGCCCCGGCCGCTCTGCCTCAATTCGACCATGTCGCAAGCCACCGTTCCGCAGCATTTGGCCGAAGCCCAACGCGCGCTTGGAGCCGGCCTGCGCGACAAGGCGCGCGACCATTTCGAGGCGGTGCTGGCGATCGACGGCGACGAGCCCGCGGCCCGCAATTGGCTCGGCGCCGACGCTCTCGCGCGGCAAGACGCCGCGACCGCCGCCGGCCATTTCGAAATCGCCTGCAAGCGCGAGCCCAACGAATTGTCGCACTGGATCAACCTCGCCGCCGCGCTTCGAATTCTCGACGATTCCGAGCGCGAGCGGGCGGCGCTCGAGCAGGCGCTGGCGATCGACCAAACCGATCTCCTGGCGCTCATCCGCCTCGCCGAGCTTCACGAACGGCTGGGCGAAGAGACGCCGGCGGCCAAGCGCTGGACCGCCGTCCTCGCGCTGTCGGCGAGTATCCCCGACCCGTCGCCCGAGTTCGCCGCAATCCTCGCCCACGCCAATCGCTATGTCGGCGAGCGGCAGGACAAGCTTTCGGGCGCCATCGCCACCGCCCTCGCCGATGAACTTGCGCAGGCCAGTGTCCGCGATCGGCGCCGGATGCAGACCGCCGCCGATGCATGGCTCGGTCGGCGAGCAATCTACGCCAACCATTGCGAAGGCCTGCATTACCCGTTCCTGCCCGCCGACGAGTTTTTCGACGCGGAGCATTTTCCCTGGCTCGGCGAGCTCGGAGCCGCGACCCCGGTCATCCTCGCCGAGCTGCAGTCCATCCTCGCCGACCCCGACCCGGGCCTGACGCCCTATATCTCTCTGCCGGCCGGGGTGCCGGCGAGCAAATGGTCGAAGCTCGACCGGTCGCTCGACTGGGGAGCGTTCCATTTGTGGAAGGAGGGCGAGCGCTTCGACGAAGCCTGCGCCCGAGCGCCGCAGACCGCGGAGCTGGTCGAATCGCTGCCGATCTGCCGCATCGCGGGGCGCGCTCCCAACGTCTTCTTCTCGATTCTCAAGGCCGGCAGCCACATCCCGCCGCACACCGGAGTCACCAATGTCCGCGGTGTCGTGCACTTGCCGCTGATCGTCCCCGAAGGCTGCGAGTTCCGGGTTGGCGGCGAAACCCGCGCCTGGGTCCAGGGCCAGGCCTTCGCCTTCGACGATACCATCGAGCACGAAGCCTGGAACCGCAGCGGCCGCGACCGCGCGGTCCTCATCATCGACGTCTGGAACCCCCATCTCAGCGACCATGAGCGCGACATGATCGGCCGCCTGTACGGAACCGCCGACGTCGAACGCAGCTAGCGCCCGTTCAGCGCGGCGCGTCGCCCCCGGTCCCCGGGTCGGGCAGGCTCAGCTCCTCGATGTCGCTCTTCTTCATCTTGAACAATTCGCGGTCCTCGGGGGTGAAGCCGCGCCACCACAGCACCGCTCCGAAGGCCAGCAGGATCGCCGGAATGCCGACGCTCAGTTCGAGCCATTCGGGGAGCAGGATCGCCAGCTGGCCGGCGACCGCGGCCGCCGCCGCCGCCCACACCAGCTCCCACCGCCAGCCCGACACTGGCGCTTTCAATAGATTCGACAGCAGCCGCGCCTTGGCGACCGCCGCCACCGCAAGGGCCAGCAGCAAGGCGATCGCCGGCCCCGCCGCCTGCCACATCTCCGACCAGCCGAGGCGCTGGAACAGCAGGATGAAGCCGACCGACATCCCCGCCTGGAGCAGGATCATCGCCAGGCTGATCGCCATGTTGCGCTTGCGGGCGCAATAGATCAGCGCCGATTCGCTGACCGTCGCGGTCGCCGCGACGACCTCGGCGAACAGCAGGAAGGCGAGCACCGCGGTGCCGGCGACGAACGCCGGCCCGACCAGCCCGAGCACGCCTTCGCCCGGAATCGCGAGCGCCAGCGCGACCGCGAGCTGGGCCGCGATCACCCAGAATCCGACCTGCCGGACCTGGTCGGCGACCGCCCGGCTGTTGCCCGCGGCGATGTTGCGCGAGATCACCGGCCCGAGGATCGGGTCGAAGCTGGTCTTCAGCTTCGACGGCAGCGAGGCGATGTTCTGGGCGACGTAATAGATGCCGACCACGGCCGGGCTGACGAACAGGCCGAGGATGGCGATGTCGACCCGCCGCGATCCCCATTCGACCGCGTCGGCGGCGGCGACCGGCAAATTGCGCCGCGCCATCCACCACAAAGTCGCCGGGTCGGGGCTCCAGCCGTGCGGCACTCCATAGCTTTTGAGGAACGGGATCGCCGAGGCGATCAGCGCTCCGAGCATCGATAGCGCATAGGCGAACAGCAGCCCGTCGCGGGGCGAGACGAAATAGAGCCCCAATGCCGCGAGGCTGATCGTCCACGGCTCGACGACGGCCCGGGCGCGCACCGTCGCCCCGACGTCGTGGCGGTAAGCCAGCGCGGCGAGCATCACGTCCGACCAGGCGAGCGCGATCACCGCCGTCGGCAGCAGCCATTCCATCCCGTAGATTTCGCTGTTTGGGAACATCGCCTGCGGGAACAGGAACAGCAAAGCCATGCCGATCACCGATCCCAAAGCGGCGACCAGCAATGCATCCCAGACGATGCAGACGTGCGGCTTGTCGGTCTGCGCGAGCTGCTGGGCGAGCCCGCGCTTGAGGCCGAGCGTTGCCAGCTGGGCGGCGAGTTCGACGACCAGCACCGCATAAGCGAAGCGGCCGAGCGCCTCGGCGCCGTAGAGCCGGCCGGCGATGAACAGGAACGGCAGCCGCGCCGCCAGCCGCAGCACGAAGCCGAAGAAGTTGATCCGGCCGCCGCGGGCCAGCGCCGCGAGGTCCGCCGACGGCGGCAGCGGTTCGGGGTCCGGCTTCACTGGCCGCCGTTTCGCGGCTTCAGCGCGGCGCGAAGCTGGGCGGCCCGGGCTTTGTTCGACTGGCTCTTCACCCAGCCGGACACGCCCGCGTCGCGGACCCGCGCCCAATCGCCGCGGCAAGCAATGATCCGGGCGTTGCGGCCGATGCCCCCAGTGCCGCTGACCCGCGCCGACGCCGGGTCAGGACGGGCGAAAGCGTCCGCCGGACCCTTCGACAGCAACTCGACCTTGGAGGCGTGGACCCAGCCTTCGCCACCGTAATTGGGCACCGGCTCCAGGCTTCCGTCGGGACCGATCCCGTCGGTCACCGGATCGATGTCAGCAATGCGCAGCCAGTCGCCGGACACCTTGGTAACGGTGAATTGGGCGCCGACCAGGCCCTCGGCCAGCCCGGCCTTGTCGTCGTGGTAGAAGACGTGCGGGTCCATCGCCGGCAGCAGGACACCGACTACCCGGCTGCGACGATCGGGCGCGGCACGGATTCGCAGCCCCTTCACGTCGGCATCGGTGGAAATGCCGGTGATCGCGCAGGGCCGGTTGGGCCCATCCTTCGCCGGCGCGGCGGCGCAAGTGACGGCAAGCGCCGCGGCAATGCCGATGGCCGCCCCGAGCCTCAATGCGCCGCGCCCCAGTGGCGGCCCCAGCCGACCTCGACATCGAGCGGCACGTCGAGCTTGATCGCCGGCTCGGCGGCGCCCCCCATCACCCCGCGGATCACCTCGGCGGCGGCTTCCTCGCGCCCTTCGGGCACCTCGAAAACCAGCTCGTCGTGGACCTGCAGGAGCATCCGGACACCGTCGAGCCCGGCGGCGGCCAGCGCGTCGTCCATCCTCGCCATCGCCCGCTTGATGAGGTCGGCGCTGGTCCCCTGGATCGGCGCGTTGATCGCCGCGCGCTCGCTGCCCTGACGCAGATTCTGCTGGCGGCTGGAGATGTTCGGGAAGTGCGTCTTGCGGCCGAACAGGGTGCGCGTGAAGCCGTTCTCGCGTGCGAAGGTCAGCGTATTGGCGATATAGTTGCGAATCCCCGGAAAGCGCTCGAAATAGCGGTCGATGATCGCCTGGCCTTCCTCGCGGCTGACTCCGAGCCGGCCGGCCAGCCCCCAGGACGAAATGCCGTAGAGGATGGCGAAATTGATCGTCTTGGCCTTGTTGCGGTTCTCGCGGTCGGCCGATCCGAACAATTCCTCGGCGGTCAGGTTGTGGATGTCGGCCTTGGCGTGGAACGCCTCCTTCAATGCCGGCACGTCGGCCATGTGCGCGGCCAGCCGAAGCTCGATCTGGCTATAGTCGGCGCTCATCAACAGATGGCCGGGCTCGGCGACGAACGCGTCGCGGATCTTGCGGCCGATTTCGGTCCGGATCGGGATATTCTGCAAATTGGGATCGGTCGATGCGAGGCGCCCGGTCTGCGCGACCGCAAGGCTGAAGCTCGTATGCACCCGCCCGGTCTCCGGGTTGATCTGCGCCTGCAGCGCGTCGGTGTAGGTGTTCTTGAGCTTGGTCAGCTGCCGCCATTCGAGCACCAGGCGCGCGCAATCGACGCCCTCGGACGCGAGCCGCTCCAATTCGGTGACGTCGGTCGAATAGGCGCCGCTCTTGCCCTTGCGCCCGCCTTTGAGGCCCAGCCGCTCGTACAGCACATGGCCGAGCTGCTGCGTCGAGCCGATCTGGAACGGCCCGCAGGCGGCTTCGTAAACCCGCTCCTCGAGCGACGTGATCTCCTTGGAGAACTCGCCGGACAATTTGGCGAGATAGTCGCGGTCGACCTTGACCCCGCGCCGCTCCATCCGGCCGATCGCCGGTACCAGCGGCCGGTCGACGCGCTCATAGACCTGGGCCGAGCCCTCCGCCGCCATCCGCGGCTTCAACCGGTGCCACAGCCGCAGCGTGATGTCGGCGTCCTCGGCCGCATATTCGGTCGCCTGCGGCAGTGGCACCTTGTCGAAGGTGATCTGCTTGGCGCCCGTCCCGCACACCGATTTGAACGGGATGCACTCATGGTCGAAGTGTAGCTTGGCGAGCTCGTCCATGCCGTGGTTGTGACGGCCGGCGTCGAGGTCGTAGCTCAGCAGCATCGTGTCGTCGAAGGGCGCGACGGCGATCCCCTCCTTGTCGAACATCACCCAGTCGTATTTGAAATTGTGCCCGATCTTGAGCACCGCCGGGTCCTCGAGCAGCGGCTTCAGCCTGGCCAGCACGTGCCCCTTGTCGAGTTGGTCCGGGGCATCCGAATAGAGGTCGGCGCCGCTGTGCCCGACCGGGATGTAGCAGGCGCGGTTGGGGGCGGTCGCGAGGCTGATCCCGGCGAGCCGCGCGATCACGCAATCGATGCAGTCGGTCTCGGTGTCGACGGCGACAAAGCCTTGGACGCGCGCCTCGTCGATCCAGCGGTCGAGCGCCGCTTCGTCGGTCACCGTTTCATAAGCCGATCGATCGACCGCGATCGCTTCGGCGGCCGGCGCCGCGGCTGGAGCGGGCGCCGCCACCGCCGCCATGACGTCATTGATGCCGCCGCCGCTGCTGCTGCCGCCGATGCCACCACGCCCGCCGATCATCCGCGCGAGCAAGGTCTTGAAGCCCTGGTCCTCGAGGAATTCCTGCAGCGGCTCCTTCGGGATGCCGGTCAGCGCCAGGTCCTCGAGCGGCTCGGGCAGCGGCCCATCGCACACCAGCCGGACGAGCTCGCGGCTCAACCGCGCCGCGTCGGCGTGCTCGATCAGATTCTGCTTCAATTTCGGCTGGGTAATCTCGTCGGTGCTCGCGAGCACGGTTTGCAGGTCGCCGAAGCGCTGGATGAGCTGCGACGCCGTCTTCGCCCCGATCCCCGGCACTCCCGGGACATTGTCGACGCTGTCGCCCATCAGCGCCAGCACGTCGCCGACCTTTTCCGGCGGCACCCCGAACTTCTCGAGCACCGCGTTCCGGTCGATCCGCCGATCGTTCATCGTGTCGAGCATGTCGACCGAGCCGTCCTCCTCGATCAGCTGCATCAAATCCTTGTCGGAGCTGACGATCGTCGTTTTCCAGCCGGCTTTCCTGGCCGCGGTCACGTAGCAGGCGATGATGTCGTCGGCCTCCAGCCCCTCCTCCTCTATGCACGGGATCGAGAAGGCCCTGGTCGCGGTCCGGATCAGCGGGAATTGCGGGACGAGGTCTTCGGGCGGCGGCGGCCGGTTGGCCTTGTACTGGTCGTACATGGCGTTGCGGAACGTCGATTCCGACTTGTCGAGGATGACCGCCATATGGGTCGGCCCGTCGGCCTTGTTGAGCCCGTCGGCGAGCTTCCACAGCATCGTCGTATAGCCATAGACCGCGCCGACGTTCATGCCGTGGCGGTTGGTCAGCGGCGGCAGCCGGTGATAGGCGCGGAAGATGTAGCTCGACCCGTCGACGAGGTAGAGATGGTTGGCTGTGGAATCTTGGGGGTCCGGCATCGCTGGCCGGGGTTTAGCAGGGAGTCCGTGCGATGCCAGCCGGTGCGCCTTTTCCTCGTCATCCCCGCCAACGGGAATCGCGCTTCCTTCGTCATTCCGCGAAAGCGGGAATCTCATGGAGTTGAAATGACCGAACGCTTCGAACGTCACCGTCAGCCGTGGCGGCAGGACGAGATCCAGAAGCTGCATCTGCTGGCCGGCAAGGGCATGTCCCTGCGCGCCATCGCCAAGGCGCTGACCCGAAGCGAAGAATCCGTCCAGGTCCGCGCCAGGGCGGACAAGTTGAAGATCAACAAGCTGCGTTAGCGCGGCGCTAGCGGGACGCCGCTGCGCCGTGGTGCTTGGCGATGAAGGATCGAATCTCGGCTGCGGAAGCGCGCTGGCGGCCGATGAAGATATGGCCGCCGGTCGGATAGATCACCAGTCGCGATCCGGGCACCCGGCGGGCAATGGCGCGGGCCGTCGCGGCGGTGCCGAAGCGGTCGTCATCGGCCGACAGCAGCAAGAGCGGAACTCGCAGCCGGGCGAAGTCGACCCGGGCCGGATGACCGGCAAGCCTGGCGTCGTCGAGCATCCCGCGCCAGCGGCGGCTGATCGGCAGGATCTGGTCGAGGATCGCATAAGCGCGCCGCCGCTCCTCCGGCGCCGCCTTGTCGACCAGCGCGGGATCGGTCGCCAACAGGAATCCGACCAACCGTCTGGCCATCGTCTTGCGCGCAACCCAGTACAGGAAGTCGGAGGTCATCAGCCGCCGCACCAGCCACTCCTGCGCCGGGCTCATCGCGTTGGGATCATGGCCCTCGACGTTGGCGGCGGGGACAATCAGGATCAGCGCGCTGGTGCGATCGGGGTGGCGCAGTGCGAATTGCACCGCCGACAGCGCACCCGCCGAACCCCCGGCGACCGCCACCTTGTCGAGCCGCAGATGGTCGAGCAGGTCGACGAAGGCATCGGCCTGTCGTTCCGACGATGGGTCGGGTGGCCAGCTGCTGCGCAAATAGCCGAACCGCGACGGGGCGATGACGCGCACGCCGGCAGCGCTGAGCCCGCGCGAAAACATCAGCCCCTGATCGAAGCCGCCGCCGGTGCCGTGGATCATCAGCAGCGGCGGGCCGCGGCCGGCCTCGGCATATTCGAGCGAACCCGCGCGGGTGGCGATCATTGTCCCGCGGCCCGTTATGCGAGCGTTCGCGGCTCCAAGGTCCTCGCGAAAGGAGAGCGCCATCAGGATCGCACCGATCGCCGCGACGACGAGCACGGCGGCGCAGCCGATGCGGGTTCGCCGCCGGTTGCGGATTGCGCGGTCGCTGTTCGTCATTCGCCGTTCCGTGCGGCATTGGCTCGACGCGCTCTTTGACAACCGTCAAAGCGCTTCGCAACCGAGGCGGATAATCGGGCTCAGAAAAGGAGCCAACCATGTCCCGCCGCCTGACTCACGCCCAACTTGCCGCCCGCCACGAAATCGTCGCGCCGCCGACCCCGCGCGCCTGCACCGATCACGGTTTCGAGCTGCCGACCGGGCTCTATATCGCGATGGCGGCGATGTTCCTTGGCTTCGTGGGCGTGCTCAGCCTCGCCTTTGCCAACCCGGAAATGGCGGTGCCGTTCGGAGTCTTCGTCGCGTTCATCGCCGCTTTCTTCGCCGTGCCGGCAATCTTCGTGCGGACGACTCCCGCCGGGGAGAGGACCCGGGCGCTTGGCTGGTCACGGTTCATGGAGGAGGGAATCGCGACGGCAACGGGTCACAGCAGCGGCCGCGAAGCTATCGTGCTCGCCTTGCTCCTGCCGTTCCTGATCCTGTGCTGGGCCATCGCCGTCGCGGTTATCGCCGCTCTGGTCTAGGTCTTAGCTCGCCTCAGTCCCCAGCCGCGCGGCGTCGAGCAGCTCGATGCCGCGCGACCCGTTGCGCCGGATGACGCCGTCGCGTTCGAGCCCGGTCAGCTGGCGGCTGACCGTCTCGATGGTCAGCCCGAGCAGCGAGGCCAATTCGCCGCGCGTCAGCATTAGGTCGAACGATTGTGCCGGGTGACACGGGCTGTCGCTCGCCGCATTCGCCATCGCCAGCAGGAAGCCGGCGACCCGCTGGCGCGACGTCCGGCCGGTCATCAAGGCGATCAGCGCGCGGCTTTCGAACAGATCTTCCGAGGCGCGCCGCAGCAACGCCTGGCCGAGCGCCGGGAAACGGCTTGCGGCGGCTTCGTAGCGGTCACGCGTGAACAGGCACAATTTGCTGTCGGTCAGCGCGATGACATCGTGGCGGGCGAGCGGCGCGAACATCTCACCGACGAAGCCGGCCGGGTGGATCAGCGACAAGATATGCTCGGTGCCGTCCTCGTCGAAGGTGCTGATCTTCAGCGCGCCCGAAATCAAAGTCGCGCACATCGCATTGTCGTCGCCCGCCGCGAACAGGGTCTCGCCGCGCTTCAGCGTGCGGTGCGATCCCAGCCGGGCAAGCTCGGACCGCTGGTCCTCATCGAGCGCGGAGCAGGCGGCGCGGTCGCGGACCGGGCAGGTCGAGCAAGAGAGCGAAGCCTCAACCATCGCGCCCATTTAGCAAATCCGGGCCATTGGGCCAGCTTAGCGGGCGCCGAGTTTCCGCAGCATTCCTTCGCTGGTCCCGACCTTCACTCCGAACTTGCGGATCGTCAGCGTGTTCTTGGCGGTGGTTCCGCCGGCCAGCGGAATCAGCCATTGCTCGACCGACAGATTGCCCTTCATCCGGAAGCGGAATCGGAATCGGCCGGCGATCTCCTCGATCGTCACCGGCCCGATGGCGTCCGACATGGTGCCAGTAAAACGTCGCGGACCGGTCTGGCGGATTTTCCAGCGCCGCTCGTGGGGCGGCTTGCCGTCGTCGACCACCCGCTGGACGAACACCATGGTGCCGTCGCGCTCGAAATGGCCATGGCCGATGCTGCGCGTCCGGTAGGTCTTGCCGAGCAGGATCCGGATCGTCCCCGTTCCCTCGGTTCGGCCTTCGAAAAACTGCATTGGTGTGCCGGGTGGAGCCGCGGCGGCCGGCGCGGAAAGGAGCGCCGCGGCGGCTATCAAGAATGCGGCCCCTCGCTGCAATGTGGACCGCCTTTCGTTCAAGCTGCGCACAGCCGTGCGATCCTTAACCTGTATTAGGGGCGAAGGGTTCCGTCTGCGGTCAGGGGACAAGGACGGTGTCCTTCGCTTCGGCCGCCGTCTCAGGATAATCGAGCGTGTAGTGCAGCCCGCGACTCTCGTGGCGGCTCAAGGCGCTGCGCACGATCAAATCGGCGACCTCGAGCAAATTGCGCAATTCGATCAGGTCGGGCGTGACCCGGAAGTTGCGGTAATAGTCGCCGACCTCCTGCCGCAGCATGTCAATCCGGCGCTTGGCGCGCTCGAGCCGCTTGGTCGTCCGGACGATGCCGACGAAATTCCACATGAAGCGGCGGATTTCGCCCCAGATCTGCTGAATGACGACTTCCTCGTCGCTGTCGGTGACCCGGCTTTCGTCCCACGCGCGGATTTCCGGCGGCTCGGCCAGCTCGCCCCAGCTTACCGCGATGTGCCGCGCCGCGGCCTCGCCGAACACCAGGCATTCGAGCAAGGAGTTGGACGCCAGCCGGTTGGCGCCGTGAAGCCCCGACTGAGTGACCTCGCCGGCTGCGTAAAGGCCGGGAGCATCGGTCCGCCCATCGAGGTCCACGACCACTCCGCCGCAGGTGTAATGCTGCGCCGGGACGACCGGGATCGGCTCCTTGGTCATGTCGATCCCGAGGCCGAGCAGCCGCTCGTAGATGTTGGGGAAATGCGCCTTCACGAAGTCGGAGTCGCGGTGCGAGATGTCGAGGTGGACATAGTCGAGTCCAAGCCGCTTGATTTCATGATCGATGGCGCGCGCGACGATATCCCTCGGCGCGAGCTCGGCGCGCTCGTCGAACCGCTCCATGAACCGCTCGCCGCCGCCCTTGACCCCCGGCGGCAGCTTCAAATGCCCGCCCTCGCCGCGCACCGCCTCGGTGATCAGGAAATTCTTGACCTGGAGGTTGTGCAGGCAGGTCGGGTGGAACTGCATGAACTCCATGTTCGACACCCGGCAGCCGGCCCGCCAGGCCATCGCAATGCCGTCGCCGGTCGCGCCGCGCGGAGCGGTCGAATAGAGATACGCGCGCCCAGCTCCACCGGTGGCGAGGATCGTCGCGCGGGCGCTCAGCGCCTCGACCCGCTTCGACTTGCGGTTGTAGGCGTAGAGCCCGTGGATCGCGCCGCTGGTCGAGAAATTCGCCGCGTGGCGGCCGGTGATCAGGTCGATCGCGACCATGTCCGGCACCAGCTCGATGTTCGGATGCTTGGCGGCCGCGCCCTCGAGCGCCTTTTGCACCGCCGATCCGGTCGCGTCGGCGACGTGGACGATGCGGCGGTGGCTGTGGCCGCCTTCGCGGGTCAAATGCCAGCGCTCGCCGCCTTGCCCCGCCGCGAACGGCACCCCCAGTTGCGCGAGCCGCTCGATCGCCCGCGGCGCCGCTTCGACGACATGCTCGACGACCTTTTCGTCGTTCAAGCCCGCTCCGGCGTCCATCGTGTCGCGGACGTGCGCCTCGAAGCTGTCGCCTTCCTCGAGCACCGCGGCGATGCCGCCCTGCGCCCAGCCGGTCGCGCCTTCGCCGAGCGCGCCCTTGGCGATCACCGCCACCTTTCGAGTTTCGGCCAGATTGAGCGCCGCCGTCAGCCCCGCCGCGCCCGACCCGACGATTAGGACGTCAGAGCTCATCTCCCCTCCCGCCTGCGGGAGGGGCCGGGGGAGAGCCTGTCCGGTGCAAACCTCACGACATTCCCTCCCCTAGCCCCTCCCCCCCGCGGGAGGGGGAGTCGCTCACCAAACTCAGGAACACGTCCTCCAAATCCGGGTCCTTGGTCGACACGTCGACGATTGCCAGCCCGTCCGCGGCGAGCGCGGCGAGAACTTGCCCGGCGTTGACCCGGTCCTTGCGGTAGCGGATCTCGAGCGTCCGCTCGTCGACCAAAGCGATATTCTCGAAGCAGGGCGCGGTCGGCACCGCGGCGATGTCCTGGTCGAAGGTGACGACGACCGATTTCTCCTGCGCCTTGGCGATCAGCTCGCGGGTCGGCTCGTTGGCGACCACCTTGCCGCGGTGGATGATCGCGATCCGGTCGCACAATTGCTCGGCTTCCTCGAGGTAATGCGTCGTCAGCACCACCGTCACGCCCTTGGCATTCAATGACCGGACGTAATTCCACAGCTCCTTGCGAAGCTCGATGTCGACCCCCGCGGTCGGCTCGTCGAGCACCAGAATCGGCGGCGAATGGACCATCGCCTTGGCGACCAGCAGGCGGCGCTTCATCCCGCCCGACAGGGTCCGCGCATAGGCGTCCGCCTTGTCGGTCAAATGCATCGCCGCCAGCAGCGCGTCGGTCTGCCGCTCCGAGCGCGGCATTCCGTAAAGCCCGGCCTGGATCTCGAGCGCCTCGCGCGGCGAGAAGAACGGGTCGAACAATATCTCCTGGGGCACGATCCCGATCGACCGTTTCGCGTTGCGCGGGTGCTGGTCGATGTCGAAGCCCCAGATCGTCACCTTGCCAACGCTTTTGGTAACCAGCCCGGCAAGGATGTTGATCAGGGTCGATTTGCCCGCCCCGTTCGGCCCCAGCAGCCCGAAGATCTGCCCGCGCGGAACGTCGAAGCTGACGTCGTCAAGCGCCAGCTTGGGCTCCTTCCCTTGGCCGGAGTAGGTTTTCGACAGCGATTCGATGCGGATGGCGGCGGCGGGATCGCTCATTGCGATGCGCATAGGCACCCCTCCCCCCAGCGACAAGCGCGCGGCAAGCGCGCGACAAGTAAACGCATGCTTTACCCTGCCGGGTAGATTAATCTTGAACTTAACCGCCTAGCGCGGAGCGCAATGACCGGTGCTTTCCACCTTCGCGGCCTGGTAATCGGTCTCGCGGCGCTGTTCGCGTCGGGACTCGCGCATGCCGCGCCGGTCGCGCCGTCCCGCAACGCGACTTCGACCGTCGTCATCACCCCGCCGGCCACCGTCCGCAAGCTCCAGGATCTCAACTTCGCCTCGCTGACGGTGACCACCGCCGGCACCGCGATCATCGATCCGAATACCGACGGAATGACCACCACCGGCGGCGTCCTGCACGCCGGCGGCCTGCATTATGCAGCGCAATTCGAGGCGGTGTCGCCGGTCGGCCCGGTGGTCATCGTCCGGCTGATGCGCGGCCCGATCACTGTCACTCGCGTCGGCGGCACTGAAACCATGACCGTGTCGAACTGGACGATTTCGGGCAACACGAGGCGGACCGTGGTCGCTCGGGAACCCTTCTCGTTCAAGGTCGGCGGCACCTTGTTCGTCAACGCCAACCAGGCGGAGGGACTTTACCTGGGCACCTTCGATGTCGAGATCCAGTTTCCCTGACCGGCGGGCGTCTCGGCCGGCCGCTGCTCATTGAAGCGACAGGTGGCGGTTGCTAGGACAAAGGCGATGCCCATTCCGCCGCCCGAGATCATCCGAGTGAAGACCGTCCAGGTCGCCTGCGACGGCTCCGGCGAAATCCCGGCCGCGCTCGGCCACCCGCGCGTCTTCCTGCGCATCGAGCCCGACACCGGCTTCGTCGAGTGCGGCTATTGCGACCGCCGCTTCGTGCTCGAAGGCGGCCCGGCCGACACCCAAGCCGCATGACCCTCGACCCCCGCCGCTTCCTCTACCGCGAGGGAATGCTCGACCCGGACGAGGCCAAGCGCCTCGCGGCGCAACATCTGTCCGGCTGCGACGATGGCGAGCTCTATCTCCAGTACAGCGCCAGCGAGGCGTTCGGCTTCGACGACGGGCGCTTAAAGACCGCCGACTATCACAGCTCGTCGGGCTTCGGGCTTCGCGGCGTGACCGGCGAAACCACCGCCTTCGCCCACGCCAATGAAATCAGCTCGGCGGCGATCGAACGCGCCGCCGCGACGATGCGCCTGCTCGATCCCGCGACCGCAAGCGCCGCTCCGCCGCCGCGCCGCACCAACCAGTCGATGTACGGCTCGGACGACCCGCTGTCGGCGATTCCGTTCGCCCAGAAGGTGTCGCTGTGCCAGGAAATCGACGCCGCCGCCCGCGCCCGCGACCCTCGGGTCGCGCAGGTCAGCGTGACCATCGCCGGCAGCTGGAGCGTCATCGAGATCGTCCGCGCCGACGGCTTCGTCGCTTCAGACGTCCGGCCGATGGTCCGCCTCGGGGTCCAGATCGTCGCCAGGGACGGCGACCGCCGCGAGACCGGCTATCACGGGCTCGGCGGCCGCTACCTCTACGGCTCGATGTTCGAGCCCGCGCAGTGGAACCGGGCGATCGACATCGCGCTCGCGCAGGCGCTGGTGAACTTGGAATCGGTCGCCGCTCCGGCCGGCGAGATGCCGGTGGTGATGGGCTCCGGCTGGGCCGGGGTGCTGCTCCACGAAGCCATCGGCCACGGCCTCGAAGGCGACTTCAACCGCAAGGGCACCTCGGCTTTCTCGGGCCGGATCGGGGAACGGGTCGCCGCGCCCGGAGTGACGGTGGTCGACGAGGGCTCGATCCCCGACCGCCGCGGCTCGCTGACCATCGACGACGAAGGTACGCCGACCGGCCGCACGGTGCTGATCGAGGACGGCATCTTGAAGGGCTATCTGCAGGACCGGCTGAACGCCCGCCTGATGGGCATGGAGCCGACCGGCAACGGCCGCCGCGAAAGCTTCGCCCACGCGCCGATGCCGCGGATGACCAACACCTTCATGCTCGGCGGCAAGGACGACCCGGCCGAGCTCATCGAGCGGGTTCCCAACGGCATTTACGCCAAAAGCTTCGGCGGCGGCCAGGTCGACATCACCAACGGCAAGTTCGTCTTCACCTGCACCGAGGCCTACAAGATCGAGAACGGCCGCATCGGCGCCCCGGTCAAGGGCGCCACCCTGATCGGCGACGGGCCGACCGTCCTCACCCGGGTCAAGGGCGTCGGCAACGACTTCGCCCTCGACGAAGGCATCGGCACCTGCGGCAAGGGCGGCCAGACCGTCCCGGCCGGGGTCGGCCAGCCGACGCTGCTGATCGACGGCCTCACCGTCGGCGGCACCGCTGCGTAAGCCCTCATTCCCGTCGTTGCGAGGAGCGGAGCGACGAAGCAATCCAGCGAAACAAGAAACTGGATTGCCGGTCCCCCGGACCCGATCCGGGGTCGCAATGACGAGAAGGAGGTACGCCGAGATGACCGACTGGCGCGCCGACGTCCTTAAATTCTGGTTCGGGCTCGAGCCCGAGCGCTGGTGGAAGGCCGATCCCGAGCTCGACGCCGAAATACGCCGCCGGTTCCTCGAGCTGTGGGCGACGAAGCGCGAATTGCCCGCGGCAAGTTTCCTCGATGATCCGCTGACCGCGCTCGCCGCGGTGATTCTGTTCGACCAGTTTCCGCGCAACCTGTTCCGCGGCCACGCCGAGCAATTCGCGACCGATCATCTGGCGCGGGCCATCGCCCGAGCCGCGGTCGACCGCGGCCTCGACGACCAGCTCGAGCCGGCCGAGCGCGGCTTCCTCTATATGCCGTTCGAGCACAGCGAGAGTCTCACCGACCAGCGCCGCTCGCTGGCTTTGTTCGCCGCCCTCGGCGACGATTTCCTGCTCGGCTTCGCGAAGAAGCACCACGCCGTCATCGAGCGCTTCGGCCGCTTCCCGCACCGCAACGCGATGCTCGGCCGAGCGCCCCGCCCCGGCGAGATCGCGGCTGGCGACGTCTTTCCCTGGTGACTGAACCCCTCCCCTCGATGGGGAGGGGTAGGGGTGGGGTGGATTCTTCGAAGAGTCACAGACGCCTCGACCGCCACCCCTACCCAACCCTCCCCCATCAAGGGGGAGGGCAAACTAAAGCAAATGATCGACGGCGCTAAGGTCGACTCCGGCCTTGGCCGCCAGGCGGTCGAGCTCCTCGCGCGGGACTCCGTCCTCGGCGCGGGCGACCGCCCAGGCCAGCGCCGAGCGGTTGCCGACCCGGCAATAGAGCAGCATCTTGCCGTCGCCGCAGTCGCGGATCGCTTGCTGGATTTCATCGACGTCGGACGGGCCGATGCCGCGGACGATCGGGACATGGCGGTATTCGATCCCGGCTGCCTTCGCCGCTGCCTCGATCTCGGCCCCGAGCGGCTGGTCGGGGTCTTCGCCGTCGGGGCGGTTGTTGACGATCATCGTCACGCCCTGGCGGCGCAGTTGCGGCACTTCGTCAGGCGTGATCTGCCCGCTGACCAGCGTCTTGTCGTCAAGCTGGCGCAACATCGGGCATCTCCTCGTTCGCCTGTTCGTGGGCCGCGACCGCGGCGAGCATCGCATCCCCATAGCGCACCAGCTTCGCCTCGCCCACGCCCTGGATTCGCGCCAATTCGGACAGGGTGTGTGGCCGGGCTTCGGCGATCCCGCGCAGCGTCGAATCGTGGAACACCACATAGGGCGGCACTCCGGCCGCGGCGGCGAGGTTGCGGCGGACCTCGCGCAACGCTTCGAACATCGGGTCGGCCGGGCCCTCAAAACGGGTGCGCGAGCGCCGGCGCTTGGGCGGCGGCACGGCGATCGTCAGCGTCTCCTCGCCCTTGAGGATCGGCTTGGCCGCCGGACCGAACGACAGCCCGCCATAAGCGTCGGCGCGAAGTGCGTCGCGGGCGATCAGCGCCCGGGCCACCGGCCGCACCAGCGCCAGCTCGTCGGCCGTTGCGATCCCGAACACCGACAGTCGGTGGTGGCCGAAGCCGCGCACCTTCTCGCTGTCGTTGCCGGCCAGCACTTCGGCCAGATGCGCGACCCCGAAGCGCATCTCGGTGCGGAATGCCGCCGACAGCAATTTGCGGGCGACCTCGGTCGCGTCGATCGTCGCCGGCGGATCGAGGCAATTGTCGCAATTGCCGCACGCTTCGGGCGGCTGCTCGCCGAAATGGCGCAGCAGGATCGCTCTCCGGCACGACGAGGCTTCGACGAACGCCGCCAGCGCGTTGAGCCGCTCGCGCTCCGCGGGCCGCCGGGCGGGCTCGACCTCCTGCTCGATGCGCCGCCGCCCGAGCGCGAAATCCTCGGCCGACCAGAACAGCCAGGCCTCGGCCGCCTCGCCGTCGCGCCCGGCCCGGCCGGTCTCCTGGTAGAAGGCCTCGATCGACTTGGGGATACCGGCGTGGGCGACGAAGCGGACGTCGGGCTTGTCGATGCCCATCCCGAACGCGACCGTCGCCACCATCACCATTTCTTCGGAGCGAACGAACGCCGCCTGGTTGCGCGCCCGGACGGCCGGTTCGAGCCCGGCGTGATAGGCCAGCGCGGGCCGCCCCGTCGCGGCGAGCTGCTCGGCCATCTTCTCCGCCTTGTCGCGGCTCGGCGCGTAGACGATCCCGGGTCCGGGCTGGTCGGCGAGCAGCTGCTTGAGCTGGCCCCCGATGCCGTCGCGCGGCCGGACGTGGTAGCGGATGTTGGGCCGGTCGAAGCCGGCGATCACCAGCCCGTCCGCGGGGATCCCGAGCTGGGCGAGGATGTCGGCGCGGGTGCGGGCGTCGGCGGTCGCGGTCAGCGCCAGCCGCGGGACGTCCGGGTGCCGGTCGAGCAGCGGCCTTAAGAGCCGGTAATCGGGCCGGAAATCGTGGCCCCATTCGCTGACGCAATGCGCTTCGTCGATCGCGATCAGCGCCAGCGGCGCGCCCTCGAGCAGCCGCTCGAACCCCGCCGTCGTCGCCCTTTCCGGAGCAACATAGAGGAGGTCGAGCTCGCCCGAACGAAACCGTTGCTGTGTCTTGTTGCGGTCCGAATCCGCCGAGGTGAGCGACGCCGCCCGGATGCCCATCGTGTCCGCCGAGCGGATCTGGTCGTGCATCAAGGCGATCAGCGGCGAGATGACCAGCGCGGTGCCGGGCCGAGCCAGCGCCGGCAGCTGGTAACACAGCGACTTGCCCGCCCCGGTCGGCATCACCGCCAGCGTCGGCAGCCCGGCCATCACCCGCTCGACCACCTCGCCCTGCACCCCGCGGAACTCGGCGAAGCCGAACACGCGTTTCAATATTTCGTGGGGATCGCCGGTCACTCAGCCGCTTCCGCAGTTTCCTCGACCGAGCGCTCGGCGGCTTGGCGTACCCAGAGCTCGGCGTAAAGCCCGTTCGCCGCGAGCAACTCGTCATGGGTGCCGCGCTCGGCAACCCGGCCCTCGTCGAGAACGATGATCTGGTCGGCCCCGACGACCGTCGACAGGCGGTGGGCGATGACGATCGTCGTCCGGCTCTGAGCGACGCGGTCGAGCGTGTCCTGGATCGCCTGCTCGGTTCGGCTGTCGAGCGCGCTGGTCGCCTCGTCGAGCACCAGGATCGGCGGATCCTTGACCAAAGTGCGGGCGATCGCGACGCGCTGCTTCTCGCCGCCCGACAGCTTGAGCCCGCGCTCGCCGACCATCGACTCATAGCCGTCGGGAAGGGCGGCGATGAAGCCGTCGATCGCGGCTCCCTTTGCGGCGGCATCGACCTCATCCCGCCCGGCGCCGTCGCGGCCGTAGCCGATGTTGTACTCGATGGTATCGTTGAACAGCACCGTGTCCTGCGGGACGATGCCGATCGCGGCCCGAAGCGAGGATTGCTCGACCGCGGCGATGTCCTGCCCGTCGATGGTGATGCGCCCCGCGGTCGGGTCGTAGAAGCGGTAGAGCAGGCGGGCGAGCGTCGACTTGCCGGCGCCTGAGGGGCCGACCACCGCGACCGTCTTGCCCGGCGGAACGTCGAGGTCGAGGCCCTTCAGAATCTCGCGGCCTGGTTCGTAGCCGAAGCGCACGTTCTCGAACCGGACATGGCCGCGGGCGACGGCGAGCGGCGGCGCTCCCGGCCGGTCGACGACCTCGGCCGGAGTGTCCATCAGCTCGAACATCGCCTCCATGTCGATCAGCCCCTGGCGGATCGACCGGTAGACCCAGCCGAGCATGTCGAGCGGGCGAAACAGCTGCATCAGCAGCGCATTGACCAGCACCACGTCGCCGGGCGTGAAGCGGCCCTGGCTCCAGCCCCAGACGGTGAAGATCATCGCCCCGGCCATCATCAGATTGGTTATCAGCGACTGGCCGATGTTGAGCCAGGCGAGCGACGTCTCGTTCTTGACCGCGGCCTTCGCATAAGCGCCGATCGCCTCGTCGTAGCGCTTCGCCTCGCGCTCCTCGGCGCCGAAATATTTGACCGTCTCATAGTTCAGCAGGGAATCAACCGCCCGCCCGATCGCCCGGTTGTCGACCTCGTTCATCTCGCGCTGGACCCGCGCCCGCCAGTCGGTCACCAGCCTGGTGAAGACGATGTAGACCGCGACCATGGCCAGCGTCGCGGCGACCAGACCGGGGCCGAACTTGACGAAGAAGATGACGCAGATGGCGGCCAGCTCGATGACCGTCGGGGCGATGTTGAACAGCAGGAAATAGAGCATCATGTCGATGCTCTTGGTCCCGCGCTCGACGATCTTGGTCAGGCTTCCGGTGCGCCGCTCGAGGTGGAAGCGCAGCGACAGATCGTGGACGTGGCGGAACACGCGGCCGGCGAGCTTGCGCGCGGCGCGCTGCCCGACTTTCTCGAACAAGGCGTTGCGCAGATTGTCGGCGAGCACTCCGGCGAAGCGCGCGACGCTGTAGGCGACGACCAGCCCGGCGACGACCGCGAACGCGACCGCGCCTTCGGACATCCGGTCGATGATCGCCTTGTAGGCGAACGGCATCAGCAGCACCGCGCCCTTGCCGGCGAGCACCAGCGCGACCGCGGCGATCACCCGTGCCTTGAGCTCGGTCTCGCCCTTCGGCCACAGCATCGGCAGGAAGCGCAGCAGCGTGTGGACGCCGCCGCGCGCCTCTCCCAGGTCTGCCATATTGTCCCGCATCACGCCCAAGTAGGAAGCGGCGGCCCGGCGGGCAAACCTTAATCCCCGTAACGAGTGGAACCGGGGGGATTTTCGGCTGTTACGCCAGACAGTTGGTCTAATTTAAGGGCGGGGCTCATGGCGAGCTATTTCATCATCGCGATCTTTGGCTGCGCGGACGGTTCGGCCGCCTGCACCCCGGTGGCGACCGTCCCGACCCATTATGCCAGCGAGGCCGCGTGCAGCGCCGCCACCCCCGACGCGCTGCTCGCCAACAGCGACCTCGATTTCCCGACCCTGTCCGCGCAATGCCGGCGGGTTGCTCCCCGCTCGGCAGCGACGGACGAGCCCCGCATCATCCCGGCGGGCGTGCTTCGGAGCTAGCCCATGTCCGACCTCATCGAGCCGATGATCCATGAGGACGCGCTCCCGGGGCATGAAAGCGAACTGAAGCCCAAGCCCGACTGGGAACCGCGCTACCCGGGATCGGATCGATTGAAGGGCAAGGTCGCGCTGATCACCGGCGCCGACAGCGGCATCGGCCGGGCGGTCGCCGCGCTCTACGCGCGCGAGGGCGCCGACATCGCCATCCTTTATCTGTGCGAGCACGACGACGCGAAAAAGACTCAGGAAATCGTCGAGAAGGAAGGCCGCAAGGCGATCACTATTGCCGGGGACCTCGGCGACAAGTGCTTCTGCGAGCGCGCGGTGGCCCAGACCGTCCAGCAGCTCGGCCGCCTCGACATCCTGGTCAATAATGCCGGCGAGCAGCATTGGGAAAAGGACATCCGCGACATCAGCGAGGAGCAGCTGAAGCGGACTTTCCAGACCAACATCTTTTCGATGTTCTATCTGACGCAGGCGGCGCGCCCGCACTTCAAGAGGGGCGCGGCGATCGTCAATTGCACCTCGGTGACGATGTACAAGGGTTCCGAACTGCTGCTCGACTATTCGGCGACCAAGGGCGCGATCACCGCTTTCACCCGCTCGCTGAGCCAGGCGCTGGTCGGGGACGGGATCCGCGTCAACGCCGTCGCTCCGGGGCCGATCTGGACGCCGCTCAATCCGTTCGGCGGCCAGCCGAAGGAAAAAATCCCCGAATTCGGCAAGGACACGCCGATGGGGCGTGCCGGACAGCCCAACGAGGTCGCGCCCTCATTCCTGTTCCTGGCCTGCGACGATGCCAGCTACATGACCGGCCAGACGCTGCACCCGAACGGCGGCACCGTCGTCAACGGGTAGGAAATTTCACCAAGCCGTGGCGGATTAGCCTAGCAAATTCCGCCAGCCGACAGCTGCGTCTACTGAAATCATTGCGCTTTTTTCATTTGGCACGCTTCCTGCACTGTTGGTTGCGTGGACCCAATCCCGGGCCCGCGCGACAAAAAAGGGAGTTTTTCAAATGACCATTTCGATCCGCCAGACCGCCACCGCTTTCGCGGCCGCCATGATCACCTCGCTTCTGTTCGTCAGCTCGGCGACCAGCGCGCTTCCGATTGCCTAATCGGGCGATCGCCTAACCCGTCTTTCAAAGGACGAAGGTAAAATGAACCAGCGTTTTCTTCTCAACCGCGAGCAGGGCAAGGTGATGGGAGTCGCCGCCGGCCTCGCCGACTGGACCGGGGTCGACGCCCTCGTCATCCGCCTGGCGATGGTCGTCGCGACCCTGATCACCGGGCCGGTGATGATCCTTCTCTACATCCTGACCGGCTGGCTCGCTTCCGACCGCTAGGCGATCGGACGGGCCGGCCCCTTTTTCCCCACCTTACGATCCCACCGATTTTCAGCGCGGCTCGGCGCAACCGGTCCGCTCTTCGCCGCCGACGGTCAGGGTGACCGCGATCGGGTAGCGCTTGTCCGACATCCCATCCGAGCAATCCGGCTGCGGCCGGGTACGCAGCACGAACGGCTTGCCGCCGAGCGAGCCGACCCAGATTCCGCCTTCCGGCCCCGGAGTGAGCCGGGTCCACACCCGAGTGCCCTGCTGGTCCTCGGGGTGCGAATAGGTCACGCAGCGCCCCTCGATCCGAGCGCCCCAGAACGGCTCGGTGCCGATTGCCCTCAACGGCGATATCCGAAGCAACTGGCCGTCCTGGACGAGGCACGGGCTGGTCTTCGCATTCGGCTTCGACGCGGCCTGCAGAGCGGCGCTGGCATTCTCGAAGCAAGCCGTGACGAAGGCGCGCGAGGAATCGGCCGGCGGCGCGGCGTGGGGGCCACTCCGCTGCGCCCCATAGCTTGCCGAGATCGGTCCGCCGACCAGTCCCTTCAGATCGTCCGGCACCGGGCCGGATCCGCTGACGCCGCCGCGCTGGGAGTCGCCGCGCGGGTCGGCGACCAACGCCACCGCGGTGCCGCCGCTGCCGACCGACAGCCGCTCCTCGCTGCCGATCGGCTTGAAGGCGGGGACGTTGACCAGCAGCTCGTTCTTGCCCGCCGGGCAGAACAGACGAATGGCGGTGTTTCCCGGTCCGGATACCAGCGCCAGGGCGACTCCTTCGCCGCTCGACTGCAGGTCCCAGCTCGGCGTGCCGCCTTGCGCAGGCGGCGACGGGTCGGCGGCCCCGCTATTCGATTGCGAGGCCTGTTGAGGGGTACATGCGGTGATGACCAGCGCCGAAATGATCAAGCCAGTGATGCGCATGGAATCCTCTCTCGCCGAGCCAATGCTGAAACAACCGTTGGAGGCGGCGGTTGCGGCCTTGTCCCTTGTACCGCTATCCTGAGCACGAAGGAGTCAGGCGATGCGCAAGCTGTTGGGACCAATTGTCGCACTCGTGGCGGCGAGCGCGGCGACTCCGGCGGCGGCCGCCCTGCCGGTCGGAGCCAAAGCGCCCAATTTCGTCACCACGGGGGCGCTGGCCGGCAAGCCGTTCCAGCTCAACCTGAAGCGCGAGCTGCGCAAGGGGCCGGTGGTGCTCTATTTCTTCCCCAAGGCGTTCACCAAGGGCTGCACGCTCGAGGCGCGCGCGTTCAGCGAGGCCAGCGCCGAGTTCCGCAAGGCCGGCGCCCGGGTGATCGGCATGTCGGCCGACGATTTGCCGACCCTGAAGCGGTTTTCAGTCGAGGGGTGCCGCAACGCCTTCCCGGTGGCGACCGCGACCGCGGCGACGATCAAGGCTTATGACGTCGCTATGCCCGTCGTCGGCAAGCTCACCAGCATGTCCAACCGGACCAGCTATGTGATCGACCGCAACGGGCGGATCGTTTTCGTCCATTCGAAGCTGGACTGGAGCGAGCATGTCGAGAAGACGTTGGCGGCGGTGACGGCCTTGAACAAAAGGTGATTAACTGCTTCCGTTTGTCCCGCCTCCGGAACCAATCGCTCCGCTGGTGCGCTTTGTTACGGCTGTTTTCACAACCAGGGGAATATCCATGAAGATCACCACCACGCTCGCCGTTGCCGTTGGCCTCGCGAGCCTCGCCGCCTGCAACCAAAGCGCTCAGGAGCAGGCTGCCGACAATATCGAAGCCAATGCCGAGATGACCGCCGACAACCTCGAGGAAGTCGCCGACGAGACCGGCAACGAGGCGACCGAGGACGCGCTCGAGAACAAGGCCGACGCCACCCGCGAAGCCGGCGAAGAGAATGCCGACGCAGTTCGCGATGGCGCGGACGCCGACGGCAACAGCGCCAACTAGTCAACGAGAGCACGCGTTGAAGATGGGCGTCTGCCGAAAGGCAGGCGCCCGTTTTCGTGAATCTGCCGGTTGGGAAGCGCCGCGCTCCGCGCTATGCTGCGGCGGCCGGGCGCCGAGCGCCGTCAAGCCGGGAGAGTGACGATGGCCAAGGGCCAGAAGAAATCGAACAAGGAAATCCGCAAGCCCAAGGCCGACAAGGGCAAGAAGCAGAACGCGTCCAACCCGTCGACCAAGGCGGGCGTCGTCCGCGGCCTAGACAACTTCAAGAGCTGACGGGCGATCCGGCGTAGACGAACGCTCGGGCGCCCGACTCCAGAGTCACCTTGACGCGTTGATAACCGTCGACCTCGTAGGCGTCGGTCGCGGCGAGCTCGGCTTCACTGAGCTCGAACAGCATGCCCGCGATGCGATCGGCCGGGTCGCCGGTTGCCCGCGCGATCCTGTGCACCGCCTTGCCCGACAGCCGTACCACTTCCGGGTCGGTGATGTGCAGCGGCTCGAGCCGGTAGCCGGCGAGCGCGTCGGCCGTCCCGTCGAGTTCCCGGCCGTAGTTCGCCAGCTGCACCTCGCGCTGCTGGAGCGTGCCGTAGGCGAACAGGCGGACGGTTCGGCGGGGCTCGCTCATCCGCCCTGGCCGAGCACCATCAGCAGCCCGTGCGCCGCGACCAGCGCCCCCAGGATCGCCAGGATCAGGCGCGGGTTGCGGGCCAGAGCGGCGATCAGCAGCAGCGCCAGGAACACCGCATTGCCGATCCACCACGACGCCGGCAGCCTTGTCGCCGCCACCGCCGCGATCAGCACCAGGTAGAGCAGATTGCAGCCCGCGATGGCCAGCAAGGCGACCCCGCGATTGTCCATGAAGTGCGTGTCGAGGTCGCGCACCTCGTCGCCCGGCGAGGGAAAGACCATCGACGCGGCGAGGAAATAGCCGCCGCCGACGGCGAGGATCAGCAGCAGCGAGACGCTGGTCGGGGCGCCGACGTCGCGCACCTCCCAGGCGCCCTGCCAGAACATGGTCAAATTGATCAGGATCAGCGTTCCGAGCAGCGGCGTCAGCCAGCCGACATGGACGTCGCGCTTGCTCTTAAGCGCCCGGGCCAGCCCCGAAAGCATCTCGGCGAACGACAGCCCGACGAGCAGCCCGAACAGCGGAAAGACGAATTCGAACGCGGTCATGCGCGGCCCCCTCGAGCGCTTGTATCACAGGCCCGGAAGCGCGCAGAAGAGACGCAGCAGATCGTCGGAGCCGCTCATGACCGTCCGCATCCTGGTCGACGCCGACGCCTGCCCGGTCAAGGAGGAGATCTACAAGGCCGCCTTCCGCCGCGGCGTGCCGGTGAAGGTGGTCAGCAACAGCCGGATCCGGGTGCCCGACCATCCGCTGATCGAGCGGGTGCTGGTCAGCGACGCCTTCGACGCCGCCGACGACTGGATCGCGGGGGAGGCGGATGCGCGGACGGTGGTGATAACGGGCGACATCCTCCTCGCCGACCGCTGCCTGAAGGTTGGCGCGACGGTGCTCGGCCCCTCCGGCAAGCCGTTCACCACCGCAAGCATCGGCGGCGCGATCGCGACGCGAGCCATCCTGGCGGACTTGCGCAGCGGCGCCGGCATCACCGGCGGCCCGCCGCCCTTCGCCAAGGCGGACCGCTCGCGTTTCCTGCAGGCTCTGGATGAGGCGCTGGGGCGGCTTCGAGGGGCAGGGTGACCGCCGCTCCTCCGCCCGGCCGATTACGTACTATTGCGCATAACGGCGAGCATCGGGCCGGTTACGCTGTCCGCCGATAAGTCGAAGCGGAGGCACATGCCATGATCCGTACCCTGACCCTCGCCGCAATGCTGATCGCCATCCCGTCGGAAGAGCCGCCGGAGGAGAGCCTGTCGCGCTGGAAAGCCAATTTAGCCCGGCACCAGCTGGTGGTGATGCACGGCGTGCCCAAGCCCTACGACGCGGTCCGCGACCCGACACCGGATTCGCCGGCGAAGCTGCGGCGCGGCGCCGCCATTTTCGACCGGCAATGCTCCTCGTGCCACGGCTGGAGCGGACGCGGGACGGGGCCGGAAGGCTTTTTCCTCGTCCCCGCGCCGGCCGACCTCGCCTGGCTCGCCCAAAAGCCGAAGGCCAAGGCCGATCCCTATATCTACTGGAGCATCGCCGAGGGCGGCGCCGCCTTCGAATCTGAAATGCCGGCGTTCAAATACAGCCTCACCCAAGAGGATATCTGGTCCGTGACCGCGTACGTCCGGGCCGGCATGCCCTACGCGAACCCATAACGGACAAGGCGCCCCGGCAGGCACCGCTGCCTCAAGAAAGGGGCGACGGTCATCGGCCCCACCGGCAAGCCGTTCACTTCGGCGAGCATCGGCCCCGCCATCGCGACGCGGGCAATCATGGCCGATTTGCGGAGCGGGCGGCGATGTCGTCTGCGGGCGGGCGCCGTTTGCGAAGGCGGACCGGTCAAGGTTTCGGCAGGCGTTGGATCAGACGTTCGACCTTAGCCTCGGGTCACTCCGCAGCCGGCACGTACAAATCGCCGCCCTCGCGGTAGCGCTCGCTCATTTCTGCCATTCCCGCCTCGGCCTCTTCAAAGGCGATCACCGTCTCGATCGGCGCTGGGTTGGCCTTGGCGAACTCCCGCACCTCGGCGCTGATCTTCATCGAGCAGAATTTGGGGCCGCACATGGAGCAGAAGTGGGCGGTCTTGGCTCCCTCGGCCGGCAGGGTCTGGTCGTGGAATTGCTCCGCCGTCTCGGGGTCCAGCGACAGGTTGAACTGGTCGCGCCAGCGAAAGTCGAAGCGCGCCCGGGACAGCGCGTCGTCGCGGACTTTCGCCGCCGGGTGGCCTTTCGCCAGGTCCGCGGCGTGCGCCGCCAATTTGTACGTGACGACGCCCACTTTCACGTCGTCGCGATCCGGCAGCCCGAGGTGCTCCTTGGGCGTCACGTAGCAAAGCATCGCGGTCCCGAACCAGCCGATCATCGCGGCGCCGATGCCGCTGGTGATATGGTCGTAGCCGGGCGCGATGTCGGTGGTCAGCGGCCCGAGCGTGTAAAACGGCGCCTCGCCGCACACGGCGAGCTGCTTGTCCATATTCTCCTTGATCTTGTGCATCGGCACGTGGCCGGGGCCCTCGATCATCACCTGGACATCGTGCTTCCAGGCGACCCGGGTCAGCTCGCCCAGCGTGTAGAGCTCGGCGAACTGGGCTTCGTCGTTGGCGTCGGCGATGCTGCCGGGGCGCAGGCCGTCGCCCAGCGAAAAGGCGATATCGTACGCCTTCATGATCTCACAAATCTCGTCGAAGCGCTCGTAGAGGAAGCTTTCGCGGTGGTGCGCCAGGCACCACTTCGCCATGATCGAGCCGCCGCGGCTGACGATTCCGGTGACCCGGTTGGCGGTCAGCGGCACGTAGGGCAGGCGCACCCCGGCGTGGATGGTGAAATAGTCGACGCCCTGCTCGGCCTGCTCGATCAGCGTGTCGCGGTAGACCTCCCAGGTCAGCTCCTCGGCGACGCCGCCGACCTTTTCCAGCGCCTGGTAGATCGGCACCGTGCCGATCGGCACCGGCGAGTTGCGGATGATCCATTCGCGGGTGTCGTGGATGTTGCGGCCGGTGCTGAGGTCCATCACCGTGTCGGCGCCCCAGCGGATCGACCAGACCATCTTGTCGACCTCGGCCGCGACGTCGGACGCGACGGCGCAGTTGCCGATATTGGCGTTGATCTTGACCAGGAAATTGCGGCCGATCGCCATCGGCTCGGTCTCGGGGTGGTTGATGTTGGCGGGGATGATCGCGCGGCCCCTGGCGACTTCATCCCGGACGAATTCGGAGGTGACGAAATCGGGAATGGAAGCGCCGAAGCTTTCGCCGTCACGTGTCTGGGTCGAAGTGGTACTTCGACCCAAATTTTCTCGCTCGGCGACATACTCCATCTCGGGAGTAATGATGCCGCGCCTGGCGTAGTGCATTTGGGTGACGTTCGAGCCCGGCTTCGCTCGAAGGACGCGCTTGCGGACCTTGGGGAAGGGCGCAACTCCGCCGCTTCGGTCGGGGCCGAGTTGGCCGTTGTCTTCGGGCTTCACCTCGCGCTGGTCGACCTCCGCGACGTCGCCGCGGCCACGGATCCACTCCGCTCGAAGCTCGGGCAGGCCGGCCATGATGTCGATCCGCGCTTGCGGGTCGGTGTAGGGCCCGCTAGTGTCGTAGAACGTCACCGGCGGCTCGCCCGACGACGGCTCGAGGTCGACCGCGCGCATTGCGACGCGGCGTTCGCCGACGAAGATTTTGCGGCTGCCGCGGATCGGCCCCGTCGTGACTTTGAGTTCAGTGCGTGCAGGCGCGTCGGCCATTTTGCCCTCTCCTCCCTACGCCGGTTTGAGCCGGATCAGGTTCGACGGGTCGCGGCCGAATGCCGCCTCTCAACCGCTCGCGCGGTTCCCCGGGAATGAGTGGCCAATAGGCGCTTGCTTTGCCGCGCGCCAGCCGCGCTTTATCGGCCGCTGGGCGCCTTGCTTTGCCCGGCCTTGCGCTCCTGGTCGCTGATCTTGCCGTCCTTGTTGCTGTCCGCACGGTCGAACGCCGCCAGCGCCGCCCTCGGATATTCGGCGGCCGTCACCTTGCCGTTCTTGTCAGCATCGAAGCGCTGCATGAACTCGTCCGCACCGGCGATCTTGAGGTTGGGCGCCGCGGCGGTGAGCTCGGCGAGGCTGACGCCGCCGTCCTTGTTGGAGTCGAGCCGCTCGAACGCCTTGCCGGCACTTGCCTTGCGCGCCGCCGGAGCCGCCGCCGTCAGCTCGGCCAGCGTGACCTTGCCGTTCTTGTCGGTGTCGGAGGCGGTGAAGTCCTTCTGCAATTCCCTGGCGACGACCGCCTTGGTCAGCTTCATGAAGCTGGCGCGGTTGGCCTCCACTTCGGCGCGAGTCAGCGAGCCGTCCCGGTTCGAATCCATCTGAGCGAAGCGCGCGGCGAGCCGCTTTTGCAGGTCCGCCCTGGTGATCGACTGCGGCTCCTTCGCGGCTTGGGCAGTCTGGGCGGGCGCTCCCGTGGCCAAAGCGGCGAGGGACGATGCAATCAACAAGCGCTTGAGCACGAACATTCTCCTGTGCGGCGGGCAAGCGGACGCTGTCGCGCATCCGCCCTTGCTGCATCATGAATTGCCGCTTTCAGGCGCGGATCGGCGGCTATTTGATGATCCCGCCCGCGCGCATCTCGGCGACGCTGACGATGCCGTCCTTGTCGCGGTCCATGCGATCGAAATTGGCCTGGGTCGCCGTTCGGAATTCGACCAGCACGACCTTGCCGTCCTTGTTCGAATCCCACTGGGTGAGAAGCGGCCCGGCATTCGCGGCCGGCGGTGTGGCCGCGAGCGCGGCGAACTCGGCGGCGCTGAGCTGGCCATTGCGGTCCTTGTCGAGCTGGGCGAACAAGGTCCGGTTGCGCTGCCCGGCCAGCGCCGCGAGCGTCTGCCGCTGGCTCGCTTCGATCTCCAGCCTGGTCGCGGTTCCGTCACCGTTGACGTCAAGCTTTTTGAACTGGGCGTCCATGTCGGCGATGAACTGGGCACGCGGGACGGGCCGTGCGGCCGAGCCAGCCGCCGGCTGGGCCGAGGCCGGCGACGCGGAGGACAGGCTCGCTGCGGCGAGCATCAGGTAGCGGATCACGGGCAATTCCCACTCAAAACAAGAAGTTGCCGGGAAGCTAGCGAACCTGTGGCCGGCCCGCAACGCCGCGAGCGTAATGCGCGTCCCTGGAGTCCCGCCTGAATCTCCCGGATTGTCCGAAAATACTGATTTTCCAACGTTTGTTACGGTACCGTTTAATCCAAAACGGTGAAGCCGGGAATAATCCAACTTGCTATACCAGCCAATGTTTGGAAAGCCGCGGCTGGGACTGGTCCTCGCGGTGTAATTGCGGGACGAGTCGTTCAAACTCAAGGGGATTATCATGTCCAAGATTTCCATGCTTCTCGCGGCCAGTGCGATCGCGCTCGGGACAGCATTCATCGCTTCCACTCCGGCACAGGCTCAGGAGGCCTGCGATATCAATGGGGTCCCCGGGATCCCGTCGGCGGCCGTCGGCTCGCTCGAATGCGGCACGACGGCGACCGCAACGGGCGCTTCTTCGACCGCGATCGGCCTTGGCACTAACGCGCTGGGAACTGAATCGACAGCCCTCGGCAATGGGGCACAGGCGGTCGCCGACAATACGACCGCGGTTGGCGAGGACGCCAGCGCGCTTGCGTTGAACACCACCGCGCTGGGCGAGAACGCTCGCGCCGCGGGCATCGAATCGACCGCCCTCGGCCAGGGCGCGTTTGCCTTCGGAGAAAACGCCACCGTCGTCGGACAGAACGCGACCGCGCTGTCGAACAATGCCACCGCGCTTGGTGAAAACTCCCGCGCGGTGCAGGAGCAGGCAACCGCGATCGGCCAGGGCGCCTTTGCCTGGGGCACCAACAGCACCGCCGTCGGGCAAAGCGCGGCCGCTACGGCGTTGAATTCCACGGCGATCGGTCAGGATGCCATGGTCACGCAGGAGCATTCGACTGCGATCGGCGCGACTGCATTGGTGACCGCGGCCAATAGCGTCGCCATCGGCTTCGGCTCCGTCGCGAGCGAGACCAATACGGTTTCGGTCGGCGCTGCCGGCGCCGAGCGTCAGATCGTCAATGTCGCGGCCGGGGACCTGACCGCGACGTCGACCGACGCGGTCAACGGATCGCAGTTGTTCGCGACCAACCAGACGGTCGCGACCCAGGGGACGGCGATCACCGCGATTCAGGCCGTCAACACGACTCAGACGACCCAGATCACCACGCTGACCACCAACGTCACCGCCATCCAGGCCGCGAACACCGCCCAGCAGACTCAAATCAACAATCTGATCGCTGCCGACACGGCATTCGATTCGCGGATCGATGCCCTCGAGGCCCTGGCGTTCGACTTCGACGGGAGCCTCGACAAAATCGACGACCGGGCTTCGGCGGGCACCGCGGCCGCGATCGCTATGGGCGGCGCCGCGTTCCTCCCCGACAAGAAGTTCAACCTGACCGGCAATGTCGGCGCTTATCGGGGCGCGGTCGCCGCTGCGCTGCAAGTCGGCGCGATGGTGGGCGAGAATGCGGCCGTCAACGCCGGCGTCGCCCACGGCTTCAACAAGGGCGGCAAGACCGGCGTCCGCGCCGGCTTTACGATCGGCTGGTAGCGCCCGCGCGGCCGAATGGCCTTGGTCAATGGAAACGGGCGGCGAGAGCCGCCCGTTTTCTTTTTGAGCGAGTGTCCGCCCCTTTCCTCGCAGGCCAATGAACGGCATCAGGGCCGCAAATGCGCGCGCTCACCCATCTCGACCGCCTCGAAGCCGAGAGCATCCACATCCTGCGCGAAACCGTCGCCGAGGCGCAGCGGCCGGTGATGCTCTATTCGATCGGCAAGGATTCGGCGGTCATGCTGCACCTGGCGAAGAAGGCATTCTTCCCCGGCCCGCTGCCGTTCCCGCTGCTCCACGTCGACACCTGCTGGAAGTTCCGCGACATGTACGCGTTGCGCGACACGGTCGCGGCCCAGCCCGGAATCCAGCTGCTCGTCCACAAGAACCCGGAAGCCGAGCGGCAGGGCATCAATCCGTTCGACCACGGCCCGCTGCACACCGACCTGTGGAAGACCGAAGGGTTGAAGCAGGCGCTCGATAAGCATGGCTTCGACGCGGCGTTCGGCGGCGCCCGGCGCGACGAGGAGAAAAGCCGCGCCAAGGAGCGCATCTTCAGCTTCCGCACCGCCAATCACCGCTGGGACCCGAAGCGCCAGCGGCCCGAGCTGTGGTCGCTCTACAATGTCCGCAAGAACAAGGGCGAAAGCATCCGTGTCTTCCCGCTGTCGAACTGGACCGAGCTCGACGTCTGGCAATATATCCTGCGCGAAGGGATCGACGTGGTCCCGCTCTACTTCGCCGCGGTGCGGCCGACGGTCGAGCGCGACGGGCTGATCCTGCTGGTCGACGACGAGCGCCTGCCGCTGAACGATGAGCAGCCGAAGCTGCGCAAGGTCCGTTTCCGGACGCTCGGCTGCTATCCGCTGACCGGCGCGATCGAAAGCGAGGCGGCGAGCCTCGAAGACATCGTCGCCGAGCTGCAGGCCGCGAAAGTCTCCGAGCGCCAGGGCCGGGCGATCGACCGCGACGCCGGCGCGGCGAGCATGGAGACCAAGAAGCAGGACGGTTATTTTTGATGGAGCTGCTGCGCTTCATCACCTGCGGCAGCGTCGACGACGGCAAGTCGACCCTGATCGGCCGGCTGCTCTACGACAGCCGGCAGATTTTCGACGACCAGCTCGCGAGCCTGGAGGCGGACAGCAAGACGGCGGGCACGCAAGGGCAGGACATCGACTTCGCCTTGCTCGTCGACGGCCTGTCGGCCGAGCGCGAGCAGGGCATCACCATCGACGTCGCCTATCGCTATTTCTCGAGCGCCCGGCGCCGGTTCATCGTCGCCGACACTCCGGGCCACGAGCAATACACCCGCAACATGGTCACCGGCGCCTCGACTGCCGAATTGGCGGTGCTGGTCGTCGACGCGCGCAAGGGCGTGCTCACCCAGACCCGGCGGCACAGCTACCTCGCCCATCTGCTCGGCATCCGCCGGCTGGTGCTCGCGATCACCAAGATGGACCTCGTCGATTACGACCAGGGTGCGTTCGACGCGATCTGCGCCGACTATCGCTTGTTCGCCGACAGCATCGGCATCGCCGAGTGGGTCGCAATTCCGGTCTCGGGCCTCCAGGGCGACAACATCATGGCGCCCAGCGACTCCACGCCCTGGTACGGCGGACCCAGCCTGCTTGACCATCTCGACACGGTCCCCATCGACGCCGCCGAGGATTCGGCCAAGCCGCTGCGGATGCCGGTGCAGTGGGTCAACCGGCCGGACCAGAACTTCCGGGGATTTGCCGGGCAGATCGCGTCGGGATCCATGACCCCGGAAACCGAGGTCCGAATCCTGCCGTCCGGCCGCCGCACCCGGATCGACCGCATCGTCACCATGGACGGCGACCTCGACGACGCGGTGGCCGGCCAGTCGGTGACGGTGACCCTGGCCGACGAGGTGGACTGCTCGCGCGGCGACGTGATCGCGGCCGCGGGTGATCCACCGGAATCCGCCGACCAGTTCGAAGCGACGATCGTCTGGATGGGCGAGGACGAATTGCTGCCCGGCCGCGGCTATTGGCTGAAGCTCGGAACGCAGACCGTCACCGCCACCGTCCAGCACCCGAAATATGAGATCAACGTCAACAGCCTCGAGCATCTCGCCGCGCCGACTTTGGCCCTGAACTCGATCGGCGTCGCCGCCATCGCCACCGACCGCGACATCGTCTTCGAGCCTTATTCGGTCGACCGATCGAGCCCCAACCGCGCTCTCGGCGGCTTCATCCTGATCGACAAATTGACCAACGCGACGGTCGCCGCGGGAATGATCCATTTCGCGCTCCGGCGGTCGCTCAACGTCCACTGGCAACATCTCGACGTCAGCCGCGAAACCCACGCCAGCATCAAGGGCCAGAAGCCGGCGGTGCTGTGGTTCACCGGCCTGTCGGGCGCCGGCAAGTCGACCATCGCCAACCTCGTCGAGAAGAAATTGGTGGCGCTCGGCAAGCACACCTTCCTGCTCGACGGCGACAACCTCCGCCACGGCCTCAACCGCGACCTCGGCTTCACCGACGCCGACCGCATCGAGAACATCCGCCGCGTCGGCGAGGTCGCCCGGCTGATGGCCGACGCCGGGCTGATCGTGTTGACCGCGTTCATCTCGCCGTTCCGGGCCGAGCGCGAGATGGTCCGCAAGATGGTCCCCGAGGGCGAGTTCATCGAGATTTTCGTCGACACCCCGCTGGCCGAGGCCGAGCGCCGCGATGCCAAGGGCCTCTACGCCAAGGCGCGCGCCGGTGAGATCGCCAATTTCACCGGCATCGATAGTCCCTACGAGCCGCCCGAGAAGCCGGAGGTCCACGTCGACACTTTGAAGCTGACCGCGGAGCAGGCGGCGGACGCGGTGATGGAGACATTGCTGCGCCGCTCGGGGTGAGTGTAGGATGAGCGCACCTGCAACCAACGTCCTGCCAAGGAGGTTACGGCTGTCATGAAACTCCTCCTCCTGCCATGCACGGCCATGCTGCTCGCTTCGACCCCTGCCCTGGCGCAGGACAAAGAGGACCTTCGAGTACGCGTCGGGCTAGGCGCCCAGCTGAAACCCGAGTTCAAGGGAGCGGACAAGACCGAGCTTGGGCCGCTGTTTGACGTCGACATTGCCAACGGGTCCAAGCCGTTCCGCTTCGAAGCGCCGGACGACAGCTTCGGAATTCGGCTCATCTCCAACGAGAATTTCGCCGCCGGGCCAGCCGCGAAGATCGAGGGCAGCCGGAAGGATAAGGACGTCGGCGCTCCGGTCGGCAAGGTGAAAACGACGATCGAAGCGGGCGCGTTCGCCGAGTATCTGGTGAGCGATTCCTTTCGCCTCCGGGGTGAGGTGCTCAAGGGCATCGGCGGCCACAAGGGTCTCGAAGGCTCGGTCGGCGCCGATTACATCAACCGCGACGGGGATCGCTACGTGTTCTCGGTCGGGCCGCGGCTGCTGTTTTCCAACGCCCGTTACCAGCGCGCATATTTTGGCGTCGATTCGGAGGCTGCGCTTGCCACCGGGCTGCCGGTGTACCGGCCGGACAGCGGCCTCCACGCCGTCGCGGTGGCCAGCGGGCTATCCTACCAGTTCGGTCCGCGCTTCGGCGCCTTCGGCTTCGCTCGCTACGAGCGGCTGGTCGGCGACGCCGCCAAATCGCCGATCATCAAGGAGTTCGGCTCGCGCAATCAGCTGTCGGGCGGCCTAGGCCTGAGCTACACTTTCACTGTCGCTCGCTAAGGCAGCGCGTCAGTCGCCCTCGCCGGGCGCGTTGCCGGATCAGTCGCCCTGGCCAGGCGCGTTGCCGGATCAGTCGCCCTGTCCGGGCTCGGGCGTGAAATATTTGTCGTATTTGCCCTCTTCGCCCTTGTGCTCGTCGGCGTCGGCGGGGCTGTCCTTCTTGCGCGTGATGTTCGGCCATTGCGCGGAGAAAGTCGTGTTGAGCTCGACCCATTTCTCGACCCCGCTTTCGGTGTCGGGAAGGATCGCCTCGGCCGGGCATTCGGGCTCGCAGACCCCGCAATCGATGCACTCGTTGGGGTTGATGACGAGCATGTTCTCGCCTTCGTAGAAGCAGTCGACCGGGCAGACCTCGACGCAATCCATATATTTGCAGCGGATGCAGGCGTCGGTGACGACATAAGTCATGAAATGCGGCTCCCTGCCCCGCTCGCTAGGTCGGAGTGGATTGCCCGTCAACGCCCAGCTCTTCGTAACAGGCGCGGGCTTGCGCGGGCGGGCCGCGGCGGACGGGCAAATCGACGACGCGCAGGACCCGGACTCGCTCATGCAGTGGAAAGGCGATGGTGCTGCCGACGCGCACCGGCTCGCTCGCCTTGGCGACCCGCTTGCCATCGATGCGCAGATGGCCGCTGTCGATCAGCCGCTGGGCGAGGGTGCGGCTCTTCACCAGCCGGATGCAATGCAGGTAGCGGTCGATCCGCAAGGGTCTACCGCTTGAGGTCGGCGAGCGCCGCGAACGCGTTGGGCGAGCGCTTGTCCGCCGCTTCTGACCGCCGCGCCCGGCGGCCGCGCCACCGCCACGCGTCGCCGGCCCGGGCGAAGCCGATTTCCTTCATCAGCCGGGCGATGCCGTCCTCGTCGAGCCCGACCGACCGCGCCAGCTCGACATCGACCGGGTCCTTGCCGCCCGCCGACTTGACCTTGTGCGCGTGGCTGGCCAGCCGGTCGGCGAGATCGATGCGAAGCCATTGGTGGCCGATGCGGCGGTAGGCCTGCGCGGCGCCGCGCGGATCGGCCTCTGGGCCGAGCATCGTCGCTCCGGCCGTCGGCAGCGCCGGCATCGGCTGGCCCGAGCGGACCGCTGCCAGCGCCGCCCGCCAGCGCTGCGCGGCGGGCTTGAGCAATGCGGGCACGAACAGATCGAGCGCTCCCAGGCGGACGCGCAGATTGTGCAGCGCCCGCCGGTCAACCGGCTCGAGCGCGGCGATCGGCGCCAGCATCGCCCGGCGCGGCGCAACCCCGCCGGCATCGGCGAGCATCGCCGCCAGCGCCCGCACGCCCGGCGAGCTGGCCGGGCCGGTCGCTGCAGCGGCGAGCGTCTTGAGCGATCCGAGCTGCTCGCCGATCGATGTCTCCAGCCAAGCTTCCAACCGACCGCGCAGCGCCGCCCGGCTTTGCGCCGACAGCCGGTCGAGCGCCCGGCTGGTGCGCAGCGCCGGCTCGAGCAGCGAGCGCCCGGGCGCCAGCCGCGCGAGCACATGCCCCTGCCAGCCGACCGCGACCCGGCCCTCGTCGCCGGCGATCAGCTCGAACGCCTCATCGGGCGCCTCGAGCAAAGCCTTGGCGCGGCGGTCGAGCTCGTCGCCCAGGCGGCGCTCGGCGGCCGCGAGCAGCAGGCGCTTGTCGGCCAGCCGCGCCGCCGGGTCGACCCGGAAATCGAAGCCGCTCAAATGGCCGATCGGCTCGGGGCCGACGCTGACCTCGCCGTCGGCCGCGACCGTCACCGGCAAGGCGTCGCTGCCGCGGGCGCCGATGTCGCGGACCAGCACCGCGGTCCGGCGGTCGACGAAGCGCTGCGTCAGCCGCTCGTGAAGCGCGTCGCTCAGCCGCGCCTCGACCTCCATCGTCCGCTCGGCCCATCTGGCGGGTTCGGCAAGCCAGTCGAGGCGGTGGGCGATGTAGGCCCAGCTGCGCACCCCGGCGAGGCGGTCGGCCAGCGCCTCGATGTCACCGCTGACATTGTCGAGCCGCGCGACCTCGGCCGCGAACCATTCGTGCGGGATATGCCCGCCCTCGCCGATGTAGCCGAAGATCCGCCGGACCATGCGCGCGTGGTGCATCGGGCCGACCTTGCGGAAATCAGGCAGGCCGCACGCCGCCCACAGCCGCCGCGCGATCGCTCCCTTCCTGGCCGCGACCGCTGGGTCCTCGGCGATCAGCTTGAGCACCGCCAGGTCGACCGCGAGGGGCGCCGACCGCAGCACCGGATCGTCGCTCGGCTCCTCGAGGCTGGCGATCAGCGCCGTGACGTCGGTGAAATCGAGGTCCGAGCTGCGCCAGTACAAATGGTCGAGCGGCCGGAAACGGTGATCCTCGATGGCGCTGATTTCCTCGTCGCTGAACGCCGCTCCGCCGTCGCCGCCAAGCCCGAGCGTGCCGAAGCTGCCGTCGCGCTGGTGGCGCCCGGCGCGGCCGGCGATCTGCGCCATCTCGGCGATGGTCAGGCGGCGGTCGCGGCGCCCGTCGAACTTCTCGAGGCCCGCGAAGGCGACATGGGTGACGTCCATGTTGAGGCCCATGCCGATGGCGTCGGTGGCGACGAGATAATCGACCTCGCCGCGCTGGAACATCGCCACCTGGGCGTTGCGCGTCGCCGGCGACAGCGCGCCCATCACCACCGCCGCCCCGCCTCGGAAGCGCCGAAGCATCTCGGCCAGAGCGTAGACCTGCTCGGCCGAGAAGGCGACCACCGCCGAGCGCGGCGGCAGGCGCGACAGCTTGGTGCCGCCGGCATAGCGCAGGGTCGAGAAGCGCGGCCGGCTGACGATTTCCGCCTCGGGCAGCAGTTCGCGGATCATCGGCTTCAGCGTGTCGGAGCCGAGAATCAAAGTTTCCTCGCGGCCACGGGCTCGAAGCATCCGGTCGGTGAACACATGGCCGCGCTCGGGGTCGATGCCGAGCTGCGCCTCGTCGATGGCGGCAAAGGCGAAGTCGGCGGGCAGGTCGCCGCGCTGCTCGTGCTTCGGGTCGGGGACCGGCATCGATTCGGCGGTGCACAAGACGTAGCGCGCCTGGGGTGGGACGATCCGCTCCTCGCCGGTCAGCAGCGCGACCTGCTTAGCGCCCTTCAGAGCGACGACCCGGTCGTAGACCTCGCGCGCCAAGAGCCGCAGCGGGAAGCCGATGACCCCCGACGAATGGGCGCACATCCGCTCGATGGCGAGATAGGTCTTGCCGGTGTTCGTCGGGCCCAAAATCGCCCGGACCGGTGCCTCGTCACGCCGCGCCATGCTTCGAATGTGGCAGCGTCCGGTGAAAGCGCAAGTTCGGAGGGGCGCAATTTAAGCCCGTCTTAACCTCGAATGCCGATGGTGCGCTCTTTGGGGGTGCATTTGGCGATTAAGCATCCGTTTCGAGCGGGTCTGGCGGCCGCGCCGGCGAGGGCTTTGCGGCCCGCCGGCGCGCTCGCTTTGCTGTGCGCTGGAGCCGCGGTTGCAGCGCTGGCGCCCGCGTCCGCCGCTTCCGCTCCCGAGGAGCTGCAGTGGCAGGCGCTCGCCATCGCGCCCTTGTCGGCGGGCGCCCGCACCGGCCTGCGGATGGTCGCCACCCAGTCGGTCGAGCCGATCGAGTTCGCGCCTGACCGGCCGACGGTCGAGCTGGCGATGACCTACGGCGCCGGCGATTCGCTCCGCGCGCTGTTGGCTCGGGCCGGAGCCACCGATAGCGACGCCGCCCGGGTCGCCGCGATGATCGTCGCCGCGACTCCGCCGATTGCACCCGGGACCGCGGTTTCTGTCGTCCTCGGCGCCCGCAACGGCGCCCGCCGAGCCATCGAGCGGGTGATGCTTCGCTCCAGCCTCGCGATGCGGCTCGAAGTCGCCCGCGACGAGAATCGGGGGCTGCAGCTGATCCGCCACCCGATCGCGGTCGACAACCGGCCTCTGCGGGTTCGCGGGCGGGCCGGCGACGGCCTCTACTGGTCGCTTCGCGCCGCCGGCGTGTCGCCGCAATCCGCCGCCGAATATCTCCAGGCGCTGGCGACGCAGATCGACGTCGGCAGCGAGATCGCGGCCGACGACCGCTTCGACCTGGTCATCGCCAGCCGCCGAGCGGCAACCGGCGAGCGCCAGACCGGCGCGCTGCTCTATGCCGGCATCGACCGCACCGCCGCTTCCGACCTGCAACTGGTCAAATGGGGCTCGCCGGGCCGCGCGTCCTGGGTCGACGCTGCCGGCATCGGCCGCCCGACGGCAGCCGGAATGCAATGGCCGGTGGCCGGCCGCATTACCTCGGGCTTCGGCTACCGCATCCACCCGATCCTGCGCTTCGCCCGGATGCACCGCGGAGTGGATTTCGGCGCCGGGTGGGGCAGCCCGATCGTCGCCGCCGCCGACGGCCAGGTCGCCGCATCAGGCTGGGCCGGCGGCTACGGACGCCAGGTCCGCATCGCGCACGCCGGCGGGATCGTCACCAGCTACTCGCACATGAGCCGCATCGTCGCCGATCCCGGCAGCTTCGTCCGCCGCGGCGAGCTGATCGGCTATGTCGGCTCGTCGGGCCTGTCGACCGGCCCGCACCTCCACTACGAAGTCTATCGCGGCGGCCAGGCGGTCAATCCGCTCAGCGTCCGCTTCACCGCCGCGCCCGCCGTCGATGTCGCGCAGGCCGCCGCCTTCAAGGCGCGCTTGAAGGCGCTGCTCGGCGTCGGCGTGAAGGGCTAACGCTCCCCGACGATCGCTCTGGCCGCGAGGTTGGCGAGGTGGCACAGTAGCCGAGTGTCGGTCACCACCGTTGCCATGCTCACCGCGGGCGGTCTCGCGCCCTGCCTGTCCGCCGCCGTCGGCGGCTTGATCGAGCAATATACCAAGGTCGCGCCGGACATCCGGATCATCGCCTATCTCAACGGCTACGCGGGCCTGCTGACCGGCAAGTCGGTCGAGGTGACCAGCGAGGTGCGGGCGGCAGCCGGGCGGCTGCACGCGTTCGGCGGCAGCCCGATCGGCAACAGCCGGGTGCGGCTGACCAACGTCGAGGATTGCGTCAAGCGCGGCCTCGTCCAGCCCGGGCAGGACCCGTTGCACGTCGCCGCCGAGCAATTGCGGAGCGACGGGGTCGACGTCCTGCACACGATCGGCGGGGACGACACCAACACCACCGCCCGCGACCTCGCGGCCTATTTGCACAGCCATGGCTACCCGCTGACCGTGGTCGGGCTGCCCAAGACCATCGACAACGACGTCGTGCCGATCCGCCAGACGCTCGGCGCGTGGAGCGCCGGGGAGCAGGGCGCGCTCTACGCCCGCAACATCATTGCCGAGCATTCGTCGAACCCGCGGATGCTGATCGTCCACGAGGTCATGGGCCGCAATTGCGGCTGGCTCACCGCGGCTACCGCGCTCGCCCACCACAAATGGGTCCAGGACGCGCAATTCGCCGAGTGGCTGGAGAATTCCGCGGCCCGCTGGGACGTCCACGGAGTCTATGTCCCGGAGCGGCCGATCGACATCGCCGAGGAAGCCAAGCGGCTGCGCGGGGTCATGGAGCAGCACAGCAGCGTCAATCTGTTCATTTCCGAAGGTGCCGGAATCGCCGAGATCGTCGCCGCGATGGAGGCCGCCGGCGAGGAGGTGCCGCGCGATCCGTTCGGCCACATCCAGCTCGACAAGATCAACCCGGGCGACTGGTTCGCGAAGCAGTTCGCGGCCGAGCTCGGCGCCGAAAAGGTGCTGGTCCAGAAGAGCGGTTATTTCGCGCGCTCGGCCCCCGCCAACGAGGCCGACCTGGCGCTGATCCGCGAATGCACGACCTGCGCGGTGAGCGCGGCGCTGCGCGGTGAATCCGGAGTCGTCGGCCACGACGAGGAGCGAGGCGACGCGCTGCGGGCGATCGAGTTCGAGCGGATCGCGGGCGGCAAGCCGTTCGACACGTCGCTGCCGTGGTTCACCGAATTGCTGCGCGACCTGGGCCAGGCCTGACCGCCAGCGGTCGGACCAAGCGGACGACTGCGCGGCTTATCTGCCGTGGCCTCGCCACCGCTTGATGGTGCGGTTGATGATGCCTTCCTCGTCCCCGGTCTGGCACCACAGGGATGCGAAGCTCGGGTCGGACGAGGCCGGGCGCTTCTCGGGCTCGAGATCGTCGAAGCGGACCCGCAGCGGAATGGCGACACCCTCGCCGCAGACGATGCATTCGCGGTTGCGAAGCGCCGGGATGGCGTCGAGGAAGCCGCGCGCGCCTTCGGGCATCGCGGCGCGCACGCACGCCTGGTCGCGGTCGTTGTTCAAACGCATGGCGATGATCGTTCCGCACTGCGACAGCACGCCTTCGGCGAGGTCGGACGGGCGCTGAGTGATCAGGCCGAGGCTGACGCCGTACTTACGGCCTTCCTTGGCGATCCGCTCGAGGATCCGGCGCACCGCCTGTCCCGAGCTGTGCTCGTCCTTGGGCACGTAGCGGTGGGCCTCTTCGCAGACCAGCAGCAGCGGCTTCTGCGCCTCGGTCCGCGACCAGATCGCATAGTCGAACACCATCCGGGCGAGCACCGAAACCACCACCGAGGTGATTTCCGACGGAACGCCCGAGACGTCGACGATCGAGATCGGACGGCCGTGGCTCGGCAGCCGGAACAGCTTGGCGAGCAGAGCGCCCATCGTGTCCGACACCAGCATGCCCGAGAACATGAACGAATAGCGCGGGTCGGCGCGGATCTCGTCGAGCTTGTTCTTGAGGCGCTGAAACGGAAGCACGTCGCCGGCGCGGTCGAGCTTGCCCATCTCGTTGACCAGGATCGTGTTGAGGTCGGTCAGCAGATAGGGGATCGGCGAATCGACGGTCACCTTGCCGAGCTGCTCGAGGTTCTTGCCCTTGGTCCGGGCGGCGAGCAGCAATTTGGCGAGGATGTCGGTGTCGCGCTCGCGCTCGGCGCCCTGGCTGGTGATCAGGACTTCGCAATGCTCTTCGAAGTTCATCAGCCAATAGGGGAGCTGCAGATTGTCGACGTTGAACAGCTCGCCGCAGCCCTTGAACGCGGCGGAATATTCGCCGTGCGGGTCGATCATGACGATGTGGCCCTCGGGCGACAGCTCCGAAATCCGGTGCAGGATGAGCGCGACCGAGGTCGACTTGCCGGTACCGGTGCTGCCCAGCACAGCGAAGTGTTTCGACAGCATCGCGTCGACGTACAAGGCGCCGCGGATGTCGTCGGTCGGGTAGACGGTGCCGATCTCGATATGGGCGCGGTCATCGGCGGCGAACACCGCTCGAAGGTCGTCCGACGTGACCGGATGGACCTCGCAGCCCGGGATCGGGAACTTGGTGACGCCGCGGCGGAAGTGGCTGAGCTTGCCGGATGAATCGCGGTTGCCCTCGCCCAGGAAGTCGACGTTGGCGACGATTTCCGCGCCCTCGCCGCCGCGCATCGTGCGGACGTTGGCGATCAGCCAGCTCGAGCCGACGATCATCTTGACCTGGCTTCCGACCTGGCCGGACATCGACACCGACGGGTCGGGATGGGGCTCGAGAACGGCGAGCGCGGCCGCATCGAGGCGGACCTGCGAGCCCGAGCCGGCAATCTCGACGACATGGCCGATCGACGGCAGCGCCGACGGTGCGGCGGCCTGACCGGGGGCACCCGCTTCGTCGCTGAAACTTCCCATTTCATCAAGGAATTGCTTGAGATTCGGCTGATCGGTCATTCGTACGCCCCAACGCGGTTTAACATCGGGGAGGGTGGTAAAGCCGAGCGGTTAAAATTTGGCTTAGAACCGCCGCCGGAATAGCATTCCGGCCGCATAGCCGAGGCCGAGCGACAGGATGACCGAAATCAGCCCATAGAGGAACGCGTGGCGGCGGGCGGCGAGGGCGACGAAGCGCTCGAAGCCGGACTTGTCGATCTCGATCTCGCGGGTGGCGGCGGCGAGCACCCGGCCGCGGTCGATCAGGAACGTCTCGGCGGTGTAGCTTCCGACCGGCACCTGGCTCGGGATCGAGATCGTCGCCCGGTAGAGCACTCCGGCGTTGATCTCGACCCCATTGGGATATTCGGCGTAGAGGCCCTGCCGGCGCCGGAGATCGAGCAGCCCCGCCTCGAACCGCCGCTCCTTTTCCGGAAGCGCTCCGCCGCCCGGCGACAGCTGCAGATTCTGCAGGCCGAGCTCGTAGATCGCGGCGGTTCGCTCATCGACCAGCTGGTTGATCGGCCGCGACGAAGCGACCGCGTAAAAGGACGGCGCCGAGCGGAAGCGGTTGGAATCGGCGTTCATCCAGATGCCGGCGAGCTTCTGCTTTTCGCGCAGCACGATCGGCTGCACCGGGCCGCGCAGGACGACGACGATGTCGGCCGGGCGCTCGGGCGCGCGCCCGCGCGGGTAGAGGATCGCCCCGAACAGCAGCAGCTGAGCGCCGGAGAAGCTGTAGCGGATCTCGACGCTTCGCGACGAAATGTCGGGGACCAGCACCGGCTTGGCCGTCGCCACCAGCAGCAGCGAAGATGCGGCGAGCGCGATCGAGGCGGCGCGGCGGTTCACAGATATTCGATCGAGTAGATTTCGTCGGGCCGCCAGGCGAGGCCGAGCGCCATCCGAAGCCCGACCAGCAGGATGATCACCGCCAGCGCCAGCCGCAGCAGGTCCGGCTTCAACCGCGTCGTCAGCATCGCTCCATATTGCGCGCCGATGACTCCGCCGAGCAGCAGCAGCACGGCGAGCACGATGTCGACCGACTGGGTGGTGATCGCGTGGATGAAGGTCGCCGCGGCGCTGACCGCGAGGATGACGACCAGGCTGGTCCCGATCACCACCCGCGCCGCCATCCCGAGGATGTAGATCATCGCCGGGACCATGATGAAGCCGCCGCCGATGCCGAGCAGCATGGTCAGGATGCCCGCCACGAAGCCGAGCGCGAACGGCGCCAGCGGCGACACGTAAAGCCCCGACGTATAGAATCGCCAGCGCAACGGCAGCGACGCGACCCAGCGATTGTGGCGCGGCCGATCGTTCGACCTCGCCTCGGTGATGTAGCCGAGCGCGACCAGCGCGTCCTTGAGCATCAGCCCGCCGATCCCGGCCAGCACCAGGACGTAGAGCGAGCCGATCACCAGGTCGATTTGGCCGCTCGACTGAAGCATCCGGAACAGGCCGGCGCCGGCGAGCGATCCGAACAGGCCGCCGGCGATCAACACCGCGCCCATCTTGAGGTCGACTCCGCCGCGCCGCAGGTGGACCATCACCCCCGACACGCTGGCCCCGCTGATCTGGCTCGCGGCCGAAGCGACCGCGATCGGCGGCGAGATTCCGTAGAACATCAGCAACGGAGTAGTGAGGAAGCCCCCGCCGACCCCGAACATCCCCGACAGCACCCCGACCAGGAAGCCGAGCGCGATGATGAACAGCGCGTTGACCGACTGGCCGGCGATCGGGAGGTAGATGTCCATCGAGCGTCGAATCCCTAGCCGCAAAGCGCGCGCTAGGCCAAGGTTGGGGAAATTCGCCCTCCCCCTTGATGGGGGAGGGTTGGGTGGGGGTGGGGTGGAGCTGCAGCACCTTTTCTGGAGAGGCCACCCCACCCCCAACCCCTCCCCATCAAGGGGAGGGGAAAAGCGATCTAAAAGTCGGCGGCAAGCGTGACCGCGGGACCCGATCCGGGCTCGGCGTTGCCGGCCAGCCGCTGGCGCCAGTCGAGATGGACGCGCATGTTGTTGCGAACCTTCATCGACAGCCGCGGCCCGGCATCGACGCGGTACAGGCCCGGCTGCACCCCGCCCCACATCCCGAAGCCCGCCGAGAAGCGCCGGTAGAGCGGCCGAGTCAGCGTGAAACCGCCATCAGCGAACAGGTCGCGGCTGCGGATCCCGACCACTCCCGCTTGCGCATAAGCGTCAAGGTCGAAGCCCCAGGCGATCGGGCGCTGGTACACGCCGCCCTCGACGAACATCGCGAAAGCGGACCGGCCGCCGCCGGTGCTTCCAATCGCCTGCCGGCGCTCGGCCGTCAGCGACAGCGGGATCGAGCGGAACGGGGTCATCCTGATCCCCGCCGCGACCTCGCCGCCGCGGGCTCCGCCGACCGGCGAAGAGCTGCGCAGCGACGCCGCCAGCAGCGGTGAGAAATGGTAGGTCAGCCGAGCGCCGGCCTGGCTTCCGCCGAGAGTCCCGCCGGCCGCGAGCCCGGCCGGGCCCGGCTGCCCGCGAAGCAGGGCCCAGGCCGACAGCTGCAGCCGGTCGAGCCGCGCCTGCGTCATCGGCTGCGGCAGGCTCTGCTGGCCGGCGTTGGTCGTCGATCGGCGCGACGGCATCGCCGCCGAAGCGATCCTCGCCAACGGCCAATCGTCGAGCTGCGGGATCGGGGCATAGAACACCGCGGCCGGCTCGGGGGCGATTTCGGTGAGCCGGCCGCGCCGGGGAGCGGGGAGCGAAGCCTGTACAAAGGGCGCTCCCCCGGGGGCGCTCGCCGGATAGTAATAGATCGGAATCGCCGCCGCGGCGGGGCGCGCGCCGTACGCCATCGGATATTGCGCTGCCGGATCCATTGGCCCGTCCACCGATGACATTTCCGTGCCGACCGGGTCGATGGCCGGAAATTCCGTCGGGACGATCGCCGGGACGTCGCTGGCGGCCGCCACGCGCGCGGGCTCGTTTCGGCCGAGCGTAAAGGCTTCGGTCCCGGGCAGCGCTCCCAAAGTCGCCGCGCGCATCGCCGCCCAGCCGACCACGGCCAGCGCCAGGAAGCGGAGCGAGGCGCTCATCGCGCGAGCTCGGTCGGGAAGATGTGCGTCGTCTTGTCCCAGCGCACCGGGCCGCCGCCGAGGTGGAGCGAGACCGCCCGGGCGGCGGCGAGCACGGCGATGCAATTGCCGACCACCATCCGCGGGATCGACAGCAAGCCCTGGCCAAGTCCGTAGGCCGAGGTGGTGAAGCAGGCGCGCATGAAGACCCGCCAGGCGAGCAGCCAGGCGTTGATTAGCAGCAGCGTGACCAAAGTCGGGTCGAGCCGCGCCTGAACCGGAGCGCCGAGCGCTTCGGCCAGCCACATCTGCGACCACAGGAAAGCCGCCGCATAGGCCGCCAGCAGCAGCACCGCGGCGAGCGGCCCGCGCCGGTCGCGCATTCGCATCCAGCGCTCGCCGAGGCCGCCGCGCCAGCCGAGCCGGTCCCAGCCGGCCAGCGCGATGCCGCCCAGCCAACGCGCTTTCTGGCGAACCGCGACGCTCATGCTCGACGGAAAATGCCCGCGGCTGGCGACCATCGACCGGTCGCCGGGCCGCGCCGGGATGCGCACGAACATGGTCTTCAGGCCGAGTTCCCCGATGCGCAGCCCGAGCTCATAATCTTCGGTCATGCTGCCGCCGACGAACGGCCGTCCCTGGTGCATCGCGGCCAGCCGGGCGAGCGGCTCGCGGGCGATCGCGCAGCCGACCCCGGCCAGCGGAATCGCCGCTCCGACCGCCTCTCGCACCACCATCTCCTTGGCGTGAGCCTCGGCGAACTCGTCGCAATAATGGCCGCTAATCCAGTTGGAGCCCGGGTCGATCAACGGCAGCACCGGCAGCTGGATGACTCCGGCGCGCTCGATCAGCCGGTCGAACAGAGACAGCTCGAGCGGATGGATGACGTCCTCGGCATCGTGGAGGACGACCGCCTTGGTCGCCTCGCGCGCCTTGAGCTCATAGGCAGTCAGCGCATCGTAGAGGAAGTTGAGGCAATCGGCCTTGGTCGTCGGGCCGTCGGCTTCGACGATGACCGACTCGATGCGCGGATCGGCGACGCTGGCGATCGCCGCAGCCGTCGCCGGGTCGTTGCGGTAATGGCCGACGAAAATCCGATAGTTCGGATGCTCGATGCGCTTCAGGCTCGCCTTGAGCATCGACGATATGACCGCCGCTTCGTCCCAGGCGGGAACCAGGACGGCCAAGAAGCCGGGCTTGCCGGTGCCGGCCAGCTGGCTGGCGAAAGCGCGCGGATAGCGGCGGTAGACCGTCGCCGAGCGCCATGCGCGCCGGCAGAAATAGATGATGTCGACGGCGACGTCGTTGGCTGCGAACAGCAGGAAGCCGATGCCCGCGAACAGGGCAAGCTCGGCGGCGACCCGAGTCAGAAGTTCGGCTGCGTCCATCGCCCGGCGCCGCTAATGCGACGCGACGGGCTCAGAGAGGATTGGGAACGGTCGGTCCATGTGCGCTGCCTCCTTGGGCAGCGAGTCGAGGAACCGAGCGACAGAGCAATTGCATAATCCAAGTTAATAAACAAGTTAATAGTTCAACACGGACATGGATTGGACCGATCCGCGATGCTGGCGGTGCGAACCATGCCTGCTATCGTCCCCGCATGGACCGCAGAGCCGCATTCCTGATCGCCGCCATGGCTGGCCTCATCTCGGATCCGGCAATCGCCGAGCGTCCGCAGATCCTGTTCGCCCAGGGCCAGTGGGCCGCGGTGCGTTACGGCGCGCAGTGCGAGGCGGTGGCCCGGCCGCTGCTCCCGGCCGCAAGGCGCCAGCCGCAATCGCGCGCCGGCTTCAGTTTCGCACGCGCAGGCCGGCGCGTCGGCGAGTTCCACGCGCGCCTGAGCCGGGTGCCGCGCCCCGGGTCGAGCGTCATGCTGACCATCGGCGAGCGCCCGTTCCTGCTGGCCGTTCGCGGCGACTGGGCGTGGAGCCGCGGCCCGGCGCAGGATATGGCCATCATCGACGCGGCTCGGGCGGCGACCTCGATGCGGATCGAAGCCCGCGACGGCTCCGGGCGGCGCTTCACCGACCGTTACCTGCTCGCCGGCGCTCCAACCGCGATCGACGCCGCGGCGGCCGCCTGCGCTGGCAAACGCTAGCGCCAGTTTGTCTGCTTTTTGTCGACCCATTGCGGACATTGGGGACGCTTGCTCTATCGTGTGCTGCCTCGCCGCCGAACGCGGCTGGCATCGAGGAATGAGGGTTGAAAGGCAGGAGATCGATGGTGCGGTCGACCATGGTATTCACGCTGACTTCGATCATCTTGTTAGCGTCCTGCTCGCCAGGAGGGAGCGACAAGATGGCCAATGATCCCGACGACCATTTCACCTGCGCCGCCATGATCGCCGCGCTTGATCAGCTGGTTGCCAGCGGCCAGGTGCCGCAAGAGGCCGTTCCGGCAAACACGCGGCTGACCGTCGGGATGACGCACCTGAACGCTTGGGCAATCCCCAACAACCTCCAGGAAAAGGAGGCGTTTGAAAAGGTGAAGGAGGAGCGCTCACGGCTGGTTGCGACTCTCACGCCGGCTGAGATCACCGCGCGGGCAAAGGCCTGCATCGACAGCGCCTAACGGGCGGCTGGAACGGCGCACCCGCGGGCTCGGGGCCGTCTCTCTATCCTGGCCAGCGCGTGTAGAGCTGCCTGCGCTGGCAAAATTTGACCGGGACGACTAGATGAGCGGCTTGCAATGAGCGCCGTCACCGCCTTGATGCCGATCCCCGGCGTGATCGATCCCGTGCCCGTGTCGCGCGGGCCCGATGCGCGCGCCGACGGCCGCACCGAGCTGGTCGGGCTGTCGAAGGAGGCAATCCGCGCCGCGCTCGAAGCGCAAGGCCTCGAGCCCCGGCAGGCCAAGCTGCGCTCCAAACAGATCTGGCACTGGATCTACAACCGCGGAGTCAGCGACTTCTTCGCGATGAGCGACATCGCCAAGGCGCAGGCGCCGTGGCTCGCCGAGCGATTCGTCATTTCGCGGCCGGAGGTGGTCGAGGCGCAGGTGTCGTCCGACGGCACCCGCAAATGGCTGCTGCGGACGCATGACGGCAACGACTATGAGATGGTGTTCATCCCCGATTCCGACCGCGGCACCTTGTGCGTGTCGAGCCAGGTCGGCTGCACGCTCAACTGCACCTTTTGCCACACCGGGACGATGCGGCTGGTGCGCAACCTCGAGCCGTCGGAGATCGTTGGCCAGGTGATGCTCGCCCGCGATGCGCTGGGCGAATGGCCGGCCCAGCCGGAAGGGCGGATGCTGACCAACATCGTCATGATGGGAATGGGCGAGCCGCTGTACAATTTCGACAATGTCCGCGACGCTTTGAAGATCGTCATGGACGGCGACGGGCTCGGCCTTTCGAAGCGCCGGATCACCTTGTCGACCAGCGGCGTGGTGCCGATGATGGCCCGCGCCGGCGACGAGATCGGGGTCAATCTTGCGGTGTCGCTGCACTCGGTGCGCAAGGAGGTTCGCGACGAGATCGTGCCCTTGAACCGCAAGTATGGAATCGAGCAATTGCTCGAGGCGTGCGCGGCCTATCCCGGCGCCAACAACGCGCGCC
>CAYSHL010000002.1:0-154018 GCA_964430865.1 uncultured Sphingomonas sp.
TCGACGGTGATCTTCATGGACAGGTCGCCGCGAGCCACCGCGGTGGTCACCTCGGCGATGTTGCGGACCTGGCCGGTGAGGTTGTCCGCCATCAAATTCACGTTGTCGGTCAAGTCCTTCCAGGTGCCGCCGACGCCCTCGACCTGCGCTTGGCCGCCGAGCTTTCCTTCGGTGCCGACTTCACGGGCGACGCGCGTCACCTCCGAGGCGAAGGCGTTGAGCTGGTCCACCATGACGTTGATGGTGTCCTTGAGCTCGAGAATTTCACCCTTCACGTCGACGGTGATCTTCTTCGACAAGTCGCCGCGGGCCACCGCGGTGGTGACCTCGGCGATGTTGCGGACCTGGCCGGTCAGGTTCGCGGCCATGAGGTTCACATTGTCGGTCAAGTCGGCCCAGGTGCCGGCGACTCCGGGGACTTCGGCCTGGCCGCCGAGCTTGCCCTCGGTGCCGACCTCGCGGGCGACGCGGGTCACTTCGGATGCGAACGAATTGAGCTGGTCGACCATCACGTTGATGGTGTCCTTGAGCTCGAGGATTTCGCCCTTCACGTCGACGGTGATCTTTTTCGACAGATCGCCGCGGGCGACGGCGGTCGTCACCTCCGCGATGTTGCGGACCTGGCCGGTGAGATTGTCGGCCATGAGGTTGACGTTATCCGTCAGGTCCTTCCAGGTGCCGGCGACGCCCTTCACATTGGCCTGGCCGCCGAGCTTGCCCTCGGTGCCGACTTCGCGCGCGACGCGGGTCACTTCGGACGCGAACGAGGCGAGCTGCTCGACCATCGTGTTGACGATCTTGCCGATGCGCAGGAACTCGCCGCGCAGCGGCCGGCCGTCGATCTCGACGGTCATCGATTGCGACAGGTCGCCCTTGGCGACGGCGCCGATCACCCGCGCCACCTCGGCCGTCGGCTGCGCCATGTCGTCGATCAATTCATTGACCGAGCGGATTTTGGCCTCCCAGCCGCCGGTCGCCCCGCGCACGCGGCCGCGCTGGCCGATCTTGCCTTCCTTGCCGACGACCACCGACAGCCGCTCGAACTCGTCGGTGATTTGCTCCTCGAGGCTGACAACCTCGTTGAATATCCGGGCGATCTCGCCGTCGACTCCGGACAGCTCGTCGGGCAGCCGGACGGTGAAATCGCCGCGCCGCAAGCGCCTCAAGGCGGCGAGCAATTTCCGGCGATCGAGCGACTCGCGCGGGGACATCTCGTTCAAGGGGCGCACTCCTTGTGGTCGACGACCATCACTGGCCGCCTCCGCATTACGCCCCCCCGGGCACCTGAATCCTGCAATGTTGCGCGTTGAAAAACAATTAAAATAGCATTGCCGGGGGTCTGGCGACCGTGCCGACAGGACAAACATGCCGCGGCCGTGCTTTTTCCAACACGCGCGCGGACCCGAAACGGAGTTCGGAAAAGCCGCGGCTCATGCTATGGTCGAAGGCACATAGGGAGTCGCAGATGACGGGCATTCTCAACAAGTTCCACGTCGAACATGGCATCCACGGTGCAAAGGTGATGGCGCGTTCGAACCAGCTCACCGGCAATTGCACGGAGGATGCGGAGATCGATGCCGCCGTCCAGATGCTCAAGGACGATCTCGACGCCTGTGCGCGGGAGATGAAGCGGCTGATCGAGGTCAATGCCCGCGGTTCGGTCTTCGCCGGCTGGCCGAACGACGCCTGATCTCGCCGGGAAGCGCTCTGGTCGGCGCCGTTTGATGCCGGGTGCGCCGCATCTCGCTTTGGCCGCGCTGGCTTGCGCCTGGCCGGCCGCGTCGCTGGCCAAGACCTACGCCAATCCGCTGGACCTCGATTACCGCTACGGTTTCCAGGTCGGCGACCCTGACAAGGCGCACCGCAGCGGCGCCGACCCGGTCATCATCCGCCACAAGGGCGCCTATTATCTGTTCCTGACGATGGCGGATGGTTACTGGCGATCGACGGACCTGGTTCATTGGACTTTCGTCACTCCGAGCCGCTGGCCGTTCGAGGGGATGGTCGCGCCCGGCGCCTGGTCGGACGGGGAGCGGCTGTATTTGATGGCCTCGTCCTATGAGCCCAAGGCGCTGCTCTATAGCGACGACCCGGCGAGCGGAAAGCTCGAGTTCCTGAGGCGGCGGATGCCCGACCTGCCGACCGCGATGCCGATCGGCCAGGAGGAGTATTTGAAGCCCGGCCGGATTCCGCCCGGGCCGTGGGACCCGGGCCTGTTCAAGGACGACGACGGCCGCTGGTACCTCTATTGGGGCTCGTCGAACGTCTATCCGGTCTATGGCATCGAGCTCGATCCCGCGAAGGGCTTCGCCTATGTCGGATTGCCCAAGCCGCTGCTGACGCTTCACCCCGAGCGCCACGGCTGGGAGCGGTTCGGCCAGGATCACAGCGGCGGCCTGCCGGACGGAACCCCGATCCGCCCCTATGTCGAGGGCGCGTGGATGACCAAGGTCGGTGGGCGCTATTATTTGCAATACGGAGCGCCGGGCACCGAGTTCAACGCTTACGCCAACGGCACCTATGTCGCCGCGAGCCCGCTCGGGCCGTTCGAATATGCGCCCTACAACCCCATCGCCTACAAGCCTGGCGGCTTCGCGATGGGCGCCGGCCACGGTTCGACCTTCGCCGATGAGCACGGCAATTGGTGGAACAGCGGGACCCCGTGGATCGGGCTCAACAACACGTTCGAGCGCCGCATCGCCATGTTCCCGGCCAAGTTCTGGGCCGACGGGCAGATGGCCGTGTCAACGCGCTTCGGCGACTTCCCGCATCGCATCCCAAACGGCAAGGTCGAGGAGCCCGACAGCCTGTTCACCGGCTGGATGCTGCTGTCGTACCGGAAAAGCGCGGCGGCCTCGTCGAGCCTGCCAGAGTATCCTCCGGAGCGCGCGACCGACGAGAACATCCGCAGCTTCTGGGTTGCGGCGAGCAACCGCGCCGGCGAGACGCTGACGATCGATCTCGGCGGTCCGCGAACGGTACGCGCGGTCCAGGTCAATTTCGCCGATTACAAATCGGGAGTGCCGGGCGATTCGCCGGGCATCTACACCGAGTTCCAGTTGCTCCATTCGACCGACGGCAGCAATTGGGCGCCGTTGGCCGCCACCGGCCCAGAGCGCCGCGACCGGCCGAATGCCTATTTCGAGCTGCCCGCGCCGGTGCGAACCCGGTTCATCCGTTACCGGCACGGGCACGTCGCCGCGAAGACCCTCGCGATTGCCGACCTGAGGGTGTTCGGCGAGGCCGGCGGCCGGGTACCACGCTCGCCGGCCGGAGTTAAGGCACGACGGTCGGCCGACCCGCGCAACGCGATCGTAGGTTGGAAGGCCGTTCCGGGCGCGGTCGGCTATAATGTCCGCTGGGGGATCCGGCCCGACCGGCTGACTCTCACCTACCAGCGGTTCGCCGACCAGGGCACGAAGGTCGAGCTGCGCTCGCTGAACGCCGGGCAGCAATATTTCGTCGCCGTCGAGGCGTTCGACGAGAACGGCGTGTCGCGGCTGACGCCGGTCGTCCGGCTTCGTTGAGAACTTTTTACGCGAGCAGCTCGAAACTGCCGTGGGCGCCCTCGGCCTCCGCCGAGGGAGCGATCCAGACATTGAACATTCCGGGCTCGACGGTCGGGCGAAGCTGCTGGCCGATGAACAGCAGGTCGCTGCGGCGGATTCGGAAGCTGACCGTCTCGGACTGGCCGGGCGCGAGCCGAACCTTGCGGAACGCCTTGAGCTCGCGAATTGGCCGGGTGATGCTCGCGGAGCGGTCGTGGACGTAGAGCTGCACGACTTCCTCGGCGGCGCGGCGGCCGCGGTTGGTGACCCGCGCGCTGACGGTGATCTCGCCGCTCGACGTCAGCTTCGGATCGCTCAGCGATAGCGGCCCATATTCGATCCGGCCGTAGGTCAGGCCGTGGCCGAACGGATAGAGCGCGCTGTGCGGAATGCCGCGGTAGTGGGTCTTGTATTCGGCCAGCGGTCCCGGCGGGTTCGGCCGGCCGCCCGACTTGCGCGAATAATAGAACGGCTGCTGGCCGGGCGAGCGCGGGAAGCTGACCGGCAGGCGCCCGGACGGGCTGTAGGCGCCGAACAGGACGTCGGCGATGGCGTTGCCGGTCTGCGTCCCCAGGAACCAGGTGACGAGGATCGACTGGGCATTGGCGACGGCGCCTTCGAGCGCCAGCGCGCGGCCGTTCTTGAGGACGACGACGGTCGGCTTGCCGAGCGCGGCGACCGCTTCGGCGAGCTTTTGCTGGGGCTCGGGAAGGACGATCAGCGCGCGCGACTGCGCCTCCCCCGACATGTTCTGCGCTTCGCCGATGGCGAGCACGACGATGTCGGCCTGCCGCGCCGCCGCGACCGCGGCCTCGATGCCGCCGGCGAGCGGCTCTTCGACCTTCGAGCCTTCGGCGACGATCAGCGTGTTGCCACCGCCAAGCGCGGCCCGAACGCCGGTCGCCAGGTCGACCGCCTTCTCGTCCGTGCCGTAAACGGTCCACGGCCCGACCAGATCGTGCTGACCGCTCGCGAACGGGCCGATCAGCGCGATTCTTTTGCCCGAGCGCGGCAGCGGCAGCAAATCGCCCTCATTCTTGAGCATGACGATCGATCGGCGGGCCGAATCGCGGGCGAGCGCGATCGATTTCGGAAGCATCGATCGCGAGGTCTCCCGGCGCTCGTCGATGCGGCGGAACGGGTCGTCGAACAGCCCGACCATCGCCTTGGCGGCAAGCACCCGCCGGACCGATTCGTCGAGGCGTGCCATCGGCACCTCCCCCGTGCGCACCAGATCGGGGAGGTGCTTGCGGTAGTAGCCGCTCTGCATGCTCATATCGACGCCGGCGAGGAAGGCCAGCCGGGTCGCCTCGCGCTCGTCGGCGGCAAAGCCGTGCTCGATCAGTTCCTGGTCGCCGGTGTAATCGGAGACGACGAAGCCGCGAAAACCCCACTCGCCGCGCAGCAACTGGGTCAGCAACCACGGATTCGCGGTCGCGGGAATCCCGGAAATCTCGTTGAACGACGCCATGGTCGACAAGGCGCCGGCATCGAACGCCGCCTTGAACGGCGGCAGATAGACCTCGCGCAGGGTCCGCTCCGAGACGTCGACCGTGTTGTAATCGAGTCCGGCTTCGGCACCGCCGTAAGCGGCGAAATGCTTGGCGGTGGCGAGCATCCGCTCGTTCGAGCGCAGGTCATTACCCTGGAAGCCGCGCACCCGGGCGGCCGCGAACAGCATGCCCAAATGAACGTCCTCGCCGGCGCCTTCCATGGTGCGGCCCCAACGCTGGTCGCGGGCGATGTCGACCATCGGCGCGAAGTTCCAGTCGATTCCGGAGCCCGCGGCCTCGAAAGCCGCGACTTCGCTGGTTCGACGCGTCAGCTCGGGCTCGAAGCTCGCCGCTTCCGCGACCGGCACCGGGAAGATGGTGCGGTGGCCGTGGATGATATCGGCGGCGAAGATCAAAGGGATCTTCATCCGCGACTCGTTCACCGCGGCGGTCTGCATAATCCGCGCCATGCGCGCGCCATTGCCGTTGAAAATCCCGGTCAGCTGGCCTTTCCGGGTTTCCTCGAGCTGTTGCGGGAAGTTGCTATTGTTCGGCGGGTTGAGCGCCGCGGCGGCGCTTGGCCCCCAGGCCGACGCCATCAGGCTCAACTGACCGGCCTTTTCCTCGACCGTCATGCGCGCGATCAGCGAGTCGATGAACGCCGGGGTGGCGCGCTGGCCGGCCGCCTGGAGCAGGGCCCGGGCCGGGCTGGCGATCCACGCCATGACCGTTCCCGCCCCCAACAATGTAGCGCGCCGCGAGATGCCTGTGTCGAGCATTCGATTCGTCTCCTCGTCCGCCTCGCGGCAGCTGTCGTCCGGCGAGGAGCATGGCCGCCAAGGCTCACTTGCGAGCCCCGACTGTAACCGATTACATGACCGCCTAAAGGGCCAAAAGCAATTCCGTGACTCGTTCAAATCCCGGCTGCGATCGCCGCGCCGTGCTTCAGGGCACGTCGGCATTGGCTGCGAGCGCATCGCTCGGCGGCTGCGCGACAGTGTTGTCGGGCTCAGGCACACGGACGTTACCGGCCTTTTATGAGGATATCGAACAGCGGACTTTTCGATTCTTCTGGGAGACGGTGAACCGGTCCAATGGGCTGGTTCCCGACCGCTGGCCGACGCCCGCCTTCTCGAGCATTGCCGCGGTCGGATTCGCGCTCACCGCCTACCCGGTTGGGGTGGAACGCGGCTGGTGCAGCCGGGCGGACGCGCGCGACCTGACGCTGACTACCCTGCGCTTTTTCTGGAACGCTCCGCAGGGCCCCGCCGGTACCGCGGTCACCGGCCACAAGGGGTTTTTCTACCACTTTCTCGATATGCAAAGCGGCCATCGCCACGAGCAGGTCGAGCTGTCGAGCGTCGACACGACGATCCTGCTGATGGGGATGCTGTTCGCGGCGCAATATTACGACCGCTCGGACCCGGCCGAGACCGAGATCCGCCGCCTCGCGAACGCCATCTACGCCCGTGCGGACTGGAACTTCTTCCGCAGCGACGGCCGCGCGGCCATCTCGATGGGCTGGCACCCCGAGGGCGGACTGATCCCGGCCAATTGGGTCGGCTACAACGAAGGCATGTTCGTCAGCATCCTGGCGCTGGGCGCGCCTATCCATGCGGTGCCCGCCAATAGCTGGGAGCAATGGACGGCGCCTTACGGCCGGTTCTGGCAGGGCTCCGGCGACACGCGCCATTTGGCCTTCGGGCCGCTGTTCGGCCACCAGTACAGCCACATCTGGATCGACTTTCGCGGCATAGTCGACGCGCCGATGCGCGCCGCCGGCTTCGACTATTTCGAGAACAGCCGGCGCGCAACCTACGCCAACCGCGCCTATTGCGCGGCCAACCCGATGAGCTGGGAAGGCTATTCGTCCGACGTCTGGGGCCTCACCGCGTGCGACGGACCGGGCAGCTTCACGCTTCCTTTCAAGGGCCAGCAGCGGACCTTCTACGGCTATGCGGCGCGCGGACCGCTCGGCCAGCCCGACGGCCGCGACGACGGCACGTTGGCGCCGACCGCGGCCCTGGGCTCCCTGCCTTTCGCGCCGGAGATCGTCGTTCCCTGCGCTCAGGCGCTGCTCCGGGAGCATGGGCCTCGGATTTACGGCCGCTACGGCTTCCTCGACAGCTTCAACCCGAGCTTGCGCTACCCCGGGCTGGCGCAGAAGACCGGCTCGGTCGACCCGCGTCATGGCTGGGTCGCCCGCGATTATCTCGGCATCGACCAGGGGCCGATCCTGCTCCAGGCGGCCAATTATCGCGACGATTTCGTCTGGCGCCACATGCGCCGCTCGCCGCCGATCGTGCTCGGGCTGAAGCGCGCCGGGTTTACGGGCGGGTGGCTCGGCTAGCGGATCGGGATCGTCCGGCTCAGCTTCGACACGCCGGTCTCGTTGAACGCCTCGACGGCGACATAATAAGGCACGCCGACGTTGAGCGCCCGAAGCTCCTTCTCGAGCGTCGGCGAATTGCCGAGCTCGTCCGCCCACAATTGGTAGTTGAGCGTCAGCCGGTCGGGCCGAATGCCCCAGCGGATGTTGTAGCCGGTCGCTCCCGGCACCTTCGCCCAGCGGATGGTCGCGTCACGCTGGTCCTTGTGGCGCGTGGCCGAAAGTCGGGCGGGGACCGCCGGCCGGCTGCCGTCGGCATTACCGAACACTCGCAAGTCGTTGATCGCGAGATGCGCGGCGCCGACATGGCCGTGGACATAGCGGATGAAGCGCGCGCGCACCGGCGCGGGCAGCTCGAAATAGGCATTGGGCCGATCGCGGCGCGGCGGCTCGGTACGCGCGAGGTGCGACCAGGTGCGGCCATCGAGCGAATGCTGGAGCTCGAACTCGGTGGAGACGTCGGGCGCGTCGGCGTAGCGCCCCGACTTATAGTCGGCGAAATTGACCTGCACCGCACGCACGGTCGCGGGCGCTCCGAGGTCCATCGTCAGGCCTTGGCCGGCTTGCTTGTTGGCCGCGACCCAGAACGTCCGCGGGTCTTCGTCGGCGGCGCGCTCCGCGGCGAACTCGCCGAGCGTCGAGGAAGCGGTCACCGGCTTGCGGTACGACAGCAGCATCCAGCCGGTGAACAGCCCTTCGATGTCGTCGACCTTTCGCGCCGGAACGAAATGGGGGAAGTCCCCGAACCGCGACGATGCGCGGAACTGGCCGTCGGCCTCGAACTTGGCCGGATAGATGACGATCCGCCGTTCCATCCCCCAATTGTGGCCGACCCACGACGTCCCGCTGTTCCACCAATTGCCGTGATTGTCCTCGAACGTGGAGCCGTGGCCGGCGCCCTCGGCGAACCCGCCGGGGCGGTAGGCGATCGGATTGTAGGGCGCGTAGGTGAACGGGCCGAGCGGCTTGCCGGACACGTAGGTGCCGTTGGCGTAGGCGTTGAACTCGGATCCCGGCGCTCCATACTGCAGGTAATAGCGGCCGCGGACCTTGGTCATCCACGCGCCTTCCATGTAGGACGGGCTCGGCCGGCCGGGCCCCCAGCATGCGCAATGGTCCTGGCCGAAGCGCTCCCAACCATGCTGCTCGGGGACCATGCCCAGCATCTTCTTCGGCTTGCCCTGGTAGATCAGCCGGCCGTCGCGGAACTCGATCGGAATTCCGTAGAGCGGGAAGACGTTCGACGAGCCCCAATACATGTACCACTGGCCGTCGTCGTCCTTGAACAAGGCCGGATCCCACGGCCCGGGCGGAACCTCGCCCTCCTTCATCTCCTCGGGGCCCTTGTTGACCGATCCAGGCAGCGGCGGCATCCGGCGCACCCAGAAGTCGAGCTTGCCGCTGTCGGGGTCCGTGGTCGACAGGATCGCCTCGGGTTCCATCATCGACGGCTGCAGGATGATCCGCTCCCCATCGGACCAGGCGGCGGGCGCGACGATGCTGTCGAACGGCCAGCGGCTCGGAGTGATGAACGTCCACGACACCAGGTCCGCCGAGCGCCAGTAGCCGTCGGCCAGCGTCTGGAACATGTAGAACACGCCCTTGTGGCGGACGATCGCGGGGTCGGCGCCGGTGCGGTAGGAGGCGTCGTCGTTTCTCTGTTCGAAATTGTAGCGGTAATCGATGTCGATCGGGTTGATGTAGGTGCGCTTCTGGGCGGCGGCGGGTTGCGCGAAAGCCGCCAGGGCGATCGTCGCGAGCAGCAGCGGCTTGATCGGCATGATCCTCACTCCCTTCAATGTCCGCGCACAAAAAAGTTCGCCGTCAGCCGCCCTTCGCGCGGGTCGCCGCTGCGGTTCATCCCGGGCGGAATAATCCCCGAATGCAGCAGGCTTCCCGGGTAGATGATCAACCGGTCCGCAACCGCCTCCACCGCCGCGATCTGCTCGAAATAATCATTGTCGCCGACAATGTATCCCGAGTCCGCGGGCACCGCCGCCGCGTCCCTTCGAGCCACCGGGACATAAGCGGCGATGTTGCCCTCCGTCACTCGCTCAACGCCGGTCGAGCGGTGGCGGTAGAAGGCGGTGCCGCTGTCGGTGGGCACGTTGAGGTAATGCAGCAGCGCGTAATGCCGCGGGTCGGTGGTGTCGAAATGCGGCGCCCGCTGAGCTGGAAGCAAGCCGGTCGGATCGGCGGTGACCATCGAGAAGCTCGCCTCGAGCAGGTCGAAGACGTCGTCGTCGAACGCGCCGGCGATGAACGGCGCGGCTAGTCTCAGGCTGTCGTCGACGTAGGCGGTGGCGGCTCCGTCGGCCTCGGTGATGATGCGCCGAAGGCCCGGATAATAATTGCCGCGGTGATAAGGGAATGGCGCGAGGGCCGCGGCGATGCCGATGATCTCGTCGACGCGGCCGCTGAATTCGTCGATGACGACCACCGGCGTTTCGCTGGTGCCGATCTTGCGCAGCTCAGGCTTCACGCGACTTCCCGAAAAGCGAAAGGGAGGGGGAACATTCCCCCTCCCCTCGAGCATCTCGAATTGATCAGAACTTGTACTTGAGTCCGGCCTGGAACTGCCGCTGGTTATTCGCCACCTGGCTGTTCTCGACAAGCGGGGGAGGATCGCCGCCGCCCGCGCCCCAAGTCGAATAATTGCGGTTCAGCCAATTGAAGACGTTGAATGCCGCGAAATCGACGGTGGCTTCGTGACCCCAGGGCGTCCGGAAGGTTTTCGCGACCCGGATATCCAGTTTCTTGTACGCGATGTCCTTGTCGGAGAAGAGAGCGCCGCCAAAGTTGCCGTAGCAGCAGGCGCCCGCCGGAACCGGCCCGGTAAGGCCATTCCACGGTGCGACGATATTTCCGAATGCGGGGCCGGAGTTCAAGGAGAGCGTCCCCGACAGCGTAACGCCGAGCGGCGCCCGCCAGATTGCCGAGGTCACCGACGACCATTTCGGAACGCCGTTGATGTGGTTCCAGCCATAGGTGCCAAATGCCGGAGCATTGAACATCTCATCGCTGTTCAACTCCATCGGCACATTGCTCTTCGCCCGCTGGAGCGTGATCGCCTGGGTGAAACCCCAAGTGCTGCGGTCGGTGAACGGCTTTTCGATCTGGACGAACAGGGCGTCGAGCCGCGCCTTGCCGTTGTTCACAAGACGGTTGAGCTTGCCGTTGAAGCCGGTCAGCTGGCCGTTCGTCGCCGGGCAGTTCGGGAACGGGCCATTGGGGGTATTGTCGATGATCCACTGGTCGCCGCCGTCGATGCAGCCGCCCGGGGTCAGGACCGTCGTGTACCAACCGTTGCTGTAGAAGTTCGACCGAGCGAACATCGAGATGTTGCGCGATTCGACGTGGCTGTAGGTCACCGTTGCCGTGATCTCGCCGAACCGCTTGCGAACGCCCAAATCGAACTGGTCCGAGTAGGGCATCTTGGCCTTGTCGGGCAGGACCCAGACCGCGCCTCCGGAAAAGCCGAGGCTGGTGACATAGGCGCGCAACGCCTCAGGATCGCTGCAGTAAGCCGGCGGTGTTGCGCTGGCGCATGCGGTCGCGAACGGACTGCCGGCGCCACCGACGGTAATGACGGTATTGGCGTTCTGCTGCTGCTCGATCACCCCCTGGATGAACAGGTTGCGATCATAGTAGCGGCCCGCGCCGCCGAAGATGACGGTATCGCGGTCGCCGTGAACGTCGTAGGCCACGCCGAGCCGGGGCTGGATCGCCCCCCAGAACGGCTTCCGGTCATTGCCGTCGGTAATATAGTCTTCAGCGTCGATCCCGCGCGCCACCCAGCCCGGATAGGCGCGAAGCGCCGCGGCAATCGCCGGCGGGGTCACGTAATCCTTGTTGTTCGGGTTGGTTTCGAAATCCCAGCGGACGCCGGCGTTGACCGTCCAGTGGTCGTCGGGCTTCCATTCGTCGGTGATGTACAAGCCGATCTGGGTATCCTTGGCCTTCAGGCCCGGGGCTGGATTGATGTTGATCCTGGCCGCAAATGGGTCGGCCGTGGTGATGTCGAAGCTTGACGGACAGGTGACCGCCGGCGGAGCGCACGGGTTGACGACGAAGAAGGTGCCGTTGGTGCTGTTCGCCTCAATTCGCGACAGCTTGTACGAAACGATCTGGCCGCCGACCTTTAACGTGTGTTCGCCCATTCGGAATGTGGAGTCATTCCGGATTGTCCACGACTTCGCGGTATCGGCCTGCTGAAACGCGTTGGCGCCCATCAGCACGATGTCCTGCGAGCCCGTGTTATCCGCAGCTTTCAGGATATACTCCGGACCTTCGGTCACGTTCGGCGTGCCCTGGGTCCCCTTGTCGTAGGATATGTTGAGGAAGTTGAGGAAATTTCCGGCGCTGTGTCGCCACTGCAGCTGATAGCGATCCTGTTCGGTCTGTAGAAGGCGACCGTGCTCGGGCGGCGCGTTGCCGCCGAAGTCGGCGAGATTGCTCTGGTCGCGTTTATAGCCGCTGACGCTCACCGTGTCGTCGGGCGTCGCAAACCAGGTGAGCTTTCCGAAGTACAGCCGCTGCTTGAATTCCCTCGATATCGACTCGTTGATCAGATCCTCGATGTTCTGAGGGATCGTGATGGTCAGGTCGTTGAACGTCCCGGGCGGGACCTTCTGGTTCGTTCCTTCAAACGCAAAGTAGAAATTCAGCGCGTCTGGAATGATCGGGCCACCGATATCGCCACCGAACTGCTTGCGGTTATACGGTTGCTTGATGGTCTCGTAATGACCCTTCTCGACGAACGATCGCGGCTGATATTCGATAAAGGCGTTACCGTGGAACTCATTGCCGCCGGACTTCGTGATGGCACTGAGAAGCGCGGACGCCGACTGGCCATTTTCGGCACCGAAATTCTGCGTCTGCAGCTGGTATTCCTGGATCGCGATTTGCGGGAACGGGTTACCGAAATCGCCAAAGTTCTGCCCGAACATGCCGCCGTGGTTGATCGGGTTCTTGAAGCTCATGCCGTCGAGCAGGATGTTGGCATTCTGTGGAGCGAGCGCTCCCGCTTGAAGCTGTTGCGCACCGCTCGGCGAGATCAATGCAACGCCGGGCGCGAGCTGTGCAAAGGCCAGGAAATTGCGCTGGTTCTGCGGCAGGTTTTCGATCTGCGCGGGAGTAATGTTGGTGGCGACGGTTTGCGCCTGCGTCGGCTGCGCGGTGCGACGCCCGGTGACAACGATGGTTCCGGCAGGAGCCTCGGCTGCGCCAGCAGCCCCGAAGTCGACACTGACCGCTTGGCCGACCTGGACCGACGCTTCCTGGGTTTGACCGTTGGCCGTCACCCGGTAGGTCGATGGTCTCACGCCGAGGATGACATAATTGCCTTCCGCGTCGGTCGTCCCAGTGAAGCGCTGGCCGGTATTGGCATCGACTGCGATGACCTGCGTGCCGGCCCCTGCCCCAGCGACATTTCCCTGGATCGTCGAACCCTCGGACTGCGCGTAAGCCGGCTGGGCCACGCACAACGCAACGGCGACGGCAATGCTCGAAATCCCCGACCCAAGATGCCGCTTCTTAATGATGGTGCTCACTCGATGCCCCCTGCCCGATGCCGTGTGTATCCGGTTGGAATCACGGCGACTATGCCAACCGATCAAATGGACGCTTAGTTCTCAATGGAGTCAATCAGGGTCATGACGCATCACCCAGCAATGCGGCATTCTGTGGCTTTCAAGTCACGCGTCAGCCGCCGCCCCGCTCATATTTGAGGGAGAAGTTGACGTTGGCGCGCGCACTCGCAGCCGCTGTGGCTGCGGCTGTGTGCGGGGGCAACCGACGGACGAATTCACCGTGGTCGGGCATCCCGTTGGCGACGTCTTCAATGACGTCATTAATGTCACTGAGAAATCCGTCGATCTCGTCAGCCGTGACGAAATCGGTGACCGGGTCCGCGCGCATCTCGAGCCCTTGGCCGATCAGCACCTGCACCCAGCTTTCTTCGGCGAACAGTTCCTGCGCGTTATGCTTGAAGAACCGGCCCGAGGAGCGGAACAGTTCGAGGCGGCTCGCGAGCGAGTCCGGAATGTCCATTTCGCGCACATGGTCCCAGAAGGGATCCCCCTGCCGCCTGGTGACCTTGTAATGCGCGATGATGAAGTCGCGGACGTCCTCGAATTCGGTGCGGGCCTGAAGATTATACTCGTCGATGTCGGCGGCCGGGAAGCCATCGGCGGGAAACATCGCCAGCAGGCGATGAATGCCGGTCTGGATCAAATGGATGCTGGTCGATTCCAGCGGCTCCAGGAAGCCCGACGAAAGCCCGATTGCGATGACATTCTTGTCCCAGCTCTTGAGCCTTCGGCCAGGCGCGAATTTGACTGGGCGGGGGTCGGCGATTGGCTTCCCGTCGAGGCCGCCGAGAAGTCCGTCCGCTACCTCCTCGTCGCTGATCAGATCCGAGGCATAGACGTACCCGTTTCCGATCCGGTGCTGGAGCGGGATCCGCCATTGCCAGCCCGCCTTCTTCGCGGTCGAACGGGTGTACGGAGTCACTGGCTCGACTGACTCACTTGGGACGGCCATCGCCCGGTCGGTCAGAAGCCACTTGCTCCAGGACTCATAGCCAACACCGAGCGTGTCGCCGATGAGCAGCGCGCGCATTCCCGAGCAGTCGATGAAGAGGTCGCCCTCGACTTCCCGCCCATCACTTAGGCGGACGCGCTCAACGAAGCCGGACTCGGGATTCTGCAAGACTTCGACGATACGGCCTTCGACCCGCGTGACGCCCCGTTCTTCGCTCTTCGAGCGCAGGAAACGACCGAACAGCGAGGCGTCGAACTGATACGCATAGTCGATGCCGGCCAGGGGTGAGTTCGGAAGCCGACTGTCGGGAAAGGCGAACCGGTCTTTCAGGCACGCGACGCAGTTCAGCGAGTAATTGTCGAAATGTTTGACCGCATTTGGATTTCGCGCCCGGGCGGCGAGCCACAGCTGGTGCGGGTGCAGCCACAGCATATCGCGGCCGATCTTGCCGAAGCCGTGGATGTAGCTTTCGCCCGGCGCTCCCCAGTCGACGAACTGGATGCCAAGCTTGAACGTCGCCTTGGTCTCCCGGATCATCTCGAGCACGTCGACATCGGCCAAAGCGAGATAGTTGCGGATATGCGGGATGGTGGCTTCGCCGACGCCGATGGCGCCGATCTCGTCCGATTCGATCAGCCTGATCTCGAGCTGGCTGAGCCATCGCGAAAGGACGGCGGCGGTCATCCACCCCGCGGTGCCGCCGCCGACGATCGTCAATGTCCTCGTCTTGCTCATTCGGATTGTCGCTCCGCTTTGCCGCCCGGTTATCATCCCCGCGCCTCCCGGCAATAGCCGGCCGCCGCACCGACTGCACAAGCTCCATTGCATTGAGCCGACTTTGAACGCACTCTAGGCGCGATCAACAACAGGGGTCCTTCGATGCGTAAATATCTCGTCGCCGCGGTTGCCGTCAGCGCCCTCGCCTCGCCGGCCATGGCCCGCGACAACTCTCCTTATATCGGCATCGAAGCCGGGCCCACGATGAGCGACGAAGGCTTCTTCGACGTCGATTTCGACGGCACCGAATTCGACCGCGGGCTCAACACCGACTACAGGATCGGCATCGATGCCGACCTCATCGGTGGCTACGATTTCGGCATGTTCCGAGCCGAGGTGGAGCTTGGCTACAAGCGGCTCAGGATCAACGATCTGACCGCCAGCGGGGAGTTGCTCGGCGCCATCGGCGGCGTCGATAGCGACGATTTCGACGTCAGCGGCCACGCCAGCGTAGTTTCGCTCATGGGTAACGTTCTGCTCGACTTCGTAGGCGACGATGGAATCGGCCCCTATGTCGGCGGCGGCATCGGTCATGCGCGCGTCAAGATGCTCGGCGACAGCGACAACGGCTTGGCCTGGCAGGCAATCGCCGGGGCGCGGGTCCCGATCTCCGATCAGATCGATCTCGGCTTCAAATATCGGTACTTCAACAGCGGCAAGCTCAAATTCAGCGACGATTTCGAAGACGTTCAGGGGGCCCCGTTCACCATCGCGGCCGATGGTCGGCTGAAGACCCACAGCCTTCTGGCGAGCCTGATCTACAATTTCGGCGCGCCGCCGCCGCCGCCGGTGGCGGTCGTCGCTTCAGAGGCACCGCCACCGCCGCCGCCACCGCCGGCGACTCAGACCTGCCCCGACGGATCGGTGATCCTGGCGACCGACGTCTGCCCGGCTCCGCCGCCCCCGCCCCCGCCACCGCCGCCCGAACCCGAGCGCGGCTAGGCGATCACACCATATCCCGGGCGACACGCTGGTGCCGCCCGGGCTTGTTGCGGAGAGCGGCTGTCAAATTAGCCGATCTTTATTCGCGTCAGCCGAGATCCCTCCCAATCAGGAAAGGGGCCTGCGATTGCGGATGACCAACGCTCGTTATGACCCCTGCCATCCTCGACCCGCCAATGGTCTTGAAGTGATACATCACTTGATCGGCCCTTGAGAGTACGCCTTCGGGGGTGTCGGCTTTGCCGATGACCGCCGCCCCGACCGCGACGCTCAGCGGCAGGCTTCGATCGCCAAGCTGCAAGGAAGTCTCACCAACCGCTTCGGCGAGCCGCAACGCCATTCTCCAGGCGGCAAGTTCGTCTGAATCCCTCAGCAGGACCGCGAATTCGTCTCCGCCCAACCTGGCGACCATGTCGCCCTTGCGAACATTGTCACCGAGCACGCGTGCGACTTTGACCAGCGCCCGGTCGCCCGCGCGATGGCCGAACTTGTCGTTGATCAGCTTTAGGCCGTCCACATCGGCAAACAGGACAGCAGCGTGGGCGTCGTAATGCTCGACTTGCCAAAGGATGTGCTCGAGCGCGCTGATGAAGCTTCTGCGGTTAGGAAGATCGACCAGTTGGTCCTGATGGGCGAGCCGATTCGCCTCAGCCAAACGAACCCCGATCCGGGCAAGCTCGCTGCGCAGGCATTCGATCTCCGCCATGAGGACCTGAGGATCCTCAGACAGGGCGTGCGGCGAATTACCGTTGGAGACCGTCATGTTGAACGCAAGCTTTTGAAACGCACCGAAGCTTTCGTTGCTCGCCCTCTACCGCCGAGTGCCCGCCGAGCGGCTTCAGGGCGACTTCGCCCGGTTTGGAAAGCATTACTCATGTGCGCACAGCTCTTGCGGGAGATTCGACTCGCGCTCTAACATGGCTCTATTAATCCGGCGTGACAATGCGATGCAGTGCAGTGTTTTGGCCAAAAAAGTCGGACCAATACGCAGGCGATAGAGGTCGACCCCCTCTCAGCCCGATGCCGACGCGTCGCCGCCGCGTCAGAGCGTTGAAGCTGCCTGCTTGATCAGCGACTGGCAAGATTCCGTCGCCAACGCGGATATGGCCGATTGGGTTACCGTTGCCGCCTATCTGCTTACTGCGGCCCTAACGGCCCGAGCCTCACGCCACGCCGGAGTCTCGCGCCAAGCGCGCGACAGGACGTTCTGGCGAGTGACCACAGCGCTGCTGATTTTCCTGGGGATCAACGAACTGTTGGATCTGCAGACCCTCCTCACAGCCGTCGGCCGCGCCCATGCGAAAGCAAATGGCTGGTATGAAGCGCGCCGAACGGTGCAACTTGTCTTTATCGTCGCGCTGGTCATCGCGGCAGCCGTGGCCGGCTTGACGATGCTGTGGTTCACCAGGCGCTCGCAGGCGGCGCTGCTGTTGGCCTATGCCGGGCTTGTTTTCATCGGGCTGTTTGTAATCTTGCGTGCGGCGTCCTTCCACCATCTGGACGTAATCCTTGGAAGCGGGGCGAAAGCGCTCAACTGGGGTTCTTTGCAGGAGCTGCTGGGCGTTGTCATCGTGGCTGTCTCGGCGGTGCTTTACGCCCGCCAACATGGAGCTACGGGCTAGTTCCAGCACCTGCGAATTTGAGACTCCCCACCTCTTGCGTTAATTTCCTGTTATATCAGAGTCGCGAAGTTGGGTCTGGCGACTGCCAGCCCAAGCTATCATGGGTCGATATCCGGACTGTTGAAAAACGCCTTGGACTACGTTGAGGACATGGCCCGTGATCAGAGGCCCTATCTCGACGGTCTTCCATTCGGATGTATCGGGCTCGGGTTCGGAATGCAGGGTGCGGTTGCAGCGGTCCAGGCTCTGAGATCGGTGCCCCATGCGCTTCGTGGTTGGCCTACCCCTTATGGCTGCTCCGTGGCGCTTCGGCCTGGCTTGTTCGAACGGGGAGGTTGCGCGGACGAGGCGATCAAAAGTCATCTGGTTCTCGTTGGTCGCCAGGTGGTTAACTTCGCAAATGCTGCTCAAAGCGCGAACTCGGCCGCGCCGAGGGTCGGTCTTAGAGTAGCGACCTGAATGATCTGGTTACGTGAGGTCGCCTCTTCCCGTCTCGGCGACTGGAACAAGCAGCCTGACACACCGGACCATCCGCGACCGGATCGGAAAAAAATGTCGACTTCGATACCGGCACCGGCTCTGATGATTATCGCAAGCAACTCAAGGCTGGTTTTTCGAGGTCGGTTCACAGCAATAGGAACGCACCGGGGGCCCGTTCACGGCGCTGCGCAAGCCGCTCGAACATCGGCGCGTAAAGGGCCACGCGACCGGGTCAATCAGCGGCTGGGTGTGCCACGTCCTTGCCGCCGCTCCCGACGCCAATGCAGGAGCGCGCCGCGGCTCATTAGGTCGAGGGCTTAGGCCAGCGCGTCAGCGCTTTTGAAGGCGCACAATGTGCCTTCCGTCTCGAGAATCGTAAATGGCAGGCCTCTTTCCTGCATCCGGTAGCCACAGCAGCGGTATTCACGGGTCGCGGATTGACGTCATAGCTTGACCGCTCGGAACGCTTGCTGTGATCCCGGGTTTCTCTGGGATGCTGTTGGCGAAGCGTCCAGGTGCTGAAAAGCCAATTCGCCCACGAACTCGGAGGCTGCCCGTCGGATCCGGCCAGTGCATTGGCGTCGGCCTGGATAGGGGATTGAGGGCTTTGGGCTCGGCGCAGACTCGCCTCGTCGTTAATCGGTTCACAGGTGACTCGCTTTCTTTCACGCGAACATCAACCGGCAGCCTATCGTTACGGGGTCATCAGATTTCGTTAACCATTGATCCCTAGCGTCGGGCGTCTGGGATAGTTGGAGGTTCGGATGCCCATCGAAGCGTCGGCAACTGGAGTAGGATCAGACAATCCCACTCTATCGTTCAACCTCGCAGGGGTGAACGACTGGTCAACCGCTCTCCCTTTCATTGATCTGGTCCACATGATGCGCCCCTGGATCGGACACCGACCAGGTCAGTGGGGTGGGATGGACTATGCCGCCCTTCGTAATGGCGGCTATCTTGATGCGAATGGCTGGGTGCGTGAAATCCCCCAAGGACTGCAGTCAGTAGGGTCATATTGGGCGCCCCAGCCTGAGTCCCAGGACCGCCGGGGCATTTTCGTGATGACTTACGAAGGCGAAGGCCAGATTGAGCTCGGCGGAGCCGTCAGAATTATCTCTCAAGCGCCAGGCCGCATCGTTTTTGAGAATTCGACCGGTGGCGACTTCTACTTTCACATCAGATCGACAGATCCCAACAACACCGACAACTATATTCGAAACATTTCGGTGGTGCACGAGAACCTCCTCGCCCTCCATGAGGCGGGCGCGCTGTTCAATCCTTCCTGGCTAGAGGTCATCGACGACTCTGCCCAGCTGCGTTTCATGGACTGGATGGAAACCAACAACTCGCAAATATCTTCCTGGGGCCAGCGACCTGCCCTGGGAAACTACACCTGGTCCGGTGGAGTTCCTGTGGAGGTCATGGTGCGACTGGCAAACGAAGTTGGCGCCGATCCTTGGTTCAACATGCCTCACCTGGCGAACGACGATTATGTACGGCGGTTCGCCGAATATGTGCGCGATAATCTCGACCCGCAGCTGACCGCCCGTGTAGAATATTCCAATGAAGTGTGGAACAATTCGTTTCAGCAAACCCAGTGGCTGTCCAATGCCTCGCTCGCCGCCTGGGGAGTCAACGCTCCAACCGACTATCACGCGATGCGGGCAACTCAGACCGCGGTGATTTGGGAGAGCGTCTTCGCCCAGGCGCAAGGGCCGGTCTCAACCCTGGTGAATGTGTTAGGCGCCTTCTCCCACAATCCGTGGATCGGCGAGAGGCTTCTGGAACCTGTTGTCTGGCAACAGAGGGACCCGGCCGGTTACAGGCCCCCGGCGCAGGTTTTCGAAGAGCTAGCAATCACCAATTATTTTGGTTCCGGCGTCGTGGGGGACCAGCAAATTCGCACGGAGCTGCTGAACAGGATCGCAGCATCGCCCGCCGACGCGACCACGTGGCTAGCGCAGCGGCTCATGGATCCAGCTTTCTACACCTCAATACCTTACGACCAAGCCTTTTGGATCCGTAATGCGGAGGTTGCACATCGGTTTGGTCTAGACCTGGTCGCATACGAAGGTGGTCAGCACCTGCATCATAGCTTCGCTGTTAGCGGGCTTACGGAGCAGCAAGTAACTACGCTCACGAACTTCCTGACCAGTTTCGTGCGAAGTCCGCAGATGGGCGATCTTTATACTGCTCTGTGGGACGCATGGGCAGCGGTTTCCGACGGTCCAATGATGCAGTACCAGGATGTTAGCAGCCCCTCAAGGTGGGGTAGCTGGGGTCTCCTTTCGCACTTGGACGACAGCACACCTCGATCTCAGGCTTTTTTCGAGCTCGCGCAGACCTCGACACCATGGTGGAATGCAACAGCGAACCCAGCCTATCAGCACGGCGTTCAGATCGTCGGCACCGCGCAAGGCGAGACGATCGCAGGAACCGCCCAGGAGGATTATCTAGCTGGTCAAGACGGCAACGATACCCTCATTGGCGGATCAGGCGCGGACGGGTTGAGCGGTGGGCTAGGGAATGATTCCCTGGACGGCGGCGACGGATCGGACTCTTTGCGTGGCGGTCCGGGTAACGACCTGTTGCAGGGCGGCGCGGGCGCCGACACGTTTATCGATACGGTGGCAGGGCACAACGGGGACACGATCGCCGATCTCCAGGCCGGTGACCGCATTGTATTCACGGATGCGAATGCGGCCAGCTTCAGCTTCTCCATGAATGGCAATATTCTCACCTACACGGGCGGCTCGCTGACGTTCGGCTCGGCCTTGTCCGGGACCCTTCTCGCCAACGCCGCTTCGGGCGGCGGCGTGCAGTTGACGCTCCAGGCTTCGACGGATCCCAACCAGTCGCTCAACGGCAGCCCCGGCAACGACACGCTTAACGGCGGCACGGGCAACGACACGCTCAACGGCTTTGCCGGCAACGATACGTTGAACGGCAATGCCGGCAACGACGTCCTCGACGGCGGGCCTGGGGCCGACACCATGACCGGCGGCAGCGGCAACGACCGCTTCGCGATCGACAACGCCGGCGACCTTGTCGTCGAGCCGGCGGGCAACGGCGACGACCTGCTCGTCTCGAGCGTCCACTACACGCTGGGCGCCGGAGTTGCGGTCGAGAGCCTGTTTGCGGCCGAGGGCAATGTCGCCATCAACCTTGGCGGCAACGAGTTCGGCCAGAGCATTTACGGCAACGACTCGGCCAATGCGCTGAACGGCGGCGGCGGCAACGACTATCTCGTCGGCGGCCTCGGCAACGACCAGCTCGACGGCGGCACCGGCGCCGACACGCTCGCCGGCGGCCTCGGCAACGACGTCTATCACGTCGATGTCGTGGGTGACCGGGTGATCGAGGCCATCGGCCAAGGCCAGGACACCCTGGTCGCCAGCGCCAGCTACGCGCTCAACGCCGGAGCCGAGGTCGAGACGATCCTCGCCGCCGACGGCACGGCCGCCATCAACCTCACCGGCAACGAGTTCGCGCAGAGCATCTACGGCAATGCCGGCAACAACATCTTCGACGGCGGCGGCGGCGCGGACTATATGGTCGGCGGGGCCGGCAATGACCGCTACTACGTCGATCCGTCCGACTTCGTCGGCGAGGTGGACGGCGGCGGCGACGACTGGATCTTCGTTGCCGACAGCTACATCCTGCGCGAGGGCAATGAGATCGAGACTTTGGTCGCGGTCAACCAGAACAGCGTTGCTCCGGTCAACCTCACCGGCAACGAATACGGCCAGAGCCTGTACGGCAGCGCAGGCGCCAACAGCATCAACGGCGGGGCGGGCAACGACTATCTGGTCGGCCTGGGCGGCAACGACTTCCTGCAGGGCGGCGCCGGCAACGACAATATGGCCGGAGGCACCGGTAACGACACATATTATGTCGACGCGGGCGACTCCGTGATCGAGGTGTCGGGCGAAGGCGACGACACGGCGGTGGCGTTCACCAGCTTCGCGCTCAGCGCCGGGCAGAGCGTCGAGACGATCAGCGCGGCCGACAGCGCGGGCGCCATCAACCTGACCGGCAATGCGTTCGCCCAGAGCCTCTACGGCAACAGCTCCGCCAACATCCTCGGCGGCGGCGGCGGTGCCGACTATATCGTCGGCGGTGGCGGCAGCGACACGTTCACCATCTCCAGCCTAGCGATGAGCGGCCCGGGCAATATCGCCTCGATCGGCGACTATGCGGTCGGCGAAGTCGTCGACATCACCCAGATCCTCGGCCTGACGGCCGGCACCAACCCGGTGACCGGCGGTTATCTGAGGGTCACCAGCGCCGGCCAGCTGCAGGTTGATGCCAACGGCGGCGGTAACAGCTGGACGACCATTGCCAACGTCTCGGGCTCGGCCTCGGTCACGGTGCGCTATCTCTCGGGCGGCTCGGCGACCCAGCTCACCATCGCCCGCTCAGGCGGTCAGGCCACGATGGCCGCAGCCGTTGCGGCCACCGGAATGACGGCGGCACCAGCAGCCGCTAATCCGGATGAGTTGGGCCCGCAAGTGTCGGTCGCCACATCGAGCGTAACGATGTCAACGCTGGACAGTTCGGGCTCAGCGCTCGCATCCGCAAGTCGCATGGATCTGACCGGCGAAACCCGCGAAGCGCTCAACGGCATCGTCACGGGCTCGACCAACTCGGTTGGCATGGAGGCCAGCTTCGCGCGCCCGCTGGACGCGCTGAAGGCCGACGCGGTACAACCGGTCGCCTTGTCGGAGGGCACCGAGGTTCCGTTCGCCGGCGAGCCATCGTCCCATTCACTGGTCGCGGATGGAGTCGCCATGCCGTCTGCCCATATGCTCCAGGCGGTCGGCCGGGACGGTTCAGGCCCGGCCGCGGGAGCCGGTGTCAATCAAGACAGCGGGACTCAGGAAACGGCCGAACTGGCGCGAGTGCTGCTCGACGCTCTTTCCGGCGCAGATGCCGAGGGGCCGCACCTCGACGCGCTGCTTGATGTTGTTGCGCCTCAGACCGACAGTAACCAAGTTTTGTCGCAGGTCGCCGGCAATACTACCTGGATAGGCGGCTTCGCGGTGGGTCACGAAGCCCATATAGAAGCGTTCGCAATTCATCCCGACATGCTTCCGCAGGCTTGAGGAGGCGAGTTCTGGGATGATCTCCAGCTCCGGCGAGGCTAGAGTAGCTCCGACTCAGCCCCTTAGGTTCTTCGGGAATTCGCGTCTAAACAGGTCGGAACCCCGGAGCATCCCCGCAGCATGCCCTCCTGCTCAACCATTGGCTCAATGAAGGCTCGAAGTGTCACGGTTTTGAAATCCTCTGTGGGCGAGAGAAATTCAGAACCTATGCTCACATGCTGGGATCTTGAAGACAGCTTGTCTTGACTAGCGAATCAACGCTCGCTTGATCGTAGCGCAACATAGGACTTTGGGAATCCCAAAAAACGTTCGGTGCGCACATCGGCATCCGGGAAATAGGCCGAGAAGTCCTTTTTGAGGATCACACAGGTCCCTTCCACCATCTCTGTCCAAGCAGGCACTTTCTTTCTCCAACCCTTGATGAAGCGCTGTCGCAACGAATCAGGCATGGCCCACCAGAACGGTATCCCTGTATGTGGCTCAAGTGGAAACCAAATTGAGGGAGTTTGGACACAGTATCGCGGAGCGAGTCTCCTCACCTCTTGTGCGAACGCGGCCTGTTTCTCCTCGCCGCCGACATGCTCGATCACGCTGTTGCTAAATACTAGATCGAAGCTGTTGCTAGGAAAAATGGACAACTCGGTGGCGTCTCCTTCTAAGAAAATGAAGGTATGGTGAGTTCGAACGTCTTTTCTGACCTCTACTCCCGGTAGATTTACGATCGTGATGTTCAAAGGCGTGGATACGTATTCCCAAATGTCAGTTGTACCGCCCAGATCCAACACTCGGCTTCTTGGTGCTAACTCAAACAGGCTAAGGAGCCGCATTCGCCTTTTTCGCATTAGCGGCTGAGCGACGTCTTTCAGTGCGCAAAAGGCCCGAAAGCGAAGGTAACGCAGCGTCTTACTAATGTCCTTCGGGGGCTTTTTAGACATCATGACCTCGAGATGTTAGAAAAAAACTCTTATAGCGGCCCGCGGAGTGTTATGCCAAAATGGGGCCGCCGCCGCTCCCGCCCGTTCCTCATCCGAGTAACCTGGCTTATGCAAAGCTGGCAAAACCAGAAGTTGACGCGGCGAGCATTTCGTTACGTCTCAGTAATAGCCTAGTACTAAGCTGGACGGGTTTTTGGCCAATCTCTAGAGCGGGCAGGATTGTTAGCCACGCCTTTTTCGCTCCGCACCTGGAGCATTTCAACCGGGCCTCGCGGCCCGAAGGCGTCCCGGCCCGCCTTCTGAAGAATTTCGACCAGTTCCTTCACCCGCTGACTTTCACCGCGGCGGAGTATGAGGACCGTTGCGTCAGTGACCAGGACGATTAAATCGTCGACACCGGAGAGCACGACCCGAGATCCGGAACTTCGCACCAGGCAGGAGCTGCTATCGTGCAGAAATGCCGGCCCATGGACAACATTGCGGGCTTTGTCCTTAGCTTCAAATTCATAGACCGCGTCCCAGCTGCCGATGTCCGACCAGCCTAAATCCACTGGCACGACGGCCACCCGTTTGGCCTTCTCCATGATCGCATAGTCGATCGACACCGATGGGGATGTCGCAAACTCGGCTTCACCCGGAAGAACGCAGACGCCGTCCTGCCGCGCGGATTGCATCGCGTTCTCGGCAGCGGCCCGAACGTCAGGTGCATGATTGAGCAGTGCGGCCAAATAATCCCTAGCGCGAAAAAGGAAAATCCCCGCATTCCAGGAGAAGGAACCATCCCTCAGAAAGCCGCTCGCGGTGTGAGAATCCGGCTTTTCCACAAAGCGAGCAACCCGGAAGACGTTGTCCCCCAAAGGCTCCTTTCGCTCAATATATCCGTACCCGGTTTCAGCACGATCCGGGGCTATACCGAATGTGACAAGCCATCCATCCAGGCAGTAGGGAAGGGCGTGCTTCACTGCCCTCTGAAAGGCAGCGACATTCGCGATGACATGATCGCTCGGCATAACGAGCAGCACTGCCTCCGGCTCCGCGGCAATCGCAGCGAGCGCAATTGCCGGGGCTGTATTGCGGGCTAGGGGCTCCAAAATGATTAAGCCTGCAGTAGTGCCAACCTCGCTTAGCTGCTCTTTTATGAGGTCGCGATGAGCGGCGTTGCCGACGATGATGGGCGCGGAGAAGCCTTTCTCCTGCGGCACCCGCCGAAGGGTCGTTTGGAGCAGGCTGTGATCGCCCACCAGGTTCAGGAATTGTTTGGGCTTTCCTGGGCCGGAGAAAGGCCAGAGCCGCGTTCCCGCGCCGCCCGAAAGAATCACTGGTTGGATTTTCTGGTGTGGGACCATCTCTCCCTCGAGTAACTGCGCTGCGCTGCACATCTGTCAGGCGTTATAGTCTAGCTAGGACATCAGCTATGGGAGGGGGGATGCCTGCTGTCCAGCTAGTAGAGGCGCGGGGTTTGCAAACCTTGGGAGCGGCATTAAATACGGGAACCCTGAACCGACGAACTAGAGCCGCTAGCCTTAGTCCGTCTCGTCTTCATTTGACTGTATGTTCTCCTGCGGGCTCCCTCATTTGGACGAATTTTGAGGTCGCGGACCGACCTAGTTCAACTCGGGCTCCCTGCAGGAAATGCGCGGCATCCTAATTGTGGCGGCCGCGGCGGCGATTTACACCTGCAAGCCTGCCATGGGATGCGGGGTGCGAGTTCGCACCGCATAGCGCGGCAGGCTAAATGCAAACACTCCGACTGGGAGCCCTCCCAGCGGACGCACAAAGGCTGCAAAGCGTGCTCACAGATGGAATCGAAGGACTTCAAGCCGCAGGCCACAATCTCTGCATCGTCGGGAGCGGGCCAGTTGGCCTTGCCTTAGGCACTGATCTTGCGCGGCGTGGACGCCGTCTACTGATGCTAGAGTCAGGTGGGCTTAAACCGGACCCAATGGTTCAAGGGCTGTCGGACGCCATCATCAAAGAACCTTCCCGGCACGACGATATGAGTATCGCTGTCGCGCGTCGGCTGGGTGGAACCTCCAACCTCTGGGGGGGGCGATGCGTGCCGTACGATCCCATCGACTTTTCCAAGCGCTCATATGTGGATGCAAACTGGCCAATTGGATATGAGGATCTAGAACCTTGGATCGCGCCTGCCGCAGCGGCGACATGTTCGGGAGGCCCTTTCTATCGCACAGGTGACCCGCTCACTGTAGTCGCGAACAGTCAGTTCTCGTGCGATACCCTTGAAAGGTGGACGAACGTTCAGGCCGCTCAGCATGTCCATTCTGACTCAATAGAGCGATCAAGAAACCTCGACGTGCGGACCCACGCTACACTCGTGAGGATTATCTTCGGGACGAACGGTTACGTCGTCGGCATTGAAGTAGCGAACACGCTCACTGGGGAGCGAGCGACTCTTCCCATTTCATATTTAGTATTAGCAGCCGGGGGCCTAGAGACAACGCGGATCTTATTGGCAGCGCAACGTGAAGTGCCTCAGCGGTTCGGCGGTGAAGGAGGGCCACTCGGACGCTACTACATGGGACACTTGATCGGGGAGATTGCCGACATCACATTCAAGCAAGACCTTGATCGAAAATTCGACTTTTTCGTCGATAGACATGGCTCATACGTACGTCGGCGGATTGTTCCGAATGCGGCAGTGCAGGTACAGCAACGACTTCTTAACGCAGCATTTTGGCCTGTCGTTCCACCAGTTTGGGATCCAGGTCACCGAAGTGCGCTGCTGTCTCTTGTCTATCTGGCTCTCGCTTCGAAGAGGCTCGGCAGCAGTATCGTGTCTGAGGCCATCCGGATACGCCATATACCGTATGGGCCTAGCGCACTCATTCCCCACGTAAAGAATCTATTGACGGACCTCCCCTCGGCATTGGGGTTCGCCGTTACCTTTCTGCGGAAGAGATACGCTAGCCGTCATCGAATACCGGGATTCTTTGTCCGCAACAGTGCTCATCGATACGGACTGTCTTTTCACAGCGAGCAGCTGCCAAACCCTGCTAGCCGGGTTACGCTTTCGGGTGACATTGACAGGTTAGGTCTGGCGCGGCTCTTCATTGATTATAAATTCTCCGACGGCGACATCCGCTCGGTTGTTCGCACTCACGACTTGCTCCAAGATTGGCTTCAAAGCACTAATACGGGCACTCTCGAATACAGAATGCCTCGTGAGCAAAGGGCGGAAGCGATCCTGAAGAAGGCATCCCATGGCACCCATCAAATTGGATTGGCGCGCATGGGGAGCAACAGACGCACAGCAGTCGTTAGTGGGAATCTAAGTACATTCGACGCTCCGAACCTGTACCTTGCCAGTTCCGCAGTGTTACCTACTTCAAGCCAAGCAAATCCTACACTTACCACAGTTGCACTGGCACTGCGATTATCCGAACGATTGCAAGCTGTACTATGAATCACTATTACAATTCTCGTAGTCGGAGAGCCACTTCTTTTGCCGAGTGCCTGATGGTTGCTTTACCCGATCATTGCCAGCCGATGAGTCCAACCAAGACTGATCTCAGTCGGTCTGATTTCTTTGAAAGCGCTTTTTAGCTTTACGGATATGTGTGCGCCGGGGCAATTGAGGCTGGATTGAGGCGCGCCATTTTGCACTTTCGTGAAAATGAGAGCCCTCATTTGAGGCTTTGCCGAGGCGTAAGAGGATGACAATCGACGACCCCCCCTCCACGACGCACTGGCAGACGTCGGCTTTAGCTCAACGACCTGCCGCCGCTGTGCAACTCGGCGGCAATAGCCGAGGGGTAAGGTAGACGTGCGGCAGCTTTCTATTGTTGGCCTCGGCTTCGTCGCGGATTTCTACATGAATTCGCTCGCTCTTTTCCCTGATGTGAAGCTGAAAGGAGTGTTTGATCGGGACCCTGATCGGCGCAGGAAGTTTTGTAATTACTGGATGTCCATGAAGGGTTCGGCTCTCCGGCCAGACACGGAGGTGGCCGAGGATCTTACAAGGTTTCTAGCACAACTTTCGCCGGGAGACGTGGTGCTGAACCTCACGAATCCAAGTGAGCACTATGAGGTCTCTCGGGCCTGCCTTGATCGCGGGATGCACGTTTGGTCGGAAAAGCCACTCGCCACCGAAATGGCTCACGCTCGAGCCCTGTTCGCGTTAGCAGAGGAGAAGGGGTTGCTGCTGGCGTCGGCCCCATGCTCAGTTCTCGGCGAAGCGGCACAGGTGCTCTGGATGGCCGTGCGTGAAGGGTTGGCCGGAACGCCGCGGCTCGTCTATGCCGAGCAGGACGAGGGGTTTCTCTCGCAGGCACCGTTTAACGACTGGAGCAGCCCTTCGGGCGCGCCCTGGCCCTGGCAGGACGAGTTCCGCACCGGTTGCACGCTGGAACATGCCGGCTATTATCTCTCCTGGCTTATTGCTATCTTTGGGCCGGTCCGCACAGTAGTAGCGGCATCGGCCGCCCTTGTCCCGGGCAAGCTGCCTGAGAGTGAGAAGTCCGCGCCCGACTTCTCGTGCGGTACGCTCTTCTTTGCGAACGGCGTCGTAGCGCGGATCACTAACTCAATATTGGCACCCCACGATCATACGCTGCGGGTGATCTGCGACGGCGGCACGCTTGAGGTCAACGAGGCTTGGAACAACGCTGCCACGGTGCGCTTTCGAAGTCGATTCCGGCTGCGTCGACGGCTCGTCGATCATCCATTTCCGCGCCGGCTACGCCTCGCAGGGAAGACCCACCCGAAGGTAAAGCGCTGGGGCGCGACAGCGCTTAACTTTGCGCTGGGGCCGATTGAGATGCTGGACGCGCTGGAGGAGAACCGCCCCTGCCGAATGTCGGCCGATTTCGCGCTGCATCTCAATGAGGTCACGCTTGCGCTGCAGAACTCGGGCGAGCAGAACGGCGCAGTGGCGATCACCACACGCTGCAACCCCATAGAGCCAATGCCCTGGGCGCGCCTACATTCTGAGGCGTCGGATTGAGTATGCGATTTTCCCGGCGTCCAGTCTTAAGCCTGCCGATTAGGGTCGGGATACTTGGCACCGGCTACATGGCAGCGACGATGGCTCGGGCCATGGCGCTCACGCCCGATTTGCGCGTTGTGGCCCTCGCAGGCGCGTCGCAGGCACGCTCCGAAGCCCTCGGGCGGGATCTCGGCGGCGATGTGCGCGCCCATGTAGGACGCGATTCGCTCCTCGACGATGCAGAGGTCGATTTGGTCTACCTTGCCACTGTTACGGAACGGCATGCGGCCGACGCGCTCGCCGCGCTGGAGGCTGGCAAGTCGGTCCTGGTAGAAAAGCCCCTCGCGACGACTGCGGAGGAGGCCACTCGGGTTGTGGAGGCAGCTCGCGCCGCGCGTCGGTTTTGCATGGAAGCAATGTGGACCGCTTTCCTGCCCTCCTGGAAACGGCTCGTCGCGATTGCCGGCTCGGGCGAACTCGGCCGGCCGCGGCACCTCGCCTTCTCATTCGGCTATCCGGTCGAACGCGCCACCGCACCCCGCGTCTTCGTGCCTGGACCAGGCGCGGGCGTGCTCCTAGATCGCGGGGTTTACGGGGCGGCGCTAGCGCTCCGCCTGCTCGGGCCGGCCGAGTGCATCGAGGCGCTGGTGGAGCGCTCCCCGGAGGGCGTTGACGTCGCGGCCGCCCTACAACTCGGTCATCGCGGAGGCGCACAGTCGCAAATTGCCGTGTCAATCGAGGCGCTCCTTCCGAACACCGTCACGCTCTCCTGCACGAGCGGGACCGCGGAGGTGGCGGCGCCGGCCCTCGGCTCCGAACTGGTGATGCTGCGGCGTGCCAACGCGTCCGTATTGGCCCGCGCCGGCGAGGGGCGGAAGGCCGCTCTCGTGGCCCGGCTGCGGGAGGTCCCGCTTGTTCGCCGCCTGCGGAGGGTTCAATCTCGGCCCGCGCACGAGCACTGGACCTGGGGCGCCGACATGTACCTCCCGCTTCTCACGCACGTCGCCGAGACCCTCCGCGCTGGTGACATTGAAAGCTCCGAGGTTCCGCTTGACGCCTCCATTGCGGCGTTAGCGCTACTAGATGGCGCTCGCGTAGCGGCCCATTGGGCCAGCGGCGCGGCACCGGCAGGAGCATCACGGTGAAGGTCGGTTATCTGATGAACTCCTACCCAATGGTAAGCACCACCTTTATCGGGCGGGAAATCCAGGCGCTTGAGGCCAAGGGAGTCGACGTCCGGCGTTTCGCGATTCGCCGGTGGAACGGACCACTCGTCGACGAAGGCGACCGGGCCGAGGCGGCACGGTCCGACTACCTGCTGGAGGACGGCGTACTGCGGCTCCTCGGCCGGCTAATGGCGGAGGCTGCCATCAACCCTGGCGGCCTCTGGCGCGCCATCCGACTCAGCCGAAACCTTCTCCGTAACGCCGGCGAGGGGCTCGTGCGGCATGCCGCCTACCTCCTCGAGGCAGTGGCCTTGCGCCAACGCCTACGGCGCGGCTCGGTCGATCACCTCCACGCTCATTTCTCGACTAACTCCGCCTCGGTGGCGCTCTTGTGCCGCGCTCTCGGGGGGCCGCCCTTTAGCATGACAGTGCACGGACCAGACGAGTTCTTCGAGCCATTGCGCACGGGGCTCGGCCTCAAAATTGCCGAGGCGTCCTTCGTCGCCTGCATAAGCGAGTTTTGTCGCCACCAGTGCATGGTCTTCTCGTCGCCCGAGTACTGGGATCGGCTCCGCATCGTCCACTGCGGCATCGACCCCGCCTGCTATGGCGGGGAGACGCGCGAGAACCCGGGTAAGCGGGTACTCTTCATCGGGCGGCTTTCGGCGCTAAAGGCGCCGAAGTTGCTCATCGAGGCCTTCTCCCGAGTGCTTGAGCGCCATCCCGACGCAGTGCTGACGCTGATTGGAGACGGTACGGAGCGGGCCTCACTAGTAGCGCGCGCAAAGGCGCTCGGCTGCGACGGAGCAGTGCAGTTCACGGGCTACCTTTCGCAGGGGGAGGTGGCAGAGGCGCTCGCTCAGACTGATCTCTTCGCCCTGCCAAGCCTCGCCGAGGGGGTGCCCGTGGTTTTGATGGAGGCGATGGCGAGCCGCCTTCCCGTCGTGACGACCCGCATCACCGGTATTCCGGAACTCGTCGAGGACGGCGTGGCGGGCCGCCTAGTTCCACCGGGGGATGCGGGCGCGCTCACTGAAGCGATTTCCGAATTGCTCGACGACCCCGACCTGCGGATACGAATGGGCGCGGCAGGTCGCGCACGGGTAGACCGCGACTTCCATGTCGCCCACGAGGCAACACGGCTTCTTTCCCTGTTCCAGGACGCGGTCACATCCCTTGACGTCGACGCCCCACCGCCAATTGAGTGAGCACATGCCGCCATTCACTATGCGACTACGGAGAACAGATCATTACCCTCCGGTTGCTTTCCGTGCCCAATTTCGGCGCAACCTTGCGCTATACGTAGAAAAACACGCCTATCGGGACCGTCCAAGTCATTTGGTTTCGTACGAAATGACAATTTGATGCCGATGAGGCCGAAGCCGCCGCCACTTAGATCCAGTGAGCAGCAGTTCGCTCCTTTCAGACGAACCGGAACTCTTGCGAGCTGCGCGGGGACTGTCATAAAAATCCGACAGAGCGGCCCCGCTGTGGTGCCACGAATGCCTGCCCTCCGGATCATCCCGGGATTTGCCCACGAGATGTTGCGACATGCCCTTCGATCACAAACTAGATCGCGCTCATTTGTCCACGATCGTTTTGATGCTGGGCCTTCTTGCGATTGGCGGCTGCAACGATGATGTGGATGTGAATCGGCGAAAAGCGGATGCGGGGACAATAGCCGCGAAAGAGGCGCCTCCCCGCGCTGCGGCTCGGATCTTCATATCCGGGCATAGCCTGACGGCTCCACCCATTCCTCACTACATGGCCAGTATCGCGGATAGCCTTGGAACACCGATGGCGTGGAACCAGCAACATGTTTTCGGGTCCACCATAAAAGAGCGCACGCGCGGGCGGGACGGCGCCGCTGGGGTTTGGCCGGGTTATAACCAAGGCATCAATCGAGACGGGCAAGGCCTGAACGTCGTGGCGGAGCTACGCCAGCCGACCACGGTGGAGGGCGGCCCCTACGACGCGTTGATTATCACCGAGCAGCATACGTTGCTCGGATCGCTGCTGTGGAACGACACGGTGCGATATCTTCGCCACTTCCATGAGCGCTTGATCGAAGGAAACGCGCAGGCGACGACGTACTTCTATCATTCCTGGATCAGCTTGGACGACAAGAATGATCCGCGCCGCTGGATCGCCTACGAAAGGGGAGCGGCAGAGCTGTGGGATTGCGTGGCAGTGCGCGTCAACTATTCGCTGGCGGCGGAGGGGCGAACAGATCGGATCGTAGCTTTGCCGGCCGCGACAGCATTGGCCGACCTTGTCGAGCGAGCCACCCAAGGGCCCGGGCTACCGCCAGTCAGTGCATCCAGTGTCCGCAAGACCATGGACCGCCTATTCACGGATAATGTTCATCTGACGACGCTTGGAGCCTATTATGCGGCTTTGGTCAGCTACGGCACTGTCTACCGCCGTTCGCCGGAAGGCGCCTGGTTTCCGCCGGACGTCGCGCCCGGGGAAGCCAGGGCTCTGCAGCAAGCAGCGTGGGCCAGCCTCCGCGGTTACTGGCGCAGGAGCGAGCCCCGCAGCCTGAAAACCTGTCGTTCGCATTTGCTGAATTCATTCATCGACACCTATGCCACTTATGTCCGCGATGCGATGGAGGAAACCGGCCCCCTGAAGGCGTACGCCAGGTGGGTTCGAAACGTTGCGAGCTGGCGGTATCGCTTCTCGCGAGACGATGCGAGCAACCCACTCTACTACAATGAAGCCTCCGACCGCAGTTACTGGTATCCTGCTCCCCCGCCTTAGAAGCCTCATGAGGGCGCTCCATAAGGGGCACAGCCGACCCATTCTGTTTGCCATCCTCGAGCTCCTGACGACCGTTCGCGCTCCCGCGCACGCTTCAAACATGGCATTTCCGCGTGAGGGATGACGGACGAAGTTGGGGAAACGACTGACAGCCTTATGCTCCGCCGGCCCCGCGCACCGGCGCCTAGGGGCCTGCTGCTCTAAGGACAAACCAGGCGCAGTCGCCGTCCCCCTTGGCGTTGAGGCCCGCGCAGTGGGAGTTCAGCTCCATCGCTCGCGCCGATGTAACGGTTATATCGTGGAACGGAATACCGGCTTCTGTCAGTTCGCTGGCCAGGATGGAAAAGGGCGGGGTATCGAAGCCCATTTCGGATACTTCAAAGCCACAGTCCCGGCCCATTTGAGTAAAGCCTGGGACGGTCCAAAGGAAAAGGTGACGGGGCGGATCAAGGTGTGCCCAGTTCCAGCCGAAGCGCCTCCAAGGCTCACCTTGGCGGACAGGGATACGAATGATGACCTTCCCGCCTGGGTTGAGCCAATCACGCGCCTCCTTAAGGGAAGCCTTGGGGTCGGGGACGTGCTCGATAGAGTGGTGCATCATCACCACGTCGAACATTCCGCTCGGTCGGCTCGCATAGGACTTTGAGAAGGGGTCATATCCGGCGAGGCTTTTAAACCCCCATTTACGCATCTCGTTCAGTAGCCAGCCTTCGCCGCATCCTATGTCGAGAACGGCTGCGGTCTTAGGAACGTCCTTGAGCCATTGTGGCAGTTGACTTGGGCGGATGATGCTGCGGATCTTCTCGCGCAATGTCTTACGTCCCGGACCGAAGGAATAGTAATTCTCCGGGTAGAACTGCGACATATTTTGGGGGATGGCGACAATTTGAAGCGTGTCACAGCTACGACACAGAACATACTCGAAGGTTTCGCCGGACCCATACATGCGCTCCTTAAGCGTCACGGGAACATCAAGCTCAGTTGAGCGGCAGATGCGGCAATTCTTCAGCATGCCGAAGGCTAACACGACAATCCCAAAGGGGGAATAGAATGACTGTATCGGGCACAGCTTTCGTCGAAGCCTCCCCTGCAACAGCGCTCGAATCGTCGATCCAGACTGACTTCGGAGCGCTCCTCCGGCTCAGCGGTGATCACCGAAAAGAGCCGTTGTCAACGAGAGACGCTTGGCTTCGAGCCAGCGGCGATGGAGAGTCTCGGCGGGTCCGTTACCTCGAACCGCACAGGCCGACCAGTTTGGCGCTGGAGGGATCATCACTCGGGATCTGAGGCCAGAACTGGAGACTAACCAGCGGTCTGCGACTAAGCCGCGGTCATCAACTGAATTGCATCTCGTTAAAAGCCAGATAGAAGTGTTAAAATTAACTCGGGCCTATCAGACGAGGGTGCCATAAAGCGCGCAAGAGACTTTAAGGAGATTGAAAGCCGTGAATGTCTCTACACGCCTACCACCCAAATGAGAGGACACCTTCGATTGGAGGTCTGTTATGAAAACACCACAACACAGCAAGCATTGATAACGCATTCTCTTGTTGATCAACTGAACCCAGCTCGTTCTTCACTTGTATTCGATCAGCCGACTATCCTTACCCCGCGCGCGGTCCAGCCAATATTTGACCTGCCCATGCAAGTGCGGCAGCTTGCCCAGCACAATGAAGGTCGCATAGGCGGGGTCGCGTCGGCGCAGATAGACCCGGCTCCAAAGCAGGGGCCAAAGCGGCCAAGCTGGCGGCATTGACCAGGCCACGTTGCTCACGATCTCCTTCAGCGCCCCTGGATCGCGCGCGCCCTTGCGCCGATGAAATGCCTCGGCCGAGGCGTGTCCACTGCGCTTGTTGCGCATCCACCATTGGGAAAAGCGCGTCATAGCCGCGTCGTGCAGGGTCATGTCCGCGTCCAGGCGATGAATTCGCCAACCGCATCGCCGCATGCGCCAGCACATGTCCGGCTCTTCACCGGCTATCAACTCGGAAGCGTAGCCACCCACTTGGCGAAAGGCCTCGCTGCGCACCAGCGCGTCACCGCCGCAGGCGTCGGTGTCGCCGACCGGCGTGTCCCACTCGATGTCGCACAGGTGGTTGTACACGCTCGCTTTCGGATGCCGCTCGCGGCGGCGGCCACACACCACCGCGACGTCCCGGTGCGCGCGTAGAAAGGCGCATGCCTTTGGGATCCAGGCGGGATCGACCTCGCAATCACCGTCGACGAACTGTACGAACTCCATTCCGGGCAGCAGCTCTGAAAGTCTCGCAAAGCCTGCATTGCGCGCCCGCGCAGCCGTGAATGGCAGGCTCAGGTCGAGCTCCACCACCTCCGCGCCGAGTTCCCGCGCTAACTGGCTGCTGCCATCAGTGGACCCAGAGTCGACATAGACCAGCTTCTGCACATATCCCCGTGCCGAGGTGAGGCAGTTCCGCAAGCGCTCGCCCTCGTTGCGACCGATGGCGACCAGACCGACGCCGTCCATTAGGCCGCGCGGCGTGTGGCGGCCCGGCCGTGACTCGCGCTTGAGACATCGTCATCGCGGCTACATGTGATGGCTCGATGCGACACCATCCCCACCACCAGCATACCTGCTTCGCTTCGATATCTGCCCTGCCAGCAATGCGCGTTCAGCGGGCTGATGTCTGGGTTGAAGTCGGCTTCGAAGCTGGACTCTCTCAAATTGAGCCTGATGCGCGCGTCCTGAAAACTCAGATGCTTGCGGGTTAAAGGGTACTGGCACTTGAACGCGCATTCCTTGGCGCTGAAGATGAGCTTGGCCAGCCGCCCGCGCCACGAGTCCGCCTGCGCAGCCAACCAAGCCATCTCGGCGGGAGTACAGATTTCATCCCAAAGGTGCCTTTCGAGCGGACTGTCAGGTTCGAGATCTAGACCGAGCGACTGTATTTGCGGCGCGCATGTCACCACAGCCGCGCAATGGGCTTCGGTATGGGAGATGGAGCCGACGACGCCTTGTGGCCAAATTGGCGCACGATCTGCCCCCATAGGAACGGGCATTTCGCCCACGCCAAGATCGGCCATGGCCTGGCGGGCGGCGGCGCGGCCGGCGGCGAACTCGCGCTGGCGGCGCCCGACGGCATTCGCGATCGCCGGCGCTTCCTCCGGCAGGACTCGTGCCTGAGCGAGGCGTGGATCCACCGCAGCGACCGCGACTTCCGGCGGGAATAGATCGCGCGCCGCTGCTGCGAGGCTGGCCAGGTTATTGTCCCCTTGGCTCATCCAGCGGCGCCCAGTCGGTTTGCTCGCATGGCCCGGCGTTTGGCCATCGCATCAGTCCGCGCCTGCGCCTTCTCGGCTAGAACGCCCGCCTCGACGAGCCCGGCCGCCTCCGACTTCGGCGTGTCGTCGAGATGCGCCGCAAGAGCCGACAGGGTGGGGAAGCGGAAGATGTCGGTAATCGCCAGCCGGGACGTCCCCAACGCGTCCCGGATCTCGCGATGTGCCTGAACCGCGAGCAGCGAATGGCCGCCTAGCGCGAAGAAGTTGTCATTAGAGCTTACCTCCGGCACGCCGAGGACACGGGCCCAAACCGTCGCAATCCGCTTCTCTAGATCGCTTTCCGGCACCGGGAAGTCCGCCGCCGCTCGGGGCGCCTGGGCGTCCGAAGGATCTGGCAGGGCGTTGCGGTCGATCTTCCTGTTCGGCGTCAGCGGAAATGCCTGAAGCGTCACAATGCGCGACGGCACCATTTGCTCGGGCAGAGTTGTCGCTAAGCTGGCACGCAGCGCCTCCTCGGATACACCGTCGTCTGTCGTCACGTAAGCGATCAGCCGAACGTCCCCCTGCACATATTCTCGCGCCACCGCCGCCGCCTGGCGAACGCCCGCGAGACGCTCGAGCGCGGCCTCGACCTCGCCAAGCTCGATCCGGTAGCCGCGGATCTTAACCTGCTGATCGGCGCGGCCGAGGAACTCGAGTTTACCGTCCGCCCGCCAACGCGCTAAATCTCCGGTGCGGTACATGCGCGGACCACCTGGCGCCGTGTCCTCGGGACGCACGAACGGGTCGGGCAGGAAGCGCTCCGCGGTGATATCCTCTCGTTGCCAATAGCCGCGCGCCACACCGTGCCCGCCGATATAGAGTTCGCCTGGGACGCCGATGGGTGCGGGTTCGCCTGCCGCGTCGAGCACGTAAAGCTGCGTGTTGGCGATTGGCCGGCCAATGTTGACCACATCTTCTTCGGGGCTCGCTTCCTCGGTCGAGGACCAGATCGTCGTTTCGGTGGGGCCGTACATATTGTCGACCCGGGCACGGGTGATTCGCCCTAACTCGGCTACCAGCGCACCTGGCAACGCCTCGCCTCCGATCATCAGCCGGCGAAGCCTGCCCAAGGCATGTCTTGCCTCGTCGTTCATGCAAATCATGCGCGCCATGCTGGGTGTGCACTGCAAATGGGTCACATCGTGCCGCAGGATTTGCGCGGCGATGGAGAAGTCGTCCTCTGCGACCTCTGTCGGCGCGTTCGCGCGCCGCAGCACCTCGGCCAACGGCACGAGCCCTTCGAGCACTTGCGCGGTGGGAATGCCGTAGTCGATCAGGCAGGCGATCTCGTCCACCCCAATCCGCTTCAGGGTTTCCACCCGCGCTAGACAGTCTTCGACTGTACCGAAAAGCCCCGAGTCTTCGAAATAGCGCTGAAAGGCGAAGTCCAGAACGCCTTCCATCTCCTCCTCGCTGAGCGAGCCAAGGTCGATTTCCAGCGGCTTCGTGACGCCTGCCGGTCGCTTGAACGCGGGAAAGGCCCAGGCGTATTGCTTGATGAGTGCGGCAGCGCTGCGCAAATAATCCTTCATCGGCTCTCGCGCGGTCTCTCGAACCGTCTCGCGGTCGGCACCGACGAAGGTGTGCAGCATCAGCGTAACCTTGTGCGACGCCGGATCGTGCCCCGCCTGGCGCAGCGCGGCCTGATAGAGCCCGATCTTCTCGCCTACTTCCTCGATCGTCTGGCCGAGCAGATGGGTGAGTACGTTAGCGCCGAGAGAGCCAGCCTCTCTCCAGGTCTCGGGGTTCCCTGCAGTGGTCACCCAGATCGGCAGCTCCTTTGAAACCGGGCGCGGCTGGGTCACGACCGCATACGGCGCTCCAGAGCGGGTCGGGAACTCCACGGCCTCCCCTCGCCACAGCCGGCGCAGCGTTTCGATCGCCTCAAGCATCGCGGGCTTGTTGTCGGGGGGAGCATTCTCGGGCCGCAGTACGAAATCGTCGGGCTGCCAACCCGATGCGATGGCGAGGCCGGCGCGGCCGTTCGTTAGATTGTCGACCACCGCCCATTCTTCGGCAATGCGAGCCGTGTGGTGCAGCGGCGCGACGCAGCTGCCCGCGCGGACGTCAATGTTTTCAGTCACCGCCGCCACCGCCGCACCCGTCACCGACGGATTGGGGTAAGGGCCGCCGAAGGCATGGAAATGCCGCTCCGGGGTCCAAACCGCGGAAAAGCCGTTGCGGTCGGCGAATTTCGCCCCCTCGAGCAGCAGCTCGTATTTCTTCGGCCCGACCCCGTCGTCGTTGCCCCAGTAGAACAGACTGAAGTCCATTCCACGGTCGGTCACCGCGATCCTGCCGCTCGATGCCAGGGCGCGGTTCTCCTCGCTCGACATCACGACCGTGAAGCCGCGGGCGAGCGTCCAGAACAGCTCCAGCACCGATATGTCGAACGAAAGACTTGTAACGGCAAGCAACACCCCCGGGCCTTCCCCGCCGATGCGAGCGTCCATCCCGGCGAAGAAGTTCGACACGTTACGGTGCTCGACCATCACTCCTTTTGGCCGCCCGGTGGAGCCAGATGTGTAGATTAGGTAGGCAAGGTTTTCAGGGCTGACGCCGCTTTCCGGGGCCGTCACGGGCGCCGTGGTTACGCGCGGATCGGTGTCAATCTCCAGGAGCTGCGCCTCGTTGGCGGGCAGGGCCCCGGCGACATCGGAACGGGTGAGAATCACGGAGGCGGCGCTGTCGGAGACGTAGAACGCGATGCGATCCGCCGGATAGGCCGGATCGAGCGGCACATAAGCGCCTCCAGCCTTGTGGATCGCCAGCGCCCCGATCAGCAGCTCCAGAGAGCGCGGGATGAAGAGCCCGACGGGCGTGTCCGGGCCAACCCCCATTGAGCGCAGGACATGGGCGACCCGGTTGGCGCGCCTATCGAGCTCACCATAGGTTAGCGCCTCATCTTCAAAGACCACTGCGGTCGCGTCGGGAGCGCGGGCAACCTGCGCCTCGAAATGCTGGTGGATGCAAAGCTCCACGTCATACTCGGCGTTGGTCGAGTTCCAGCCATAGAGAACCTGTGCGCGCTCCGCTTCCGGCAGCAGGCGCAGCCGGTCGAGCGGCGTCTCGTCGGCGGAGCGATCGGCCACCGCTTCGATCAGCGTCTCGATGCGCGCGATGAGTCTGTCCGCAACTGGCTCGGGCAGTCGCGCGGTATCGAAGAGGAGCACGGCCTTGGCGGCGCCTTCCGGCAAGGCAAGCGTCAGACAGGTCCCCTCGATCGCTTCGGAACCGCAGCCGAGGGCAATTCCGACCTGCGGCGTGACCGGCGGCGCGATGTCCGGGTCGCGTGCGACCAGATCGAGGGCAAAGGCACCGCTGCGCCGCGCTCGCTCCAACTCCTCGCCGAATGCCTTCGCGGCCGCGCCGAACTCGAGCGCGTCACCGAAGCGGACCGGTACCCAGGCGCTCACATAGCCCGGTGCCGCCTCTTCGGCCCCAGCGATGTTGGCGTCGCGAAAGGCGAGGTCGACGCTGTCCTTGCCGCTCATGCGGGCGGCGAAGGCTCCCAGGGCGGCAAGAAGCCGCTCGTGCGAGATCCCGTCGGGGAGGGCGAGTTGACGATGGCCAAATGACGGCGGGGCCGCCGCTTCCTGCGCCTCCGGCACGACGGCCGGCTCAAACCGCCGCAAGCGTTCGCGCCAACGCCGCTCGCCCGGGATCGTCGCGGCAATCGCACCGCTTAACGCCTCGGCGCGCGCTGGCTCGAGCGCGGGCAAAATTTCGCCGACCGCGGTGACTGACGACGGAGAGACAGGAACGCCAAAAACATCCGTCAGCCTGCCGAGTGCGATCGGCGCCGAGCCCGTCGCGACCACTAGTCCGTCGTCGGAGACCTCAAGCACAAGTCCCGGAACGGCGCCGGGTGCATCGCGTGACGCCAGGGCCGCCTCGCCGACGAGCAACACGCGCGCTCCCGCCTCGATCTTGGGGCTGCACAGCGGGTTCCAGTAGGAGCCGTGGTCAAGGGCACGAACTAGCGCGACGAGGTCCTCGGCGTCCTGACGAAAGTCGAGCCGGGCAGCGGCGCGTGGGCGGGCGTCGTAGCCGAAAAAAGTGCGCTGCGTGAGATCCTGGGGGCGCCGCTCGGGCCCGCCGGACTCGATGGACGCCGCGAGCGTCTCAAAGCTCTCAATGCCGGCGGTCCAGCATCGCATATTGAGGCTAAGGGCGGTCTCGTCGGGCGCAAGGTCTATGGAGCGGCTCTCCACGACGTCACCCATATCGACGCCGCTCTCCATGATGTGCCAGGCAACCCCGTGCGTAGGCTCCCGGTTGAGGAGCGCCCAGACCGGGGCGTTCAAGCCAGCGTAGCGGGGCAGCGGTCCGTCGTGGAAGTTGATCGCGCCTTGCGATGCCTTGGCGAGCACCTCCTCCGGGATGACGGAAAGATTGGCGATGCTGAAGAACCAGTCGAATTCGAGTGCCCCCAGCCTGTCGGCGAGGTCGGTCCCCGGCGGCTCAGTCCGCAAACCGTAGCCTTCCGCCCACGCTCGAACGTCAGGATTTCGTGTGATCACCGCTTGGATGGTGTTCCCGCGCCGGCGCAAAATCTCGCCACACTGGGTGAGCAGCGACTCGTTGCCCATAATGACGCACGTAAAAGCACTCATGCCACTCTCCGGGGCCGCTCGGTTGTCGATCGGGAAGAACGGCCCGCGCGGCCGGGACGGACGCTGCGCGCCATCGCACGCAGCGAATGGCCAGCGAGATCGCGAAGGAAATAGGGTGGGTCGGCCTCAGGCTTGCGCTGCAACAAGCGACGGGTCTGCCAGATCAATCCGCCCGCCAGCTTGGCGACAGTCGCCGCACCGGCATAGAGTGGACCGTGGTTCTTGACGAAATAGTGCAGCCGCGAATCGAACCAGTAGCCGGGCATCCGCCGCCAGGTCTTCATGCCGGTCGATACGGAGCCGATGTGGGTAACCGAACTCTCTGGGACATAAACCGTCCCCCAACCGGCCCGCCGAGCGCGGCGGAAGAGGTCCGTCTCTTCGAAATACAGAAAGAACCGCTCATCGAACAGGCCGATCTCGTCGAGTGTCTTGCGCCGCATCAACACGCTCGCCCCCGCCACCCAATCGACCTCGGAAGCGGTCTTCGGGATCGGCAGCGCCACGACGTGTTTTTTCAGTAGCTGCGTTACCGGCCCTGTTCGAGCCGCACCCTCGAACTCACTCCAGACCGACGGATGGCGAAAGGCCGTGCAATGCGGCTCGCCGTCGGCCCCATGGATGTAGCTCCCGGCAAAGCCGAGCTTTGGATCGGCCTCCAGCGCGTCGACCAGGAGCCGGATCGCGCCAGGGTCGGGAAACGCGTCCGAGTTTAGGAGGTAGACGTAATCCGGCCGCCGACCGTCGGAGAGGCCCGCCCGGATGCCGAAGTTGTTGCCTGCGCCGTAACCGCCGTTGCGGCCGGATTGCAGAACGCGCACCCGCGTCCAGCCGGTGGCACGCACTCCTTCGGTGAGGACGTCGAAGGAGCCATCGCCAGAGTCGTTGTCGACAATCACGATCTCGCCCGCAATCCCTTCCATCTCGCGCACGGCGCACCGGGCCGACTCTAGTGTCATCACGGCGGTGCGGTAGTTCAGGATCACCGTCAGGATAACAGGGCCGCCCGCAGGGTCACTCAGCACTCTGCTACTCCGCCGCTAAAGATAGGCTTTCGAGGGCGCTCTTCTCCGCCTCTTCGACGCACCTCTTCATCTCGGTCGCGAGCACCCGCACATTTGGCTCGAGAACCATGGAATCGTGCGTCCCGGGCACTTCGAACACTCGCAGAGCCGGCGTCCAGCGCGTCCAGTCATTATCCTCATACACATATTCGCGCGCCTCGCTGACCCAGCGGCCGTTCGAAACCTTGAAACGCCGGTCGAGGGGCGGGCGGAACAGGACTACGGGACCTGCCCAGCGCCTCATTTCATACAGCGGCAGCGCCGAACGGAAGGCCGCCTCAATGGCCGCGTTGTGGAACTGGTGCTCGGTCGGAGCCCCGCCTGGCTCCTCGAAGCGCGCGCGCAGGCGCCCCAACTCCCAGGTCACCCGGTTTTTCGCCCAATCCATGAAATAGCTCGGACCGTTCGCCCGGATTTCCTGTGCCTTGATGAGCGCCCGGTCGCGCTGGCTCAGCTGAGGCCGCTCCGGAAGCGGGGTGTCGAGCAGCACGAGCAGCGCCACTTCCTCGCCTGACGCCTCAAGCTGGCGCGCCATTTCAAAGGCGGTAATTCCACCCCCGGAGAATCCACCGAGCAGGTATGGCCCGTGGGGCTGCACAACCCGCAACTCAGCCACATAGTCGGCCGCCGCCTCGGGTATCGTCGCATGCGGAGCCTCATCTCCATAAAGCCCTCGCGCCTGCAGCCCATAAAAGCGGCGGTCGGCGCCCATGAGATGCGCGAGATGGCGCAGGTTCAGCACGTTGCCGAACATGCCCGCGACCAAGAAGAAGGGGGTGCGCGGACCGCCCTCGCCATCGTGCATCGCCACGAGATGCTTGAAGCGCCGCGCCCCGGACCCGGACCCGGCGGCCGCGCCGGTGTCCCCTGCCGCGTCTTCCGGCGCGATTCGCTCGGAGATAAGCGCCGCGCATTTCGCAACGGTGGGGGCCTCGAATAGCACGGAGATCGGAAACTCGATCCGATAGGCCTTCTTGATCATCGAGAAGAGCCGTACCGCAATCAGCGAATGTCCACCCAGGTCGAAGAAACTGTCCTCGACGCCGACGCGCGAGATGCCGAGGAGCTCTTCCCAAAAGCCCGCGAGCGTCCGCTCCACGTCGTTCCGCGGCTCCTGAAAATCCGTCTCCAGGTCGGGACGTTCGAACTTATGGCCGCCATCCGCCTGCGCCGCGCCGCTTTCGGCGGCTTGGGCGATCAGCGCCTCTAGCGGGAGGGACGAGACGACGACCTGCGCCCGTCCCGCCGCCATGGCCCGCCGGAACGCCTCCGCGCCCTCCTGTGGACGGATGCCCTGCGAAAGATTGTGCGCCAGCCGATCCTCAGCGGGCGACAGCGGCTGCTGCTGTGAGCTGTCCTCGAACTCAACCTCCCGAGCCGTTGGCTCGACGGCCGCGAAAGCTCCCTCAAGGCGCTTGATCGTGAAGCCTTCGACCTGCAGGATCACCTCGCCCTGGGGGTCGCAGAGCGTCACGTCGAAAGTTGCGAAGGGCCTATCGGCCCGGTTGTCGGCCGAGCCGCGGACCCAGCTGACGATCTGTGTCGGCAGCGAACGATGAACCCGTACGCTGCGATAGGAGACTGGTACCCACAGGCGATCGGCCGAGTATCCACTGATCAACTCCATCGCCCAGCCCGTCGCGAGGTCGAGGAGGGCGGGATGGAGCAGATATCCCTGGTCCAGGTCGTGGGCGAAAGCCTCGGGCAGTGACAAGTCCGCGATCCCTTCGCCGTCGCCATAAGCCATGGTGCGCAGCACCCGCCAACGCGGCCCGAAGCGCAGGTGCGCCTCCTGGGCTGACGTGAGAACATGGGACCCGTCGCCGCCGCGCTTGTCCGAGCAGCGCGCCCTCAGCGCGGCGATATCGATCGGTGCTGGAGCAGGGAGCGGCAAGAGCGCGATCGATCCTTGAGCGTTCGTCTCAAACGCGGGACGCCCGTCTACCGTGCAGTCGCTCTGCACCTGAAAGCCGTAGCCCTCGTCGCTCCGCGCCAGGCGCAGGCGCATCAGGCGCTCGCGCCCGTCCGCGACTTGCAGGGGTCTCAGGAAGAAGAGGTTGCGGATCTCGAAAGTCCCGGTCTCACCGTTGGCCCGCAGCGCCTCGGCCGCAAGCTCCAGATAGCCAGTGCCTGGCACCAGCGCCTCGCCTCCCAAGGTGCGATGCTCGTCGAGCAGCCAGCGCGTCTCGGGGCTAAGCGCGGCAGTGAAGATCCGATGTCCCGCAGCGTCGAAGCTCGCCGTGTCGAGCAGCGGCATCCCCGCGGGCTCGCTGGTCGTATCCGCCTGCGCGCCGAGGCGCTTGGCCACGGCCTCGGCGGCCATGCCAACCTCGGCCCAGATCCCCCAATTGATCGCCACGACCTTCGTTCGCCCGCCAGCGCGGGATTTAGCGTAGGCATTGAGATACTCGTTCGCCGCCACGTAATCCACCTGCCCTGCAGGGGCCGTCACGGTGCTCGAGGAGGAGAAAAGCGCCATCCAGTCGAGCGCCCCGTCCGGGAACAGCGTGTCGAGCACCTGCATCCCATGGATTTTGGGCGTGAAGACATCCTCAACCGCGCTCGGGCTCTTGGTCAGCAGCGGACCGTCATCGATTACGCCCGCCGCGTGCACGAGGCCGTGGATGGCGCCGAAGCGCTCAGTCGCCTCCATGACGGTCGCCCGCATCTGCTCCAGATTACACACGTCGGCGACCGCCACCATCACCTGGCCCCCGAGCGCTTCGAGGCGCTGCACTGCGGCGATGCGCTTCGAAACGGGATCAAGCGCCCCGCGCCCGCGCAGCCGTCGCTCCCAACTCTCCCGGGGCGGCAGGGGCTGGCGGGCGACCAGGATGACATTGGCTTTCGCGCGGACGAGTGCCTCCGCCACGCTGAGCCCCACGCCGCCAAAGCCTCCAGTGATCAGATAGGTCCCACCCTCGCGGGCGATGGGAGCTTCGGGCTCGAGGAGTTCGAGGCTGCGAAATTCCTGCTCGAAGCGCTTGTCACCCCGATAAGCGCCAGTGAAGTTTCGCGGCCCCGCGAGCAGATCCTCGAGCACGCGATTGGCGAGGCTATCGAGCGCCGCGGCGACCGATCGCCGCCCCGCGAAGGGATCGACCAGCCCCATTCCGATCCGACCACCGAAGAGCTTCTCGCTTGCCTGCGGAAGCTCCAGATCGATGCTCGCGCAAGTGATGCCCGGCAGCTCGCGAGGGATAACGCGCACCGGACCCGCGGCGGTTGCTTTTTCGGGGTAGGGAACGGGCTCGTCGCGAACCTGCGCGGCGCCCGAAGTAAAGACGCTCAGATGCAGGGGCTTGGGCAAGTTCTCCTCGCCGACCGCCTGGGCGAGAAAGAGCAGGCTAAAGAAACCCTGTTCTTGGTTGCGGTGGAAAAAGCTGCCGCCTGGACGAAACTTCTCCTCGGCCGTGACAAGCCAGAAATGCGCGATGCGGCTCGGCGCGGCGCCATGGGCGACGAGGTCCCGGATCAGCTCGTCGTAACCCTCGCGCCCCCGTTCGGGCGCGAGAACGTAACTGTCCTCTCGGATCCGCGCGACGGCGTCGCCCGGATGGACCTCGATCACCCGATGGCCAGCCGCCCGCAACCTGGTCACGACGCGCGAGCCGACGCCGGTCTCGTCCACGAAGATCAGCCAGGTCTGGGGGGCGCCCGAGCCCAGCTCGGCCTCGACGTCGACCTCACAATCCGCGAGCTTCGGCCGCCAGACTGGGCGGTAGCCCCAGGCGGCGATATCGTCCACTCGCAGGGGTCGCGTGTCCTGCACCAGGGCCGTCGCCCCCGGTTCAATGAAATAGGGCGTGCGCTGAAAGGCGTAGGTCGGCAGCGGCACGCGCCGGCGTTTCGCCCCGCCCCAGATTTGCTCCCAATCAACCTCAACGCCCAACGCCCAAAGTCGGCCGAGCACGCCGAGGAAATGCACGTCATCGGGGAGCTTCTCTTCGGGATGGCGGAGCGAGCTCAGCACCTGCTGTGCGGGGACCCCGCCGTGGGCCTGAGTGAGGGAACTCAGCGCCTTGCCCGGCCCCACCTCCAGGTAAACGCGCCCCGGCTCCTGCGCCAATGTTGCGATGCATTCGGCGAACCGCACCGTGCCGCGCAAATGGCCCACCCAATATTCGGGATCGGTAGCCTGCTCGTCCGTGATGAAGGCACCGGTGCGGTTCGAGACGAACGGGATCTTCGGCGGATTTAATTGAATCGTTCTCAGGTAAGCTTCGAACCGGCCCAGGATTGGCTCCAGCATCCGCGAATGCGCGGCGATGTCGATCGGGATGCGCTGGCAGTCCACCTCCTGCGCCTTCAGCCGCGCTTCCAGCGCGTCCAACGCAGCCTGGGGTCCGGAGGCAACACTCATCTGGGGCGCGTTGACGCTGGCGAGGTCGAGCCCGTCGAGTAGCGGCTCGAGCTCGTCGCCTGCCAACGCGACGCTCAGCATGCCGCCCGCCGGCACCTCGTCGAACAAGGTGCCGCGCAGATGCACAAGCCCGATGCAGTCTTCGAAGGACATTACCCCGGCCACGCAGGCGGCGGTGTTTTCGCCCATGGAATGGCCGACCAGCGCCGCTGGCTGTATTCCCCACGACCTCCACAGCTGGGCGAGCGCGTATTCCACAATCATAATCAGAGGCAGCTGGACCGAGGGTCGCTTCAGCCGCTCAACCGCTGCGGCGTGTTCCGCCTCCTCGGGCAACCAGAGCGCGCGTATGTCGTAGTCGAGCTTGGGCTGGAGAATCTCGATCCCCTTGTCCATCCACTCGCGAAAGACCGGCTCGGTGTCGTACAGGTCACGGGCCATACCCGCATATTGCGCGCCGCCACCGGGGAACATGAAGACGACCATCGGGTCGGCCAGCACGTTGTGGGTGAACACGCGCCGCGGCTCGTTCGCTTCGAGAAGCGCCGCCGCCTCATCGTGCGACGCAGCCACCACTACCCGGCGCTTCTCGAAGGCCCGGCGACCCTCCTTCAGGGTGAAGGCGACATCGGCAAGCGGCTGGCCCGGGTTTGCGCGCAAGTGCGCGGCGAGTGTCTGGGCGTTCGCGTCGAGCGCGGCGCGCGAGCGCGCGGAAAGCGTGAGGATATGCGACGACCAGTCCGAGGGCTCCGAATTGGCCTGCGGCGGCGCCTCCTCCAGCACAGCATGGGCGTTGGTGCCGCCAACGCCCAGGGAGTTTACCCCTGCTCGACGCCGCCCCTTGCGTGGCTCCCAATCGGTCAGCTCGGTGTTTACCCGAAAGGGGCTCGTCTCAAAGTCGATTGCCGGGTTCGGCTTTTCAAACCCGAGGCTTGGCGGCAACTGCTTGTGATGGAGCGCAAGCGCCGCCTTGATCAGGCTCGCGACTCCCGCCGCAGTGTCGAGGTGGCCGATGTTGGTCTTGACCGAGCCAATCCGGCAAAACCCCGCCTCCTCGGTAGTCTCGCGAAACGCCGCGGTCATCGCCGCCACCTCGATGGGGTCACCCAAATAGGTGCCGGTCCCGTGGCACTCCACGTACTCGATCGTGTCGGCCGTCACGCCGGCCACCGCGTGCGCCTCGGCGATCGCGCGCGCCTGGCCGTCCACGCTCGGCGCCAGATAACCGGCTTTGCCCGCCCCGTCATTGTTGACCGCCGTGCCCTTGATCACCGCCCAGATGTGATCGCCGTCCCGAACCGCGTCCGAAAGCCGGCGCAGCGCTACCGCCCCTGCCCCTGAGCCGAAGACGGTTCCCTGCGCACGGTGGTCGAAGGCATGGCAATGGCCATCGGGCGAAAGGATCTCATTTTCCTTGAAGACGTAGCCCCGCCCCTGCGGCAATTCGATGGTCACTCCCCCCGCGATTGCCATGTCGCATTCGCCGGTCAGCAGAGCCTGAATTCCGTAATGGACGGTCACGAGCGAAGTCGAACACGCCGTCTGCAGCGTAACGCTTGGTCCCTTGAGGTCGAAGACGTGACTCACTCGGGTGGACAGGAAATCCTTGTCGTTCCCGGTGTGGCGCAGCAGAAACATGCCGGCGCTGTCGACCAGGTCGGCGTTCGAGCAGATGTTGAAATAGAAGTAGCTCCCCATGCCGCAGCCGGCGAAGACTCCAATCGGTCCCGTGAAGTGTTCCGGCGGGTGGCCGGCGTTCTCGATCGCTTCCCAGACCACTTCCAGGAACTGGCGGTGCTGGGGGTCCATGATCGCCGCTTCCTTCGGGCTGAACCCGAAGAACTCGGCGTCAAACCGTTCAAAACCATCGAGCGGTGCGGCCGCCGGGACATAATTGCGGTGGCGCATCAGCGTCGGATTCTCGCCGGCCGCGAGGAGATCCTCCTCGCTGAGACGGCGGATGGACTCGATTCCGTCGCGCAGGTTCGTCCAATACTCGCCGATCGACGCCGCGCCGGGCAGATGCGCCGCCATACCGACGATGGCGATATCGCTATCGCTGATCTCGATCATCGCATTTGAATCGTTCGTCATCGACAGCCCGGAACGGATTGAAGCGGCCCAATCACCAGTTTAGCGGATCTTGAACGTCTTATATTTTAACGGAAAAAAAATAGCACTAATGGTTTTTTGCCCTCTAAGCCCACCTACCAGCGGCGCCAAGCGCCGGTTAGCCGGTGTCCAATGTTAGCACAGGCAGATTTACGCCGATGGTGATTGCCTCGTGCAAGCCTGGCCAAAGCGGGCATGTGAACCGTGCGCTTGGCGCTACGAGTTGGCCTGCCCCTCCTTCTTTTGGGCGCCCGCCCCCTGCAATCGGCCCGGCATGAGGTGGCGTCGGATGAGTTCGCTTCGGTGCCGAAAAACGGCCTCATCGACGAATGGCGCTCCATCCGAGGCTGCTGCTCGTATGAGCTTCGCGAGGCGGCCTCGGTCGGCGCTTAGCGTCGCTAGTTCTTGCGCGAGGCTGGTTGTATCGCGCGGCTGGACCAGCACCCCACCGCCATTCCGAGCAATGAGGTCGCTTGGGTACGGGGTTGCATAGCCAACGATAGGGCAACCGGATGCTAGAGCCTCGATCAAACACCGCGGCGATTCCGGCGTGAGATGGCAGAACAGGAAGGCATGTGATGCCTGTAACTCTCCCAGGATCACATCTCGGTCGGTTATGAAGCCCGGCATCTCGACGCGCCTCTGAAGCCCGGCGGCGGCGATCCGCGCCACCATCTTGGGACGCTCGGAACCATCTCCCAGCCAGCGTGCGCGAAAATCGACGCCCATAGCCGCTAACTGCTCCAGTGCTTCAAGCCAATCGATCGGCCCTTTCATCGGCTCCGCGCGCCCCGCATAGACTATGCGCAGCGGGCCTTTGGCTGCTGCGCTAGCTTTGGACTGGAGTCTTTCTTCGCTGATGTGATCTTCGCGGCTGAGGTGGATATCGTGGACGATCTCCGCTGGACCCCGGCAAAAAGGCGCATAGGTCTCGTACGTTTCCCTCCCATGGAAGAGCCCGAGCGACGATCGTCGGATAACTGCACGCTCCAGAGCTGCCATCGGACGGTGCGTGAGACGGCCCCGCAGCCGCTCTCGCCAAGGGCCGGAATTAATACTACGCCGAACGACTTCGGACTCGACCCGATCCGTCCAGACGGCGAAGGGACGCCCCATTCGATGAGCAGTCAGGGCAGCGACAGCGCCCCAATCCCCGAACAACCCACCGATCGCAAAGCTAAGCCAGCGAGCCCGAGAGATGAGTTCGGCGATCCGGCGTTGAACGGTGGGGAGGGCTCGAAAAAAACGGTCGGGCCGATAGGCGGGGGGTAGAAGCTCTAGCTGGACTCGATCCAAGCTGGGCCCGGTATCCGACACCGGCACCCAACCGGGTGGTGCCGGGGCCCTGACAGTGGGCATCATGACGATGACGTGGGTGAAGCTCTCCGCCCACAGACGCAGCCCGTTTACGGCCTGAGCCTCTATGAAGAGCTTATCCTCCGCGTCCCTGTACAGCGGCACGGGGGCATAGATCAGAAGTGTATCATCCAAGGATCATGACCACTTCGTTGGTTCAACCGGTGAGTGGGAGAGGCCGGCACGATCGGCTTTAGCGAAGAATGAAGTGACTGACTTACATTCCGATCGAGGAAACGCAGCAACCCTTCCCCTTCCCTTTTGCCGGCGCGACCCAGCCTGCTCGGCAAGCCATGTCTTCCCTACACCAAAAAAAAGGCGACCCTTACAATTCACTCGGCCTTCCGACGACAGCGAAACGACTTAAGACATATGTTACAATCAGTATAATTTTACAAATGTCCTGATGCGCCCGTTAGGTCTTTCTTACCGGGTGACGCGATCCTGGAACGATCCGAAGAAAATCGCCGTTGTTTGTAAGTGCTACCCAGGGGTCAGTCATAGTTTTCGTGAGGCGGGAGATTGCCGCATTCGAAGCGGAGGTCACCTGGTGCGGCGGTTCTCCATCCGCTCAACGAAAACCCCCTTCCTGATCAAGCCGATCGCGACCAACGCCGTGACGAACATGCCGTTCTGGAACATGGGATCGCGCCCTTGCTCCTGCCGGCCGTCAAAGCAATGCTCTCTAGGCCCCGATCTACGTACAATGGCCTTCTTGTGGACTTCCAGATGGGGAGAAGCTTCGCAGCGATACTTCGCAATCTTGCATATTTGGCGGAGGCGTGCGTCATCCTCAACAAGCTGCGAATTGACCCCATCGACCATTTGCATGCGCCTTTCGGTACCAACTCGCGGCGGTTGCGCGCTTCCTATGGATGAGGGCCCCTTACAGCCTTACCGCTCATGGACCGGATGAGTTCGATGCACCCATTCAGCTGGATCTCGCCGGGAAGACTGCTGACGCCGCCTTCGTCGTAGGGATAAGCAACTTCGGAAGAAGTCAGTTAATGCGCTGGAGCCCACTTCGCACTGTTGTTCGGTGCGGCCCTGACGAGCAGTTTCTGCGCGCTGCCGGTTTCCCGCCCGCACCGAGCCGCAGCGCGCCGATGGGACAATTCCTTGCTTAGGCAACAACTTCGACCCGTTTAGTTACTGGACGAGGGCCCAGTCCTTCCTTGATGTCTTTTCATCGTAGCAGGCCGAGCACCGGTAGGTCTGCGCACTGCCGGAACCTCCGGGAATGGAGCCATCGGGACTGGCTCAGATGATCGCCCCGCCCAGAACTGCGGCTACTGAGCCCATTGCTGCTCCAACGAAACCGAGAGTCAGAATTAGAAACTCACCGCGCAGTGCAAACAAATCGGCCCGATTCAGTGCGTAAAAATAGTAGAGGCGGGCACCGACTTCAATTGTTGCGAAAGCCCAAATCAAGCCCCAGTAACCATAAACCGGATATGATAAACTGCCGGTCACCAGTAACCACAGCAAACGCACCAGATTGGCTTCCAAGGTGGTCCTGGCACGCCCGATTGCGAGCAGGACATTCTGGGCTGCGTAGTTAGCCAACGAGAAGATCGCGCCTACGAGGAGGATACGAAGGAAGGTAGAGGTTGCTGCGTATCTTTCGTCGTACAGAACGGCCACAAGAAGCGGCGCAATCCCCAACATGAAGCCTACCCCGGCCGGATAGAGCTTCTGCATCAAATCGCCGGCGTTGAAGTGCGCGGGGAGTGTGTCAGCGTTGGCATTAAAAATTTCTGCGTACCTTGGGTACAACGCGCGACCGGCATAGGCGATTGCGAACGCCGAAGCGAAGCCCGCTAGACTGGCTGCTAATACATACAGCCCGAGTAGATCGAGTGAGGAGACCTTCGCCAGCAGGAATTTGTCTGCCTGTGAGAGGATCACGTAGATTATACTCGATGACGCGATGAACCGCCCGAAAAGCAACAGCTCACGGGCGTAGGATCTATCGATGTTGAAGCGGGGCAGGGGATCTCGAAAGAAAAGGAAACTCAGCAGAACCCTCAAGGCAGACGCAGCAACAATGGCCCAAACAATGCCCCAATAGGATCGCAGTTCGAGCGACAGGTAAATGGAAACGGCAAGCTGGAACACGGCAACGGAGAGGTCCAGCAGGCTGAGGGTCGCGAGACGCCGGTCTCTCGGCGCCGACACGACCGAAATCGAGGTCATTGCGTCCAGGAATAACGTGAAGGCAACGACACGAAACAGCGGTTCTAATTCCGGATAAGCCAACAAGCGCGATACCGCGGGAGCGGCCAGGTAGAGCACGCAAGTCAGCACGACACCTCGGATGAAACGGATTGTCCAAACGGTATCGCGGAATAGTGAGCTTTCCCCCTGTGGATGCCTTGTCAGGAACGGTTCGAAACCCAAGTCGGAGATCATCACAATAAAGAACGCGACTGATGTAATTAGAGCTACGGCTCCGAAAACGTTCGGCTCGAGGATTCTCGTCAGAACGATTGTGCTGACCAGCCGAAGCAAGTTCAGCAGCACGAACGTCAACGTCACGAGCCCGGGGTCGCTCAGAAAGTATCGGCGTATGCGCGCTCCCTTCCCAGCCAACTCTCGAACCCCTCCAGCGGACTCTACGGAGCCGCTCATCCGGCCAACCGCCCAGCTGGCAATTCAGCGGTGACTGGTGCTTGTCTATGAATTTTCGAACGTGACACCGCAGCGGCCAAGCCCACAAACATGATCACAAGCACTGCCGGGCGACCTCCGAGCGAAGTAAATCCCAACATGACGATCGGGAGAACGGCACCAACGAAAACGAATGCAAATGCCTTAGTAGGCCTGACCCCTCTACGGAACCATACCTGTAACGCAGCAGCTGCGAATGCACCAACGAAGATGAGGAGTCCGGGTATCCCGGCAATGAGGGCCACGTAGAGCAGGTGATTGACGAAGTCGACGATGCCCTCACCTTGAGTAAGGTCTTGAAGATCCTTCAAGAGCTGAATGCGGTTGGTCCCCGTAAACGGACGAAGACTGACCTGCTCCATTCCTCTTTCGAATAATCTTTCCCTATAGCGTGCAGTCTCGATGGCATGGCCGCTAAGGCCGACAAACTCTGCCGCCCTCCCATTCAGCCGTATCAGCGGGAACATGAACAGTGCGAAGCAGGTGATCACAAAGCCGGTAGCGAAAAGTTTCTTAAGATTCCCCAGATAGATCTGTGCTAAGACTAGGGCAAATATGGCTCCGATCCAAGCTCCCCGGGATTGAGGCGGCAGTAGCCCGATAAATGCCACTCCACACAATAGTCCGTACTTCCAGAAACTACGTGCTTGATCCCGTAAAAGAACTGTGGCGACGAAACAGAATACCAGCACGAAACCGAAAGAGGTTGATTCGACGAATGGTCCAGCGGAGCGGATTAGGCCTGCCCTGACCTTGACGTATGCACCCGCGTTAGTGTCGAACTTGTCGTATAAAATTTGAAATATTGGCCAGGCCCTTGCGATTTCGAACATGGCAACAAAAGATAAAAATATACCAGCCGTGCAAAGTGCGAGCATGAATCGCCTGACATCTTCTGGCCCTCGTACATTCCGGCTCAGCACGTAGTACGGAATTGCATAATGGATCCAGGCGGAGATCCCCTCTCGCACCACGTTTGTCGCGGACGTGTCCCTTGCAGCCATGAACAGCATCAACAGGAACAATAGGACGAACGGCCCGTCGGTGAATGAAGGTGCAGCGCGGCGCGGTTGAAAAGCTAAGAGGGAAATTAGAGCCCCAATCCCTAGCGTGGTATGGATATCATGGGGCCACAGAGGAACCCCACCCAATAGAAGTGACTTCTCCAAACTTGGGAGAAGCATCATCGAGAATACGTAGACCGGGGCTATCAGATGCGGTTTGCGCCAGCAGAGCATCGGCACAATTGAAAGCATTACCACATGTAGCATGACCAACATCGGCAGAAGATAAGCCGCGGCCGGTAAGAGCACGGCGGCCGTCGAGACCGGCGCCCCAAATTCCTGCCATTCATTTTTCTTCAGACAGAATTTTGCCAGGAGAAGCCCGACGCAAGTCAGGACTTCGACGTAAACTAAGCTCTTGATCAGTTCTAGCATGCAAAAGGCGTGGACTTAACGGGACAGTGGCAGGCCGGGGTTGTTTCGTTTACCACTGCTATTCAATGCGCCCGGAAAGCTCGTGCGGGCGTGGAAAGGGGTCCGCCGCATGTCCTTTGTGAGTTCCCCATTCAGCGCGCATACGACGTTGGATTATGTGGGGCAACGCTCACACGAACGCTCTTCCGTCGAATATTGTTTTGTTGCGCTTCAGTTCCTAGGGCGCGGCCGCCACCTTGCTGCCAGCAGGAAAATCTTCGGACCCTCGACGAGGTAGCGCCTCCACATCCGCCGGGGCTGCACCGCCAGTCGGTGCAACCATTCGAGCCCAGCTTTGCGCAGGAACTTAGGAGCGCGGGGTTGAATGCCCAGCATCATTTCGACCGAGGCACCGATGCATAACCCCACTCCTCTGGCCCCTTCCAACTTCTGTATTTCAGCCGCGAGCAGTTCCTGCTGCGGAGATCCTACGGCCAGGAATGTAAACCTCGCCGGATGCGCGGCCACGAAGTGCGCCGCTGCCCGAAGCGCGGCTCGGTTATTCCTGAGGCCCATCGGCGGGATATGTTGGAAGACGACGAGCTCCGGATACCGATGCCTCAGGAGTTGCGATACATCCCGAGTGCCTCCCACCAGATTGATCGGGTCGCCAGGTTCTAAAACCTCCTCGAAAAGCTTGGCTGTCAGATCGCTTCCTGGAGCGACCTTCAGAGCGACTCCTCGGGCTCTGCCCAAAGCCGCAATAATCCGGCTGTCGCACAGGCATAGCGCTGCTTTTTCATAGATCTGTCTCAACCTTTGCGCTTCAGCTGGCGCCTGACTGCTCGCTCTTACCACGTGGTCGACATTGGGCGTGACCACATAGCTGAACGGATCGGATGCAGAGGCATGCGCGAGACGACGAACGACTTCATCAAGGGCCAAAACGTCAAAGTGGAAGCCAAGAAATTCCACGTGTTCCGCACTAGGGACATCCCAAGGCGCCCCCATTTCAGTATGCATTTCGATCGAAAACTACCTTGAAAATGGTCTCGAGGATGATGCGGATGTCGAGCGCAAGCGACCAGTTCTCAATATAGAATCGGTCATATTCCACTCTCATGCGTGCTCGTTCGATGGTGGCAATCTCGCCTCTCAGGCCCCGCACCTGCGCAAGGCCGGTGAGACCCGGCCTTACCCGGTGGCGCGCGGCATAGCCCTTTACGGCCTCGAAATAGTAATGATCTCCGACTTTCATTTCGGTCGCGTGCGGGCGGGGCCCGACGATCGACATGTCGCCGCGCAAGACGTTCCAGAGTTGCGGAAGTTCATCGATGCTCAGCGCTCGGATCAGCCGCCCCACCGGGGTCACCCTGCGGTCGTTTTTGGTCGTACGCTCCGCTCCAGACACGTCTTGGCGATCAATGTACATGGAGCGGAATTTCAGCACCGAAATCGCAGTGTTGTTGAAGCCAAAGCGACGCTGCACGAAAAGGACGGGTCCGGGGCTGGTTAGCTTTATTGCAGCCGCGACAAACAGGAGCAGAGGGGACAATAACAGAAGCCCGATAAGGGCGAGCAATTTGTCCTCTATGTCCTTGATGATAATATCAGTGTCCCGGACTGGGCGTTCCCAGATGCTGAGCACTGGCGAGGCACCGATGAATCCGACGCGGTAACTCGCGGAAAGAAGCAGCGTTTCTCGAGGCATTAAGCACAGGTCAACGGAAACGCCGCTGAGATTTTCGATGATTTCGTCCAGGCGCTGTTGGGTTATGTCCGGGATGCCGATCAGGACTTGATCCACCTTCCCCTCGCGGGCCAAGTCCGCGACTTCCCGAAAGCCGCCTATGAAGGGGACGCTGCCGACAGCAGTGGGGACGGCGCCAGTCGGGCGATCGTCGGCAACCCCGACGATTTGGAGGTGCGGCAGGCGTTCGAGCTCAAGAAGTCGCAGCGCCCTGGCCGTGGTTTCCTCAGCACAGCCAAATAGAACGACGCGCTGCGAAATCCGCCCACCTTGGGAAAGTTTCCTGATGATGAACCTCAGCGCAAATCGGCTGAAGAACAGCGTCACCACCGCCGAGGCCGCATAAAAAAGGACGAGGCCTCGAGAGAATTCGGAAGCCAAGCCAAACTGCCAGACCACGCTGACTGCCAGCATCACCGCGATAAAGAAATCTAAGACGACCCCAGTATCGCCTTCGTTGGTCCGGCTAAGAGGACTGCTGTAAGCGTCACGAGAAATGCGGATCAGGAGGAACGCGATCAATACGATCGCACCCGCCGAGATGTGCACTTTTAAGTTATGCTGCCCGCCGACGAACAAGGCATGAAGCATCACCGCGGCAGGCGCCGCAGCGAGCAGGCAAAGCACATCCGTGGCGAAGGCGATTGGCGCAACCACGCGAGAGCTAAACCGGTAGACCGGCTTCTTGCGGCCCTCCGATCCGAGATTGATCTCGCTGGCTTCCACGGATGCTCCCCGCTGAAAAATCTGGGTATTAACGCATGCCGCTTAACAGAAAATGCTAAATCCGCTCTCTTTTCAGTTAAAGGTTTCCTTGCCAGGCGGTTCGCCGATCAAACTCGCCGCCTTGGGAGCGCTTGCCAGCGTCCAGACACCGGTCACCACCGCTGCCTCCGCTCTCTTTGCCCGGGTTCGGGACCGCGCGACCCAGGCCGCTCTTCGCACACCTCGTCGACCAGACCGAGGACGGCATCCTGGTGAAATTTCTTTCATGGATATTTCTTTAATTGGCAGATACATGGTCATCGTGATATCTTAGGTAGCGGTGGGGAAGTATGGGACGTCGGATAACCTTGTCTATCGGGGCCGGTTTAGCGCTTGCCCTCCTCGCGTCTGACAGTTCCATCGCGCAGGTGGCCGGCAGTTCCGTTGCTCTCCCTGCTTACACGATCAACCCGGGAGACGAACTCGAGATCTTCGTCTGGGGAGAGGAGCGACTTCAGAGGGTGTTGAGGGTGCTTCCCGACGGCACATTTTCCTTTCCTCTGGTTGGCAAAGTCGTCGCCGTTGATCGCTTGCCCAGTGCCATCGAAGCGGACCTGATGCGTGGCCTGGCTGGTCAGTACAGAGGTACCCCTCCTCAAGTAACAGTATCAGTTCGCAATCCGTCAGGGCTGCAGTTTTCTGTGATCGGTAAAGTACGCAACCCGGGCACATTCACTCCTGGACGGTATGTGAATGCGCTCGAGGCCCTGAGTTTCGCTGGTGGCCCGAACGAGTTTGCGCAGCTGAGCAACGTCGTCATCATCAGGAAAGAGCGCGCTGGGCTGGTGTCCTACAAGGTCCGGCTGAACAACATCTTCGAAGGGAAGCCGTCCGCCTCCGTGCTGAGTGCGCAATCGATCCCCCAGCTTCGAGGGGGAGATACGGTTGTCGTCCCGTAAGATGACGAAAGCAGCAGGCTCACTCCACCTCGGACTTCTGGCGAGCGTAGGATTTGTGATTTTTGCGGGCTTCGGTGCACGAGCCTCCGCCCAGGAGCTGGGGGACGGGTGGTCGCTTAACGCGACTGCCGCGACGGGTTATTCTTCAAATCCGTTCCTGCTGAGAGACCGAACTTCCTCCGCCTATGCTGAGTTCACCGCGACGCCCCGTTATTCGCTGATCACCGAACTCGCGCAATCCGCTGTCGAGGGGCGGTTCAGGTTCACCAATTACACTGAGAACCTCGGAACGTCCTCGGCCTATGGGCTTACTGCCCTTCACAGCCGCCGGCTAAGCGAGCAGCTTACCGTCAATGGGGAATTGGAGTTCGACCACTCAATCGTTGGTGAGAGGCGGGAGGTTCTAGACATATCTCCACTGATGCCGGACCCGTCCCAAGTGCCGGACGATGGCCTGGATTTTGATCCCGACGCTTCGGCCGAGGGGCTTCGCCAGCGACGGACAATGTATCGAGCGAGCGGTGGGCTCTCGCTGAGGCTTAGCGAGCTCGACTCCGTCTCGCTGGATGGGGAGCTCCAACGTGTTGCCTTCCCGACGACGGAAGCACTGAGTTCTCATTGGTCCCAGTCCGTTAGCAGCAGCTACACCCGCCTCCTGTCCCCTGTCTCCAGAATAGGCGGGGCACTGACGGCGCAGAGGTACGCGTATGACGACGATCGAGGCAGCTTCACAATCATTACGCCGCAGCTCGTCTATCAAAGACGTTTTGGCCCTTTGTGGACTCTAGACGCCGCCGCTGGCGCCCTTCTGTTTTATGGCCGCCTGCCTCAGGGCTCAATCGATTCTGCAGACGTGAGCGCCAATTTGTCGGCATGCCGTCGTGGGGAGCGCACCACACTTTGCGTTCTGGCGGTGCGTGATGCAACCGCGGGCGGCTTAGGCGGCGCGCGGAAAACGTCACGCGCGCAGCTCACCTATTCGTATCGCCTGAGCGACAGGCAGACGATTAATCTCTCGTCTGGTCTCGCGTCGTCGGCTGCGACCTCCGCGGATGTCGGAAGTGACGAGGACAACGCGAAAACTACCTATGGCTCTGTAACTTATCTTCGCGACGTCTCAACACGATTAACAGCCAGTGCGAACGTGGCTTACAGGACCACTTCCAACGCAATAGTCGGTGACGCCGGTGACGTGCAGGCGCGTGTGTCGATTGGTTACAATTTGGGCAACCGCCCATGACCGACCTACCCAATCCGGATACAGACTCTAGCGGCGGGGGGGGAATCCTCGACCATCTCCCGGCAATCCTCTGGCAGCGTCGCTGGTTGGTGATTATTCCGTTCTTCGCCATTGGCATCGTTGCCTTTGCAGCGTCATTCTTTTTGCCAACCGTTTATCGCTCCAGCGCGACATTTCTCGTTGAATCGCAGGAGATCCCGCAAGATGTGGTGAGCTCGCCGGTGACCTCTCTGATCGACCAACGCGTAGCCCGGCTCGAGCAGCAGGTGTTGAGTCGAGCAGCCCTGATCGACATGATCCAGCGACACAATCTCTATCCCGATCAGCGGGGAAGCCGACCACTCTCCGAGATTATCGCCACGATGAGGGAAAACACGCAGATCGAGGCGATCAGCGCCGACATCGGTCAGCAGAACGCCCCCAGCTCGATAGCGTACTCGATGAGTTTCGATTACGAAGACCCGGTCAAAGCGTATCTCGTAATGCAAAATCTTGCGGATCGGTTTCTTGAGCTTGCCGTGGTGCAAACGCGGGAACAGGCTGAGAACACCGTGCGATTTCTAAGCACCCAGGTGCTCGATCTCCAGAGGCAGATCGCTGCTCTTGAAAGGCAGATCACAGGTATCAAATCTCGAAATGGCATCGCATTGTCGAGCGCGGGTGTGGCAACCCCCTCTGGAACCACTGGCAGCTACGACGCTCAAATCGCGGCGCTCCAAAGGGAAAATACTGTTCTTGCTCAGCAAGCGTCGGTTCGCACGCCGGAGCCTCGCGATCCCGGCGTCGTAGCAGCCGAGGCCCAGCTCGCAGGCGCGCTGGCCATCTATTCGAATAGCCATCCGGATGTTCGCATTGCACGGCAGCGGCTCGAGGAGGCCCAGCGGTTGGCAGCGGCCAACCGTGCGCCGCCGCCGCCATCATCCATACCCACCCAAATCGCCGCGAATAACGCACAGATCGCTGCATTGGTTAGGGCTCGCTCTCAGGAAAGCTCTCGTATTTCGTCCGTGTCGTCGGCCCAGGCGCGCGCTCCAGTGGTAATGGAGCAGATTGCGCAGCTGGAAAATAGAGCCTCTGCCTTGCGCGAGCAGCACCAGGCCACATCGACAAGGCTGCTCAACGCGCAGAACTATGCGCGGATGCAAGCCGAGGAGAAGGGCGAGCGCCTCACGATGACTGATCCGCCCGTGGTCCCGGAAAATCCGATCTCCCCAGGTGCGTTCGCAATCACGGTTGGCGGCCTAGCGGCCGGCTTTATGGCAGGTGTTGGGCTCGCACTCCTCATCGAGATGCTTCAAAAGCCGATCCGGGGTATAGCCCAGGTTGAGGCGACTCTCGGTTCGCCGCCACTCGTGGTTGTCCCGACCTTGCGAATGGGAGCCGACCCGAAACCGTTTTCCTGGATCGATTGGGTCGTTCAAAGCTATGCTTTCTGGAGGCGCTCCGCCCGGACTTGAACATAACCGCGGAAGACGAACGCTCGCGGCTTGAAGGAGCCTCGTATTCCGCCATCGTCTGGGAAGAGCCACGCAATGATGCAGTTTGCAAGGCCCAGATTCAGTCCTTCACCTAGGGGATCAATTGATGCTTGAACAACCCAGATCGGGGGCGCCAGGAACCTGCCTATCTCTTGCCGAAACCCTACCGGTATTCGATTGGGATAGAGCGTCTGCGAAGGATCGTGGAATATTCGGGTTCGACAGCGGCGACCTCCGGTCGCGGGCCTTCAATCTGCTGCGCACACGCGTGCTAAAAACCATGGGCGCCCAAGGGTGGAGGAGGATGGGCATCGTCTCGGCGACCCAGGGGGCTGGCAAATCATTCATATCGCTCAACCTGGCGGCGGGGCTTTCGCGAACCGCTGACTTGCAGGTGGTGTTGCTGGATCTTGACCTTAGAAAATCAGCCATCGCCAAAACTCTGGGTATGAATGTGAAGGAGGGAATCGCCGACTATCTCGCCGGCAGAATCCCAAGGATTGAAGATATCGCCGTCCGGCTCGAAGGTGAGCGCCTTGTGATCGTGCCGAGCCGAGTTACAGACGAGCCGTCGTCAGAGCTTTTGGCGAGCCATAGAATGAAGGATCTGGTGGACTGGACCGATCGGCAAGGCGAGAACACCATTTTTATCTGTGATATGCCCCCGGCGCTCGCTCGCGATGATGCGGCAATTATTGCGTCCCACTTGGACGCGTTCATTATAATCATCGACGAAGGAATGACCACAAAGAAGCAGTTGAAGGACACCATTAGCTTGCTTGCCCCTAGCGTAATGGCTGGGTCCGTCCTTAATCGATACTTTGGAAGTTTGATCGGAGATGATTATGGCTACGGCTATGGCTATAGACAATACGGGGAATATTACACCTAGACACCCAGCCGGGCTTCACCAACAGATATGAGTGCGGCCGCTGCCTTGATCTTGGCGGTGCTTGCCAGCCCCATCATCATCGGGAACCTTGTCTTCGCCTGTGAAGTGTTCCTGGGCGTCTTGACCCCCCGGGCTTTTCCCTTCGACGCGTCTTCAACGCCAGAGACGGTGGTGCTCGTACCTGCTCACAATGAGGAGAAAATCATCGACGATGCGCTAAAGAAGCTTCAGTCACAGCTGCCGCCTCATATGCGCATCCTTTTAGTAGCTGATAATTGCACCGACAAAACAGCCGCAATTGCCCGGACGCGTGGGGTTGAAGTCCTGGAACGCAATGATCCTCAGGCCAGGGGCAAGGGATTTGCTCTCGAATACGGACGGGAACATCTACGCCCCGCACCTCCAGAGTGCGTCGTGGTACTCGACGCAGATTGCGAGTGCAGTTCACAATCTCTTGCCTTATTGAGCGCGGCCGCAGCGGTTTTGGACCGGCCAATTCAGGGCCGCTACCTGATGCGATCTCCTGCTGGGGCAGCGGTCATCGTCCAAGCCAGCAACTTCTCCATTTTCGTCAAGAACCAGCTGCGGCAGCTGGGACTTCAACGGCTGGGTGCGCCAGCCATCTTGAACGGCTCGGGAATGGCATTCCCCTGGCGAATATTCGATCAGGCGACGCTCGCGACGGGCAACGTTGTGGAAGATCTGGACCTCGGACTGGATCTTGTGGAGGCTGGCGAGAACCCCATCTTCCTCAGCACTGCTGCGATTTGGAGCAATCCGGCCAGTGCATCGGCAATGACGGTGCAGCGATCCCGGTGGGAAGGCGGCGTTCTTAGGACTGCCCGGGAGCGTGGCCTTCCCCTTCTGCGATACGCTATCCTCGAGCAGAATTTTGGAGCCTTTTGGTTAGGGCTCCACCTTATGACACCTCCGCTTGCGATGCTGGTGCTATTCAACATAGTCGCGATGGGAATTTTATTAGCGCTTGGGGCCGCAGCGGGACATCTCGCAATAGCGGCGGTGCTAGGAGTCACTCAGGCCTTTCTCGTATCCGTAATGTTGGCCGCGTGGTTTCGTGGCGGGCGTGAATTCATTTCGGCCTCTGGTCTATTGCAGATTCCGCGATACCTACTTTGGAAAGTGCCACTCTACGCGCGCCTGCTACACGGATCGCGCAACGAATGGGTGCGCACGAAGCGGGATTAGGCTCGCTACTTCGAGCAGCGCCTACTTGGACGCTGCAGCATTCGATTGATTAATGGCCTTGGGAGCGGCTGGCGCATAGCCCTTCTGATATTTGATTTCCGCGGCCGCGCGGGCCTCGTTTACTTGCCGGTTCAAAAATTCGTTCATTCGCCGTCTGCGTATGGTCTCGATTGCAATGGACCTGAACTTCTCAGACCGTATTCCGATACCTTCCCGAGATGTGATCACGTTAGCGACAATCTTCCCATTGGAACGCACTAGGAAAGGCTCTCCGGGCGGCAGCGCGAGTATCTGCTTCGAGACATCCGTAGGGAGCGAGCCCGTGTCAAGTCTGGCCCTGTTTCTGGTGAAACGAACGCCTAGACGAGTGAGGGTCACCGCGATTTCGTCCAAGGACTGATTGTCCTTCAACTGCACCAGAAGCCGGACATTTGATGGGGGATCAAATTGAATTTGATTCAGGGCCAGCGAGGTTCGTTGTTGAAACATAGTAGGGTTATCCGAGATAAAGCGGTTGATCTCAGCGTCGCTGGGAACTTTGATGTTTGCGGCCTGCCGGTCCATCATCAGCCGGACGAGGAGCTCTTCAGTCATGCGCCGTTCGTGAGTAAGATATTCGGGGCTCCTGTCGATGCCCTGATCTATCGCCCGCTGCGCGAGGAGTTTGCGATCAACCATACGTTGCAGCAGCTGTGGTAATACTTCCTTCTTGTCCGCGCCCTCGGGTACGTTGGCGGTCTCCAGCTCTGCATTAAGCTCATTTTGAGAGATTTCTTCATCATTCACGACCGCGACCGTTTGGCCAGTGGCCTCTCTCTCGCACCCACTGGTTGCGAACAGTATCACAACGCACAGGCCCAAGCCGACACAATGGCGTTTCATTTACTCTCCCCCGATACGCGCAAAAATTGCCAATCCGAATTTATGGATTAGTGCAAGCTAAAGAGAGCTTGTCCGCATGCAAGGATTAACACGTGAGCGGCTTCTACGACTGGGTTTCTGTGGCAATCTTTGCGGGACTGATTGTGCTTTATCTTAAACGATCTGACGCCGAAAACCCGCCAGATTCCCTATGGCAATACTTAGGTGCGGCATTGGGTTGCGCCGTCGCCAACTACGTGGGCAACGAGGGATATCACGTTCTCGCAGTAGTCCTGATTGCTGCCACCCTTGGGTACGTTTTCCTCGTGCTCAAGCCATTTAAGCTGCCCGGGGTAGACTAGGCTCCAATAAGGACCTTCCGATGCGACGGCTCCATGGACTCGATTAGTGCCTTGGTGAAGGCATCGAGATCAGCCACGACAGCGGCCTCGGGCGAAATCGTGGAAATACGGACCAAGACGGCGTCGGGAATTTTGCCGCTAAGGTTTGCCTCGCCCACGGCGATGCGCTGCTGAATCCAACTCCCTGGGAACTTCTCGCCGATTCGAGTCCAATAGAGAAGCTGCTCGATTCGATCCTCCTTGGTCGCTGTAAAAAAGCGAGCGCGCAGATCCTTCCGTCCCGGCGTGGAAATCATGTACTCCTTGCGCCCCGACAATGTGTACCCACTATAGGGGTAGCAAACTTCTGGACGATGTACTTGCAGTACACCGTCTTGGGTTGGGCTCTGAGCGATGAGCAGCATAATGGGCAGGCGGTTCTCGGACACGTATACGCGTGTGAGTAGGTTAGCGTAGAGTTGGTCGGATAGCTGATCCGCTGGCGGCACCACCAGCCCCGCTTTCGAATAGAATGACCACTCCGCTACCTGCTTCGGGATCAACGACTCGAGTTTTGCGGAGCCGAGCAAATCGGTTCGCTCCCGAGGTACGAGAGTGTGGGCGACGGCGGCCGAGCCAAGTAAGGCCCCGCCGATCAGGAGTTCGCGACGGGAGAGCGACTTCTCGGACCCTTGATAATGATAATCTGAGCGCGCGTTCATGTCATCCGGGTCCGGATCTTGGTAGCTCCTTGGTCAACCGCGAAGATCGTGATCAAAGCAACGGCGAACATCGTGATCCCTGCAAAATTATGTATGAAGCCTCGGGCCGCTGCATCCCCAAGATAGTAAGTGACCAAGATTAGAATGCATACGCGCACCAAATTGGCAAAAACGGAGATCGGGAGGACAGCTAGTATGACTAGAAGCGCGTAGCGCCAATTGAAATGATGACGAATATAGACGTAGAATAGGCAGATTGCCGTGAGACTAAGGAGTGAGTTTAGTCCTGCGCAAGCTTCAGCTACGAGCAATTGGTACTGACCGATTTGAATAGTTACACCTGATTGGCCGACTGGAAAACCAAACAAGTAGAGTAGATCAGCAGCCCAATTTGATATCCAAATTTTCAAAGACTGCGTAACAAGTGCGGTGAGCGTGTCCGGAGGCGGAAAAGCAAAGCCAAGGTACGCGAGTGGAAACCACAGAAGGCGCATTACTTGCCCTCCCGCTTGACTATAGAGCGCCGCCAGTAGTGCGCCATACATGGCAAAGGCCTCTACTTCTACTACGCCAGTAATCCTGCTGCCAATGTAGACCAGTAGTAGGGGAACGAGCGTTACCCAAACGACTGCTGTTCGACCTTTGCCCCAATGTTGACATACGGTTGGCCATTCCCTCGTGATGAGCCAAGCGCCGGTCGCTAGGACTATAGGCGCGTGAGCCCCTTGCTCCGTAGTCCAACTCACCCTTCCTACCGAGATAAGAGTTGGGAGCGCAATCGCAGTCGCCCCGATATACATCGGCCAATGCTGCCGCAGCATCTGCAGAATGAAGTTGACCCCTGTATGCATCTGAGAAAGCTTCCGGCTCCTGCACTTATATACATCGGGCGAACTCGGTGATCCCGAAATCAAACGTATAAAAAGAGCCGGCATCGCTGGCACGCCGGTTCGATCGACCGTTTATCCCGAATGCTCCGAACCTCCATCACATTTCGCGTTCGTCGATTGGCCAAGGGGCATATCAGACTGGCGCCTTTCGCACCGCTCCGCATGAATCTCAAAGTTCCTATAATGACATTTGTTAGTCCACCGTGTGGAAGGTGACGCCAAAGGTATGTAACCGGTGTCTTTCTAGAGGCCTGCAGCGAGCGAATTGTACAGTGGCAGGTCTCCGCGGGCTGAGACCTAGCGCTTGGCGCACTCTGGTTCGAGCTCGGCCAGTAGAAGCTCCCTGGTTGGAGGCGCTGCTGGAAGCGATCGATACGCAGATCGGGAGCCACGAGATCTCGATAACTCTCAAACTGCGCAACGCAGCTAATAATCTATGGACGACACCGGGAAATGCACCAACGAGGGCATAGGTGCCGCCATACGAAAAGGGCTGAGCCATCGCCCCCAGGACACACAAAATGCCCCCGGCACAGTGCCGGGGGTTCGCGAACATTCTAGGGAGGTTAGACCGCCTGCTGGAACCGATAGACCTTGCGGCGGCGCATCGAATAACCCACCGCGCCAAAGCCGAAGAGCATGAGCGCCCAAGTTGCAGGCTCGGGGACCGCAGACTCGATGCCCGCTCCGGCGCCCGACGAACCCTGAGCCAACCCTGTCCCTTCAATCGACTGATACCGCACGAAAAATTGGTCGAGATTGATGGCCGAAAGGCTTCCACTATAGGCGAGTGTGAAACTACCGCTCGTGGATCCGCCAATCGTCACGCCCTCGCCTCCCATCCCGGAGCAATTTTTCTGCGGATCGGCGTGAAAGCAGGCGTCGGCGCTAAAATCAAAGACGGGGATATTCATATCGCGCCTTACGAACGCGTTATCAAACAGGCCGGTTGCTGCAGCCGTTGCCATGATCGGGTCCGAAGAGAGCCCGAAACCTGAAATTCTGGAAGCTGTTATCACCCCGCTAGAAGTATTCGTGAGATCGTATGTGAAATGGAATATGGTCTGATTCGTTCCCGAATTGTATGTAGTGCCGAGAAAATTCAGAATCTGCTCCGCCGACAATCCGGGAATGACAGTGCTCTCTACTGTCCCGTCGTAGCTGATAGTTGTTGAGCTTGGGGTGCCGCTGACAAACGTCACCGCATGCGCGGGCGCAGCAAGTGCAAACGATGCAGTCACGAAACTAACAAGAGAAAAAAACAGACTTCTCATCAATGGCCCCCGCCCCTGATAGCATTTAGTTGTACGGCATGTTCGTCTTCATTGCTGCAGTTCGTACCTTGCTGTCCTGTGTTTACTTGCCCGCTCGCTAGAGCCCATTGGCGTAGTGCTTGCGCCGGCGACTTTGTTCACGCCATCCGTAAGCACACCCGTCGGGCGCGCGGCGTCACTGGGCATTCCGTCCAGGACTTTATGATCGAACCCTGGAGCCCCCCAAATTTGCCCCAACCGTCAAAAGCTTCTATCGAAAGTTAACGAGTCTCCTAACCTTATGGATTAGGAGGGCGTTAATCAAGCACTAATTAAGCTTTTTTTAACGAGTGGCTCTTTGCTGTGGCGCCAGAAGGGCGTGGCTACTGGCGGGGCGCCGGTTGCGAACATCGCGCGTTTGGTACTCCGGCAGCCTGGCAGCTTAGGCCATCTGTCCATCGCCCGTGCAAACGGCAGCGAGGCCGCAAGGCTCTGACGAAGATTGTCAGGATCGTTCACGGGCGGCCGAACCAGAACCGAGCTGTTGCCCCCGCCCGTTAACAGGGTGGTGGTGCAATCGAACTCGCGCTGATTGCTGCCACGGATGTTTGCCGGCAGCCAGCTCGCTTGGGATCTGCCTCGGCCATTACACCAACGAGCGCTCGTACGCGGGCTGCTGCGGATGTGGAGGCGGCTCCGAAGCCAGCACTTTTGGCGACGGGCGTGAGCTCGATCGCTGCAGCGGCACGGGGCCGTACCACGGTCGACACCATGGAAGCTGTGGATAAGGGCACGTCCCCATTGCGGTAAGCGAACTCGACGCTCGGCGCAGGTTCCACCTTGGGCGCTGCCTCAGGCTCATCGGAGACCGAGGCCGGTGGCGGCTCAAGTCGGGATATCAACGGCTCGGCGCCACTTACTGGTGAACGGAACGCAACCGCGGTTCCCGAACTGCCGGCCCACCGATAGAAGATGTGGGAGCCCACATTGCCAAGCTTCGTAAGGCTGGAGCTCCAATAAGGAACAACCCAATTGGTGTGATAATGCGTCGCCCAGCCCACCGGCTTGTAAACGCTGCCCCCGAGCGCAGCGAGTGCAATGTTCTGAGCGAGCTTCCAACCCCGTTGACTCGGCTTGCGAGCCAAAGAGCCATCACAGGTGAATGTGAACTGACAACCCGTTTTGCGCTCGGAACCCTGGAAAACCACCCCGCAAATGGATTTTGGATATGCGGAATGCCTTACCCTGTTAACCACCACCTGGGCGACGGCGCGTTGCCCGTCCGGGGACTCTGCACCAGCCTCATAGTAAATTGCAGCCGTGAGACATTGGAGCGACCTCGCAAAATCCTGGTTGGCCTTCGAGCCATGAACATATGGGATGGCTGCACTCTTAGGCAGCTCGGTCACTGGTATTGAAGCGTTTGCCGCCATTGCTTCCTGGCGGTCCATTGGCTTGAAAAGCAGCGGCTCTGGCGGAGGTGGAGCCGCATCGGGCAGCTTGATCACAATCGGATTGCCTACTCGTGCAGCGTGCTCGCTCCGACTCTGCGGACCATACCATCCCAGCAGAATAAGCGTTGCGGCCAGCATCCCCATCGCTGGGAGGTTTGGCCGGACCAACTTCAGGGTGAGATCTGGTGCCTCGGCCCACCGTATCGATAAATGAGTTTCTCTCAACTGAAACCACGCAACTCCTGGGGGCGGAACGGGCGGACTCACCTGAACCGCGCTTGCGGATCCTAAACGGCCGAAGCCAAGGCAGGCGATCGACGCTTGCGCATGGCGCTGCCGACGGCGCCAAAGCCAAGCAGCATCATCACCCAGGTGCTCGGTTCCGGGACTGCGCCGGGAGAAGAGAGTAGAGTGAAGGTACCGCTCACCTGCGCACTCCCAGGTGTGTGGAAATAGGCGTCACTAAGCGCCAGCGAGAAGGATCCCCCATTTCCGAAATTGAAGGTCATCGGGCCGTCCCACTCGACCCTTCCGCAACCACCCGCGATCAGTCCGCACGAACTGAACAGCCGATAATAGCCGAAGGTCTCGCCGGTGATTGGGCCGCCGGTCGTGCCGAGTGGATCCTCGAAATTGAATTTGAGCCCAATATCGAAATGATAAAGGTCATCCATTTCGACCGAGCGCTCGGTCGTCCCGATCGTCAGGATATTCGTTGTAAAGGTCGAGGGAGCCGAAGTTCCCGGATCCAGGTCCAGGTTGAATGGCCCGAAGGGTATCGGGGTCGCGTATACGACAAGACCGGGGTCGAAGGTTCGCAGCGTAACAATGGACGCTACCCCCTCGATGGTCGTTTGGGAGCTCGCGGCCGTCGAGTAGGACAGCAACGCCGCCGCAGCGAGCAAATAACGCTTCATGAATATTTACCCCCAACGCCGACGTGATTCTGGCCCCTGTTAAGACTCGGTAACTTTCCGTTAATGACCTTGCAAGGGAAAAGAGTCATCGGCGCCGGCAATACTGTCTCTTTCTGGACAGGGCCGCTCCACCGCTTCGTCGAGCAACCGCTCTGGGTCGAAGCGGGATGTCGCCGGCGCGGGGGATGGGCAGGTATGACCTCCTCGGCGTCTTGCTGTCCGCCTTCCATGCAAGCAGGACCGCCCGGGAGCGGCGGCAGATATTGCTAAATGGTCACCGATGCGTCCGCGTTCTACGTCGCAACCGGCCATGCTCTGGTGGCGGGTCGGTCCCAAATCTGGTGCTAGGTGCGGTCCGTGCCGATTTGAACGTCACTGCTTGCTCGATGTATCAACGCAGCGATCCGATGCGCGATCTCCTCCACTTGAGGTCTTCTCACCAGTCCGAGGTGTCCGGCCGGCACATCATAACACGTCAGGAAGGGTGACCTTCCCTTCCAACCCATGGTCTTTGCCCACCTCCGTCTCGACTGTCCTTCACTGGTGGCCCGAAACACAACCAACGGAGACCGAATTCGGCGCTGTTGAGCCAGGTAGCATCGCACCTGCGCCTCGACGTCGATGGCTCCCAATCGCTGCACGCCGGCGATTTCCGGCTCTGTCGCTCCCGCGTGTGCCACAATTGTTCGCTTCTGCCAGCCCTCCCCTATTCGCCTGGGGATCTGCTTGACTTTGGCCATACGCTTCCACGCGCGCGCGAAAGTTCCTGCCAAGCCTTCCGCCGGCAAGGAAGCGTCGAACAGCGAGACGCTGCCGACTATTTCGCCTGCTGCCTCGAGCTGGCGTGCTGCCTCGAAAGCAAGGAGCCCCCCCAAGCACAGGCCGGCTAGGTGATAGGGCCCGTTGGGCTGCACGGAGCGGATCGGCTGCAGATATCGGCTCGCCAGGTCCTCGACGGCACTAGCTGGACTCGCCGCTCCAAGATCGAAAGGCACATGAAGGCCGTATACGCGAATGTCCTCGGGAAAAGATGCTGCCAGATCCCTGTAAAGCTCGATGCCAAGCAGGCAATGCAGGGCGTCACCCTGCTCCGTCCCCTGCCGAAGCCGAACTACGATTGGGTCCGATGTGTCCTGAACATCGCCCAGCATATCAACTAAATTTCGGATCGTGGGAGCCTCAAAGAAAACGCCCAGTGGCAGGCGCACCCCGAATGCCTTTTCAACTGCCAGGCGCAATTCGATGACCTTGATCGAAGTGCCGCCAAGATCGAAGAAGTCCTGATCTGAATCCGTCACTGCGGTTTGCAGCACTTCGCTCCAGATCGCTGCCATCCGCTCCTCCTTGACGGTGCGAAGCGGTGTGCCCTCAGGCGAACCAACGAAATAACCCTCGGCGGGCGCTGGCAGCCTGCGTCGGTCGATCTTTCCATTGGCGTTGAGCGGGAATGATGGCACTGGCACGAACGCAGAAGGGACCATGTAGCCGGGCAGCCGAGTTCGCAGATGGTCCTGCAGCTCCTTTGGACCTGCGGTCCCTACCCAGTATGCGCACAAGCGGGTGTCGCCGCGCGCATCGGGCGACGCTGTTACCAGAGCCTCGTCGACCCCGGGGACGTCGCGCAGCTGGCCTTCGATTTCCTCAACCTCGACTCGAAATCCGCGGACTTTTACCTGATGGTCGATCCGCCCGAGGCATTCGAATCGGCCATCCTCATGCAATCTACCTAAGTCTCCCGTGCGGTAAATGCGGCTACCCGGCGAACCGAAGGGGTCGGGGAAGAAGCTTTCGGCCGTCATATCGGGGCGCCCCAAATAACCGCGCGCCAGGCCCCGGCCTGCGATATAAAGCTCTCCCACTATCCCGGCTGGCACCGGCCTTCGGTTGCCGTCCAAGACGTAAACTTGGGTGTGGTCGATGGGGCGTCCGATCGTGATCCGATCCGCATCGGCGCCAACCCGCTCAACGGTCGACCAGATCGTCGTCTCTGTTGGACCGTACAGGTTCCAAAGTTCACCGCCGGTGGCGAGAAGGCGTTTCGCGAGGTCACGTGATAGTTTTTCGCCGCCGCACAGCATGCGCAGGCCAGCAGCGCCCTCTCGCGTGCCCTCCCAGCCAGCCTCCAGGAGCAGGCGCCAGGTAACGGGAGTGGCCTGCATCACCGTAATGTCGCCGAGCTCAAGACGGGCCCGCAGCTGACGGGGATCTCGCGCGATATCGGCGTCGGCGATGACGACCGCGGCGCCGACGCAGAGGGGCAGAAACAGTTCAAGCCCGGCGATATCGAAAGTCGTGGTTGTGATTGCGAGCAGACGGTCTTCGGGGCCTAGGCCGGGTGACACGCTCATGGATCGAAGAAAATTGGCCAGCGCCCCACGTTGCACCTCCACGCCCTTCGGACGCCCGCTCGAGCCGGAGGTGAAGAGAATATAGGCGATCTGATCCGCGGTCGGCGCATCTGAAGGCCAGGTTCGAGGAGCTTCGACAGGGGAGGGCATCGCGTCGTCGAATGCGAACAAGGTGGAGCCCCCGGGCAGGACCTCCCGAAGCGGGGAGTCGGACGGCGCGATCAGCACTTTGGGTCGAGCCTCTCCAAGGAGATGCCGGATCCGTTCGGCAGGGTGGGATGAGTCGATCGGGATGTAGGCAGAGCCGGTCTTCAAGACAGCCAGGAAGGAGACGAGTTCGCCGCAGCCCCGCGGAAGCGACACGGCCACCCGCGCTCCTCTCCCTACACCCTCGGTGGAAAGACGGTCGGCCAGGACGTCACTGAGCCGGTCCAACTCGGAATAGGTGAATACCCCTTCAGCCGCCTCCACCGCGGTTCTTTCCGGGTGGGCGGCTACCTGTCGGCGAAACGCCTCGATCAGGTCAGGCGCATTTTCGGCGGGCTCCGGCCCGCGAGCGGCGTCAAGCACCCGGCGACGCTCGGCTTCATCCATAAGATCGACTTGATCGATCGGTGTCGCCAGATTGGACAGCATCCCGTCGATGATGCGCAAGATATGCGCCCCGGCCCGGTCTCGCACAGTCGGATCGAAGGTCGCCGCATGCATGTCGAGCGATAGCTGCAGATCGGCGTCGGCAAAGTCATTCACGAGCAGTCCGAAGGTTTCGTGCAGGTCGCTCGTTCCGGCATGGTCGGCGCGAGCAAGCATGGTCGCCGGACCGAGAGAATAGGTTGCCGGCAGCTCGCCGAAGGAGGTCGGAAATGCCGGCAACATGTTCAGGGTGACGTAGTGTAGCCCGCGGTCGCTGACACAATATTGACCGTGGCGAATGCTCGCGGTCACCTCATGCCTGACCTTCGCGCCCAGGCTTTCGAACGTCTCTCCTTCGTCTAACTCCAAATAGAGGAATAGTTGCTCGAAGAGCAGCCCATAGGTGCGGGCGAACCGACTTGGGCGGTTTCCGAAAGGGACGCCGATGAGGATTTCGCGCTGTCCGCTGGCGCGATAGAGAAAGGCTGTCAGCGCGGTGACGATGGTAACAAGTCGCGAGAGGCTGGCAGTGATCGTTCGAAAGGGTTCTTGCTGGCTCAGCCCGGCCAACCCTTGTGCCCGCTCCGTCCCGGCCGCCCAGGTCCCCCGGGCAAGAACTGCCGACGTATCAATTCGTCGACGGCCGTAGAGCTGCAGCGCCGGAAGGCCCACAGGAAGCTTCGAGGACCAGTACTGCCGATCGCGCTCGGCCTTTGGACTGCGCCGATACTCAGCCTCGGAGCGAACATATTCTCCAAACGACGCGGCCGGCGCAGGCTCATGACCCGTGTAGAGTTGCGACAGATGCTCAGCCATGATCAACATCGACAACCCGTCAGCGATCAGGTGATGCTGGCACACAAAGAATACGTGCCGCTCGCCAGGCAGCGCGAGCAGCGCGGCATCCCATCGCAAGCTTGTCGGCCCAACCCCCAATGCGCGAGTAGAACGCTCCTCAATCCAGCCCGACATCGCCTCCGCCGACGCGAGATTGACGAGGGGCAGGTCCGGCACCTCGGAAACGACCACCTGCATTGGCTTCGCCCGGTCGACGGCGGTCCGCAGGCCATCGAAGTCCAGCACGGTGCGCCGCCACGCTTCCCTCAGGCGCGGAACATCCAGCGGCCCAGTCGTATCTATGGTGAGAACGAGATTATGGTTCCTGGCATCCGGAAACAGCTGCTCATCCAGCCACAACAGGCTCTGCCGGGAAGTGAGGCCATGCGGACGGCCGCCTGTCGAAAGCTCCTGCTGCTGTCCCCCTTCCCCGCTGTCTTCGGGTTCCACGGGAACTGGATCTTGCGTAAGATTAGCCATGGGGTGCGGTAGACGCGGGCCGGCGACCGTCAGCTCTTCTTCCGCGCGACGAAAGCCGCGATGCGTTCGATAGAATCCAAGTTCTCTGGCAGCATCTCATTATCCTCCACCGTGATCTCGAACGTCTCCTCAATGAAGAAGATGAGTTCGAGAACACCCGTTGAATCGATGATCCCCTGATCGAGCAGAGACGCATCGTCTCTAAGGGAGTCGGAATCGGCTACGTAGAAGTTCGAAAGCACGAATTCGCGGGCTTGTTCTTTAACGTGCATTGTCTGTTAGACCCTTCACTAGACGGATCTGCCCGCTCGTCCCATTACCACCCGCGCTTCACCGGACGAATTGGCAATCGCGCTGACCTCTACGTAGGCCTTCGCGCGCTCGAAAAGGAAGCGCACCTGACGGTCTTGTCCCTCTCCGATCTCGAACATCAGCAATCCACCGGGCCGAAGGAACGGCACGGCTTCCTTGATCACCCGCTGGTGGATGCTCAGCCCATAGGGCCCGCCATCGAAGGCCTCACGAGGCTCGTACTGCATGAGAGCGGCCGAAGCGCCGGCGAGCTTGGCCTGAGAGACGTAGGGTGGGTTGCAGACAATAAGGTCAATCGAGCCCTCAAGCCCAAGGTCGGAAAGACCGGAGAACAGGTCGCCCTGGGTGATCTCCACCCGATCAGCAACTCCAACGTAATCCGCATTCCTGCGGGCAAGAGCCACGCAGGAGTCCGTAAGGTCCGTTCCCCAGACGCGAGCCGTAGGCAGGTAATGTGCCAGCGCACAGGCTAGGTTGCCCGCTCCACAACACACATCGATGATCCGAAGGGACGGCGACTCTCCGACTTCTTTGAGTGCCGCAAAGCCCAACAACTCCGTTTCCGCGCGGGGCACAAGGACGCCTTCGGCAGCGAGGAGTTCGATCCCCATGAAGCCCACCTTGCCGGTGACATATGCCAGCGGCACGCCCGCCGCACGCTGCTCCGCCATGGACCGGGCCAGCCGTTCCGGTTCATCGGGAGCATTGACCGCCGCCGCCTGCAGGATCTGGCCTGCCTCACAGCCTGGATCCGGGACCGACGCGCCCTCTAGGATCGCCTCGATGGTTTGCTCCACTCCGTTCATGAAAGGCCTATCTTCTTGATCTTCCCGGTGTCCGTTCTCGGGAGGCTCGACACGATCGAGATATATTTCGGGACCATGAAGTTCTCCAGCCTTCGCTGACATTCCTTCTTGAGGTCCGCTTCGCTCAGAACGGCGTCCTGTTCGAGCACGACGAAAGCTTTGACCGCGTGCCCCAGCAACTCATCCGGTACTCCGATAACGGCAGTCTCCTTGACGCCGGCAACATGGATCAAAGCGTTCTCCACCTCCTTGGGCGCGACCTTCTCGCCACGGGATTTGATGACGTCGTCCATCCGCGCGACGAAATAGAGGTACCCGTCCTCGTCCATTCGGCAGCAGTCACCCGTATAGAGCACCTGCTCGCCCGGCAGCGGCCCGGGCCGAAGCTTCCTGGCGGTTGCCTCCGGCTTCTCCCAGTAGCCCTTCATTACAGTCGGACCGCGGACCACGAGCTGGCCGACCACGCCGGGGCCCAGCCGGTTTCCATTCTCGTCGGCGATCCAGATTTGCGTGTTCGGGATCGCGATCCCAACGCTGAGGGGTTTCCGGTCAAGGTCCTCGGGCGGAAGATAGGTGCAACGCTTGCATTCCGTCAGACCGTACATCGAATAGATGCGCGCACTCGGGAACAAGCCCTTTAGCATGTTGATATGCTTGGCGGGCAAAGCTGCGGCTGTGCTCGTCACGTATCGAATGCTGGAAAGGTCGAAGCTGTCCAGCGCCTTCATCCCGCCAAGCGTGGAGAAGATCGTCGGGACTCCGGGGAAGCCCGTGACCTGTTCAGACTTCACAAGGTTCAGAACCTGGGCGGGAAAGCTGAAGGATCTTTCGAGGACAATTCGCGCACCGGCATAAAATGCCATGATGAGCTGATAGAGCCCGTAATCGAAGGCCAGCGGCAGCACGTTGAGGATGATCTCGTCCTCGCGCAGATGAAGGTACGACGCAATGGAGGTGCACGCCGCGAGCATGTTGCGATGCGTCAGCATCACCCCTTTGGGATCGCCGGTAGATCCGGAGGTGTAGACAAGGGCAGCAAGATCCAACTCGATGCAGCGGGAAGTCGGTGGGGCGTCCCCATGCCCCGACGCGAGCGCCTCGTCCCAACGAACGGCGTTCGGAAGCTCAGCCAATCGTGCTTCATCGATGCTGCCGGATAGGATGATGCGGCGCAGCGAGCGGCACGCCAACGCCGGATCGTGGAGGACCGGGTAGAGGTGCTGATCGGAAATGAATGCCGACGGTCGACAATCCTGCAGGAGATAGTTGAGCTTGTCGCGCTTGGTGAGCGGATTGACGATGCACGCAACCGCACTCGCCTTCAGCACGGCCCAGAAGGAAACGACCGTCTCGACCGTATTGTCGGCAAAGATGACCACCCGGTCGCCCGGCGTCACGCCCGCCGCGGTGAGATGATGTGCCAAGACATTGGCCAACGCGTCGATCTGCCCGTAGGTGAGCCGTCGCCCCATGCAAACCAGCGCCACCTTCTCTGGGAGCCGGCGCGCCGAGTGAGCCAGGTAGTCCTGCAGGAGCGGTACGGGACCGTGCATTGGCTGCATCTCAGGAGGCGCCAGGGAAGCAGCGGTCAACATCGACGCGCAGGGACAGGCCTGGGAACCCGGAAGGCCGGGTCTTGATGAACTGTTGATGCAGGAGCTGGGTGGAAAGAACCCCGACCAGCGCCATGTTGTCCGAATTGGACAGGGGCTGGTTGCCATTCCGGGAACGACACTTTTGCAGCAACTGCCGCACAGGTTTCGCCTCGAAGATGTTGGCATCGCGGAGCGCCGATTCCGAGAGCGCCTCCTCGATGTATTCAGGAGCGTCTTTGCCCGCGAAACACGCTGCATCCGGAGCTCGATAGGGCTGCTTCTTCCGTGCAATGATCCTGGGCGGCACCACTGCATGGGCAGCGCGCTTGAGGACATGCTTCTCGTCAAGCACCCGAAGCTTGTAGCTAGGCGGAAGCGAATTTGCCAAGGCCATGACATCGTTGTCCAGGAACGGAAAACGACCCTCGACGGAATGAGCCATCAGCATCCGATCACCTTGTGAGGCGAGCAGATAGCCCGAAAGCAAGGTGCGAACCTCGAGGTACTCATCCTGCGAGAGACTGCTCCATTGCTGGAATTCCGAGGGCAGGTCGGCAAGCAGGCCGGCGACGGCATCCTCACCGGCGAGCTGAGACTGAAGATCCCTCGAGAACAGCCGCTTCAGTGCAATGGTCGTCTGCCAACGCGTTCCGTGAGCGAAGCCCGGCGACTGCGCTTGGTCGAGCCCACGTCCGAAGAACTGTCGTGCGATCGCCTGCTGGGACACCGGCGACCTGGCAAGGTAAGGGTAGAGGCGTTCCAGCAAGCGAGGACGTCGGGTCGAGCCCGGTTGCCGCGCCCAAAAGCGCCGCACCTTGCCTTCTCGAAAAAGGTCGTAGCCGGCGAAAATCTCGTCGGCCCCTTCGCCGGTCAGGACCACCTTGACGCCATGCTGGCGCACCTGTTCGGACATCAAGAACAGCGGGGCCGCGGCAGTTCTGAGGATCGGGCGCTCTGCGTGGTAAATGACCTTTGGAAAAGCTTCGGCGATCATCTGGCTCGAGACAACCAGTTCATGGTGCTCGCTACCAATTTCGCGAACCATGAGACGCTGAAACTCGGTTTCGTCGAACTCGGCATCGTCGAAGCGCATGGAGAATGTTTTGAACCGGTCGCCCGCCACGCGGTGACCCAGTGCCGCGATCAGCGAACTGTCGAGCCCGCCGGAAAGGTAGCTCCCCACCGGCACATCGGCGCGGAGTACGCGCAATGCTGTCGCGCTTTGAAGGGCGCCGCGCACCTCCTCGACCGCCTCGTCCAGAGAACCCTCGAAGCCGCGGCCGGAGCCTTCGTACGCCGGCCAGCAGAAGGCCTGCTCCCGGACGCTGTCGCCGTGGTAGGTTCGGACATGACCGGGCTTTAGCTCACTGACACCGGCGAAAACGCCTTGCGGCGCTACGGCAGTCCAGAAAGTGAAGGTCTGGTCGATACCGCTCGGATCAAGTTCACGCGGGAGTCCAGCCTCCCCTGCAAAGATGGATTTGACCTCGCTCGCGAAGTAGAGCCGCCCCTCATGTTCACAATAATAGAGCGGGCAGATGGCGGCGCGGTCCCGGGACAGGACTAGCCGGCGGGAGGATGAGTCCCAGATAGCGGCCGCCCACTGGCCATTGAACCGCTCGAAGGCCGCATCTCCCCACGCGCGGTAGGCCTGGAGCAGGACCTCCGCGTCACTTCGAGTGCGGAAGCCGTACCCGAGGGCAATGAGTTCGTCGCGCAGCTCTACGTAGTTGAATATCTCCCCGTTGTAGACCGTCCAGAGGGTGTCGGTCTCTTCGGACATCGGCTGCTGGCCGGTGGCGAGGTCGATCACCGACAAGCGCGCGTGCGCCAATCCGGCGCGTTCATCTCGGTAGATACCTAGCTCGTCCGGTCCCCGATGGTTCAATGCCGAGGCCATTTGCACCAGCGCCTCCCGTCGCGGAGGCGGCTGACCTGCTCGAAGGCTCACAATTCCGGCAATGCCACACACAGCGGTGAACTCTAAACCGGAAGGGAAATAAGGAGCGGGCTCTCGTGCAGATATTGGGTGGCTCGTCGTTTGGCGGCAATGTCCCTGTATACCCGCTTGATCTGTTCAACGGAGAGCCCCAGGACAGGCGCTGCTTCCTCCGCCTCTATCCCCTCTTCCACAGCGTAGAGACAAAGGTCCATCTGATCGTAGGGTAGCGAGAAGTAGAACTCCTCCTGAGTCTGCGGCATCGAGAAGGTGTCGGTGGTGGGGGGCCTGGAACGGATTTCCTCTGGCACGCCAAGATACTCCGCGAGCCGGTAAACTTGAGTCTTGTACAGGTGCGCAATCGGCTTGAAATCTGCACTTCCATCGCCCTGCTTCACGAAGAAGCCCTGGTCGTACTCGAGCTTGTTAGGCGTACCCGCTACCGCGAAGTTCAGACGGTCGGCGTGGTAATACTCCGTGATCTTGCGGATACGCTGCTTATAGTTGGTTGCCGCAACGAGTTGTCGATATGCCGCGGGGGACAGACGGTGCGTCGAACTTTCCCCCTCGGGGTCCTGAACGGTAAGAAACGTGACGTTCAGGCGTTCGCTGTCCAGGTTTGATGGAAGCACCAGCTTCGACTTCCAGCCATCATCATAGTCCGGCACGACTTCGCGGATCGCCTCAGTCTGTCGGGCATAGGCGCCGACCGCAGTGAGGGCCGGCGCAATATCCTCCACGATCATCTCGATGGCGAGCTGATCGCCTATCAGCCGGCCAAGCCTGAGCGAGTCCGCCGAGGAGTGATGCTCGGGCATTAGCAGCCCCAGAACTTTATCACTGCCAAAGGCCCGAGTGCACAGCGCGGCGACAACGGAGCTGTCGACGCCCCCGGATAATCCCACAACCGCGCCTCGGCGCCGAAGCCGGACGAGCACCTGCTCACGAAGGATCCCGACAATGCGGCTCACCTCCGCCGAGACGTCTAGCGCAAGCGCGTCCCTACTGAACTTTGTCGTGGTGTTAGCGGCTACGATCATGCCCGAAGCCTTTAGCAACCCGAACGCCTGTATTTGCACGTAGCGTCTGTGGGGCGCCGACGATCAGTTCGCCGTGCGAACAGAGGGGGCGCTCCGCCATGTTCGGCGGCACGTCGGCGCCCGAACGAAGCACCGACTGCGGTGGAGCAGACAAGATGACAGCTTGTGGTGCCGACGGCGCGGTTGACGCCGAAGCCAGCGCGGAAGTTTGGAAGGCCGGTTGTGTCGCCACGAACGACACGAGAGCGAGTCTCATTGAAATTCGCATTGTTTTCCCCCTCCGACTCATCCCCCGGGAATCAGTAATTGTCACAATGATTTAATCCCATTGAATTGCAATTGCTGAATTGGCTGATTCCAGGCGCGTCCGCCGATAGCTCCATCACTGAAGTCCCTTCAGGTGCGGGACAAAGGTACGAGCGGTGCACGCTTATCCATGCGCAGATCAGCGGCCAACAGCTCCGTTACTGGTCGAGCGTTGTCCACGCGGTTGCGCTGGACGAGCCCTTATTACCTCGCTTGGCTAATTCGACGCGGATTAATCCCCAGCCTTGTCCGCGGCCGCGACCAGAAGGTCCAGCTGGGTCTGGCAGCCTTTGGCGATGAGCAGCTCCGCCGCTGCGACCCGGTCGGCTGGTGTCGCGGGGACCGTTACGAAGCTGATCTTGCGTATCTCTCCGCTGCCGGCCAGTTCGAGCTGATAGTCGTGGCCATTGGCGACCGGAAGCTGCGCCGGCCAGGGCACGCTCGCATGACCCGCCGGGAACTCGACCGCGGTAGCGGTCGCGCCGCCGCGGATGTCCAGCGTGACCGCGGTGTCGGCGTTGGGCCGCCACAGCTTGAGCTTGGCGGGCTCGGCGACGCACATCTTGCCGCTTTGAGTGACGTCCACGTCCCATAAATTGGGGCTGGCGGTAATCTCGCCGCTGCGCAGCGCACCGAACCGGGCACGGCGGCCCGCGGCCACCGCCAGACTGCGGCCAGCCGTGCTGGCAGTGAAGGTTCCGGGTCCGCGCAATGTCCGGGCGGCGCTCGGCCCGAGAAGCGTAACCAGATCGCCATTGCCGAGCTTGATGCTGGCGCTTTCGGGAAGCGCCTTGCCGGGCGGATAGGCTTTGGCTGACGGGCCCGCCGAGCGCACCACGACGACATTGGCGGCGACCGCAACCGCTGTCGGCACGACGGCGGCGCCCACGGCCAGTGCCATCCATGCAAATTTCCGCAGAGCCATTCAAACCTCCGTGGCGCCAACCGATCACAGCGCGTCGACGACGTTCGGCAACCGCCTTCTGCCGGTACTTATTCAAATACAAGCCAAATCTATGGCGCAAAAGGGGGAACCGGAGGTCGGGACATTGATGCCCTGCGGCGGCCGGGACCTACCCTTTGGGTTTCGAGCCCTTGAGCTGGCCCTCGAGTTGCTCGATCCGGCGTTCATGAGCCCCGATCAGCGCCGCGACCTCATGCTCGCGCCGCTCGCGCTTGATGACATTGCGGACCGCGCGCGAGACCGGCTCCGCGACTTCGACCAATGTCCGTTGCTCTTCCTTGCTGAGCACCGAGCCGTCGGGACGGGGGCCGATCAGGATGTGGCCGAGCGTGCGGGTATCGCCGTGTGCTGGGGTCAAGGGTACGCGCAGCGGGAATTTGCGGTCGGCGATCTCGCAGATCAGCTGGCGGCATTCGAGATCGACTCCAGCCGCCCATTCCTCAACTTCCTCGACGGGCACTCCACGCGCCATGAGCACCTGTCCGCCGATCAGCATTGCCACCCGAGTGGTTCTCACGCCCGACTCGATGCGCGCCAGCACGTCGTCCGCCAGCTCTACCAGCGACGCCGTCTCCCGCAGGTCGCGCGCACATTCAGGGAGCTCGGTGCGGAGCCTGACGAGGTCGCGCTGGAACCAGTTCTCCGACCACCTCTGGATGCGCTGCTGGGCGGGGTTGACCAGGACCGTGGCAACAGCCGCGGCGAATATGACGGGACCCGAGCCGGCATCGCGGCCGGCGACATTGAGCACCAGCTCCTTCACTCCTTCGGCGGTCGCGGCGAAGACTCCGCCGAGCACGAGGGTGATCAGCGCGAAGCTCGCTGAGCGGGTGATGACCGCCTCCGCGTCGTAAAGCCGGAAGCGCAGCAACGCCACGAGCAGCCCGAGCTGCAGGCACAAGAAGGCCAGGCCGAAGCTCAAACCGCCGAGCACTTCAAGCAGGATTTGGGTGCCGAACGCGCCGACATTGAGCTTGCTCATGTCGACGGCCAGCGCCAGCGAGAGGAAGAGGGCGTAGCCGGAAAAGCCGAACAGGGCCCATTTGATCTGCTGGCGGGAATCACCCGGCTCGGTGTGCCGGAGCCGCCAAACCAACGTCATCACGCCGGCGGCCAAATAGATAATGAAGATCAGCCGGTAGGCGTCGCCCTTGAGCAGAAACAACAGCGGCAGCAAAGCAATGAAGCCGAGCACGATCCGCGGCTTCAGACGGCCGTAGGGGAACAACAGGATGCCGGTGAGAAGCGCGATATTGCCGAGATCGTAAAGCGCTCGGTGGAGCCCTTCCGGGACCTCGAGGACGAAGCGCAGGAACGCCGCCGACGGCTGTTCGCTGACGATGGTCAAGAGGATGGCGAGCGACAGGATCGAGCTGACCAGATCCTCGCGCTTGCGACGCTGCAGGATCCAGGCGGCGAACAGCAGGAACGGGTAGGTAATGAGATGCAGCAGGTCGATGACGCTCAGCATTGGCGGCGACAGGCCCAGGCGTCGCGCATCCTGTTCGATGTGCTGCTCACCGGTTCGGACCTTGAAGCTCCGCTCGCTGCCGTCCTTCGACCGCAGCCTGAGTTCGAGATCGACCGGCTCGGTCCCCTCGATGATCGGCGAAAAGGCCGCATAGTCGGAATCGGTGGCGTCGTTGGGCCGGGCGATGCCGCGCTCGGAGATCGGCACCACATGCGCGATCGGAACGGAATTGATCGCGATGATCTCGTCGCCGGGCCGGGCGCCCGCGGCCCGCGCCGCCGCTCCGACCGGGAACCGGACATGGGTGAGGTCGTCTTCCGACAACACCAGTCCGGCGCGGCTGCCAATCATCAGCGCGCTATTCTGGCCGGGCGAGGTCAGCCGGTGCCAGGTACCGATCAGCGGCCCGGCAACGGCCAGCAGCAGCGCCGCGAACCACAGCAGCTCAAACAGGGTCAACCACGGCCGCTTGAGGTCGGGGATGCGCTCAGGAAGGCGCAGCCGGAACAGACCCGGCTCCGCTCGCGCTACGGCCGACCGAGTTGCCATGGATGCCTATGCCCTGCTGCCACCGTCAGAGGCCGAATAGCACGGCGGCTCTCGTCATCCCAACCCTCTCTGATGGAGGGGAATTTGGCTCGCCCAATGTCGATTAACCAATTTCCGTATCCGAATGGAAACTCCAATTACCTAGCCTGTCCGCTTCGACCACGGGAGCGTGACAATGAGAATGCGCTCATCTGCTATTGCGGCCGTCGCCGCATTGCTCGTCGCATTGCCGGCTTCCGCCGAACCGACGCCGTCGAAGCCGCGCCCGGACAAGTCCAGCGCTGAACCCGCGCCAGTGCTGCTTGCATCGGCGACCATGGTGTCGGTCCCCAAGCCGCGCAAAGATGACCAGGTCGATCCTGCACCCAAAAAGCGGACCGCCCGAGTCACCAGCTGCCGCTGCGGCGATCCCGATCCGCGCTAAGCCCGCGCTGCGCGATCCGTCGTGCCCTATTGAAGCTTGGCCATCACCCGCGGTTCGCGGATCACCGGCGCGGTGCCATCACCGATCGTCGCGAATGCCGCCCAGTAGAACGGATGCGACGTCGCCGGATCATCCATCAGCTTGATTTGCGACAATCGCAGCGAAGTGACGGTCCGAGTACCTTGCGGGGCAGCAAACAGGCCGGTTATCAACCGCTGCGTTGCGTTGAAATCGTCGGGCACCGGCCAATGGCTCGCAATCACCAGCCGCCCTCCTGCCCCGACGAAAGCGCGCACCAGGCCGTCGAGCGCGACATCCCCCCCGCTGACGAGGCCCGCCGCCCGCGTCGCTGAAGTGCTCGCCTGACTTGCGGTATCGCAGGCCGAGAGGATGACGAGGTCGGCATCCAGCCGCAGATCGAAGATCTCGCGGAACGTCAGCAGGCCATCCGAACCGCGGCCACCGAAGCTCGTTACGAGAGCCGGTTGAACGGGACATTTGCGCTGCGGCGGAGTGACGATGCCGTGGGTCGCGAAATGGAGGATGCGAAACTGACTGAGATCGTTCCGGCTCGTCAGAGCGGTGTCGGTGAAAGCCTCGCGAGTAAGTATCTGGACGCCGGCCGGATTGGCGGAAGCGAGGATGTTGCCCGCGATTTGTAACTCTTTCGGAGAGATCGGATTGGCCCACATGGACATTGACAGAATGCAGTCGCGGTCATCGGCATTCGCGCTCGCGAGCGTCGGTGACGTTCCGGGCAGCGCGTTCTCGCCCAATCCAAGATATTCTCGGAACCCCGCTGCCGGGGGTGCCAAGCGCATTTCGCGAAACGCGCGAGCCGACACGGAGGTGCTGATGTCGCGGTCGCGGCCGAGCCATTGCAGGCCCGTAAAATCGAACTCGGCATCCCCTTCGGCCGCGGCACGCTGACGATACGCGTCCAGACCCGTGTCGTTGACCAGGAGCAGGTTCGGCGGCAGCCGCAGCATGGCTCCGTCGGGCTCGAAGATCAGGTGGTTCACGCCCGCCAGCTCGGCTTCGAGCGGCGCGAACAGCTCGTCGTAAAGACGGCGCGCCAGACGGACGTCGAACGCGTAGGTTACCCGGCGCCCGCCTTCGACGGTGGAGATCGTTTCCCTGAGCCCATCGACTTCACTTTCGAGCTGCTTGGCGCTCGCCGCGATCCGCACGGCACGGGCTGAGCGCGACGTTGCGAGCAACGCATAGACGCGATCCCCGACGACCGTCATTTTGTAATAGGCTTCGCCGTCACGCAGCAGCCTCTGAAGGTCCGGGAGAGCGATGGTGGCGTTCGACAGCGCGCGGAATCGGGGGTAGCCGGCGAGCTTGGCCTGGGTCGCGGCCTGGTGCTTCTCGCTGTCGGCTAGCTCGGCGCGAAGCGCGGCAAGGCGCGCTTTGTCCCCGGCCGACCGCTGTGCCGAAGCCTCGATCCGGGCAATCTCAACCCGCGCGCGCTCGACCTGCCGGGTGAGGTCGAGCGACTGGCGGAACAGGCGCGAAGCTTCGTCGCTGCCGCCCGACAGTTCGCGCGCCAGGACCGCCTGGGTCTGGGCGACACCGGGCCTCAGCATCACCTGAGTGGCTTCGAACAAATCCGCGACCGCCTGCGGATCGTTGCCCTTCTTGAGCAGCAGCTCGACATAGGGGGCAAGCACGTGGGTCAGTGTCGGCTGGCTGGTCCCGACATTCTCCTGCGACTTGACGATTTCGCGGAATAGCACCTCCGCCTGCGCGGTTTGTCCATTCCTCGCCAGAAATCCGGCGAGTTGGCCCCGGGTGCTCAGCCAGAGCGCGGAGCCGGGGTAATTCAGCGCCAGCAGATCGACGCTCGCCTGGTACAGCCGCTGGGCCTCGGCAACTTCGCCGGCGGCTTCGGCAATCGCCGCACGGTCGCCGAGGATCTGGGCCCGGATCCAGACGATCGAGGTCACCTTGCCGCCACGGACTCCAACCAGCTTGGAGTCCGCTGTGATGAGGGCCTCGGCGGCGGTGGCGGGATTTCCGGCAATGCGCAGCGCAACCCCGCGCAGCTGAAGCGCCTGGCCATCGAGGATGTCGGCCTTTTCCTGCGGCAGCAGCGCGCCGCCGAGCGAACCGAATTGCCGCGACGAAGCGGATTCCGAGCTCAGGCGCGCAGCTGTCGGCGCGTCGATGACCAGGGAATCGAGGCCGCCCGCCGTCGCGATCGCCGGCATCGGCTTGGCGAGTTCCTCCAGGGCTTCCTTCGGATTGCCCTGGTTGAGGAGATGCATCGCGCGATAGTTCCTGAATTGCCGCGCGACGATAGGATTGGTTCCAACCAGCTGCTCAGCGCGGGCAAACAAGGTGTCCGCTTCCTGGTAGCGGGCGAGGTTCGATTTCTGCAGCGCCTCGTTGACCAGCCCCTCGGCTTTCGCGAACGGCCCGGACTGGCCTTGGGTGACGGCCGCGAAGAATTCGGCGGACTCGGCATAACTGCCGGTGTTGTTGCGGCGATAGGCTTCCGCGAGTGCACGCGTCGCGTCGAGCGCACCAGCCTGCACCCGGGCGAATGCGGCGGCATCGCCCGCGCCCGTGGTCGCGATCGACACTTCGCCGGGCACCGGCTGGTCGGCAACGACGCTTCTCAGCCCCAGGCGAAGGGCGCTGTCGTAGCCCCTCAAACCTTCGGCGGAATAAAGAAACGCGCCCTTTCGCAGCTGATAAACCCGGTAACCGACATCGGCCTCTTTCAGGGTGCAATCCACGACCTCGACCGTGCCCAGTCCCGCGATCGTTGTCTTGGATGGGGCAGCGCAATGGACGCGCGAGGCACGCAATCCGGCCAGCCGCCGAGCCGGGTCGGAGCCTTGCAGCCGCAACGCGTAGATGTGGCCCACGGGAATGGCCGCGTCGCGGCAAGTGATGGAATAGCCGCGGTCGAACATCCCCGGCAGGGCTGGGTCGGCGGCGAGACTTTGCGCGCTGCACAGGATGCTTCCGCCGGTGCCGATCGGGAACGAGTCCCGGATGCTGAGAGGCGCCGCGATGCCCTGCGGAGCGAGGGCGGTGGCCGCGGCTGCGATGGCCGCCCAGGCGACGATCCTTTTCATTGGGCGGGCTCCTGCTGCGTGCCGCCGTCGTCGGCCGGGCAGCCGCCGCCTTTGTCGTCGGGGCGGCAGTTCGGATCGACCCACTGATTGCTATCCCCGCCGCTGGTCACCCCTTCGTCGATCAGCTCGTCGCCGGACAGGCTGCTGGTGTCGATCAGTTGGCTGGAAATGTCCTCACTGCCCCCGTCGGAGGACCCGATCTCGTCGTAGATGGTCTGCTCGGGGTCGTTCATCTCGCCGACCGGGCCGAGGATGGATTCGGGGCCTGGCCCGAACGGATTTCCACCCGGGACTGCACCGCACCCGGTGTTGATCAGGCATTCGTTGAATTCGGACAAATCGGTGTACCTCGAGCCCTCATCAAAGGTGAAGTCGACCAAGTCGAAGAATGCGTTGCCCGTCGTGAAGCTGCCGTCCGGATTGAACCTTCGGCCATAAGCGACGACCTCCCCAGGTCCTTCGCCGGTTATGCGGATCTCGAGGCCGCCGTCACCGACCGTGATGCCGGCAAAGCCGGTTGGGCCGCCGCTGTTCTGAACGAACAGGGTTTCGTTCACCGACAGGGACATGCGGCCGGCAATCAGATGGCCCTCGGCAACTTCAGGCCCGGGATTTGTCCCCACCATGTCGTCGCGTCCGGCGAAATCGGGGTCGGTATTGAGATTGTCGAGCAGCGCGTCGTTGCCGACCCAGATATGGTCCGCGTCGACCTCGAGGATTCCAGCCGGACGCTCCTCGGTCGAATCGACCATTGCGATCCGGCCGCCGGACGACGTGTTCACCTGGATCGAGGCGGCGTTGATATCCAGCAGGTCGGTGGCACCGGCATTGGTGTAGAGCACCAGCCCGTCGACGAAGACCGCGCCGCCGGTGTTGAGCTGGACCTGGCTGACCCCGCCGCCCGCGGTCATGCTGCCTTCCATCTCGAGGCCGGCGAGAATGACGTCGGGAGTTGGCCCTTCGCTAGAGTTGAGGGCGTTGAACACGATCGTTTCGGAGTGGATGTCTTCGTCGTTGGTCAGGCGGTATTGCAGGCCCTCGGACAACGGGCCCGCGTCGTCGCCGATCAAAATGGGCTCCCCGAAGCTGACGGCATTCAAGGTGATCAGGTCGGTGAGACCATGCTCGCCGAGTTGACCGACGATGTTGATGTCGGCGGACCTCACGGTGATTGTTGGAGCCGCGACCACGCCCATGAAATTGGCGGTACGGCCGGCTGTGAAGGCCGCGCTGCCCCCGGCATCGACGTTGCCGACGCTGAAGTTGTTGCCCGCGTCGACCGTGACAGTCTGTCCTGCGTCCAGGTTGCCGGTCACGATGTCATTGCCGGCGTCGAGGTCGATCGACAGCCCGGCGTCGAGGTCACCGGCAAGCACATCGGCTTGAGACGAGAGAGTCAGCGTCTCGTCAGCCAGCAGCACTGTCCCGGTCACGTCGAGATCGAGGACGGTCGAAATGTCGATCACTCGGCCAAGGATATCGAACGTGCTCGAGAAGCTGTTCGCGCTGAAGTCGATGACGTCGGCGCTGACCACGGCCGTGTCGTCGATATCGTCGAGAGTCATCGCGCCCGCGGCTTCGGCGCGGAAGGTGCCCGCGACCTCGATGCTGGCGCCGTTCTGGCTGACGATGTCGATGTCGCCGCTGGTGTCGAGCGTCAGGCCGTTGGCGGTCAGCACGACGTTCTCGAGGCCAAGCGTCCCGATGCCGTCGTACTCGAGGTAGGGCGCCGCACCGATATCGATCGTGATGTTGCCGCCGCTTTGGCCCGTCGCGGTCAGCTCCGCGACACCGAGGTCCGCAATGCTGCCGCTCTCGACGGTCACCAGGATGTTGCCCGCAGCCGAGCCATTGGCGGTGGCGGTCAGGAAATCGATCGCCAGGTCGCCGGCGCCGCTGCCGAAATTGGACGTCGAATGGATCTCGACGTCGCCGCCTTGAGCATTTCCGTCTGACAGCAGGGTTGCTCCGCCCACGGCCAAGGTTCCACCCCGAGCCTCGAGCGTCGCCGAGCCGCCGGTCCCGGCTGCCGGCGAAGTGCCCGCTCCGTCAATTCCGCTGGTTTCGATGAAAATGCCCGCCGCGTTGAGCGAAGCACCGTCATAGACGCCGGCGGTTGAAATTCCGCCCACTCCGCTACCGCGCGTCCCGCTCGTCCCGTCGCCGCCAAAGCCGAACGCGCTCATGTTAGCGGTGCCGGTGAAGGTTATGGTCGAACCCGCGCCACTCGCATCGATAAAGGCGCCGCCCGATCCTTCGCCGAAGAAGGCACCGCCAATTCCCGCGCCGCCGATAAGGCCATTGCCGCCGAAGCCGTTGGCGGTGACCGTTGCGTCGCCGCCGGTCACGGTTCCGCCGCCGAATGTCTCCAATTGCGCGAACCCGCCGGTTCCGTCGCCGCCGGTGCCCGCCGTTGCGGATCCGCCTCTGCCGGCGGCGCTTGCCTCCGTGGCCGGGCCAAAGCTGCTGATCCCGGTGCCCGACGTCCAGACACGTGCGAAGCTGCCGAAGCCGGAGCCGCCGGAGGTCGTTCCAGCGCCGCCCTGCGCGTCCGCGCTGACGAGTGTCTGGTCGGTGACGGTGAGATCGCCATCGTTCGCGACCGTGGCATAACCGGCAAACGCATCGCCGCCCTCGCCGCTCGAGCCGATGCCGCCAAAGGCATTGGCGTCGACGAACAGGTCCGAGGTGCTTAGCGACCCGCCAGGAGCGATGTTGAGGCTCGCGCTCGAGCCCGAACCGATTCCGCCGTCGGATCCTGCTCCGCCGGCGCCCGTCGCGCTCAGAACGACCGCTCCGGTGACGATCACGTCGCCCGTTGCAAGCAGGTCGAAGCTGGCCGAGCTTCCGCCGCCAATTCCGCCGACTCCCGCGGTGGTCGTTCCAATGCCGCCGTTGCCGCCGAGGCCCGAAGCGCGGCCGGCATAAGAGGTCGCGTTCAATGTTGAATTGACCGTGAGTTCCGCAAGGCCGCCGAAGCCGGAGCCGCCGTCGCCACCGCTGCCGCTCGAGCCGTCGCCGCCAAAGCCGCCGAAGCCGCGCGCGGAGCTCTCGATGATCCCGAGGTTGGCGCTCCCCGCGGCAAGGTCGATGCGCGCATGGCCGCCGAATCCGTCGCCGCCCGCGCCGCCGCTCGCGCCACCGCCACCCACGCCCCCCACACCGTCGGTGTGGATGGTCAAGCCGGTGGCATTGAGGTTCGAACCGGTGGTCGGCGTTGCGACCTCGACCTCGCCCCCTTCCCCGTTGCCGCCCGAGTTGCCGGAACCACCACCGGCGCCGCCGGTGCCGAGGGCGGAGAAGTCGGCTGTGCCGAGCGTCAGCGTGGCAATGCCGATGTCGTCAGGCAAGTTTGCCCCGGCGCGGATATTGCCGCCGAGACCCTCGCCACCGGTCCCGTTGAGGCCGTTGCCCCCGGTCCCGTCGGCGTCCGCAGTCAACGTCCCGGTGACCGTAAAATTGCCGAGCCGCGCGTCGATCCGGACGCCATCGGTTTCGGCCGCGTCGCCGCCTCCGTATCCGGTGCCGCCGGTGCTCCCTGCGCCGCCGATGCCGTTGGCCTGGAGCAGCGCATTGTTGACCGTCACGGTCGCGCCGCCGGTGCCCGAATCGCCGACTCCGGCGTACAGGCCGGCCGAACCGCCAAAGCCGCTGCCGCCGACGCCGGCGACCGTGCCGGTTCCGCCGATGCCGTTCGCCTTCACGGTGACGAGGCCCGTCACCGTCAATACCGACCCGTCTTCGATTGCCGACGCCTCGGCATCGCCGCCGAATGCATCGCCGCCGCTGACGCTGGCGCCGCCGGTCGCGGTCGCGTCGGCGGTAAGGTTGTCGGTGGTGATCGATGCGCCGCCGCGGGCGCGAACCTGCGCCGTGCCGCCATCGCCGCTGCCAGCGAGAAGAGTGCCGTTGCCGCCTTCGCCAAGCGCCTGGACCGTCAGGCTCCCCGCCGACAGGCTGGCGCCGTCGTCAGCGTCAACCCGCGCGAGTCCGCCATCGCCTGTTCCGCCGAACAGCCCTTCCTCGGCGTCGCCGTCGGCGCCGACGAACACGTCGCCGCCAATCGTCAGGTCGCCGCCGTCGGCCTGAATTTCGGCTGTCCCGCCGCTCGCATCGCCGGTGGTTCCGCTCGGGCCATCGCCGCTGGCTGCCGCGGCCTCGACCGTGACGTCGCCCTCGATGTCGATGAGCCCTTCGATCCGCGTCAGGACGTCGTCGATGAAGATGAATGAGTCGTTCGACGTGATCGTCGACGATCCGCCGGACGCACTGCCGCCGTTGCCACCGTTGCCGCCGTTGCCGTTGGCGAAAAAGGTCACGCTCGCCGCGGTCACCAGGCTGTTGCTCCACAGCGAAGCCGACCCGCCCTGGCCCTGGCCGCCGTCGCCGTTAGGCATTGGACCATTGATGCTCGAACCGCCGGCGCCGCCGTTGCCGCCATTGCCGGAGGCGAGACCCAGGACGGTGCCGTAATGCGCCTCGCCGTCCGGCGCGCCGCTGGGGGAGAAAAGGTCATCGACCAGCCCGACCTGGACTCGGCCGCCGAACCCTTGGCCGCCGGCGCCGCCGGCCTGGTCGTTGCCGCCGGCGCCGCCCGTGCCGCCAACACCGTCGGCGAGCAGCGCAACGTTCCCGAGCGTGAGCGATGCGCCGTCGACCTGCGCGACCGCGCTGGCTCCGCCGGTGAAGCATTCGCCTTGGCATGGCGCGCCGCCGAAGCCGTCGCCGCCCGCGCCCGGAAGGATGTTGTCGCCATTGCCTGCGCCGCCGGAACCGCCGGTGCCCGTGACGTCGATGGTGGCATTCCCGCCGCTTATGGTGGACGCTGCGGCGAACTGCTCGAGACCAGGCGGAATGGCGAGAGCATTGATCAAGGCATCGCCCCCGAAGCCGACGCCGCCGTCGCCGCCAAAGCCGACATTGGCGTTGCCGCCGGTGCCGCGGGCGCTGAGGTCGATGATCGCGCCGAGTGCAATCGTTCCATCGGTACCGTAGATTTCAGCGCTGCCGCCAAAGCCCCCACCGCCCGACTGCGCATCGCCTCCAATGCCGTCGGAGCGCAGCGTCGTCGCTCCGCCGATCGTAATTGAGCCCGGGCCGCCGGAGAAGATCGTCGCATCGCCGCCGCTGCCGAATCCGCCCTGGGCCGATGAAGAGATGCCCTCGCCAACATAATCTCCGCCAACGCCGAGCGCGCTCAGGAAGACATTGCCGGTCACGCCGACCGATCCGACGGACACGCGCAGGTCGATCGAGCCGCCGAAGCCGCCGCCCCCCAACAGGCCGCCGTCGAGCATATCGCCGCCAATGCCGTCCGCAGAAGCGAATAGATTGCCGGTGATGGTGATGCTGCCGCCCCTCGCGGAGACGTCGATGTCGCCGCCGAAGGCGTCGCCGGCGAAACCGCTGCCATTGTCGCCGCTGTCTTGCCCATTCGCACTGGCGAACAACTGGGTATTGTGAAGCGCGATGGTGCCGCCATTGAATGCCTCGACGGTGATGTCGCCGGCAAAGCCGTCGGCGCTGTCGCCGTCCGGGATGGCGGTCGAGGCGGCCGCGGATGTCGACACGAGAGTCTGTCCGCCGATGGTGATCGAGCCGCTGTTCTCGCTGTCGTCGCTGGCCGAAATCACGGCGTCGCCCGGCGTGCCGTCAATGGCCTGGCCAACCAGCATTGTCGCGTCGCCGGTAATGCTGACCGTGCCGCCGTCGGCGATGATATTGGCTTCCTCCGGAGCGCCCGACGAGAAGGTCGCGCCGCTCGTCTGCATGTGAAGATTCCTGCCGACGGTCAGCGAGTGGCCGTTGGTCGCGCCGACGGTGACGATGCCGGTCTCGCCAGCGAGCAGGCTGGTCAGAGACAAGTCGCGAGAGAAGCCGATCGAGCCGGTATCAGCCGATGCGTAAATGTCCCCGCGCGCGAACCCGCGGACGTCCGAAGTGTAACTTCCCGGACCGATGGTCAGGTCCGCGTTCATGCCGGGCGGCGAAGTGACGACGAGGGTTCCGCTGGTCTCGGCGACGTTCGATCCGGCGGACAGGATGATCTCGCCGTTGACCACCGAAGCACTCGCGGCGGGAGTAAAACCGGCGTTGCCGCTGAGCAGCATGGTGAGCGCCTGGTTCTTGGGCACCGCGACCATGTAGATCCGGTGATTGTCTCCGACGCCGGTGGTGGACGGGCCGCTCGTCGTGCCGGTATGGACGATGCCGTTGGGGCCATCCGGATTGTATGGGTCGGACGTTCCGACATTGACGGCGATGTCGAACAGGCCCTGGTTCATCGTCAGGGTCACGTCTTCCCCGGCAACATAGGCTGCGGATCCGTTGACGTTGACCTCGCCGTTCTGGACGACGCGCGGCGCAACGACCGCCACATAGCTGTTCTCGGGACTGGCCGTGATCCTGGCGCCCGGATCGATCGTCACCGAGGCAGTGCTGTTGGTCGCCGCGACGAAATTGCCGCTGAAGCCGGTGGCGGTCGTGCTGAATGAGAGCGGGTCGTTGACCGTAAGCAGGAGCCCGCCGACGTCGAATACGGCGGTCGCGCCGACGACGATTCCGCCCGGGCTGTAGAACCACACCTTGCCGCCCCTCGTGGTTGCTCCGCTGAGGTCCTGCAGCTGACTGATGACGCTGCCGTTGAGGGCAATCGGACGAGATGAATCGGACGGGACGATTCGGTTGAGCACCGTAAAGTCGGCGGTGCCCTGCGGATCGTTGGTGAAGGTGGCGACATTGCCCGAGGGCAGGAAGTCGATCGTTCCCGATCCATCGTTGTCGAACGGAGTCCAGTTGATCGTTGCCCTCGGCGTGGCGACGGTGATGGTCTCGGTCGTCGGCGACGTGATCGTCCGCGACGCGCTTCCGTCGCTCGCAATGTTTGGCCCGGGCGCGACCGGGGAGCCACTGAAAGCCTGCGCCTTGGCCTGCCTGGCCGAGGTCCCGGCGGCGACGACGATCGCCGCGGCCGCGCACGACCACATCAATCGGTGCCGGTTGTGAGCGATTCCGGGAACCGAGGCTTGACGCATGAGGTGAGCAGTCATCGGACGCTCCAGGGCCAGAGACGGGTCGTCAGCGATAGGAGGAAACGCGGGTCGGGCTTCTCGTCAGCCAGACCGACGCGCGACAGCGGAACGGCCAGCGCCGCGTCGAGATAGTAGCGGTCGAAGGACGCGCGCGCGCCCGCGCCGACCGAGCTCAGGCGACGCGAGCTTTCGTCGACGAATAGCCGGTCGCGATTGCTGATCCGCGCGTAATCAAAGAAGCCGTAGCCCTCGAGGCCCACCCTCCGCGGCGAGCTCGGGTAGAGGCTTCCGATCCGGACTTCCGACTGGACGCCGATGCCGCGGTCGCCAAGCAGCGAGCCGGGGTCATAGCCCCGCCCGACGGTGTAGTTGCCGGCCGAAAACTCCTCGAAACTGAGCAGCGGCTCGTCGGTCAGCTGGCCGCGTACGCCGACCGCGAGCGTCAATTTCGGCACCGGCCGGTATTCGCCATAGGCGTTGCCGCGAAGGACGGTGGCCGTCGCGTCGCCTTCGATCCGGCTGGGCGGGACATCGTCCGGACCAAGGCAGTCCGCGCCCGCCGGCCCGCAGGAATCACTGGCGCCGAAAATACTCAGCCCGCGGCGAACTTCGGCCAGGCCGCTCAACCGCCAGCGCGGCTCCACCAGCGAGAATCCGGGCCGCGAATAATCGAGGCTGACGGCGTCCGCGGCGAGCCTCGCGAAAGCGACCCGCAGCCGGTCGCGAGTCAGGTCGATACTGTCGAGTTCGACGTCCTGGTTGACGTAATCCAGGCCGACCGAGCCACGCAGGCTATGCGACTGACGCCGGATGAAGGGGTATCCGACCTCGGCGGTCGCAAACAGCGTTCGCGACTCGATGTCGCTGCCGTCGCCAAGCGCGGGGCGCGCCCACGCGTAGACGAAATTGCCCGCAATCGTCAGGCCCTCGGACCCGAGCCGGAAGTCATGCCCAAGCTGGAGCGTTTGCTGCTCCTCGAAGTCCGAAGTCGTGTAGATTGCCGCGGTGGTGCGGTCGCCAAGCCCGGTCAGGCCGAACAGCTGGGCGCGAAGCAATCCTCCCCAACGTCCGAGCTCGTCCGAGCCGTAATTTTGGATGTTGGCGTCGACCAACAGCGGCGTGTGGAGAACGGTCACATCGCCGATCACCTCGCCCGGAGCGGTTCGGGCCGGCCGCAGCGTCAGCCGAACGTTGTAGCCCGGAAGGTCGCTTGCGAGCAGCAGGTAGCGCTCCGCCTCGAAGCGGTTGAAAACCGGCTGCTCGGTGAGCCGGTTCAGGTAAGCCGCGAGAGTGCGCTCGGCGCCGGTTGCATTGCCGCGCACGCGCACCTGCACGAGCTTGGCCATCAGCACTCGAAACCGCACCGTGCCGTCGGCGATGCGTTGCTCCGGAACCTCGACCGAGGCGATATAGCCCGCCTGCCGCAATGCCGTCGCGGCTCGGTCGCGGATTTCGCAGATCACCGATACGGGCTGTTCCCGGCCAACCAGTGAAGCGTAGGCCTCGCGAAGCTCACCGGCGCTCAGTCCCTGAAGGCCCTCGAACTCAACGTTCCGCAACGTGAAGCGGATGCTCGAAAATTCCGGATTATCGAGGAAGCAGGGCGCTCGCTCGACTCCGCCCTCGACTTCCAGTCGCGCTTGCGGCGGCGGAACCGGCCGCGGTTCAGGGCGGGTAATCTCCTCGCGGGTCGGAGCTTGCGGTTGCGCCGCCGGCGTCGTTTGGCCGGAAGCCTTGGCGGGGAGCAACATGCCGGCTGCCAGCATCGGCAGTCCGAACCGCAGGACCCGCGCCCTGCCTCTGCCATGCCGTTTGCCCCCAAACGACCGCACCTGGGACCCCCTTTCCCCCTGTCGCCCGCCGAGTCGACGGGTAGCCGCGACCCTTTTTTAGAGCAGGTTAACCAAAGAGGGACAAGCCGCTGCATTGCTTGCCGGAATTCAAAAAGCGGACGCCTGCAGTCCCTGCCGTCCTGAGCGCGTGACTTGCGGAGCAATTTGTGGGCTTGCCCAGGTCGTTGCCCGTCAGCCAAATCCGTTAAGAAGCACGAGACTGTGGAGCGCGCTTGCTCCTAATCCACTAGTTTAGGACAACGAATGTCGCCCGGGCAGGACGGAATGTCAGCGCGAGATTCAATCGTGCTCGACGCGGGATCGTCGCCGCCGCGAATGGCTCCCGACCGCGACCGGTTATTCGCTGCTTGCGGGCAGCTGGCCGCCATCGGCTCAAGCTCGGCACAATGAAGCCAAAGCTCGGTACCGACTTTTGAGACGCGCACTCGTCTGGTAGCCGCGTCGTACGTGACGACCTCTCCGGTGGGGTTGCGGGCGACCCGCAAGACAAAGTCGCGTTTCCCCCGGAACAGCGGAATCCCGTCGCTGTCGTAGACCAGCACTTCCCTGTCCTTGAACGTCACAATGTCCGCGCTCGACTCCGCCCCCGTGAGAGCTGCGAGAACGACGAAGAAGGCAAACTGCATGGTGAGCACCTGAGTCGTTCGTGCGGGAACACAAGCTTTACAGCAGCCTAGCCTGTGCCGAAAGGGCCGCCGAATTGGGTGCTACGATTCAAGGAACATCGATCTCGCGCGACGCGGGCATGTCCTTCAGCGCGGCATCGATCTGGGCCCGGCCGAGGCTGTTGCCTGACATCGCTTCAACCCGGACCACACCGGCGTTGGCGCTGACCCGCAGATTCGCCGCCGCGGCGCCGAAGCGGGCCGCAAGCTGAGCCTGTGCATCGCGGGCCAGCTGCGCATCGCTCAAATCGATCTTGATTTTTCCACCGCCGCCGGCCTTGTTGTCGTTGTCCGGCGACTTGCCATAAAGCCCCTCGAGCCGCGGCCCGTTGGTGTTGCCGCCTCGCGGCGCCGGTTCGGCGGGCTCGTCTTCCGGATGCGCGAGAACGCCGCCGTTCAGCCGGGTGTTGTCGTTCTTTCCGGGCGGGTTTTCGTTCTTGTTGCCGTACTGGTTCGGTGGCCGGACGATGCCGCCGCCCTGCTCGCCGCCGACCGTCAAGGCCTGCGAATTCTCCGGTCCGTTGACCGGCGGGCCGCCGCCGTTGTCGTTGCCGTCGCGGCCGCCATTGTCATTGCCCTCGGGACTGAAGCCCGGGAGCGGCGTGCCGCTAGCGACGCCGCCGCCGGCTGACGCACCATCGACCACCCGCGTGTTGGTGTTCTTGCCCGGCACGTTCTCGTTGTCGTTGCCCTCCGGACTGACACCGGGCAACGGCGCCCCGCCCGCCGGCGCGGCGTCCGTGGCCCCCGGGCGGGCGAGCGTGCCGCCGCGCATTCCGGGTCCGGCAAGTCCCGGTGTCCTCGCCAAATTGGCTTTGCGGATGCTCTCCGACAGGTTCGGGTCCAGCGCCGGAGTTGCGCTGGCGGGTGCCGGCGCGGGCTGCGCGGGAGCCTGGGCGCCGGCCGTTCCGGCGAGCAGCAGGGCCATGGTCAGGGCGGCGGCGACTGTCGAATGACTGGACATCTCGGGTCTCCAGCGGGTCGCTGGCAACGTGCCATCCGTGCCTGCTTACGCCAAGTTGGACGCGATCGCGAATCGTCGCACGGGCGCCTCGGACTGAATTCTCGCGCGGGTGCCTAAGGTCTACTTTCCACCCAAGGCGGACGCGATCCGCTTGAGGCCGCATTCGACCAACTGCGACATTAGCATTCTTGCTGGCGCACTCGCTCGTTTGAGTTCGCGTTCAAAGCGCGGCGCCATTGTCGCTCTCGCCAAGCGAGCTGAGCATAACCCATCGCTCGGTCCAGGTGGGCCTGACACTCCTGCAAAGTTTCCGAACGATTGGCAGCCGCCATCTCGTTTTCACTCAGCTGGCCGTAACTTAAGAGGTGGATTTCCATTCAGTCATTTTCGATCAGCAGGGCTTCAGGCGAAACCCACTAGCCTGATGGCGTGCCGTTGCGAGACAGTTGCTGAATCGACGTCGTCGCGTCAAACCTCGCATGGTCGTCCGAGGGACCACGTACCTGGAGTCCAAAACCCCACTGGCCCGAGCATCGCAGGAAATGCGGCACGCGACTTGGGTTTCCGCGTTCGACCCATTGCGGACATTCCGCGCATCTCCGAGACGGCTTCCTCGCAACGACGTTTGACGGGACCCCATGATGACGCGCCAGTCGTTGGCCAATTGGAGGCGGAATTTTGACGAGCAACATACGTTCTAGCGCCATTGTTCTACTCAGCATCGCGCTCGCTGCTTGCGATGGGCCCTCGGGGACATCGGTGAAGCCAGCCGTCTACCCGACGGGCATGCAAGGGAGACCAATCATTGTTCAAACAAGCCCGGGAGGCGAAAAGCGACGAGCGATGTTGGTGGAGCCATTACAGAATGTCTCGCTAAGCGAGCTTGCAGCTGCTGTCCGGAATGCCGGCTATGGCTGCGAGACCGTAAGGATCTTCGACCAGCTCGAGTTGAACGGCAAACGCCTGGACATCCACAAGGTGGACTGTCTGGAATACTCCTACCAGGTCACTTTCGCTAACGGTGAAAGTCAGATCAAACGCTGGACTGGGATGATTGGCACCTGACGCTGCCTGACGCGAAGCTCAGATTCACATGCGGCGCATTGGAAACCGAATGTCCGCTTTCCACCCATTGCGGACATTCGAGGTCCGCCGGTAGTTATCCCCCGGTGGAAATGGATTGCCTTCGCGGGCGGTGGAGCACTTGCCTCGTTGCGGTCCCGCTGTTGCTGCTTGGAAGCTGCGGGTCGGCAACCGAGGAAGAGAATGCCGCCCAAGCGAGTGTGACCGTCGATCTCCCAGCGGCGCAGCCGTCCAATAACGGCCTGGCGCCCGTGCAGGCAAACGAGCCGGAGACAGCTGTCGAGGCGCCTGTAGAGCCGTCGGTACCGACTGCGGAGGCGGCGACCGAGGAAGCCGGAGCAAACGAGTCGATTACCGTTGCGAACAGGGCCGAGGAGCAGAGCGCATCGGAGGAAACTCCGGCGCCGGCCGAGCCCGATCCGCAACCGAGCACGGCGGCGGGATTGCCCCTTCCCAATTCGGTCGTCGCTCGAACGATCGACCGCATCGGATTCCGGTGCGGCCGGGTCCAGTCAGTCACCCCAGTCCCAGACGCCGCCCCGGGGATCTACAAGGTCACTTGCTCCTCGGGGCTGTCGTACCAGGCGTCGCCGGTCAACGGACGCTACCGGTTCCGCAAATGGAGCGGCTAACCGATCAGAGTGCCTGAATTGAGCGTTGTGCACGTCATTCTGCGCGTCCTGCTGCTGATGTACGCGGTGTTCGCGGTGCTTTTTTCGGCCATGTTCGACAACAATCTGACGGCGCTGCTCTACGTCGCCGCGGTCGTCTTGGCGTTGTACGGCCTGTTCAAACCGCGAGCGAGCCTGGCGGCACTCGCTTGCATCTTGGTGGCAACTCTCACGAGTTGGGGCGGCGGCAACCCCGGCCATTGAAGGCCCGTCCAAGCGTGACAGGCGAGCGCCCCATCTGATAGCGCTTCCGCCATGCCCCTGACCGCCGCCGCCGCCGCCCGCGAGATCCTGACCGGACTCCACGACGTGATGGCGAGCCGGGGGGGCGCTCAGTCCAAGCTCGACAAGGTCGTCGACCTGATCGCCGAAGCGATGAAGAGCGAGGTCTGCTCGATCTATCTGCTGCGCGACAACCAGCTTGAACTGTTCGCCACCCACGGCCTGAGGAAGGAGGCGGTGCACGTCACCCGCCTGGCGATGGGCGAGGGCCTGGTCGGGACGATTGCCCAGGAGGGCCGCATCCTGAACCTGGCGGAAGCGGCCACCCACCCCGAGTTCGTCTACCGGCCCGAAACCGGCGAGGAGAGCTTCCACAGCTTCGCCGGCGTGCCGATCGTCCGGCTCGAGAGCCCGGTCGGGGTGCTCGCCGTCCAGCACGCCGAATCACGCCGCTACGAAGAGGTCGAGATCGAGGCGCTGCAGACGGTGGCGATGGTGCTTTCGGAGATGATCGCCGCGGCGCGGCTGGTCGACGGCGCCCGCCGCGGCCGGATGCGCAGCGCCGGCCCGCTTCGCCTGTCGGGGCTGAAGCTGGTCACCGGAATGGCCAAGGGCGAAGCGGTGTTCCACCAGCCGCGGGTCATCGTTGAGCACACCGTCGCCGAGGACACCGAGGCCGAGCGCGCCCGGGTCTACGACGCGTTCCGCCGGATGCGCGAGCAGATCGACGCGATGACCAAGGAGGCCGAGTTCGGCACCGTCGGCGAGCACCAGGAGATTCTCGCCGCCTACCGGATGTTCGCCTACGACGAAGGCTGGGGCCGCCGGATCAACGAGGCGATCGACAGCGGCCTGACCGCCGAAGCGGCGATCGAGCGCGTCCAGCAGCGCACTCGCTCGCGGATGCGCGAGATCGATGATCCTTTGCTCCAGGAGCGGATGCACGACCTCGAGGATCTGTCGAACCGGCTGCTGCGGATCGTTTCGGGGCGGATCGGCACCGCCGCCCAGACGGGGCTGACCCGCGACACGGTGCTGATCGCCCGCAACCTCGGCCCCGCCGAACTGCTCGAATACGACCGGCGGCGATTGAAGGCGGTGCTGCTCGAGGAGGGCTCGCTGACCGCGCACATGACCATCGTCGCCCGGGCGATGGGGGTGCCGGTGGTCGGCCGGCTTCAGGACATCCGCCACAGCGTCAACGAGCACGAGCCGATCCTGGTCGACGGCGACAACGGCAGCGTCATCATCCGCCCCAACCGCGCGCTGACGGCCGGCTTCGACCATCGCATGGCGTTGAGCCAGAAGCGCCGCGCGCAATATGCCGCGGTCCGCTCGCTGCCGGCGGTGACCAAGGACGGGCTCGAGGTCAGCGTCATGGTCAACGCCGGGCTGGCCGAGGACGCCGCGGCGCTCGAATTGACCGGCGCCGACGGCATCGGCCTGTTCCGGACCGAGTTCCAGTTCCTGGTTTCGGCCACCCTGCCCGGCCGCGAAAGGCAGCAGCGGCTGTATTCCAAGGTGCTCGACGCGGCCGGCGATCGCCCCGTGACTTTCCGGACGCTCGACATCGGCGGCGACAAGGCGCTGCCCTACCTCGCCGACGCCCGCGACGAGGCCGAGAACCCGGCGATGGGCTGGCGCGCGCTGCGGCTGTCGCTCGACCGCTCGACGCTGATGAAGGCGCAGGCCCGGGCGCTGATCGAGGCGTCGGCCGGACGGGTGCTGCGGGTGATGTTCCCGATGATCTCCGAGCCGTGGGAATATGAGGAAGCGCGGGCGTTGATCGAGGAGCAGATCGCCTGGGCTCGCAAGTCCAAGCGCAAGCTTCCGGCGAGAGTCGAGTTTGGCGCCATGCTCGAAGTGCCGAGCCTGGCGGAGATGCTCGACCAGCTGCTCCCGCGCATCGATTTCCTGTCGATCGGGACCAACGATCTAACCCAGTTCCTGTTCGCCGCCGACCGCGCCGACCCGCGGCTGGCCGAGCGCTACGACTGGCTGAGCCCGGCGATCCTGCGGTTCCTCAAGCGCGTGCTCGATGCTGCCCGAGCCGCCGATGTCCCGGTCCGGCTGTGCGGCGAGATGGGCGGCCGGCCGTTGGAGACGATGGCCCTGATCGGCATCGGCGCCGAGAATTTCTCGATTACTCCGGCCGCCGTCGGCCCGGTCAAGGCGATGGTCCGCTCGCTCGATGCGGGCGCCGTTCGGCAGCGTCTCGACCAGCTGCTCGCCCGGCCGCCGCGCAACCTTCGCAAGGCGCTGACCGACTGGGCCAGGAGACATTCGGTGGCGGTGAGTTGAATCCTTCGCGGAGTGGTTGACACTCCGGCTGCAGCCTTCGAAGAGTGGCTTTGCGGAGGCGAAGAAGAACGGGCGATGGCAAAGAAAAAGGGTCAGGAAACGGTCCAGCCGATCGACGAGACGGCAGGCGATTTGCCGGAGCCGGAAATCGCGACCGTCGGGCAAAGATTGCGCGTCGCTCGCGAGGCGAAAGGCCTGACTTTGGAGGACGTTGCAGCCCAGACGCGGATCCCGCGCCGCCACCTCGAAAGCCTCGAGAACAGCGACTGGCCACGGCTTCCGGCGCCGACCTACACCATCGGCTTCGCCAAGAGCTACGCATCCGCCGTCGGGCTCGACCGCGGCGAAGTCTACGAGGCTTTGCGGGTCGAGATGGGCGGAGTTCGGCCGGTCCACCAGACTTCGGAAGTGTTCGAGCCCGCGGATCCGGCCCGGACGATGCCCAAATGGCTGGTGTTCGGGGCGCTCGCGGCGGTTCTCGTGCTCGTGCTCGTTATGAGCTGGCTCAACGAACGCTCGTTTTCCGGGACGGACGTGGCGGGGAACGAGACCGTTGCCGAGGCCGCGGCGCCCGCCCAGGCCGCGCCGCCGCCAGCAGCAGCGCCGGTGCAGACTGCATCCGGCCCGGTGGTGATTACCGCCAACGAACAGGTCTGGCTCCAGGTCAAGGACGGCGCGACCATCTTGAAGGCGGGCCTGCTCGAGGCCGGGCAGAGCTTCGAGGTGCCGGCCAATGCGACCGCCCCGGTGCTGATGACCGGCAAGCCCGAAGCTATTCGCATCTCCGTCGGCACCGCCGATGCACCGCCCGTCGGCCCAGCCGCGACAACGGTGCGCAACGTCAGCCTTCGCGCCGCGGACCTGATGCGCGGTCCAGCGTCCGCTCCGCAGACTGCGCCGAATACACCCGTCGTCCAGAACAGTGCCGGCTAAACGGATTCATCGCCGCGAAAGCATCGGTTAGGCAGGCTCGGGCGGATGATCATCCTGGGGGCATCATGAACGGACCGCTTCGACTCTCCATCGCCGCAGCGGCGCTGCTGGCGCTCGGGGTGACCCCCGCGAAGGCGCAGCGCGTCGTGACCCCGGAACAGCGCATCGAACGGCTCGAGAGCCAGCTGCGCCAGGTGCAGCGGCAGGTGTTCCCGAGGGGACAGCCGGCGGCGACCGCGGGCTTTTCGGACGAGCCGGCGGCGACGCAATCGTCGGTCCGCACGCTGAACGACCGACTCAACGGGCTCGAGCGGCAGATCGCCGACCTCGTCCGCCAGTCCGAGGAGAACGGCCACCGGCTGACCGTCATCCAGGCCGAGCTTGCCAAGATGCGCACCGACCAGGACGACCGCATTGGAGCGCTCGAGCGGGCGGCGGCAGCGGCAGCGCAGGTTCCCGCAACCGGCATGGCGACGAACTCGATCAGCTCTCCCGCGGTCACGACGACGGCGCTGCCCCCCCCGGCGAAGGCGGGCGGCACCGCGCCAGGCTCGACGGTCGCTGCGAGCAATGCGCCCGATGCGGGCGAGCTCGCCTACGACGAGGGCTACCAACTCTGGCGAACGGGCAAATATGATTCGGCGATCAGCTCGCTGCGCGCATTCTCGTCGGCTTTCCCGAAACACCGCCGCAAGAGTTGGGCCGACAATCTCGTCGGCCGGTCGCTGCTCGACAAGGGCGAGCCGCGCGCGGCGGCGGAAGCGCTGCTGGCCAATTACCGCTCAAACCCGAAGGGCGAGCGAGCCGCCGACAGCCTCTATTATCTCGGCCAGGCGCTGATGCAGCTCAAGCAGCCAGGGCAGGCGTGCAAGGCCTATTCCGAGCTCGAGGACGTCTACGGGACTTCGATGCGGGCGGAATTGAAGCGGCTGCTGCCCGCGGCAAAGTCCGAAGCGAGCTGTAGCTAGACAGAGCGACGAAAATTATGTGTCCCTGCGAACGCAGGGACCCAGTACTGGGCTCCTGCCTTCGCAGGAGCACATCTTATTTCTTGTGAACCGGCTCCAAACCTCAAGGCGCGCTTTGCGGCCGATCTCGACGCTTTGGCCGCGCCGGGAAGCAAGGTGGGCGTCGCGGTGTCGGGCGGTCCCGACAGCCTCGCTCTGCTGCTGCTTGCGGCCGCGGCTCGCCCGGGCCGGGTCGAAGCGGCGACGGTCGATCACGCGCTGCGCCCGGAAAGCCGCTCCGAAGCCGAGATGGTCGCCGCGCTATGCACGCGCATCGGCGTCCCGCATGAAATCCTGACGCTCGCCTGGCCGCGGGCTGCCGGCCGCAATTTGCAGGCGCGGGCGCGCGAGGCGCGGTACCAGATGCTCGGCGATTGGGCGCTCAAGCGCGGCCTGACCGCGGTCGCCACCGCCCACCATCTCGACGACCAGGCCGAAACCCTGCTGATGCGCCTCGCCCGCGGCGCCGGCGTCGGCGGCCTCGGCGCAACCCGCGCCAGGCGGCCGCTGGTCAAGGGCGTCAAGCTGGTCCGGCCCCTGCTCGGCTGGCGCAAGGCCGAGCTCGCGGCGCTGGTCGCGAAAGCCGGAGTCGAGGCGGTCGACGACCCATCCAACCGCGACCCCCGCCATGACCGGGTGCGGATGCGCGAATGGCTGCGGCGCGCCGAATGGGCCAACCCGGAGCGGCTCGCGGCCAGCGCCGCCTGGCTCAACGAGGCCGACGAGGCGCTCGACTGGGCGCTCGCCCCACTCGCCGAGACGCGTATCGCTCGCGACGGTTCGGCGGTGGTGGTCGACCCGTCGGGAATTCCGCGCGAGCTGCAGCGCCGGCTGCTGCTGGCCGCGTTCGCCGAGATGGGCGAGCCGAGCCCGCGCGGGCCCGAGCTTGCCCGGGCGCTCGACAAGCTGCGCAACGGCGGAACGACGACGCTCGCGCGCTTGAAACTCGAAGGCGGCGCAACCTGGCGCCTGCGGCGCGCGCCACCGCGCCGATGATCGCTCCGTTCACCAAGCCATAAGCCTTGCATTGTTATTGCGGTCCAAAGGACTATTTTACACTGACAGGGCCCTGCGGGCCGACGCGAGAGACAGACGATGAACGAGAAGAAGCCCGGCAACCCCTGGACCAGGAGCCTGCTCATCTGGGTCGGAATCCTGTTCGGGCTCGTCCTGTTCGTCCAGATGATCGAAGGCCCGCGCGCCGGCGCCAGCGAGCCGATCCCTTATTCCGAGTTCGTCCGCCAGGTCGATGAAGGGAATGTGCGCTCTGTCACCACTTCGGCCAACGCGACGGGTAACCAGATCATCACTGGCAAGCTGTCGAGCGGCGAGGCGTTTCGGACACTTGCTCCAGCCGACGCCCAGGTCACCGATCGCCTGATCCAGCGCGGCGTCCAGGTCCAGGCCAAGGAAGCCGAGCAGTCGAGCTTCTGGCTGATCCTGCTCTACCAGTCGCTGCCGTTCCTGCTGATCCTCGGAATCAGCTTCTTCGTCATGCGCCAGATGCAGAAGAACGCCGGTTCCGGGGCGATGGGCTTCGGCAAGAGCCGAGCCCGGATGCTGACCGAAAAGCAGGGCCGGGTGACCTTCGCCGACGTCGCCGGAATCGATGAAGCCCGCGAGGAGCTCCAGGAGATCGTCGAATATCTGAAGGACCCGGGCAAGTTCGCCCGGCTTGGCGGCAAGATTCCCAAGGGCGCGCTGCTGGTCGGCTCACCGGGCACCGGCAAGACCCTGCTCGCCCGCGCCATCGCCGGCGAGGCGGGCGTGCCGTTCTTCACCATTTCCGGCTCCGATTTCGTCGAGATGTTCGTCGGCGTCGGCGCCAGCCGCGTCCGCGACATGTTCGACCAGGCTAAGAAGAGCGCGCCGTGCATCGTCTTCATCGACGAAATCGACGCTGTCGGCCGCCACCGCGGCGCCGGCCTCGGCAACGGCAATGACGAGCGCGAGCAGACCTTGAACCAATTGCTGGTCGAGATGGACGGCTTCGAAGCCAACGAGGGCATCATCATCATCGCCGCGACCAACCGCCCCGACGTGCTCGACCCGGCGCTGCTTCGGCCCGGCCGCTTCGACCGCCAGGTCGTCGTCCCGCGCCCCGACATCGACGGCCGCGAGCAAATCCTCGCTGTCCACATGAAGAAGGTGCCGCTGGCGCCCGACGTCGACCCGCGGGTGATCGCGCGCGGAACGCCCGGCTTCTCCGGCGCCGACCTCGCCAACCTCGTCAATGAAGCCGCGTTGCTCGCCGCCCGCCGCGGCAAGCGCCTGGTCGCCATGAAGGAGTTCGAGGAGGCCAAGGACAAGGTGATGATGGGCACCGAGCGCAAGTCCATGGTGATGACCGAGGACGAAAAGCGGATGACCGCCTATCACGAAGCCGGCCACGCGATCGTCGCCATCAACGAGCCGGCGTCCGACCCGATTCACAAGGCGACGATCATCCCGCGTGGGCGCGCACTGGGAATGGTCATGCGCCTGCCCGAGCGCGACAATTACAGCTATCACCGCGACAAGATGTACGCGAACCTCGCGGTGTCGATGGGCGGCCGCGTCGCCGAGGAGATTGTGTTCGGCTACGACAAGGTCAGCTCGGGGGCGTCCTCCGACATCAGCTATGCGACCAGCCTGGCCCGCGACATGGTCACCCGCTGGGGCATGTCCGACGCGCTCGGCCCGCTGCAATATGCCGAAGCCGACGAGGAAGTGTTCCTCGGTTATTCGGTCAACCGCCAGAAGAACATGTCGAACGAAACCGCGCAGCTGATCGACCAGGAGATTCGGCGAGTGGTGGAGGACGGCTATTCGCGGGCCAAGACCGTGCTCAACGAGCACCGCGACCAGCTCGAGACGCTGGCCAAGGCTCTGCTCGAATATGAGACGTTGAGCGGCGACGAGATCACGACGGTGCTCGACGGCGGCTCGATCGATCGGGGCGGAGCCTCGACCCCGAGCATTCCCGTCGCCGGCTCGTCGATCCCCAAGGCGCGGCGCAAGGGCCAAGGGCTCGGCGGACCGGCTCCAGCCGGAGCGTAAGCGTTCAATCCCGGTTCACTCGGCAGGCGCTTCTGTCCGCCGACTGAATTTGGGGGAACGCATGAAACTCCGAATGCTGGCGGGCGCGCTGCTTGCCCTCGCACCGGTCGCCGCGACGGCGATGCCGGTGTCGACCTTCCTCGCCAAGGCGGACAAGCTCGAGCAGAAGGGGCCGCTGGCGATGTTCTCGGGCGACCTCAAGCTGCTCATGGGCCAGATCAAGACCGATGCCGCCGAGCTCAGGGCCGAGAACAAGGCGGCCGAGGCGGCAGGCAGGCGGAAAGCCTATTGCACGGCGCCCGGCGGAGTGAAGATGTCCAACCGCGACATCCTGGCCGCGATGCAGGCGGTCCCGCCCGCGCAGCGCGCCCGGACCAACACCAAGGACGCGCTCCGGGCTTATTTCGCGCGCCGCTTCCCGTGCCCGGCCGCCACCTAGTCGAAAGCGCCTAGTCGAGCACCCCCAGGGTCAGCAGCAACAGCGCGAAGAAGGTCACCGCGACGAAGGCGAAGCTGACCAGCAGCACGGTGCGCCACAGCGCTCCCAGCCGCGTCAGTCCGTAAGTTTCCTTCAACTGCACATACATGTGGATCGGCGGGACCACCAAGGCGAGCGAGCCGATGCTCCCGAGCCCCGCCGTCCCCAACAGCAAAGCGGCGATGATCAGCAGGCTCATGAAGCTGAGCGAATAGGTCACGAACACCGTGTGGTCGTAGAGCCGAAAGCGGCGGTTGAACGGAAACAGCAGCCACATGAAGGGGACCGACAGCGGGATCAGCGCCCAGCTGAACTTGTAGGCGTTGGTCTTGAGCTTGTAGATCAGCAGCTGCGGGTTTTCGCTGGCGCGGACATACGCTTCCTGCAGCCAAGGCAGGTTGGTTTGGACGGTGGGCGTACGGCTCAGCGCAGCCGCGGCACCGCGGTCGCGCAGCAGCTCGAGCGCTTTGACCTCGGCGCGAGTCTTGCGAATCTGGTTGTCCAGCGCGTCGGTCGGCGCCTTTGCTGCGGCTGCCTTGGCGCGGTCGGCTTCGAGCTGCGCGAGCTTGGCCTTTTCCGCCGCGAGCGGCTGGGCGACTTCGGCGCGCAGCCGTACGTCGGGCTGGCTCACCGACGGCCCGGCGAGGCTGAGCACCGCGAACATCATGAACACCGAAAACAGGAACAGGGCGATCGGCGACACGTAGCGCGCCCGCTCGCCGTCGATGTATCGACGGGTGAGGTCACCGGGGTTGCCGATCAGCTTGGCCAAGGTCCGCCAGATCTTGCCTTCGAAGTGGAGCACCCCGTGAAGCAGATCATGGAAGAAGCCTTTAAGGCTGCGGTGGACGTGCGCTCGCTGGCCGCATGCGTGGCAGAAATCGCCGAGCAGCTTCGCCCCGCAATTAAGGCAATTGCTTTCGTGCGTGTGGCCGTCGTCCGCCTCGCCGGCGCCGGGCTCGACGGCGCGCGCCAGCGCCGCGCCGGTTGCTGCGTCGCCGACGGATTCAAGGTCGGACATCGCACCTCCTTCGCGCCGCCCATTAGGCGCTGCATCGCGGCCATGCTAGCGGCTCGGGCCGATGAAGCGCATCGGACTTCTCGGCGGCTCATTCAATCCGGCGCATCGCGGGCACCGCCGGATCAGCCTGGCGGCGATCGACGCGCTCGGCCTCGACGAGGTGTGGTGGCTGGTGTCACCCGGCAATCCGCTCAAGGCGGGCAAAGAGATGGCCCCGCTCGAGGCGCGGCTGCAATCCGCCCGGGCGATGGCTCGCCGGGCGCCGATCAAGGCGACCGACTTCGAAGCGCGCATCGGCACCCGCTACAGCATCGACACCGTCGGCGAACTGCTCCGCCGCCATCCGCGCGACCGCTTCATCTGGCTGATGGGCGCCGATACTGTTGCCGATTTCCATCACTGGAAGCAGTGGCGCAACTTTGCTCGGGGGCTGCCAATTGCGGTCATCTCGCGCCCGGGCTATGAAGGCGATGCCCGCGCGGCGCGCGCGATGGGCTGGCTGCGACGGTTCGTCCGACCTTCAAGCCAGGCACGCAATTGGACGGATTGGAGTCCACCGGCGATTTTGCTGCTTCGCCTGCCGCCCGATCCGACGTCCGCCACCGCCTTACGCGCGCTCGATCCCAATTGGCACCGCCGTTCGCAATCCACAGCTCGCCCGAAGCTTGCCGGCGCCCTTTCTTCCGTCAGGAGAGCACTTGCCCGATCGTCCCACTGACCGTCCGAACAGCGGGCCCGACCGCAACGGCCGTCCTCCAATCGATGTCGAAGACCTCCATCGTCTCGTCCTCAAATCGCTCGACGACGACCAGGCCGTCGAGATCATCTCGATCCCGCTGGCCGGCAAGTCGAGCATCGCCGATCATATGGTGATCGCTTCGGGCCGCTCGACCCGGCAGGTCGCCTCGATGGCCAGCAAGCTTGCCCAGAAGATCAAGGAGCAGGTTGGCCGGTCGCCGCGGATCGAGGGTCTTCCGGCCGCCGACTGGGTGCTGATCGACGCCGACGACGTCATCGTCCATCTGTTCCGGCCCGAAGTGCGCACGTTCTACAATCTCGAACGGATGTGGGCGTTCGGCGACGACGCACCGCAGCGCGCGGGCGCCGCACCCCCCGGCTAAGCGGGTTGCTGCTGCACATCGTCGCCCGCGGCAAGATCGGCCGCTCGCCCGAAGCCGAACTCGTCGACCGTTATCTGAAGCGCATTGCCTGGCCGACCAGGGTCACCGAGCTTGGCGAGCGCGCGCCGCTGCCGCCGGCCGCGCCGAACAGCGTCTCGGTCGCGCTCGATGAGCGCGGCACGGCGCTGTCTTCGGCGGAGCTGGCGCGACGCCTCGAGAGCTGGCGCGATGGCGGCAAGCGCGAGGCGCGGTTCCTGATCGGGGCGGCCGACGGCCACGACGATGCCGGGCGCGACGGCGCGGACCTGTTGATGTCGTTCGGCCCGGCGACCTGGCCGCATCTGCTGGTCCGGGCAATGCTCACCGAGCAATTGTTCCGGGCGACGTCGATCCTTGCGAACCACCCTTATCATCGTGAAGGGTGAGGGAATGCGCGGCTTCGCTCCCCTGTTGTTCGTCCCGCTGCTGGTCGCGGCAAGCGCTCCGGTGCAGCCGGTGGTCGAGACCGCCGATGAGGCGCTGAAGCGGGCGCGCTCGGAGGCCCGGACCGCCGATGCGCAGGTCCGCAAGCTCGAACGCGCGGCGGGCCAAGCCCGCGGCGAGGCGGCGCGGCTCCACGCCGAGCAGGCGGCCGCGGCCGAGGCGATCGCCGCCGCCGAAGCGCGGATCAGCGCCGCCGACGCCGAGCGCCGGATCATCGCCGCCCAAATCGCAATCCGCCGCCAGCGGCTCGAGCGGCAGCAGCAGCCGATTGCCGCTTTGCTTGCCGGTTTGGCAATGATGGCCCGGCGGCCGCCGCTGCTCGCTCTGACCAGCGATTCGAGCATGGAGGAGTTCGTGCGCGTGCGCCTGCTACTCGATTCGAGCCTGCCCGTCATCCGGCGCCGGACGGCGGCGCTGTCGGCCGAGCTGGCCGAGGGAGAGAAGCTCGAAAGCGCCGCGTTGGCCTCGCGTCAGTCGCTGGCCCGAAGCCGCGACGAGCTGGCGACCCGGCGGCGCGAGTTCGCGCAGCTCGAGGCGCGGGCGTTGCGCTCGGCGGCACTGACCGGCAGCGCCGCGCTCGGCGCCGGGGATGTCGCGCTTGCGGTCGGCGAGGACATCGAGCGGCTGGCCGAGGAAACACGCCGCAACCGATCCGCCGCTCAGATCGCCGCCGAAGTAGCCGCGCTCGGCCCGGCGCCGCCGCGGCCGCGCGGAGCCGAAACCCCGCCGCGACCGCCGCTCGACTACCGGCTTCCGGCCGATGCCCGGGTTCTCCAGGGCCTCGGCGAGGTCAATTCGAGCGGAGTCCGGTCGCGCGGCCTGACGCTGGCCACATGGCGAGGCGCCGAGGTCCTGGTCCCCGCCTCCGGGGTCGTCCGCTTCGCCGGGCCTTTTCGCGATTATGACGGCATCGCCATCATCGACCACGGCCGTGGCTGGATGAGCCTGATCGTCAACGTCCGCTCGACGCTCGAGCCGGGCGCGAAGGTCGCCGCCGGCGATCGCCTCGGCCGGGCGCTGGGGCCGCTGGGCGTCGAACTGTCCCATAATGGGCACCGCGCATCCCCTGCCCTAATCGCAGGTTCATCTGCGGCGCTGTCAAACAAGGCAAAAGGCGGCTAATCTGGGTCCGCCTTCACAGGCCGGACGACCACAGGACTCACGAGCCATGACCATGACCCGCAAACTGCTTCCACCACTGGCCCTCGTCGGAGCGCTGGCGCTGGTCCCCGTCGCGACCAGCTCGCTGGCTGCCGCGGATGTCGCCAATTACGAGGAGCTCGAGACGTTCATGAGCGTCTACGAGCGGGTCAAGGCCAATTACGTCGACCCGGTCGACGACCATACATTGATCAAGGGCGCGATCGACGGGATGCTCGCCGCACTCGACCCGCACTCGAGCTACGTCGAGGCGTCGGACTTCCAGACGCTTCGGACCACCACCGACGGCAATTACGGCGGCCTCGGCCTGACCGTCTCGACCGAAGACGGTGCGGTCAAGGTGATTTCGCCGACCGAGGACACTCCGGCATGGCGCGCGGGCATCAAGGCCGGCGACTTCATCACCCACATCAACAGCGAATTGCTCTACGGCCTGACGCTCGACGAGGCGGTCGACAAGCTGCGCGGCGCGCCCGGCAGCGGGATCAAGCTGACCATCGTCCGTCCCGGCCGCGACAAGCCGTTCGACGTCACCATGGTCCGCGAGCGCATCGTCCTTCGCCCGGTCAAATGGGAGATCAAGGACGGCATTGGGGTGATCAATATCAACACCTTCGCCGCCAACACCGGAGATGCGACCAAGGCGGCGCTGGTGGCGATCGACAAGGCGGCCGGCGGCCGGCCGCTCGGCTATGTCGTCGACCTGCGCTCGAACCCCGGCGGGCTGCTCGACCAGGCGATCGAGGTCAGCGACGCGTTCCTCAACCACGGCGAGATCGTCTCTCAGCGCGGCCGCGAGAAGGGCGACATCGAGCGCTTCTACGCCAGGCCCGGCGACCTCGCCCACGGGCTGCCGATCGTCCTGCTGGTCGACGCCGGAAGCGCGTCGGCGGCCGAGATCGTCGCCGGTGCGCTTCAGGACCACCGCCGCGCGATCGTCATGGGCGAGCGCAGCTTCGGCAAGGGTTCGGTCCAGACCGTCGTCCAGACCGGACCGCAGAGCGCGTTGCGGCTGACCACGGCGCGTTATTATACGCCGTCCGGCAAATCGGTTCAGGCCGGCGGAATCGACCCGGACATCCTCGTCCCGCAGCTGAGCGATCCCGATTACAAGGACCGGCCGCGGGTTCGCGAGGCCGACCTTCGCCGCCATCTGATCAGCCAGGCCAAGGCCGACGACAAGCTGCTCGAGCATGACGAGAAGACCGATCCGCGCTTCGCGATGACCGCGGCCGAGCTCGAGAAGAAGGGCGTCAAGGACTTCCAGCTCGACTATGCGCTCAAGACTCTGAAGCGGCTCGCGCCCAACTCCGCCACGATCGCTTCGGCCGGCGGCCGGCCGAAGACTCGCTAAGCCCGGAGGCTCGATGAGCGAGGCTATCCTCGGCCGGCAGCCGGCGGCGTCCAGCTTGTCGGGTCCCGCGCTCTCCCGGCTGATCGCCTTGCTGCTTCCGCTTGCGCTCCTCGGCGGAGCGCTCGGGTCGCAATATCTCGGCGGGCTGGTGCCATGCGAGATGTGCTACTGGCAGCGCTGGCCGCATGGCGCGGCGATCCTGCTTGCCGGACTCGCGTTCACCGCCCCGGCAGCGTCCGAGCGGTCGCGGACCCTGACCTTGCTCGCTGCAACCGCCATCGCGGTGTCCGGAGCGATCGGCGTCTATCATGCGGGCGTCGAGCTCGGCATCTTCGAGGGGCTGACAACCTGCGCGGCGACCGCCGGCGGGGCCAGCAACGCCGAGCTCCTCGAACAGATCATGAAAACGCCTCTGGTCCGCTGCGACCAGGTCCAGTTCGCCTTTCTCGGCATTTCGATGGCCGGCTGGAACGCCATCCTGTCGCTTGGCGGAGCGGCGGCCATCGCCTGGTTGGCGCTCAAGGGGCGCGCCGCGTGACCGCCTGGCGGCCCGGAGACCGGCGCCCCGACCGCGCGTCGATGCTGCGCGTCAACCAGGCCGGCGAATATGGAGCGACCAGGATTTACGCCGGCCAGCTTGCGGTCCTGCGGCGCAATTCGCCCGCATCCAAGCTGATCGCCCGGATGGACGGGCAGGAACGGCGGCACCTCGAGCGGTTCAACGCGCTGATGGCGCAGCGGCGGGTGCGGCCTACGGTGCTGCAACCGGTGTGGGACGTGGCCGGGTTCGCGCTCGGAGCAGCGACCGCGCTGATGTCCGAAGACGCGGCGATGGCTTGCACCGACGCCGTCGAGACCGAGATCGACCTGCACTACGGGCGCCAGCTCGAGGAATTGGGCGACGACGACCCCGAGCTCGCCGCCGATATCGAGGCGTTCCGGGCCGACGAAGTCGAGCATCGCGACAGCGCGAGAGAGGCTGGCGCCGAGCGCGCTTTCGGCTATCCATTGCTGACCGCGGCGGTCCGTGCCGGTTGCCGGCTGGCCATCGGGCTTTCAAAACGAATTTAGGGGCGAAGCGAATCTAGTGTTTTTGAAGGAACTTCTGTTCACATTCGCCCGCTTTAAGGGCTTGAAAGGATGTCATTCCCAATGACGAAGCTGTTCATCCCGCTCGCCGCGACGGCCGCTCTGGCCGCCGGGTTCGCCGCGCTGTCCGCACCCGCGGCCGCCCAGGAAGTCGACCAGATCAGCGAGATCATCGTCTACGGCAACGACCCCTGCCCGCGCTCGACCGACGACGACATCGTCGTTTGCGCCCGCAAGCCGGAGAGCGAGCGCTACCGGATCCCGGAGAGGCTCCGCACCGGCGGCCCGCGCCAGACCCGCGAGGCCTGGGCGAACAAGGCGCGCGCTCTCGAGACGGTCGGAGCGACCGGGATCAACAGCTGCTCGCCGGTCGGGCCGGCCGGTTTCACCGGCTGCCTGGTGCAGGTCGTCAAGCAGGCCCGCAGCGAAACCAATGAATCCACCCAGCGGGATACCGCCCCGGAAGAATAAGCGCGGCGCTCAGGGCGCTCACGTCCGAACTTTCTCCGCGGCGATCCAGTCGTTGATCTGCGCCTCCAGCGAATCGAGCGGGACCGCGCCCTGGCCGAGCACCGCGTCGTGGAATCGTCGCAGGTCGAATTTCGGCCCAAGCTCCTTCTCGGCTCTGGCCCGGAGCTCGCGGATCTTGAGCTCGCCGATCTTGTAGGCGAGCGCCTGCCCCGGATTGGCGATGTAGCGGTTGACCTCCGCCTCGATGTTCGCGGGCGACAAAGCGGTGTTGTCGAGCATGTAGGCAATTGCCCGCTCCTTGGGCCAGCCCTTGGAGTGCAGGCCGGTGTCGACCACCAGCCGGGTCGCTCGCCACATCTGGTAGGACAGGCGGCCCATCTCCTTGGCGGGCGTGTCGTAGAGGCCCATCGGAATTCCGAGATGTTCGGAATAGAGCCCCCACCCTTCCACGAAGGCGGTGAAGAACGACCCGTGGCGCCGCCATTCGGGCAGCGGCAGCTCCTGCTGGAGCGCGATCTGCTGGTGGTGCCCCGGAACCGCCTCGTGAACGGTCAGCACCGGCACTTCCCACAACGGGCGCTGGTCGAGCTTGCTCGTGTTGACTGCGTAGAAGCCGGCCAGTCCCTGCTCGGGTGAGCCCTGCTCGTAATAAGCGGTGGTCGTCCCCGGAGCGATCTCCGGCGGGATCTCCTTGATCCCATAGGGCAGGCGCGGCAGCGTCGCGAACAGCCGCGGCATGTGACCGTCGATCTTTTTCGCCTCGCGGGCGACCGCCTGCATCAGCTCCTCGGGCGTCTTGGCGTAATATTTGGGGTTGGTTCGCAGGTCGGCGATATAGGCTTCGCGGGTGGCGAAGCCGGCCTTTCGGGCGACCGCTTCCATGTCGGTTCGGATGCGCTTGACCTCGCGCAGCCCAAGCGCGTGGATCGCCTCGGCGCCGAGCTCGGTGGTGGTCATCTGGCCAATCAGCCAATTGTAGTAAGCGGCGCCGTTCGGCTGGGCGGAAATGCCGACCGCTTTCGAGCAACGCGGCGCATATTCGTGCTGATACCAGTCGAGATGACGGGCGTAGGCGGCGCGAAGGTCGCCGCCGATCAGCGCCTTCGCCCGCGCCTGGAGCGCGGCCCAGTCGGCCGCCGAAACCGTCGCTGGACGCTCGGCGGCGAACGGACCGTAGAGCCGGGACCGCGCCGGATCAGCGGGAATGACCCCGCTGATCGTCTCGGCAAAGCCGCTCATCGACGCGCACGGCAACACATAGCCTTCGCGAAGCGCCTGGCCGCTGACCTTGAGCGCCTCGGCATTGTACGCCGGGTAAGCGGCGAGCCGCTGCAGGTAATTCTCGTAATCGGCCTTGTTGCGGAAGGTCAGGCTGTCGCCGAGGCCGGCGAGCGACTGGTGCCAGCCGCTGCGATTGGTGAACAGCATCATCCGTTGCCCGAAGCGGTTGCCGGTGACGACCGCCTCGAGTGTCCGCTTGAGGATTGCCTTGCTGGTCCGGTCCGCGGGCGACAGGCCGGAGTCGGGAATGGCATTGAGCCGCGCGAGCAAGGCGGCGGCCTCGCTGGCCTGGCGGTCGGCGGCGGCCAGGCTGACGTCGCCGAGCTGCGAGTCGAACTCGCGATGCCCGATTTGCGAGGCGTAGCTCGGATTGGCGCGCAGGAAGCCGGCCCAATAGGCGTCGGCAACGGCGTTGAGATCCTCGGCCGGCCCGGCGAGCGCGGGCGTGGCCGAGGCGAGCGCCGCCGCGGCGGCCAGTGCGAACGAACGATGCAGCATGGATTTGCGATCCTCCCCGTTTGACAGCGGCAGGCTAAGCGGCGCAGCGGCCGGGCGCAAACTGGCCTTCGACGAACAGGCAGCGATTTCTGCGCGACTGCGTTGGGCTGCCAGCGCATATCGCCGGGACGAAAGGAAATGACATGAGCGCCGTCCCCGACGACCTTGCCGCCGAAAGCAAATTCCAGAGCTGGACGCGGGTCGGCTTCGTCGCCCGCGGGGTGCTGTACATCGTCATCGCCTTGCTCGTGATCGGCACGGGGCGAACCGAGGACCTGACGGGCGCACTCGAATATCTCAACCAGGGCGTTGGCCGGCTGCTGCTGGTGGTGCTGGCCGCCGGGTTGGCGACTTACGGCTTGTGGCGCCTCGCCGACGCGGCGTTCGGGATCGAGAATCCGGGTTCCGACCGAAAGGCGCTGTGGAAGCGCGGCGCGGCGGGCGTGATCGGCCTCATCTATCTCTATTTGGCCTGGAAGGCGGCGCGAATCCTGCTCGACGGGGACGCCGGGGAAAGCAGCGCACAACAGCAGGCCGACACGGTGCTCGACTTGCCCGGCGGGCAGTTGGTGCTCGCCTTCGCGGCTCTGGTGCTCGCGGCCGCCGGCGCGAACCAACTTCGGAAGGCCTACAAATGCTCGTTCCTGGCTCGGCTCGGCGGACCCGCGCAATTGCCGGTCGTCAAATGGCTGGGGCGCATCGGCTACTCGGCCCGCGGTGTGATCTTCCTCGTGGTCGCGTGGCTGATCGCCAAGGCGGCGATCGACGAGCAATCGACCGAGGCGGGCGGCATGGAGCAGGTCCTCGACCTGCTATCCGGGCCCTTGCTCTACGCGGTCGCGGCGGGCTTGATGCTGTTCGGGATGTTCAGCATCGTCGAGGCGCGCTACCGGCGAATCCACGAGCCTCCGGTCGACGAGATCAAGCAGGAAGTGCGAGAGCGCACCGGCGGCTGATCTCGAACCAGGCGGTGGGCTCGCTCGAGGCCGAGCCAGGACAAGGACCGCGGACATGAGCGTACCCGACGCCGAACCCGATCTCGAGCAACTCGCCCGCAACGACCGCGCTTTCGTCGGCCATCCCAAGGGCCTCGGCTACCTAGCCTTCATCGAAGGGTGCGAGCGCTTCTCTTACTATTCGATGCAGACGCTGCTGACCCTGTACATGGTCAATTATCTCCTCGTCGCGGGCAGGATGGAGGACGTGATCGGCCTCGATTGGCTGCGGTCGTGGCATTACCAGGGGCTCGAGGGGCAGCCGTTGGCCTCCGCGATTTTCGGCGACTACACCTCGCTCGTCTATTTGACGCCGATCTTCGGCGGGATCATCGCCGACCGTTTTTCGGGTCGGCGCGTCGCTTTGTTCGCGGGCGGTATCATGATGTCCATCGGGCATTTCCTGATGGCGTTCGAGGGCGCTTTCCTGCTCGCCTTGCTGGCGCTGATCATCGGCGTCGGGCTGTTCAAGGGTAATATCGCGAGCCAGGTCGGAGCCCTCTACAAGGAGAACGACCTGCGGCGCGCGATGGCGTTCCAGATCTTCTACATCGCCATCAACGTCAGCGTCATCGTCGCTCCGCTAATCGCCGGCACGCTCGGCGAAAAGGTCGGCTGGCACTACGGTTTCGGGACCGCCGGCATCGTGATGGTGCTCGGAGTCCTCCTCTTCCTCAAAGCCCGCCCCCACCTCCCGGTCGAGGAGGGCGAGGACATGGCCATCGCTCCGGCCAAGACGATGGGGGCGCTGGCCTCGGCGACGGTTGTCAGCCTGGTCGTGATCGGCGTGGTGTTCGTGGTTGGAATCTTCGTCGCGCTGGCGGCGTTGATCCCGCTCTATTTCATCCTCACGCACAAGCTTGGGAAAGACGAGAAAAAGCGCGTCCTGGCGCTGGTCCTGCTGATCCCGGCGATGGCGGTCGCGCTGCTCACCAACCAGGAGATTTTCAACGCTTATCTTGTCTGGGCCGACCAGCATTTCCAGCTGACTTTCTTTGGAGTCACTCTGCCGACCAGCTGGATGATCACCATTGATGCCGCCTTGAGCTTCTCGATGCTCGTCGCGGTCGCGGCATTCTTCAAATGGTACGGCACTAAGCGCCGCGAGCCGGACGAGCTCGGCAAGATGATCATCGGCAGCTTCTTCACCATCGCCGGCGGGTTGTGCCTGTACATCGCGGCCTTGACCCAGGGCGACGGCAAGATCGGCCTGTTCTGGCCGCTGATGTTCCACTTGCTCAACAGCATCGGCTTCTCGTGCATCCTGCCGGTCAGCCTGGCTTTGTTTTCCAAGATCGCGCCGCGGTCGATCAACGCGACCGTCATCGGGCTCTACTATCTGGCGTTCTTCTCAGCGAACAAGATCGTCGGCTACATCGGCGGCCTCTATTCGACGCTGCCGACAACGACCTTCTGGCTGATCCATGTCGCCAGCGCGGTGATCGGGCTGGTCGCGTTCGTGCTGTTCAAAATATTGGTCAACGACCGAATGGTCGCGGCCCACGCCGCCGAACCCGCCACCGCGTAATACTCGATTGATTTTAAGGTAGTTCTAGACGCGCTCGGGTTGCGAACATATATAGAACGCATGGCCCAACTCGATGTCCAGGCGAAGCTCGCAATTCTTGCCGACGCGGCCAAATATGACGCCTCCTGCGCATCGTCCGGCTCGGCCAAGCGCGACAGCCGCGGCGGCAAGGGTGTCGGCTCGACCGAGGGCATGGGTATCTGCCACGCCTACACGCCCGATGGCCGCTGCATTTCTCTACTCAAGATTCTGCTGACCAACAGCTGCATTTTCGACTGCCATTATTGCATCAACCGCAAAAGCTCGAACGTCCGCCGCGCGCGCTTCACGGCGGACGAAGTGGTCCGGCTGACGCTGGCGTTCTACAAGCGCAATTATATCGAGGGGCTGTTCCTGTCTTCGGGGATCATCCGATCGTCCAATCACACCATGGAGCAACTGGTCGAGGTCGCTCGGGCGCTGCGCGAGGACCATGACTTTCGCGGCTACATCCATTTGAAGACCATTCCCGACGCTGACCCGGAACTGGTCCGGCAGGCCGGTCTCCATGCCGACCGGGTGTCGATCAACATCGAGCTGCCGACCGCGCCGGGGCTCAAGCGGTTGGCGCCGGAAAAGGATGGCGCGCGGATCGAGCATGCGATGGGCGAGATGAAGGCGTCGATCGCCGACGCCCGCGACGCCAGCGCCAAGTACAAGTCGGCTCCGCGGTTTGCGCCGGCCGGGCAGTCGACCCAGATGATCGTCGGGGCAGACGCAGCGAACGACGGCGACATCGTGGTTCGGGCGAGCCAATTGTACGACCGCTTTCGGCTGCGCCGAGTCTATTATTCGGCTTTCTCGCCGATCCCCGATGCCAGCTCGGTGCTGCCGCTCAAGCGCCCGCCGCTGATGCGCGAGCACCGGCTGTACCAGTCCGACTGGCTGATGCGATTCTACGGGTTTACGCCAAAGGATGTGGTCGCAGCGGCGGGCGACGACGGGATGCTGCCGCTCGACATCGATCCCAAGCTGGCCTGGGCGCTCAAGTTTCGAGCGGCCTTTCCGGTTGACGTCAACCACGCCCCGAAGGAGCAATTGCTGCGCGTCCCGGGCCTGGGCACCAAGGCGGTCCAGAGAATCCTTCAATCGCGGCGGTGGCGCAAGCTGCGGTTGGACGACGTCGCGCGACTGACCCAGTCGATCGCCAAAGTGCGCCCGTTCATCTGCACCATCGACTGGCGCCCGACCTTGCTCACCGATCGCGCCGACCTGCGTGCGCTGGTAGCGCCCAAAATGGAACAATTGGAGTTATTTGCGGCATGACGCAGCTCCTCCCTGTCGCGCAGCGATGGGGAGGGGGACCATCCGCAGGATGGTGGAGGGGTCCGATGAGGCCGTGCCAGAACCCCTCCACCATTGCCTCTGCGGGCAATGGTCCCCCTCCCCACGAAATCGTCGGGAGGGGCTGATGCTCCGCGACGGGCCGATGATCGACGCGCACCGGGTGACGCTTGCCGAGCCCGACGATTTCGATGGCTGGCGCGATGCGGCGCGCGACCTCGCCGAAGCCGGGGTTCCGGCCACCGCCGTGGTGTGGCAGGTCGCCGGCGGCGAACCGGACCTGTTCGGCGAAGATCGGCTTCGGGCCGAAGCACCGGGCTTCGCCGTGCCGCGCGCTTTCGTCGACCTGGCGAGGAGCGCGCTCTGCCATTCGGACCCTGAGCGGTTTGCACTGCTCTATGCGATGCTGCTCAAGCTGCGCGCCAACCGCCATGCGATGGAAGACCGCGCCGACCCGTTGCTCGACCGGCTCCAGCGGCTGGCCAAGGAAGTCCGCCGCGACGTCCACAAGATGCATGCGTTCGTTCGCTTCCGCGAGGTCGGGGACCGCTTCGTCGCCTTCTTCGAGCCCGAGCATCACATCGTGCGCCATGTGGCGGGCTTTTTCGTCCGGCGATTCACGAACATGCGCTGGTCGATCCTGACCCCCGAGCTGAGCATCCACTGGGATGGCGAGACGCTCAGCGAGGGGCCCGGAGCGGTGCGGGCGGACGCCCCGGACGGCGACCCGCTCGAGGCAATGTGGAAGACCTATTACGCGTCGATCTTCAATCCGGCCCGGCTCAAGGTCGGCGCGATGCTCAAGGAAATGCCGAAGAAATACTGGCGCAACATGCCCGAGACTTCGCTCATCGCACCGCTTATTGCGGGGGCTCGCGACCGGGAGTTGGAGATGATCGAGACCTCGCGGACGGCGGTGACGACGGGTGGCAACATTGACAAGGCATGGGCGGCGCTGCGCGACGAAGCCCGCGCCTGCACCCGGTGCGAGCTGTACAAATGCGGCACCCAGACGGTGTTCGGCGAAGGCCCGCTCGACGCGGCGATCGTCTTCGTCGGCGAGCAGCCCGGCGACCAGGAGGACCTCGCCGGGCGTCCGTTCGTCGGGCCCGCCGGCCAGCTGTTCGACGCCGCGCTCGAGGATGCGGGGATCGACCGCTCGGCGACCTATGTGACCAACGCGGTCAAGCATTTCAAATTCATCCTGCGCGGCAAGCGGCGGATCCACAACAAGCCCGACGCCGGCGAGATCGAGGCGTGCCGCTGGTGGCTCGACCAAGAGCGGGCGCTGATCCGGCCGCCAGTGACGGTGGCGCTCGGAGCGACCGCGGCGCGATCGCTGACCGGCAAGACGCTGACCATCAGCCGAGTCCGCGACGAGGCGTTGACGCTCGCCGACGGATCGGAATGCTGGGTGACCGTCCACCCCAGCTTCCTGCTGCGGATCCCCGAGCCCGACCGCCGCCGCGAAGAGCGCGCCAAGTTCGTCCGCGACCTCAAGCGCATCAAGGCGCGAGCGGAGAAGCTGGTGGCTTAAAAGCCGAAGCGAACGGTGGCCTTGACCGTTCGCGGCGCGCCCGGGGCGATGTTGTTGTCGTTGTGCGCGGTCGGAAAATAGTCGGCGCCGAACAGATTTTCGACGTTGACCTGGGCCTGGACGCCGCGCGGCAGGTCGTAGAACAAGGCCGCGTCGGCGCGCACATAGCCGGGCAGCTGCACCTGGTTGCCGATCGAGGCGAACGACTTCGAGCGGGCGATCAGCCCGACGCCGACGCCGAGCTTGCCGGAGACATCGTAGCGGTTCCACAGCGAGAAGCTGTGGCGCGGCACCAGCGGCACCTCGCAGTCGCCCGCCGGGCAGGCGGTGGTCGATTCGGTCACCTTTGCTTTCTGCAAGGCATAGCCGGCGGAAATCTGCCAATTGTCGCTGATGCTCCGCTCGAGCCCGAGCTCGACTCCGCGGCTGCGCTGCTTACCGGTCAGGACGAAGCGCGTCGGATCGCCGGGGTCGGTGAAGCGCGTGTTGGTGCGGTCGAGCTGGTAGACGGCGGCGGTCGCCAGCAGTCCGTCAATCGGTTCCCATTTGAATCCGGCTTCGTAATTGTCGAACCGCTCGGGTTTCAGCGTTTCGGTGTTCGCGGCCAGCGAATTGAACTGGTCGCCGGACTGCGGAAGATAGGACCGGCTGTAGCTGGAATAGATCGACAGATTGTCGCGGGGCTTGAGGATCAGCCCGAGCCGCGGCGACCACAGATTATCGGTGCGGCCGAAGCTCGACCCGTCGTTGAGGTTGTCGATGGTCATCCTGAGGTTGTCGAAGCGCAGCCCGGCGACGATCTCCAGCCAGTCGGTCGGGCGGATCTGGTCCTGCACGTAAACCGCCGCGACCGTCGCCTTCATGTCGTTGTTCGCGCCGTTGGCGAGAAAGGTGATCGCGGGCACATCCACGGTCGGGTCCGTGACCGGCACGTTGATCGACGCCGGTGACGCGGCAGTGGCCCCGAAAACGCCGTTGCGGCGCTGGTTGTTGCCTGTCTGCCGGCCCAGTTCGAAGCCGAACAGCAATGTCTGATCGATGCCCGCGAGGCGGTTCTCCCAGATTAGGTCGGTCTGCGAGAACAGGTTCTTGCGGGTCGTCGAGTCACTATAGGCGGAGAGGCGGACGGTCCCGGCGCCGGTGACCGGGCCGTTCGGATAGATGTTCTGATAGAATTTGTCGTAGTCGCCGTAGAGCGTCCGGTTGCGCAGCGTCAGGCCGTCGCCGAACCGATGCTCGAAGCCAAAGGTGGCGAGATGGACGCCGGCTTTGGCGAAGCTTTTATCCGGATCGCCGAAAAAGGTCCGATCGGAACCCTTGAGCGGCCCGCCGGCAAGCGACGGCACTCCGCGGTCGGCCGTACGGCGATCGTGCAGATATTCGTACGACAGGTCGATCCGGGTGTCGGACCCGGGCAGGAAAGCGACGGTCGGGTTGATCGCGGTGCGCTCGAGGTCGACGTGGCGGCGGAAGCTGTCGCCATCCTCATACATCGCGTTGAGGCGGACGCCGATGCTCTTCCCGAGCGGCTGGTCAAAATCGCCGGTCAGCCGGAACCCGCCGAAGCTGTCACCGGACAGCAAAGCTTGGCGATGGGGTCCGAGGCTCGAGCGCTTGATCACCCGGTTGACGACCCCGCCGCCGCCGCCCCGCCCGAAGATCATCGCGTTCGGGCCCTTGAGGACCTCGACCCGGTCGACGTTGTAGAAGTCGCGGAAATATTGGACGTCGTCGCGGATTCCGTCGACGAAGAAGTCGGCGGTAGTGGTGTTGCCGCGCAGCGTGATCTGGTCGCGGTTGCTCTCGCCGGTCCCCGGCGTCGCTCCCGGAACGAAGGTCAGCAGCTCGGCGACCGAGCGGATCGCCTGGTCCTCGATCTGGCTTTCGGAAATCACCGTCAGCGCCTGCGGGATGTTGCGGATGTCGGTGTTGGTCCGGGTCGCGGTGCTGGACGAGCGAACTCCATATTCACGTCGCTGGCCGGTCACGATGATGACGTCGGACGCCTCAGCCGCTTCAGCGCCCACGGCAACGGCGGCCTCGCCGAAGGCGGGAGCGGCGCTGCAGAGAAGGACGCTGGCAACGGAAAGTGAGCGAAACATCGTCATGCATAGCGCCACTATCGTTATTGATAGTCATTCGCAATAGCAGAGCTGAGGAACTATCCGCGACGGGAAATGGCGAGCGGCATTCCGTCCGCGGGTCGTAGAGTCACCGCTCCCGACAGTTTGACGCGTTGACCGGGAACGGGCGCGAACCGAAATTGCGCCAGCCAGGCGGCGAGGATAGTCAGGCCTTCCGCCATCGCGAAACGTGCGCCGACGCACATCCGCGGGCCGCCGCCGAACGGGATGTACTGGAACCGGTGGCGCCCTTTCTTGGCCTCCGGCGCGAAGCGATTGTGGTCGAATGCGTCGGGATCGTCCCACAGCCGGCGGTGGCGATGCAGCAGCCACGGCCAGATCGACACCAGGTCGCCCGGGCGGACTTCGTGCTCGCCGAGCCGGTCGGCGGCGATCGCCTCGCGGTCGAAGCGCGGCGCGGCCGGGTAGAGCCGCAGCGATTCCTCGACGATCATCCGCAGCAAGGGCAGCCGGTCCGGCAGCCCGGCATCGACGCCGGCCGCAAGCGCGTCGGCGGCCTCGGCCGCGGCGCGATCCTGCAGCTCGGGCTGCTGCGACAGCAAATAGAGGGTCCAGGTTACGGTGTTGGCGGTGGTCTCGTGCCCGGCGAGGTAGAAAGTCGCGGCATTGTCGACCGCTAGCTCGATCGCTTCCTCGGCCGGAAAGCGCTCGCGAAGCGCCCGGATCATGTTGGTGACGAAGTCGTCGGGCGCGTCGCCGGAGAGCCGCTCGCGAACAAGCGTGGCCAGCGTCCGGCGAAGGTAGATCTGGCCGCGGCGGCCGCGGTAGCCGCGCAGGCTGACCGGGATCATCGGCAGGTTGAGAAGCACCTGCAGCCGTGCCTCGCTGACCCCGCCCAATGCGGCGGCGATATGCGCCATGGCCTCCGCGCTGGTCAGCCGCTCGTCGCCGCTGAACAAGGCGTTGGAGATTACCTGCATGGTCGCCGCGGTGGCTTCCCGGGCGACATCGCGGACGCCGTCGTTCCAGCCAGCCGCGGCGTCCTGGGCGACTTCGGCGAACACCGGCACCAGAGCGTCGACCGCGGGCGGGGTAAAGCTCGCCGCGACGATCCGCCGCTGGTCGCGCCACAAGCTGCCGTCGGAGCTGAGCAGCCCGCGCCCGATGACCGGGGCGAGCAGCCGCTTGACCAGTCCCGGCTTCTGGTAGTTGGCGGCATTGTCGAGCAGCACGTGCTGCACCGCGTCGGGCTCGAGCGGAATGTGGACCCGGTACCCGAGCACGTTCCGGAGCATGTACGGCTCGCGAAACGCGCGTTCCGACCAGCCGTAGACCAAGGTCCGGGCGCGCTCGCCGACGAAGCCGCGCCACACCGGGACCGGGCCGGAGCGGCGGGGCGGATGCGGCGGGACGAAATGCTCGGTCATTCGGCGGCCAGCAGGGTCGCCGCGCTGAGGTCGACCGAGACCAGCCGGCTGATGCCCTTTTCGATCATCGTCACTCCATAGAGCCGGTGCATCCGGCTCATGGTCACCGCATTGTGGGTGACGATCAAATAGCGCGTGTCGGTTTCGTGGGTCATCCGCTCGAGCAGGTCGCAGAAGCGCTCGACGTTGGCGTCGTCGAGCGGCGCGTCGACCTCGTCGAGCACGCAGATCGGCGCCGGGTTGGTCAGGAACAGGGCGAAAATCAGCGCGATCGCGGTCAACGCCTGCTCGCCGCCCGATAGCAGCGTCAGAGTCGACAGGCGCTTGCCCGGCGGCTGGGCCATGATCTCGAGGCCCGCCTCCAGCGGGTCGTCGCTTTCGATCAGCTCGAGATGCGCCTGGCCGCCGTCGAACAGAGTCCGGAACAGGCTTCGGAAATGCTCGTCGACCTTTTCGAACGCGGCGAGCAGCCGGACGCGGCCCTCGCGGTTGAGGCTGCCGATCGAACCGCGCAGGCGGTGGATCGCCTGGGTCAATTCCTCGGCTTCCTCGGCGCCGCTGGTGCGGGCCGCGTCGATCTCGGCCAACTCCTGCTCGGCGACGAGGTTGACCGGGCCGAGGCGCTCGCGGTCGGCGGTCAGGCGCTCGAGCTGGGCGGATTCGGCTTCGGGGTCGCGCAGCTCGTCGGGATCGAAGCCCAGCTTTTCGGGCAGGCGCTGGGGCACGCATTCGAAGCGCTCGACACAGATCCGCGCATATTCGGCGCTGCGCGCCTGCTGCGCCTCGGCGCGCGCGGAGGCGGCGGCCCGGGTTTCGCGGGCGGCGGTCATGGACTCATTGCCCTGGGCGACTTCCGCGACAGCCTCGGCAACGGCGCGGTCGGCCGCTTGCTCGGCCTCGGCGGCGGCGGCGACCGTCGACTGGTTGCCAGCAATCGCCTGCTCGAGCTCGGCGATTTCCGACTCCAGCTTGGCGGGCTCAGCCTGCAGGTCGGAGCGCTCGGCGGCCTGGCTCTTCTGGCGCTCGATCGCCTGGCCGAGCCGCGTCTCGGCGTCGCTTTGCCGCTTGCGCCATTCGCCGGCCTCGCGGCCGGCGGCCCCGTGGCGCTCGCGGTCGGCGGCGGTTTCGCGGGCGCGGGTGGCGGCTTCGGCGCGCTTGTCGGCGACCGCGGCGGCGGCTTCGCCCGCACTGGCCCGGGCGCGCTCGATCTCTTCCTCGAGCGCCGCCGGATCGGGCAGCGTCGCAAGCGCCGCCTCGGCCGCTTTCACCGCCTCGGCCGCCGCCTCGAGAACCGGGTCGAGATCGCCGCGCCGCTGGTCGAGCGAGGTCCGCTGCGCATCCAGCCGCTCGATCGCCGCGGCGGCGCTGTCGCCGGCCCGAGCGGCTTCGCGAGCCTCCTGCTCGGCGGTCGACGCGGCGGCGCGCGCCTGCTCGGCGGCGGCCCGGAACTGCTCGACCTCGGCAATCGCGGACCGGCGCTCCTGCTCGGCTTCGGCGAGCGCACTCTCCAGCGCCGGAAGCTCGCGCGCCAGCTCGGCCAGCCGGTTCGACCGGATCAGGCGTTCGGCGGCCGCCGCCCCGCCGCCGGTCGAGACGAAGCCGTCCCAGCGGCGCAATTGGCCGTCGCGGGTCACCAGTCGCTGGCCGACAGCGAGCGGCTGGCCCTGGTCGGTTTCGCAGACGGCGATTTGGCGAAGGCGGCGTTCGAGCTCGGGCGGCGCCTGGACGTGGCCGGCGAGCGGGGTCAGCCCGGGCGCCAAGGACGGATCGTCCGGCAATGGGCTGCTTCCCTGCCAGCGGCGCGGCGAATCGCCGCCGATCGCTGCATCGGCGTCCTCGCCGAGCGCGGCGGCGAGGGCTCGTTCATATCCCGGCTCGGCGGAAAGGGCCGCAATCGCTGCTCCGCCGCCATGGTCGAGCGCCCTGGCCAGCGCGTCATGCTCCGAGCGAGCGGCGGAAAAGGTCGCCCGGACCGCGGCAAGCGCGCTTTCGGCGGCGTCGCGGCGGTCGGCGGCTGACGCCCGGCCCTGCTCGGCTTCAACGCGGCGCGCATCCGCATCGGCGAGCGCCTGGGCCGCAGTCTTCGCCCGCTGCTCGGCCTGGTCGCGAGCCGTCGATTGCTCGCCCCCGTCGCCGAGCGCTTCGAGCTGCTCCGACAGGCGAGCGCGCTCCTGCTCGGTGCGCGCGAACTGGGCGAGTGCCGCCTCCAGCGCCGCCTCCGCGACGCGGCGCTCGGCGCGCATCGCCGCCTGGCGCGCGAGCAATTCGGCCAGCGCCGCCTCGGCGTCGCGCGACACGGTTTCCAACCGGCCGAGCTCGGCGGCGATCCGCGCGGCGATGGCCTCGGCATCGATCAGCCGCCGGTCGATGGACGCTCGTTCTTCCTCGAGCTGGGCGATGGCGCGCGCGGCGTCGCGTTGCAGCGCTTCCTCGCGGGCGATGTCGCCGGCGAGCGACGAATCCAGGCGCTCGAGCTCGTCGAGGCGGCGGATGACCGTGTCGCGGCGGGCTCGTGCCGAGGCCAATTGGTGGGCGAGGTTGAGCGCCGAATCCCGCGCCTCGCCGAGCTCGCTGCGCCGCTGGGCGAGCAAAGCGGCCGCCTGCTGCTGCTTTTCCTGGGCGCCGGCGACGACTTTCTGCAGGCTCACCACCTGCTCGCCGGCCTCGTTCGCTTCGCGGTTCGCGGCCTCGGCGGAGCGATCCGCCTCGACCCAGCGCGCGTGGACCAGCCGCGCCTCGACGCTTCGGATCCTGTCGCTCAGCTGGCGGTAGCGCTCGGCCGCTCGCGCCTGACGGCGAAGCGCGCCGGCGCGGGCGTCCTGCTCGGCGAGGATCTCGGCCAGCCGGGCGAGATTGGCCTCGGTGGCGCGAAGCTTCTGCTCGGCGTCCTTGCGGCGGGCGTGCAGCCCGGCGATCCCGGCGGCTTCCTCGAGCATCTGGCGGCGCTCGGTCGGCTTGGCGGCGATCACCGAGCCGATCCGGCCCTGGCTGACCAGCGCCGGCGAATGCGCTCCGGTCGCGGCATCCGCGAACAGCAAGGCGACGTCCTTGGCGCGGACGTCGCGGCCGTCGATCCGGTACGCCGAGCCGGCGCCGCGCTCGATTCGCCGGGTGACTTCGCTTTCGTCGCCGCCGCCATTGTCATCACGATCGCGCTCGACGAGGATCGAGACTTCGGCGAAATCGCGCGGCGGGCGGGTCGCGGTGCCGGCGAAGATCACGTCTTCCATGCCGCCGCCGCGCAGCGACTTAGGGCTGCCCTCGCCCATCGCCCAACGGATCGCTTCGAGGAGGTTCGACTTGCCGCAGCCGTTGGGACCGACGATTCCGGTCAGCCCGGGCTCGACCCGCAGCTCGGCCGGCTCGACGAAGCTCTTGAAGCCGCTGAGCTTCAGCCGCCGGATCTTCAAGGCACGGCTCTCCTTTGGCTCCCGTTACTCGCCGAGCGCGTCGCGGAGCTTGGGTTCGAGAAGCTTCCAGACCGCGGCATTTTCGACCAGCTCGCCGTTGATGGTGAACGTCGGAGTGCCCGGGAAATTCGGGATGTCCGTCGTGGCGTCGCTGGTCATCTGGACCAGCCGGTTGATCTCGGCCTGGTCGGCGAGGCAGGTGGCGCTCTTGGCCGACGGCAGGCCGCGCATCGCCGCCCATTGCTGGAAACCCGCCGCCTTGGCGATTTCGACGAACTGGCGCTCGGGTCCGAGCCCCGTCAGCGCCTGCTGCTGCTCGGGCGTGATGGTCTGCAGCCGGGCCACCCAATTGGGCTGGTCCTTGTACATCGCGCGAGTCAGCGGGAAGAAGCCCTTGGTCCCGTTGCAGCGAGTGATCAGTGCAGCCGCGAGGTCGTACGGGTCGCGCACGTAATTGCGGAATTCGAAAGCGATCCGGCCGCTCTTCACATAATTGTCGATCAGCGGCTGGACCCCCGTCTCATCGAACTCGCGGCAATGCGGGCAGGTCAGCGAGCCGTATTCCACCAGCTTCACCGCGGCATTCGGATTGCCCATCTGGAACCCGCCGGCGGGAGTCTGGGTGACGACTTGCGACCAATCGCCGCCTTGGGGCGGAGCGACCGCTTCGACCTTGGTGCCCGAGCCGCTCGAATCCGTGCCTTTATCGCCGTTACAGGCCGAGCTGACGAACAGCAGCGCGGCGGCGGCAAGTAGATGGGTGCGCTTCATCAGATCATTCACTCCGGATGATGATTGGGACGGGGTTGTCTTGAGGCGGGTCGATGGCCGGCGGGCCGCTGCTCGAATCGAGCTTGGCGGCGAGCGATTCGAGGCACGCGCGGAGCTCCGGATCGGCGATCTGGCGAAGACCCTCGCCAAGCTCCTTTGGCACGGCTCGAAGCTCGGGCCGCTTGACCGGCTCGGCAGCCGCCGGCGGGCGGCCCTGGCGGAACACCAGCCGGTCGATCGCTTGATAGCCGAAAAAGCGGTTGACCCGCTCGACGATCAGCGGGGTCAGATGCTGCATCAGCGGCGCGTGGGCGCCTTCGACCAGCAGGGTCAGGACGCCGCCTGACTTGCGTCCGGCGGGGAAGCGGATCGATTCGGGCGAAGAGACCCTGGCGTAGCGCTCGCCGACGATCTCGGCCCAGCGGCTGACCACCGCCCCCTGGACGAAACCGAAGCGCTTGAACGCCATTCCGCCGATCTTGCCGACGATATCGCCGGCGGCGCGGGCCCGGCCGCTCCGGGGAGCGTCGGAATCCTTGGGTGTGGGCGGGCGGCTGTTCGACATTTGCGGCGACCATGCCATAGCCGGAGCGTGCCCGCCAATGCCGCAAATCGACTGATCCATTTTTATCTTGCCCATGCGCGCCGGCTGCCGTGGCGGGCGCTTCCGGGGGAGCCGCGGGCGGCCCCTTACCGGGTGTGGCTGAGCGAAGTGATGCTCCAGCAGACGACCGTGGCCGCGGTCGCCCCCCGCTACGAGCGCTTTATCGCCCGCTGGCCGACCGTCGAGGCGCTGGCGGCGGCGAGCGATGAGGACATCCTCTCCGAATGGGCGGGGCTCGGTTATTACGCCCGGGCCCGCAATTTGATCGCCTGTGCGCGCGAGGTCGCGGCTCGAGGAGGCTTTCCGTCGAACGAGGCCGAGCTTCGGGCGCTGCCCGGGATTGGCGACTATAGCGCGGCGGCGATCGCCGCGATCGCCTTCGGCCGGCAGGCCGCGGTCGTCGACACCAACGTCACGCGAGTGATCGCCAGGCTGAACGGCCTCCGACAGCCGAGCCGGGGCGAAATCCGCGGACTCGTCGAGGCGATGACCCCGAGGGGCCTAGCGGGAGACTTCGCCCAGGCCATGATGGACCTCGGAGCGACGATTTGCCGGCCGCGGGCGCCCGACTGCTGCGCCTGCCCGCTTCGAGCGGATTGCGCCGCCTTCGCCAGTGGGAGTCCCGAGGCTTTTCCGGAGCCGAAGGTGAAGCGGGCCAGGCCGACGAGGCACGGGATCGCCCGGTGGATAGAACGCGACGGCTCGATATGGCTGGTGCGGCGCCCCACGAAAGGGATGCTCGGGGGCATGGCGGCGCTTCCGGGTCCCGAATGGACCGATGAACCTCAGCCCCTCCCCTCGGCGCCGCTGGCCCATATCCGCCACGTCTTCAGCCATTTCGCGCTCGAGCTGGTGGTGGTGAGCGGCGGCGAAGCGCCGGACGATGGCTGGTGGCAGCCGCTCGAGCGCCTGAGCGAGGCCGGCCTGCCGACCCTATACCGGCGCGCCGCGGAGCTGGTGCTGGCAAGGGCAAACGACCGCCGCGCCGCCTGACCGTCCAACGCTTGAAGAAGCCCCGACTCCTGCCTAAAGGGCGGGCCAACTCCCAAGACATTCGTCGGCCCGGCCGAGCGGAGATCTGAATGCAGGACCGTTTCACGACCATCTCCGGCTGGGTGCTGTTCGCGGGCATCATCGCGCTCGGCTCGTCGATCGTCACCGGCGAGGTGTTCCATGCCGAGCGGCCGGAAACGATGGGCTATCCGATCGAAGGCGTTGAGATCGAAGGCAAGGAAGGCGAGGCGGCGAAACCGATCGCATTCTATCTGGCCAGCGCCGACGCCGCCAAGGGCGAGCAGGTGTTCAAGAAATGCGCCGCCTGCCACAACGCCGAGCCCGGCGGCCCGAACGCGCTCGGGCCCGCCCTCTACGGAGTGATGGGCAATCCCGTTGCCGGCCATCCGGGCTTCGCTTTCTCGCCAGCGCTCAAGGAAAAGGGCGGCGCCTGGGACTGGGAGACGATGAGTGCGTGGCTCGCCAACCCCAAGAAGTTCGCTCCGGGCACCAAGATGACTTTCGCCGGGCTGAGCAAACCCGAGGACCGCGCCAACGTCATGGCCTTCCTCAATTCGCGCGACGGCTCGCCGCTTCCAGTGCCCGCGGCTCCGGCGGAAGCGGCGGCCGACGCAGCGCCGAAGCCGGGCGCTGGAACGGCCGAGAAGGAGCCGGTGCTCACCGAGCAGCAGGCGGTCAAGGGCGGCGACAAGAACATCGGCGGCGAAGGCGCGCCCAAGGTTACCGGCACGTCCGACAAAGAGCAGAATTAGGGCGCCGCAAGTGGTCGGCAGCAGTGCCCGCACCCCCGAGGAATATCTGGCCGGTCTCGACCCGGAGCGCGCCGCCGAGCTTGGCCGAGTCCGCAATGCCGTCAACGCGGCGATGCCCGACGGCTATGCAGAGCGGATGGCGTGGGGGATGATCAGCTGGGAAGTGCCGATCGAGGTCAGCGGCCCGACCTACAACAAGCAGCCGCTGGTCTATGCCGCTTTGGCCGCCCAGAAAAACTACAGCTCGCTCTATTTGAACTGCGCGTACGCTTCGGCCGAACGGACCGGGCAATTGCGCCGGGCCTTTGCAGACGCGGGCAAGAAACTCGACATGGGCAAGAGCTGCATCCGCTTCAAACGCGCCGACGATCTGCCGCTTGACGCAATCGCCCGCGAGATCGGCTCGACGACGCCGGAGGAGTTCGCGCGGGTGTACACCGCCCAGCGCTGCTGACGTTATTCGGGAGCCCCGCTGCGGGTCGGTTCGGGCGCCGCGTGCCGATCGTAATAATGGGTGACATAGTCCCAGGCTTCGTCGGCATCTTCACACCAGTGAAAGATGTCGAGGTCGTTGGGCGCGATCACGCCTTCGTCGACGAGCGCCTGGAAATCGACCACCTTGGTCCAGAACTCGCGGCCGAACAGCAGGATCGGAAGCGGCCGCACCTTGCCGGTCTGGATCAGGGTCAGAAGCTCGAACATTTCGTCGAACGTCCCGAATCCGCCGGGGAACACCGCGACGGCGCGGGCGCGGAGCAGGAAGTGCATCTTCCTCAACGCGAAATAGTGGAACTGGAAGCTCAGCTCGGGGGTCACGTAGCGGTTGGGCAATTGCTCGTGGGGCAGGACGATGTTGAGGCCGATGGTCTCGCGCCCCTCGTCGACGGCGCCGCGGTTGGCCGCCTCCATGATCGCCGGCCCGCCGCCCGAGCAGACGACGAAATCGCGCCAGCCGTCTGCATCGGCCGGAATCCGGCTGGCCAGCCGGGCGAGATCGTAGGCGACGTTGTAATAATGCGACTTGGCCTTGAGCCGTTCGGCGACCGCGCGCTGCCGGTCGTCGGTCGCCGCCGCGACCAGCGCGTCGGCCATGTCGGGAGCCGGGATTCGCGCCGATCCGTAGAACACCAGCATCGAGCGGATCTTCGCCTCGTCGAGCAGCAGCTCAGGCTTCAGCAGTTCGAGCTGGAAGCGCACCGGGCGCAAGTCCGGCCGAAGCAGGAAGTCGGTATCCTGGAACGCGAGCTTGTAGGCCTCGCTTTCGGTCTGCGGGCTGGACGGCACATGCTTGGCCGCCTGCGCGTCGACCTTGGAGGTTGGGAAAATGCGCTCGGGCGGGGCGGCGTCGGTCATTGCCCAGCGTCTAGCCGAGCCGCGCGAATTCCCCAACAGCGGCAGTGAGTGGGTGCCCCGCAGCGCTCAATAGACGCGGGCCTTGGGCTGGATGTAGGGGGTTTCGTCGGTCAGCGTGAACTCGTGGACCGGGCGGTAGTCGACGCGGACGCCGCCGCTTTTGCCTCCCCAGCCCTCGAACCAGGCGACGGTGTGCTTCATCCACTCGCCGTCGTTCCGCTCCGGAAAATCCTCGCGCATGTGGGCGCCGCGGCTTTCCTTACGGTTGGCGGCGCAATGCATCGTCACCACCGCCTGGGCGAGCAAATTGTCGAGCTCGAGCGTCTCGACCAAATCGCTGTTCCAGATCAGGCTTCGATCGGTGACCTTAACGTCGGCCATGCGGGCGAATATCTGGTCGATCTTGGTGATTCCTTCCGCAAGCGTCGCCTCGGTCCGGAACACCGCGCAATCGGCCTGCATAGTTCGTTGCATCTGCTCGCGGATAACGGCGGTCGGGCTGCCGCCGTCGGCGTTGCGGAAGCGGTCGAGACGCTCGAGGGCGAGCTCGCCGGCTTCTTTCGGCATCCGTTCCCGAAGCGCCCCGGTCTTCACCACCTCGGCCAGGCGGAGGCCCGCGGCGCGGCCGAACACGACGAGGTCGATGAGGCTGTTGGAGCCCAAGCGGTTGGCGCCGTGGACGCTGACGCAGGCCGCCTCGCCGACCGCGAACAGGCCCGGGACGATGGTCTCCGGATTGCCGCCGCGAAGGGTGACGACTTCGCCGTGATAATTGGTCGGGATTCCGCCCATATTGTAGTGGACGGTCGGGACGACCGGGATCGGCTGGCGCGTCAGGTCGACGCCGGCGAAGGTCATCGCCGTCTCGGTGATACCCGGCAGCCGCTCGGCGAGGATCTTGGCGTCGATATGGTCGAGGTGGAGGAAGATGTGGTCCTTGTGCTCGCCCACCCCGCGGCCCTCGCGGATTTCCATCGCCATCGAGCGTGAGACGACGTCGCGCGACGCGAGATCTTTTGCCGACGGAGCGTAGCGCTCCATGAAACGCTCGCCCTCGCTGTTGGTCAAATAGCCGCCCTCGCCGCGGGCGCCTTCGGTGATCAGCACCCCGACGCCATAAACTCCGGTCGGGTGGAATTGGACGAACTCCATGTCCTGGAGCGGCAGTCCGGCGCGGAGCACCATCGCATTGCCGTCGCCGGTACAGGTGTGCGCCGACGTCGCGGAGAAATAGCAGCGCCCGTAGCCGCCCGTCGCGAGCACCACCGCCTGGGCGCTGAAGCGGTGCACCGAGCCGTCGTCGAGGCACAATGCGACGACGCCGACGCAGGCCCCGTCCTTCATGATCAGGTCGAGCGCGAAATATTCGATGAAGAAGTCGGCGTCATATTTGAGGCTCTGCTGGTAGAGCGTGTGCAGCATCGCATGGCCGGTGCGGTCGGCCGCGGCGCAGGTCCGCTGGGCGGCCGGCCCCTCGCCCATGTTTTGGGTCATTCCGCCGAACGCGCGCTGGTAGATGCGGCCGTCAGCGGTGCGGCTGAACGGCAGGCCGGCATGCTCAAGCTCGTAAACCGCGGCCGGCGCCTCGCGGCACAGATATTCGATCGCGTCCTGGTCGCCGAGCCAGTCGGAGCCCTTGACCGTGTCGTACATGTGCCAGGTCCAGTGATCCGGGCCCATGTTGCCGAGGCTGGCGGCGATCCCGCCCTGCGCGGCGACGGTGTGGCTGCGGGTCGGGAAGACCTTGGTGATGCAGGCGGTCTTCAACCCCTTCTCGGCCGCGCCCATCGTCGCCCGAAGACCCGCCCCGCCGGCGCCGACCACGACCACGTCATAGACATGGTCGATGATCTGGTACTTGCTCAAGCGGCGCCCCCGAAGGCGATGCGGCCGAGCGCGAACAAGGCCAGCGATGCTCCGCCGACGGCGAGGAACAGCAGCAGCGTGTTGAGCGCGAAGCGGTTGCCTTCGTCGTGGACATAATCGTCGACGATCACCTTCATCCCGTCGAGCGCATGGATGAACGAGGCGACCACGAACAGCGCCATCGGCACCGCCCCGCTCGGCGCGGCGAGCCATTCGGCGAGCGTGCGCTGGTCGAGCGACGGCAGGAACAGCAGCGACGCGATCAGCCAGGACCCGAGCAGCAGCAGAGCAGCGCTGGTCACCCGCTCGGCAAGCCAATGCTCGCCGCCCTCGCGCGCCGAGCCGAGGCCGCGGACCTTGCCCAGCGGGGTCGCGCTTTCGCCGACGCTCACAGCAGGTCTCCAAGCACCGGCACCCAGATCGCCAGCGTCAGCAGCAGCGAACCGACCAGGGTCAGCAATGCGAAGCGCTTGTTGGTGTCGAGCTCGAAGCCCGCGCCGGTGTCCATCACCAAATGGCGGACGCCCGACAGCAGATGCTGAAAGAAGGCCCAGGTCAGGCCGACCAGGACAATGATGCCGAGCGGATGCCTCACCGCCGTGTCGAAATCGGCATATGCGTCGGCGCCGCCGGCGATCGCCATCAGCCACCAGGTGAGCATCGCCAGCCCACCGATCGCGACCGCCACGCCGGTCATTCGGTGAAGGATCGAAATCAGCATTCCCGGGCCCCAACGCCAGACGGACAGGTGCGGCGATAAGGGTCGGGGACGTTCGGTGGCCATAGGTGGCGCGCCTTTCCGGTTCAGCTTGACGAGCCGGCGACAAGGGGACCCGCGCCGGCCGAGAACCGCTTAGGGCTCCGCCCGTTCGGAGGCAAGAATGGTCCCTCCCCCTAACCCCGCCTTAACCATTGTCGGAGCACAAGCGGCAGCCAACAAATTATGGCGCCAAGCGGCGGACGGAGACCCGAGGAATGAGCGGCGATATTGGACATCTGCAGCGCCTGACCGACGAGCAGGTGGCGGCGCGGATCGCGTCCTACGGCGACGAGGGCCGCTTCGAGGCGTCCCTACGACAGCTGTGGAATGACGCCGGCCCAGTCATCGAGGCCGCCGCTCGAAGCCATTTCGGCGAAGATATTGGCTGCCTCGATGTCCGCTATTTCATCCAGCCGATCGATGAAGCCTGGGTCCGCTCGGTCGCCGACCAGGGCCTGAAGATGTTCGCCGCCAAGCGCAGCGTTCCGGCATTCACCGCCGCCCGGGCGCGCATGGTCAAGGACGTCATCCGCGGCTTCGACGATTGCTTCGCCGGCCGCGCCGATGAACGTCTCGCGGCGATCGACGCCTTCCACCGGATGATGAGCTTCAGCCTCGACATCATCCTCGCCCAGATCGCGCTGCTCGAAGCCAATGAGGCCGCCGACGAGCGCGGCCGGCAGAGCGAGCAGTTCGAGCGCCGCGTCGCCGACCTCGTCCGGGCCAGCACCGAGCAGTCGAAAGCGCTGACCGACCGCACCCGCGCGACCGCCGCCTCGGCTCGCGGAATGCTCGGCAAGACCAGCGAAGTCGCCGCCGCCGCCGAGCAATCGGCGATTGCGATGCGCGAAGCCGCGCAGACCGCCGCCGGGCTGATCCGGGCGATCGAGGACGCTCGGACCGAAGTCGAGACCGCCGCCGACGTCGCCATCCGGGCCGGCGGCCAGGCCGAGCAAGCGGTCAAGGTCAGCCAGGCGCTGTCGAGCCATGTCGAAGCGATCGAATCCATCCTCAGCCTGATCCGCGACATTGCCGGCCAGACCAATCTGCTGGCGTTGAACGCGACCATCGAAGCGGCTCGCGCCGGCGATGCCGGCCGCGGCTTCGCGGTCGTCGCGCAGGAAGTGAAGAGCCTCGCCAGCCAGACCGCCCGCGCGACCGACGACATCACCAACAAGATCACCGCGATTCAGCAGGCGACTCGCCAGACGGTCGAGGCTAACAGTTCGATCCAGGGCACCGTCGAGGAGGTCCAGACCTCGGCCGACCGAATCCGCGAGGCGATGGAGTTGCAGGCGCAGACGGTGACGATGATCACCGCGGCCGTCGACGAGACCGCGCTCGCGGCCGATTCGATGAGCTCGACGATTGCCGCGATCCGCTCCGACACCGAGAATGTCGCCAAGGACATCGACGAGGTCGAGCACGGCTTCGGCCGATTCAGCGAGCAGATCTCCGACTTCAAGTCGACGACCAAGGAATTCGTCAACGGCATCGCCGCGTAGGCGTCATTGCGAGGAGTAGCGACACGGCAATCCAGCTCTGGATTGCTTCGCTACGCTCGCAATGACAGAGCGGGCCGATGAACGTCCTCGTCACCGGAGCGAGCCGCGGGATCGGCGCGGCGGCCTATGATCTTCTGAAATCCACCGGCCACAATGTCGCCGGCCATTCGACTCGCGGCGACGGCGACCTGCTCGCCGGTGACCTTGCCGATCCCGACGCCCCGCGGTTGCTGTGGGAGGCTGCTCTCGACCGGCTCGGCGGGCGGATCGACGCGCTGGTCAACAACGCCGGCATTTACGAAGCGGTCGCCGACGACGCACCGGACGAGGAATGGCACGGTGCCTGGGCGCGGATGCTGGCGATCAACCTCCAGGCTCCCGCCGACCTCTGCCGGCTCGCGATCGGCCACTTCCGCAAGCGCGGAGGCGGCGGGAGGATCGTCAACGTCGCCAGCCGCGCCGCCTACCGCGGCGATTCGCCCCAGCACTGGCATTACGCGGCCTCCAAGGCGGCGATCATCGGCATGACCAAGACCATCGCCCGCGGCTATGCGGCCGAGGGGATCCTGGCCTTTGCCGTCGCCCCGGGATTCACCGTGTCGGAGATGACCGACGAATATCTCGCCGGCCGCGGCGGCGCGGCGATCGTCGCCGACATCCCGTTGGGCCGCGTCGCGACGACCGACGAGGTGGCGGAGGCGATCCGCTGGCTGGCGGTCGATGCGCCAGGCTCGGCGACCGGCAGCGTGATCGACGTCAACGGCGCCAGCTATGTGCGCTAGGGTCCGGCGGTGAGCTGGCGGGCGACCCTGCCCTGCACCCGAGTCCAGGCCGAATCGCTACCCGACGCCCACGAGATTTTGCCGTTCGGCGATTCGCAGCCGGTACTGGTCGCCGACGAGCCGGATCCCGCGCGGCCGAACGAATGGCTGCTGCACGCTTATTTCGACAAGCAGCCGTCGGCCGAGGTGCTGGAAGCGCTCGCCCGCCTTGGTTGCGGCGAGGCGCGGCTTGAGCAGCTCGGCGAGGACGATTGGGTGGCGATGAGCCAGTCGGGCCTGCAGCCGATCCGGGCCGGCCGCTTTTTCGTCCACACGCCGACCCATCGCGGAGCCGCGCCGCCCGGCAGCGTCGCGTTCGAGATCGACGCCAGTCTGGCGTTCGGAACCGGCCAGCACGCAACCACATCGGGATGCCTCGAGGCGCTCGACGGCCTCGAGCGTGACGGGCGGCGGTTCGGCAATATCGCCGACATCGGCACCGGCACCGGCCTGCTGGCATTCGCCGCGCTGGCGCTATGGCGCGACTCGCGATGCATCGCGACCGACGTCGATGCGGTGGCGATCGAGGTCGCGCGCGACAATGCGGCGATCAATGGGGTCAAACTCGGTCATGCGGCTGGCGAGCTGCTGCTCGCGGTGGCCGACGGAATGGATTCACCGCTCGTCGCCGTGCGAGCGCCGTTCGACCTGATTGTCGCCAACATCCTCGCCGAACCGTTGATCGAGCTCGCACCGGGTTTTGCAGCCGCGCTCGCCCCCGGCGGCACCGTCATACTCGCCGGCCTGCTCGACACGCAGGCCGACGCCGTCATCGGCGCCTATGGCAAGCTCGGCCTCAGCCTCGCTCACCGTCGCGCGGGCGAGTGGCCGGTGCTGGTTCTGGCGGCGGCGCGTCCGTGACTCCCAGCTGGCTGAGCATGAACGCATAATATTCGGCGATCGAGCGGTAGCGCCGGAAGCGCCCGGACTTGCCGCCGTGCCCGGCCTCCATCTCGACCCGGAACAGCAAGGGATTGTTGTCGGTCTTGGTGGCGCGCAGCCGCGCGACATATTTGGCCGGCTCGTAATATTGCACCTGGCTGTCCCACAGGCCGGTGCCGACGAACATCGCCGGATAGGCCTGCGGGCGGATTTGGTCGTACGGCGAGTAGGTCAGCAAATAGTCGTAGAATTCGCGCTGCGCCGGGTTGCCCCATTCGTCATATTCGTTGGTCGTCAGCGGGATCGACGCGTCGAGCATCGTCGTCACGACGTCGACGAACGGCACCTGGCTGACGATCACCCGGTAATCCTGCGGAGCCATGTTCGCGACCGCCCCCATCAGCAGCCCGCCGGCGCTGCCGCCGCTCGCCGCGACGCGGTCCCTGGCCGCATAGCCCTGGTTGGTCAGAAAACGGGTGACGTCGATGAAGTCGGTGAAGCTGTTTTTCTTGTTGAGCAAGCGGCCCTGATCGTACCAGGCGCGGCCCATCTCCTGACCGCCGCGGACGTGCGCGATCGCATAGACCATGCCGCGGTCGACCAGGCTCGGGAATTGCGGGCTCCACGCGGGGTCCGTCGACGACCCGTAGCTGCCGTAGCCATATTGCAGCATCGCCGCGGTGCCGTCGCGCCGGAAACCCTTGCGATAGACCAGCGACACCGGGATTTTGGTGCCGTCGCGAGCCGGCGCCCAAACCCGCTCGGTGACATAATTCGCGGGATCGTAATTGGGTGATGGAGTGCGCTTGAGGACGGTCCGCGCTCCGGTCCGTGAATCCACCTCGTAGGTGATTTTCGGAGTGGTCAGCGAATCGTAGGTGTAGCGAAGCCTGGTGCTGGCGACCTCGCGATTGTCGTCGAGGCTCATGCTGTAAGCCGCCTCGTCGGAGCTGACGAGGCTGCTCCGGCCGTTATTGGCGAGCAATCGAAGGCGCTTGTTGCCGCCGGCGCGCTCCTCGATGCCGATGAACCGGTTGAATGGCTGGAAGTCTTCGATGAACACCTTGGGATCGTGCGGGACGAGGTCGGTCCAGGCGCCCCTGCCGCCGGCGGCCGCGCTGTCGCTCACCGTCATCAGCCGGTAATTGGGCGCGTTCCAGTTGGTCCGGATCACCCAGCGATCGCCGACATGATCGGCACCGTAGAGGAAGTCGCGTTCGCGGCGGGCAACCAGCGCGAATTGTCCCGGGCTGGCCGCGCTGGCGCAGCGCTGCTCGTTGCTGACGGTGCTCTGCAGGTAGATGCAGATGAACTTGTCGTCGCTGGTACGGCCGACGCCCATGTAGAAGCTGTCGTCCTTTTCCTCATAGACCAGGCGATCGGCCGAGGCGGCGGTGCCGAGCACGTGCGCCTTCACGCGCTTGCTGAGCAGGGTCACAGGGTCCTTTTCGACGTAAAAAATGGTGCGGTTGTCGTCCGCCCAGACGAGGTTCGGTTCGACGTTCTCGACGACGTCGGCAAGCGCCTTGCCGGTCGCGAGGTCCTTGACCTTCAGCTTGTACTGGCGGCGCCCGACGACATCCTCGGCATGGGCAAGCAGCCGGTTGTCCTGGCTGACATCCCAATCGCTGACGGCGAAGAAACCGTGGCCCTTGGCCATCGCCGGCTGGTCGAGCATCACCTGCTCGGGCGCCTTCAGGCTGCCCTTGCGGCGGGCGACCAATGGATAGTCGGCGCCGACCTCGAACCGGGTGTAATAATAATAGCCGCGCTCGCGCACCGGGACGCTGGAATCGTCCTGCTTGATGCGCCCGACGATCTCCGAATAAAGCTTGTCCTCGAGCGGCTTGAGCGGCGCCAGCACGGCGTCCGCATAGGCGTTCTCAGCATTGAGATAGGCGAGCATCTCGGGCGATTTGCGGGTGTCGTCGCGCAGCCAGTAATATTCGTCGTTGCGTTCGAGCGGGCCCTTCACCGTGTAGGGCTTTTGGGCCGCGACCGGCGGCATCGGTGCCGACTGAGCCTGCGCCACGGCAGAAAAAGCGACCGCCGCCGCGGTCATGACCAGACGTTTCATGCAATCCCCTCTCAACTCGCTCGACCGCCCCTGCTCATTCGCCGCAGTGGAGTTCGAGCACCTCCACCCTGCGCTGCGACCCAAACTGGACCCGGACCGTCAGCTTGCCGGCGCATCCCGCATTCGGAACCCACAGCGGCAAATAGGCCCTGCCCTTTGCGGTGATCAGGATACTGTCGAACCGCCGGGACGCTAGCACTTTGCCTTTGCCGTCGGTTACCCGGACTTTAAGTGGCGTGTCGGTGTGCTGCTCGACCGGGCTTTGCAGTTCGGAGACGACCATCAAGTCGTTCGCCGGCTCTTCTGCGCTTCCTTCGCCAATAATGACGTTCCATCCGGCAAAGTCCGGCTGCTGGCTAAGGTCAGGCGACAGGCGACCGCTCGATTCGTAGAACAGGTGCAGGCGGATATCGGTGAGCTTCACCGGTTGAACGCTGCTCGCCAGCAGCAGCAGCGAGGCAGTGGCGCTCATTTTTTACCTCCCGCCGCCTCGGCGACGATGCTCGCCCATTCTTCCTCGCCGATCACGCGGATTCCGAGCTCCTCGGCTTTCTTGAGCTTCGAGCCGGCGCCCGGCCCGGCGACGACCAGGTCGGTGTTGGCGCTGACCGAGCCCGCGGCGCGCGCCCCGAGCCGCTCGGCCTGGGCCTTGGCTTCGTCGCGGCTCATCGTCTCGAGGCTGCCGGTGAAGACGATCGTTTTGCCGCTCCACTCGGTCTGGCGAGCCAAACTGACGAACGGCTTTGGCCGGACTTGACCGAGCAGGTCGTCGAGCACCTCGCGGTTGTGCGGCTCGTGGAAGAAATCGACCAGTGCCTCGGCGACGACCGGTCCGACGCCTTCGACCGATGCCAATTCGGCTTGCGCGTTGTTGGACGTCGCGACCCGGCGCAGCTCGTCGATCGTCCCGAAGCAGCGGAACAGATCCTTGGCGGTGACGATGCCGACGTGGCGGATGCCGAGCCCGAACAGCAAGCGGGCCGGGTCCGGTTCGCGCTTCGCGTCGATCGCGGCGAGCAGATTCTCGACCGATTTCTCCTTCCACCCCTCGCGTCCGATCAAATCGTCGCGGTAGCCGTGCAGCCGGAAGATGTCGGCGGGCGAGCCGAGCCAGCCGAGCTCGATAAACTCGGCGATCGATTTCTCGCCCAGCCCTTCGATGTCGAGCGCTCCGCGCGAAACGAAGTGCCTGAGCCGCTCGAAGCGCTGCGCGGGGCAGACGAGGCCGCCGGTGCAACGGACGTCGACCTCGCCCTCGGCCGCAACGGCTTCGCTGCCGCACTCCGGGCAATGGTCGGGGAATGTGTAGGGCGGGCGCGCTTCGTCCGCCGTCAAATTGTCGATCACCTGCGGGATGACGTCGCCGGCACGCTGGATGCGGACACGGTCGCCGATCCGAAGGCCGAGCCGGGCGATCTCGTCGCGATTGTGGAGCGTGACGTTGGCGACGATCACCCCGCCGACCCCAACCGGCTTCAATCGGCCGACCGGAGTCAGCTTGCCGGTGCGGCCGACCTGGATGTCGATCGCCTCGAGCGTCGTCTCGGCTTTCTCAGCGGGAAATTTGTGCGCCAGCGCCCAGCGCGGCGAGCGTGCGACCTGGCCGAGCCGCTCCTGCCAGTCGAGCCGGTCGATCTTGTAGACGACTCCATCGATATCGAACGGCAAGTCGGCGCGGGCCTGCTCGATGGCTGCGTAGTGGGTCAGCATGGCCGCGATGCTGTCACAGCGGCTGAGCAAGTCGGGGACCGGCAGGCCGAAGCCGGCAATCCGCTCCATCGCGGCAAGCTGCGTATCGGCAAGCGGCTCGGACAACTCACCCCAGCCGTGAGCGAAGAAGCGCAGCGGCCGGGCGGCGGTGATGCTTGGGTCCTTCTGGCGAAGCGAGCCCGCCGCGGCGTTGCGCGGGTTGGCGAAAATCTTGCCGGCGGTCGCCTGCTGGCGTTCGTTGAGCGCGGCGAAATCGGCCTTCGACATGTAGACCTCGCCGCGCACTTCGAGCACGTCGGGAGCGCGGGCGATCCGCTGCGGGATGTCGGCGATCGTGCGGACATTCGGCGTCACGTCCTCGCCGACCGTTCCATCGCCGCGAGTCGCCGCCAGCACCAGCTCGCCGGCCTCGTAACGCAGCGAGCAGGACAGCCCGTCGATCTTGGGCTCGGCGGTGATCGCCACCGGTTCGTCCGCGGCAAGCGCCAGGAAGCGCCGGACGCGGCCGACGAACTCGACCACTGCTTCGTCGGAGAAGGCGTTGTCCAGGCTGAGCATCGGCCGCGCATGGGCGACCTTGGCCAGGGCCGTGGTCGGCGCGGCGCCGAGCCGCTGCGACGGTGAGTCGGCGCGAACAAGCTTCGGGAATTGCTTCTCGAGCGCCGCATTCTCGCGGATGAGCGCGTCATATTCTGAGTCGCTGATCTCGGGCTGGTCCTGGTCATGGTACAGCCGGTCGTGCCGGGCGATCTCCGCAGCCAGCCACGTCAGCCGGTCGGCCGCCTCGGCTTCGGTCACCTTCCGCGCCATCTCAGCCGAACAATTCCTCGAGGAAGCTGATCAGCGAGGTCCATGACCGCTCGGCGGCGAGCTCGTTGTAGAGGACGCCCGGCACCGCCCCCTTCGCGCCGGGGTTGGTGAAGCCGTGCGCGACATGGCCGAAGGCGTGGATCTGCCAGTCGGCGCCGGCTTGGGTCAGCTCGTGGCCGAGCGCGACGACGGCTTCGGGCGGGGCCATCGGATCGTCCCAGCCGTGGAAGGCGACAACCTTGGCCTTGATCGGCTGCGACGGGAGGCCGGGCGGGTCGAGCAGGCCGTGGAAGCTCGCGACGCCGGCGATGTCGGCGCCGCTGCGCGCCAGGTCCAGCGCGCACTGGCCGCCGAAGCAATAGCCGATAGCAACGATCCGGTCCCGTTCGATGGCCTCCTGGCCGCGCGCGCTTTCGAGCACCGCGAGCAGCCGCTCGCGAAGGCTCGCGCGGTCGCTGCGCAGGCGCTTCAGCTCGTCCATCATTACGTCGCGCGGAGCGCCGCGAAATTTCTTGCCGAACAAATCGGCGACGAAGCCGGTGTAGCCGAGATGGACCAGCTGGCGGGCGAAGCCGAGCTCGAGCTCGGAGACCCCCATCACCGTCGGGAACAGGATTACTCCTGGGCGCCGGGCGTGGTCGCGGCGAGCGACCAGCACGCCTTCCAGCTCTTCATCGCCGAACTTCAAGCCGACCTGTGTCTCGCGCGTCATTTGAGCTCCTTAGCCATCTCGGCGAGCTTGGCGACACTGTTCATATTGCGCGCGGTGCCCTTGGCAGCGGCGGGGATCCCGAGTTTGGACCGGCCTGCCCCGAGCTCGCCATAGTCGATGTAGATTTCGCGCTTTCCAATCGCGATCCGCTCGTCCTGCCGGCCGCGGACATCGTCGAGCGCATCCTTGCCCGGCTTGTCGGGGAGGAAGATCGCCAGCACCCGGTTGGGCGGCGAATCCTTGAACGGGTTGGCGTCGGCGACCGCCGCCACCTCCTTTGCGGTCCGGACGAGGATTCCGACCGGCTTGCCCATGTGCTTTTCGAGCGCCTGCTCGAGCGCCCTGCGCACCTCCGCCTCGGTCTTGCCGCTGGTGAAGACGAGGTTGCCGCTGGCGATAAAGGTGCGCGGATCTCCAAAGCCAAGGTCCTCCGCGATCTTCTTCAGATCGGCCATCGGCAGCTTGCCCGTCCCACCGACATTCACAGCCCGCAGCAGCGCGACGTAAGCGGTCACGCGGCCTCCAGCAGCCGGGCGGCCTGGGCGCGGGCCTCGTCGGTGACCGCGGCGCCGGACAGCATGCGGGCGATCTCTTCGCGGCGCTCGGTCTCGTCGAGGCGGCGGACCAAAGTGCGGGCGCCGTCGGGGCCGTGGACTTTCTCGATCCGGTAATGGTGGGTGGCGCGGGCCGCGACCTGGGGCGAATGGGTGACGACCAGCACCTGTGAATCCCGCGCCAGCCTTGCCAGGCGCTCGCCGATCGCGCTCGCCACCGCCCCGCCGACGCCGCGGTCGATCTCGTCGAAGATCATCGTCGAGGCGGTGCCGGCTTCGGCCAGCGCGACCTTCAGCGCGAGGATGAACCGCGACAGCTCGCCGCCGCTGGCGATCCGGGTCAGCGGCCCAAACGGAGCGCCGGGGTTGGTCGAGACTTCGAACTCGACCCGGTCGGTGCCCGACGGTCCCGGCTCGGCCGAAGCGATGGCGGTTCGGAAGCGGGCGGAATCGAGCTTCAACGGCGCCAGTTCGGCGGCCATGGCGGAGTCGAGGGCGGTGGCGGCGGCGTGGCGCGCCGCGCTCAAAGCCTCGGCCGCCCGCGAATAGGCCTCGCGCGCGGCGAGCAAATCCTCGTCGAGTTGAGCAATGCGCTCGCCGCCCTGCTCGATCAACGCCAGCTGGCCGCGCATCTGCTCGCCGAGCGCATTCAGAGCATCGGCCTCGACGCGGTGCTTGCGGGCGAGCGCGCGAATTTCGAACAGCCGCGCCTCGACCGCTTCGAGCCGAGCCGGGTCGAACGCCAGCGCGTCCGCTGCGCGGGCGATCCTGTCCTCGCCTTCACAGGCTTCGATCAACGCCCGGTCGAGCGATGCCAGAGCCTCGGCCAGCAGTGGGTGGTCGGCTGCGCCGCGCTCGATCCGCCGCGCCGCGAGCCGTAGTTTCGCCAGCGCGCCATCGGAGCCGCCAAGCAATTCGTCGAGGCCGGTCAGCGCCTCGCCCGCCTTGGCTCCGGCCTGCATCGCCGAGCGCTCCTCGGCCAGCCGGGTCTCCTCGCCCGCCTCGGGCGCCAGCGCCTCGATCTCCGCCGAGGCGTGGGCCAGCCAGTCGCGGTCGCGCTCCGCATCGGCGGCAGCGGCCCGGGCCTGGCCGAGCTCCTGCTCGATGCGGGTGACCTCGGCCCAGGCGGCGGCGACCGGTCCCGAATCGATCCGGCCGAACGCGTCGAGCAGCTCGCGGTGGCCCTTGGGGTTGAGCAGGCCGCGGTCGTCGTGCTGGCCGTGGACCTCGACGCTGACGGCGGCGATGTCGCGCAGCACCGCGGCAGAGACCGGAGTACTGCCGGCGAACGCCCGGCTGCCGCCGTCGGCTTTCAAGGTGCGGCGAATAAGCAGCAGCTCGCCGGGCTCGGTTTCGAGGCCATGTTCGGCGAGCAAGGCGTGGACCGAGTGGTTGCTCGGCATGTCCAGCTCGGCGGAGACCGACGCCGCTTCCTGGCCGTGGCGGACCAGTCCGGCATCGGCGCGGGCGCCCAGCGCCAGGCCCAGTGCATCGAGCAGGATCGACTTGCCGGCGCCGGTCTCGCCGGTGAGGACGCCGAGGCCGGGCTCGAATTCGAGCTCGAGCCGGTCAACCAGCACCACATCCCGGATCGCGAGCTGTCTCAGCACGGCTTCGACACACCCGCCATATCGGTCAGCTGCTCTGAAGCTTGTCCCGCGGCTCTTTGTAGTAAATCAGCCGGTAGGCGCGCCGGTACCAGGCGCTCTGCGGATAGTTGGCGCCGAGTACGACGGCGGCTTTGCGGGCCTCGACCGGAATGCCAAGCGCGAGATAGCATTCGACCAGGCGGTGGAGCGCCTCGGGGGTGTGGCTGGTGGTCTGATACTTGTCGACCACGACTCGGAACCGGTTGGTCGCCGCGAGCCAATTGCCCGACCGCTGGTAGAAGCGCCCGATCTCCATCTCCTTGCCGGCGAGATGGTCGTTGATGAGGTCGAGCTTGACCCGGGCGTCGGCGGCGTAGCGGCTTTCGGGGTAACGCCGGACGAGCTCGCCGAAGGCGTCGGCCGCCTGCTGGGTAATCCGCTGGTCGCGGGTCACGTCCTCCATCTGCTCGTAATGGCTCATCGCCACCAGATAGTGGGCGTAGGGCGCTTCCTTGTTGCCTGGGTGGATGGTGAGAAAGCGGCGCGCCGAGCTGACCGCCTCGGGATATTTGCGGGCGAGATAGTAACTGAAGGCGCTCATCAGCTGGGCGCGGCGGGCCCACACCGAATAGGGATGCTGGCGCTCGACTTCGTCGAACAGCTTCGCCGATTCCTCGTAGCGGCCACTGTCCATGCGCCGCTTGGCGAGGTCGTAGAGGGTGTTGACGTCGCGGGCGACATAGGGGGTGTCAGCGGCGTTCTTGTTACCGGCGCAGCCGGCAGCTGGAACGACGAGCGCACAGGCGATCAGCGCCGCGGCGCTACGTGTGATTTTGGACATGGCGACCTCTTAGCGTGGCCCCCGGCGAAGGCCAAGCCGCGAGATGGCAAGCGGCAGATGAACGCCCAATGTCCGGTGGAGCATCAGGCTTCTTGCGGCTCCGGCAGGCCTTTCTCGTCGACCACGAGGAAGCTGTCGGGCTTGAGGCCGAGCCAGGTCAGCATCGGCGCCGAGATGTAGATCGACGAATAGGTGCCGATGAAAGTGCCAAGCAGGACCGCGAGCGTCAGGCCGAAGATCACGTCGGGGCCGAAGATCAGCAGCATCGCCAAGGCCAGCATGATCGAAATCGAGGTGACGAGCGTCCGCGACAGGGTTTCGTTCAGCGACAGGTTGAGGAGCGGGATAATCCCCATTTTGCGGTATTTGCGCAAATTCTCCCGGATCCGGTCGTAGATCACCACGGTGTCGTTGAGCGAGTAGCCGACGATCGCGAGGAAAGCGGCGACGATGTTGAGGTCGACCTGCAGCTGGGTCACCGAGAGGAAGCCGAAGATCAGGCTGACGTCGTGGAACAAAGTGACCAGGGCCCCGACGCCGAATTGCCATTCGAAGCGGAACCAGATGTAGATCGCGATCCCCAGCATCGCCAAGGTGATCGCCAGAGCGCCGTCGAGCGCCAGCTCCTCGCTGACCTTTCCAGACACCGTTTCGACCGCGTCGACGCGTGCCCCGGGATAGCTTCGCTCGACCATCGCCCGGACCTGTGACGCAGCGCGGTTGGCGGCCGCCTCCCCGCCCTCGGGCTTGGGGAGCCGGATCTGGTAGGTCCTCGGGCCGCCCGATTCCTGGATGCTCGCGTCGCCGAGGTTGAGCGCACCGACGCGGCTGCGCAATTGGTCGACGTCGACCGGCTGCGCGAATGTGGTGCGGATCATCTGCCCGCCGACGAAATCGACGCCGAGGTTGAGGCCGCGCACTCCGACCACCACCAGGCTGGCGACGGTGACGATGATCGACAGGACCAAGGCGACGTTGCGCCACGCCATGAAGTCAATGTTGGTGTTGTCGGGAACCAGCTTCAGCAGCTTCATCGATCAGCCTTAGATGTGAAGGACGCGGGGCCGCTTGCGGCGAACCCACAGCGCGACCAGCATTCGGGTGAAACTGACGGCGGTGAACACCGAAGTGACGATGCCGATCATCAGCACCACCGCGAAGCCGCGGATCGGCCCGGAGCCGAAATACCACATCAGCGCGGCGGCGATGACGTTGGTGATGTTGGCGTCGAAGATCGCGGTCGAGGCCTCCTTGTAACCGGTCTCGATCGAATCGAGGATCTTGCGGCCGCGCCTCTGTTCCTCGCGGATACGCTCGTTGATCAGCACGTTGGCGTCGACCGCGGCGCCGATGGTGAGCACGAAGCCGGCGATTCCGGGCAGTGTCAAAGCCGCGCCGAAGATTGCCATGATGCCGAGGATCATCAGCGCGTTCACCAGCAGGCCGACGGTCGCATAGACCCCGAAGCGGCCGTAGGTGATCAGCATGAACCCGATCACCGCCAGCGTCGCGACAATGCTGGCGATGGTCCCCTTGCGGATCGAATCCTTGCCCAGCTCGGGGCCGACGGTCCGCTCCTCGATGACGTTCAATTTGACCGGCAGCTTGCCCGAGGCAAGCGAGATGGCGAGCGCATTGGCCGACTCGACGGTGAAATTGCCGCTGATCTGCGCTTGGCCGCCGAGGATCGGCTCGTTGATGTTGGGCGCCGACAGGATCTTCTCGTCGAGGATGATGGCGAACGGCTTGTTGACATTCTCTTGCGTGACCCGCCCGAAACGCTTCGCGCCGGCGCCGTTGAAAGTGATCGAGACGACCGGCTGCCCGTCCTGATCGAAGGTCTGCTTGGCGTCGGTCAGCTGGTCGCCGGAGACCATCACGCGTCGCTTGACCGCCATCGCGCCGCTGCCATCGGCCATCGGCAGCACCTGGCTTCCGGCCGGGGCTCGCCCCTGCGCGACCTGGGCCTGATCTGCGGTCAGATCAACCAGCTTGAACTCGAGCCGGGCGGTCTGGCCGATCAGCGCCTTCAATGCCTCGGGATCCTCGACCCCGGGCACCTGGACCAGGATCCGGCGCTCGCCCTGGTTGATGACCGTGACTTCCTTGGTGCCCTGCGGGTCGATGCGGCGGCGGACGACATCGCGGGCGACGGTCATCGCGTCGCGCAGCGCCTTGGCCGAGCCCGATTTCGTCGGAGTCAGCACAACCCGGGTCGAATCGACGACGGCGACGTCCCAGTCGCGCGCTCCGGTCAGGGCGACCGGCCGGGTCAGGGTGCGCAGCCGCTCGACCGCGGCGTCGACCTTGGTCGGGTCGCGAACCATGAACGACAGCCGGCCGCCGGCCGTCGAGATGTCGCCAATTTCGATGCGGGGCTTGGCCCGGCGGAGCTCGGTGGAGACCGTGTCCTCCATCGCCGCCAGTCGCGTCTTGGCGGCGTCGACGGAGTCGGCTTCGAGTAGCAGCTGGCTGCCGCCCGAGAGGTCAAGGCCAAGGCTGATCTGCGCGCTCGGGAGCCAGCTCGGCCATTTGTCTTTAAGCGGAGTGCCGGCGATCAGGCTCGGGACGGCGAACAATATGCCGATCGCGACGGTCAGCGAGACCGCCCAGATCTTCCAGCGGGGAAAGTCGAGCATTCGGCCGCGGCCTAATCGTTGGCCGGCTTGCCGGGCTTGGTGACGACGTGGCTGAGGGTCGCCTTGACCACCTTGACCTTGGTGCCGGTCGCAATCTCGACCTCGACATCCTCGTCCATCACCCTGGTCACGCGGCCGCGGATGCCGCCGCCGGTGATCACCTCATCGCCCTTCTTGACCGCGGCGATGGTCGCCTGATGCTCCCGCATCCGCTTTTGCTGCGGGCGGATCATCAGCATGTAGAAGATGACGAAGATCAGCAGCCACGGCAGAATGCCGATGAAGATTGCCGACATATCGTTGGCGGGCGCGGCGGCCATCAGGAGCGGGGTGGTCATAGGCGAGACAAATCTTTCCAACTGACGATGGTCGTTTCAGACCATCTGGGGGATGGTCTTGAAAACCACCATGGTCGGGGCGACTGGATTCGAACCAGCGACCCCCACACCCCCAGTGTGATGCGCTACCAGGCTGCGCTACGCCCCGACCGTGTTGCCGCAACAGGCGGCGACGGGGCATCTAGTCAGCCGGGCCCAGCAAGGCAAGGTCGCAAGCGGGAGGCGGAGTGGCGCGTCGAAGGCGAAAACCGAAGCGGTGGATGCGCTGGGCGCGGCGGATCGGGCTCGGGCTCGCCGCGGTTTCGGCGCTGTACCTGCTCGCCGCGCTGCTCGGCTCGCTGATCCCGGTCAACCGCGGCTGGCAGGAGCCGGATCAGGGCATCACCATCTATCTTGCCGACAACGGTATCCACGCCGACATCGTCATGCCGGCGGTGGCGGGCGGTCTCGACTGGCGACCATTGCTGCCGAAGCGGGATTTTGCTGCCGCTCATCCCGCGGCGCAATGGGTGGCGTTCGGGTCGGGCGAAGAGCGGGTCTATCTCGAGACTCCGCGCTGGCGCGACATCAAGCCCAGGACCGTCTGGTCGGCGCTGACCGGCGGCAAGCGCGTGATGCACGTCGAGTGGGTCGCCGACCGGTCCTACGCGGTCCGCGCAATCCGCCTTCGCCCCGAGGAATACCGCCGCCTGTGGGCTGCGATCCGCGCCGACTTTGGCGGCCCGCCGAACCGCATCGACGCGCCCGGCTACGGCTGCTGCGACGCGTTCTACCAGGCAACCGGCAAGGCCAACGCCATTCGCACCTGCAACAGCTGGGCCGCCAATCGCCTCCGCCTCGCCGGGGTCGAGACGAGCCTGTGGCCGCCGTTCGTGCAAGGTCTGGTTTGGCGGTATCGGGAGACAAGCTCCTCCCCAGCGGTTGGCTGGGGAGGGGGACCATCGAACGAAGATTCGATGGTGGAGGGGTAATTTGCGCCGGGGCCGTCGACCCCTCCACCATTCAGTCTTCGCTGAATGGTCCCCCTCCCCATCGCGACGCGATGGGGAGGAGCGATAGCTACAGCACGTAGCGCGACAAATCCGCGTTCTTGGCAATCCCCGCGAGCTGCGCGTCGACGAACGCCGCGTTGACCGTCAGCGTCTCGCCGCCGCGGTCCTCGGCGGTGAAGCTGATGTCCTCGAGCAGTTTCTCCATCACCGTCTGCAGCCGCCGCGCGCCGATGTTCTCGACCGCCTCGTTGACCTCGGCGGCGATGCGGGCGAGCGCCTCGATGCCGTCGTCGGTAAAGTCGACGGTGACGCCCTCGGTCGCCAGCAGCGCTTGATATTGCTCGGTCAGGCTGGCTCGCGTCGCCGACAGGATGCGGACGAAATCAGCCTGGGTCAGCGCCTTCAGCTCGACCCGGATCGGCAGTCGCCCCTGGAGCTCGGGAAGCAGGTCCGCGGGCTTGGACATGTGGAACGCGCCCGAGGCGATGAACAGCATGTGGTCGGTCTTGATGGGCCCGTATTTGGTGGCCACCGTCGTGCCCTCGATCAGCGGCAGCAGGTCGCGTTGGACGCCTTCGCGCGAAACCGAGCCGCCGCGAATGTCGCTGACCGCGATCTTGTCGATCTCATCAAGGAAGACGATGCCATTGGACTCGGCGTCGGCGAGCGCGGCGCGGTTTACGTCGTCGGGGTCGAGCCGGCGGTCGGCCTCCTCCTCGGTCAGGCGGGCGAACGCCTCGGGCACCTTGAGCTTGCGGCGCTTCTTGGGCGCATTGCCCATCGCCTTGCCCATGATCGATTTCAGGTCGAACATCTGGGCGCCCATGCCGGGGATCTCGAACGGAATCGCCGGCGCGTCGTCGACGTCGATTTCGACTTCGGCGGTGGCGAGCGTGCCTTCGGCGAATCGCTGGCGGAAGCTGGCCCGCGTGGCCTCGCTCGAGCCCTTGCCGGTCAGCGCGTCGAGCAGTCGCTCCATCGCCGCCTCCTCGGCTGCCACCTTGACCGCATTGCGCCGCCGCTCGCGCTCGAGCCGGACCGCTTCCTCGACCAGGTCGCGGGCGATCTGCTCGACGTCGCGGCCGACATAGCCGACCTCGGTGAACTTGGTCGCCTCGACCTTGACGAACGGAGCGTCGGCGAGCTTCGCCAGGCGCCGGCTGATCTCGGTCTTGCCGCAGCCGGTCGGGCCGATCATCAGGATGTTCTTGGGGGTGACCTCGTCGCGCAGCTCGGGCGACAGCTGCTGACGCCGCCAGCGATTGCGCAGCGCCACCGCGACGGCTTTCTTGGCGTCCTGCTGGCCGACGATATGCTCGTCGAGCGCGGCGACGATCGCCTTGGGAGTCAGCTTGTCCTTGAGGACGGTCCCGCCGCTCTCGGGGATTGGGGACTGGTAGTTCATCGACTGCTAGATTGGAGGCGCGCCTGGGCACTTCAAGCAGCGGCGCCGATTCCTTCAAGCAGCCGGGTAGTTGGGCGGGTGACTATTGGGTGCCGATCGTGACCGTCGGTGTCTCGTTCCCGGCATTGCCACGAATCAGATTGTTGCCAAGCGAAGTGATGGTGCCGCCGTTGATCCGCAGGCCGGAAACCGTGTTGCGGGTGATGGTGTTGCCGTAAAGGAAGGCGCTGGGCGCGGTGATATTGGTACCATGGTCGACACCGACCGCGTTGCCCGCGAGCAGGCTGTTGCTGATCGTCGCCGTCGCCGAGGACAGCTCCAGCGTCACCCCCGCACCGTTGCGGTTGCCGGTCAGTGCCGACCGGTTGATCGTCGCCGCCGTGAGCTCGCGAACGTCAATCCCGGACAAGGTCCCTCGGGCGATCCGCACGTTGTCGACTGTCAGGAGAACATTTCCACTGGTTGGCACGGAGTGAATCCCGTGGCTGTTCATGTTGTAAATCGAGGAATTCGACACGTTGACCATGACGCCCGAAGTGCTGGTTTCGATCGTGATGCCGCGGCCACTGGTCCCGCTGCCGCCGAAATTCATAATGGTGACATTGTCGATGTTGACCGCCGCCGCCTGAAGGATGCGGATGCCGTTGCCGGTCGTGAAGCCGGCGCCGTTGATCACCAGATTGCGCAGATTGACCGTGATCCCGGCGCCGTTGACGATCACGCCATTGACGTTGGCCGCGAGGATCGAAGCGTGAGCGCCGGCGCCGTCGATGGTGATCGACTTGGTGATGTTGATCGAACCAAAGCCGCCCGAATCGAGGACGTTGATCTCGCCGTTCGTCGCCGTCTTCGAAATCGCCCCGGCGAATGTCTTGCAGGGAGCGGTGCGGCTGCACGGATTGACGTCGTCGCCAATTCCGGAAACCCAGGTTCGAGTGGCCTGGGCGAAAGCCGGCGAGGCCAGCGCAAACAGAATCGCCGCGACGCAAATTTTGATGAAGCTGGTCATCGTGCCCCCCGTTTCCGGCCGCGACCCGAATGGTCGCGGCGCCTAGCAAGACCCCCGAGCAGTTCGGTTGAGACTAATGAAAAATCGCCGCTCGGCAATGGCTTTGGCAAATGCGGCGGTGGGCACTGGTCGCGGTCAAGCGGCGCAGCGGAATCCCGAGAAGAAGCGGCGGTGCGATGCGAGGATGCGCTGGATGGCCGCCGGCTCTGGAGTCGTCGACCATATGTCCCGTTCGAAGGTCCCGCCGAGCAGGATGCCGTCCGCGCGGGGAAACATATATCCCCACTCGCCCGCGGCGGCATAGCCGATTTCAGGTTGCGGGAGCAGGACCGCAAGCTGACCTCGCACCGGATGCAGTTCCTGATCGTTGAACAAAGCGCGGGAGCCAATGCCGGTGCAATTGAAAACCAAGTTTTCCGGGAGCTCGAGGATGTCCTGGGGCGTCGCGAACGTGCGCTGGCGGATCGCTCCACCGGCCGTCTGAAAATCAAGCATCATCTGGCGCAAATAGCGGCCCGTTTCGACGTACATCGTGTCAAAGCCGATGACGTTCTCAATCGGAAACGGATGCTCGTTTTGCCGGAGCATCCGCGCATTCGGCCAGTAAGGGTCGAGCGCATTGGGTTCGAGCGTGCTTGTGCGGTGCTGCTCGAAGGTCGGCAGCCAGCGGATCCCGTAATCGTCCCCGACCATGATCTGGAAGCGCCGCCAGCTATAGTCCATCGCGGCCATGAATTGCCGGCGCCATTCGGGCGTCACCGACTCTTCGCGGTAATGACCGAACGGCGAAATCTGGCCGCCCGCGACATTGGACGTCGTGTGCGGCGGCATGTCCTTGGCGTAGATCGTGACCGGAAACCCGGCTTCCTGCGCCAGCCGCGCGGTGCTGAGGCCCATGACCCCCGCGCCGATGACGGCGACTGGACCGCTATGGCCGGCGAGGCCGAGGTCGGTCGCCAGCTTGGAGCTTCCCCAGCTCAGGGTGATGCCGGCGCCGCCATGGCCGTAATTGTGAACCAGCGCCTTGTCGCCGAGCTGCTCGCGCCGGACGACGAAGCCGGAATCCCGGTAAGGCCGCAACCCCGCGACAGTGCGGATCACCCGGCCGGAATCGACTTTGACGGGTGGCAGCGGTGCGCAGCCGGCAAGCTTCGGGCGCCGGTTGGCCGTGGTTGCGCAGCCGGACAGGACGGCCGCGGACCCGGCGGCGACAAATGCACGGCGGTTGAGGTTGAGGATCACGAGCGGAGCCTAGCCGCGCGATGGCTCAGCCTTCAACCGTCTCCACCGTCAGGCGGTCATTGGTGAACACGCAGACTTCGGCGGCGATGGCCATCGCCCGGCGGGCGAGCTTTTCCGGGTCGCGCTCATATTCGGCCAGCGCGCGGGCTGCGGCGAGCGCGTAATTGCCGCCCGAGCCGATCGCCGCGATCGCATTGCCGTCCTCCGCCTCGGGCTCGAGGACGTCGCCGGTGCCGGTCAGGATCAGCATCGCGCCGGCGTCGGCGACGATCATCATCGCCTCGAGTTGGCGCAGGTATTTGTCGGTTCGCCAGTCCTTGGCGAGCTCGACCGCGGCGCGCATCAGCTGGCCGTTATACTGCTCGAGCTTCTTCTCCAGCCGCTCGAACAAAGTGAACGCGTCGGCGGTCGCTCCGGCAAAGCCGCCGATGACATTGCCGGCCTCGCCCAGCCGCCGGACCTTCTTGGCGTTCGGCTTGATGATCGTGTTGCCGAGGCTGACCTGGCCGTCGCCGGCGATCACCGTCCGGCCGCCTTGCTTCACCCCGAGGATGGTCGTTCCGTGCCAGCTGTCCAATGCCCGCTCCTTCGCGCTGCGATTTGGGAAGTGCGCGGCGGGCTTGCAAGCGGCTGTCCCTGAACGGGTCAGCAATCGGCGGATCGAACCGAAACCGCCCAACGGCGTTTTCGCACCGTGGATCGTGCCATTCGCCTCGCGCCATTCATGTTGATCGCGGTCGCGATCGACCCGGCCATGGCCGAACCCCTGAAACCGGCGATCAAGCTGCAATCGATCGACGCCGTCCGACTGAGCGAACCTCCCTCGCCGCGCAACGACCCCGCGCTTCGGCTTCGCCTGTTTCAGGATGATTCCGACGTCGTGCCGGCGTGGAATCTGCCGTTCGGCTCGCAGTCGGAGCGCGATGGAGTCCGGTTCAGCGTCCGTCCGGGCCGCGGCTTGAAGGCGACGGCGAAGGTTCGCTTCTAGCCTCGACCGCGGCCTGGCCGGTCACCCATTTGATCAGCTCGTCGAGCTGGATCGCCTGCTCGGTGGCGAGAAGGCGCTCCTCTATTGAGAGACTTTTGGCGTCGAGAGGAAATCGGTCTTCCTGGGCGGAACGACCAGTCGCGCCGGGGGCTGGGCGGGCGGCGGGCACAGCCGCTGCTCGGCCACCGCCGCCAGCGGCTGCGGGCGTTCCTTGCCCGAGCTGCAGGCGCTGAGCGCGAGCGCGAGCATCGGCAAGGCGTGCTTCAAGGTCATGGCTGGTCCTTTCAGAGATGGAGCGCTGCTCGGCGGCAACCCGGGTGGCGTTAGCCAGATCTTCCTTGCGCGCGGCGTCGGCGGCGGCGCGGTAGTTGGCGATTGTCTGGGCTCGAGCGCCCTGTTCGCCGAGATAGAGCTGCTCGTAGCGGGCGGACTGCTTGCGCCAGTGCCGAGCTTCCCCGGCCTTGACCAGGAACAGCGACGCCAGGAGCAGCGCGGCGGCGATCCCGATCATACCCTGCAGATTGAGGAAGCGCGCGATCATGGTTTTTTCTCCACCGGTTTCTCTGCCGGGCAATCGGCCTCAAGCGACGCGCCGTCGCGGCTGGCGGACAGTTTGAAGCGGCCGACCGGGCCGCCGGCGAGCAGGCCGACGATGACCGCGACCATGGCGGTGATGAACCCGCCGAGCGACCAGCCGAAGA
>CAYSHL010000003.1:0-142049 GCA_964430865.1 uncultured Sphingomonas sp.
CCTGACCTCTGCAGTGCGATTGCAGCGCTCTCCCATCTGAGCTACAGCCCCGCGCGCCAGCCATCCTCGGCCAAAAGCTGAGCCCGATGGGATCGGGCTCCGGCAGGCGGGTCAGATAGCGGCGCTTCGGCTCCCTTGCAATCGCTCGCCGCAGCACTCCTTCCATCTACCGATAAGCCGCTGCGCGAGCGCTCCAAAACCGGAACGCCGGCGGTCGGCCATTTGTTTTTTCACCAGTCGCTGCGGGCGGGAGCTTTGCCCTTCCGGGGGGGCTGTTCGGGCCCGGCCGTGCTTCCCCTCGCGGCCGGGCCTTTTTCATAACCGCCAGCGGGTCTACGGGTGCGGGCGAGAGGAAATCGCAATGCCCCGCGCCTGGCACTTGAAGAGCCGTCCCAGCGGCCTCCCGACCGCCGACAATTTCGAACTGAAGCTGATCGAGCTGCCGCCCCTCGAAGACGGAATGGTCCGCGTCGCCAACCGCTGGCTGTCGGTCGACCCCTACATGCGCGGCCGGATGAACGACGTGAAGAGCTATGTGCCGCCGTTCGCGATCGATGCGCCGTTGGACGGCGGAGCCGTCGGTGAGGTCGTCGAATCCAAGGCGGCCGAGCTGCAAGCGGGCGATCTTGTCGTGCACATGGCCGGATGGCGCGACGAGGCCGTACTGCCGGCCTCCGCAGCGACCAAGCTTCCCGACCTCGGGGTCGAACCGCGGGCGTTCCTCGGCAACCTCGGGCTGACCGGCGGCACCGCCTATTTCGGGCTGCTCGACGCGGCTTGCGCCAAGGAAGGCGACGTCGTTTTCGTTTCCGCCGCCGCTGGAGCGGTCGGATCCGCCGTCGTCCAGATCGCCAAGGCGAAGAACATGACGGTGATCGGTTCGGCGCGCGGGCCCGACAAGTGCGAGTTCGTCCGCTCGCTCGGCGCCGACGCGGCGATCGACTACACCGCCGGACCGCTGGTCAAGTCGCTGGCCGCGGCCGCTCCGGACGGCATCGACGTCTATTTCGACAATGTCGGCGGCGACCATCTCGACGCCGCTTTAGCGGTCGCGCGCCGCGACGCCCGCTTCGCGATTTGCGGGATGATCGACGCCTACAACAGCGGCCAGCCGGCGAGCCTGCGCTACATCATGCGGATCATCGCCATGCGCATCCGGCTGCAAGGCTTCATCTACACCGATTATCTGCCCCGGCTGGGCGAGTTCTACCGCGACATGGGCGGGTGGATCGCGAGCGGTCAGGTGAAGTCGCGCGACACGGTGGTCGAAGGGCTCGAGCGCATGCCCGAGGCTTTCCTCGGACTGTTCGACGGTGCCAACACCGGCAAGATGCTGGTCAAGGTTTAAGGACCCTCACCCTCCGTCGCTGGCGCTCCTCCTCCCTCTCCCGCGCGCGGGAGAGGGCTGGGGTGAGGGTCTTTTCTCAGAACTTGCAGGCGGCGGGGTCGCCGGTCTCGAGTCCCTTGCGGAGGGCTGCCTGGCGCTGAGCCGCAGAACCATGGGTGAAGCTCTCGGGGACGACGCGCCCCTGGGCTTGCTTCTGCAGCGTGTCGTCGCCGATCGCCTCGGCCGCGCGCATGCCTTCCTCGATGTCGCCCGGCTCGAGCAAATTCTGGTCGCGCGCCGCCCAGACGCCCGCGTAGCAATCGGCCTGCAGCTCGATCGCAACCTGGATCTGGTTGCCCTCGGTGCGGCTCAGGCCGGCTTGCGACCGCTGCGCCTTATCGAGGGTGCCCTCGAGGTTCTGGATGTGATGGCCGACTTCATGGGCAATCACATAGGCCATCGCGAAATCGCCCGGCGCTCCAAAGCGCTGCGACAGCTCTTTGAAGAACTGCGGGTCGATGTAGATGCTCTGGTCGGTCGGGCAGTAGAACGGACCCATCGCCGCCTGCGCGGCGCCGCAGCCCGACTGGTCGTAGTTCGAGTAAGCGACCATCTTGGCCGGCTGGTAAGTCGCGCCGGCCCGAGTGAAAACCTCGCTCCAGCGCCGCTCGGTCGAGCCGAGCACCCGGCTCAGCAGGTCGCGGGTGTTGGGGTCGAGTGTCGACTGGCCGGATGGCGCGGTCGTGCTGGTTCCGCCTCCGGGCAGCAGCCCACCGCCGCCGCCACCGAGGCTGGTGAGCGCGCAATAGCCGAGCAGCAGGACAAGGACGCCGACCATCCCGAAGCGGCTGGCGACCAAGGGCAGCAGGCAGCCGAGCAGGTTCCCGCCGCCGCCGCCGAATCCTCGCCCCCCAAGACCGGTTCGGTCGATGAAATTGCCACTGGGATCTTCGTCACCAAGGCGCATGAGCCATCCTTCCCCGTTGAGCAGCTCCAATGCGCGAACAGCTGTGGCGGTTGCAAATCCGTCTCGCGGCGGCGACTAGCCGGTCCATGGAGCGTGGATGATTCTCGAAGGCAAGGTCGCGCTGGTCACCGGATCGACGTCGGGTATCGGCCTGGCGATCGCCCGGGCGTTGGCGGCCGAGGGCGCGGCGTTGATGCTCAACGGGTTCGGCGATGCGAGCGAGATCGAGCAGCTGTGCGAGAAGCTTGGAGCGCTCCACGATCCGGCCGATTTGTCCGACCCCGCGGCGATCGAGGCGATGATGGAGCGTTGCTCGGCCGAACTCGGGCCGCCCGACGTGCTGGTCAATAATGCCGGCATCCAGCACGTGTCGCCGGTCGACAGCTTCCCGCCGGAAAAATGGGACGCGATCATCGCCGTCAATCTGTCGGCGACGTTCCACACCACCCGGCTCGCGCTGCCGGCGATGCGCGGCAGGAAATGGGGCCGGATCATCAACACCGCCTCGGCGCACAGCCTCATCGCGAGCCCCAACAAGTCGGCCTATGTCGCCGCCAAGCACGGCATCGCCGGCTTCACCAAGACCGTCGCCCTGGAGGCCGCGCGCGACGGCGTCACCGTCAATTGCATCTCGCCCGGCTATGTCTGGACGACGCTGGTCGAGAACCAGATTCCCGACACGATGAAGGCGCGCGGACTGACCCGCGAGCAGGTAATGAACGACGTGCTCCTCGCCGCCCAGCCGACCAAGCGCTTCGTCACCCCCGAGGAAGTCGCCGCTCTGCTTGTGTTCCTGTGCCGCGACGAAGCCGCCTCGATCACCGGCGCCAACCTCAGCATGGACGGCGGCTGGACCGCGCAATGATCCGAGCTGCACTCTTGCTGGCGCTCAGCTTTTCCCTTCCAGCCTGCTCGGCGCTGCCGCCAACCGGCACCGTCATCCCGTACGCGGCGCGCGACTGGCGGGGGATCGCGACGCAGGACGACCGCGCGCGGCTCCGCGATTGGCGCGACGCCTTTGTCGCGGGCCTCAGGGCCGCGCGCGCGGCTGGCCACTCGGGCGCAATCGCCCGCGAAGGCGCGCTGTTCGAGCCGGACTCGGCGCTCGTCGGCGGAGCGATCCCCAACGGCAATTACCGCTGCCGGGTGATCAAGCTCGGCGCCAAGTCGCCCGGAATGCTAGATTTTGTCGTCTACCCCGCGTTCGCGTGCCGAATCCGCCAGGAGCGCGATTTGCAGGGTTTCGCCAAGCTGACCGGATCGCAGCGCCACGTCGGGCTGATCTTTCCCGGCGACGCGATGCGCCAGGTATTCCTCGGCACGCTGCTGCTTGGCGACGAGCGGCGGGCGATGCAATATGGCCGCGATCGGGAGCGCGACGTCGCCGGCTTCGTCGAGCGGATCGGCCCGAACCGCTGGCGGATGCTGATGCCGCGGCCGCATTTCGAATCGCAGATTGACGTGATGGAGCTCGTTCCCACTGGCTAAGGACATGTGTTGATGACCCGAAAGCTGCTACTCGCACTCGCCGCCATGACCCTGCCGACCTCGTCTATCGCCGCCACTTTGTCCGACGCGATCAAGGCCGACATGCCATCGCTGATGGCGCTGTACCGCGACCTGCACGCCAATCCCGAGCTGTCGATGCAGGAGGTGCGCACTCCCGCCAAGCTCGCGCCCGAGCTCAAAAAGCTCGGCTTCACCGTCACCGAGAAGGTCGGCAAGACTGGCGTCGTCGCGGTGATGAAAAACGGCCCTGGCCCGGTGCTGATGCTGCGCGCCGACATGGACGGGCTTCCGGTCGTCGAGCAGACCGGGCTGCCGTTCGCGTCGAAAGTTCGCGCCGTCGCCCGCTCGGGAGTCGAGACGGGCGTGATGCACGCGTGCGGCCACGACACCCACATGAGCGCATTCATCGGCACCGCCCGACGGCTTGCGGCGATGAAGGACCAATGGTCGGGAACGCTGGTCATGATCTTGCAGCCGGGCGAGGAAACCGGCGAGGGCGCCAGGGCGATGCTCGACGACGGGCTCTACACGCGCTTCCCAAAGCCGAGCCACGTGCTGGCTTTCCACGACGCGGCGACGCTTCCGGCAGGTGTGATCGGAATCACTCCGGGTTACGCGCTCGCCAACGTCGACAGCGTCGACATCAGCGTCAAAGGCGTCGGCGGACACGGCGCCTATCCGCACACCACGCGCGACCCGATCGTCCTCGCCTCACGGATCGTCACGACGCTGCAAACGCTGGTCAGCCGCGAGAACGACCCGGCCAATCCCGCCGTAGTCACGGTCGGCAGCTTCCAGGCCGGGGCCAAGCACAACATCATCTCCGACGAGGCCAAGCTCCAGCTGACGGTGCGCAGTTACACGCCCGAGGTCCGCAAGCTGCTGCTCGACGGCATCAAACGCATCGCCCGCGGCGAGGCGATCGCGGCCGGAATGCCCGATGACAAGATGCCGGTCGTCACCATCCGCGAGGGCGAATATACGCCGGCGACCTTCAACACCGAGAAATTGTCGAACCGCGCGCTCGAGCTGTTCACCCGGCATTTCGGGCCGGACCGAGCGATCAAGACAAAAGCAGTGATGGGCGGAGAGGATTTCAGCCGCTACTGGCTCGCCGACAAGTCGATCGAGAGCTTGATCTTCTGGGTCGGCGGGACGCCGACCGACAAATGGAAAACGGCCGGCGGCGACGCGCAGAAGCTGCCCTCGCTCCACAGCCCGTTCTGGGCGCCCGAGGCCGACGCGGTGATCGCGACCGCGACCGAGGCGCTAACGCTCGCCGCGCTCGACGTCCTCAAGAAGGGCTAGGCGCTCGCCGCGTTGAGCCGCTCGATCTGGCCGGGTGTCAGCTCGAGCGTCATCGAGGCAAGCAGTTCGCCCAATTGATCGAGGCTGGTCGCGCTGGCGACCGGCGCGGTGATCCCCGGCTGCGCCATCGTCCAGGCGAGCGTCACGGTCGCCAGCGGCGCCTCGCATTCCGCCGCAACTTCGTCGAGCGCCGCGAGCACGCGCATCCCCCGCCCTTCCAGATAGTCGGTATTGCGCGTTCCCCGGACGGATTTTTCGAGGTCCTCGCGCGAACGGTATTTGCCGGTCAGGAAGCCGTTGGCGAGGCTGAAGAACGGCAGGATGCCCAAACCGTGGGACAGCGCCGCGTCGCGCAGCGGCCCTTCGAGCTTGGCGCGCTCGACGAGGTTGTACCAGGTCTGGAGCGCGCACGGCGGCTCGAACTGCTCGGTCTTTGCGACTTGCATCGCTTCGTCGATCCGGGGCGCGGTGAACTGCGACAGGCCGACCGCGCGGATCTTGCCCGCGCGCCGGAGCTCCTCGAACGCGCCGAGGCTGTCGGCCAGGGGCACGCTTTGGTCGTCCGTGTGCTGGTAGTACAGGTCGATGCAGTCGATCCCGAGCCGCTGCAGCGACGCATCGCACGCCGCTTCAATGACCTTCGGCGCGAGCCCGCCCATGAACCCGACCTTGGTCGCGATCACGACCTGGTCGCGCTTGCCGCCGAGCTTGAGCCAGCGGCCGATCACGGTCTCGCTTTCGCCGCCCGAATTGCCGGGCGCCCAGGCCGAATAGACGTCCGCGCTGTCGATCATGGTGCCGCCCGAAGCGACGAATTGGTCGAGGATTGCGAAGCTTGCGGTCTCATCGGCGGTCCAGCCGAAGACGTTGCCGCCGAGCGCCAGCGGCGCGATCGTCAAGTCGCTGTTCCCGATCCGCCGCTTTTCCATTGCGCGCTCCTTCGGATTCCCAATGGCGGCAAAGCGCGGATTTCGGAAGCGTTCAGCATTTCTTTGTAAAGTTTAGCGACACTGCGGCTCATGTCGGACCAGTTGACATTCGGGCCGCCGTGGAGGCGCTGATCCCCTTCTGGAGCTACGCTCTGGCGGCCGCAACGTTCGCCGGCCTGCTCATCTGGCGCGTCGGCGCGGGCGCGAGCCAGCCCGGGCACCGATTGCTGCTCGGGGCCTTCGCAATGACCGGCTGCTGGGCGTGGCTGTCGGCAATCAGCGCCGGCCACCTGCTGGTCGGTTATTCCGAGACCGCCCGCAACCTGCTGTGGGTTTCGCTGCTCTACAGCCTTTCGGCGATGGGCAGCGACCGCCAGCACGGAGTGCGGCTGGTCTACGGAGCGGTGTCCGCCGTGTTCGGGCTGCAGCTAGTCGCCGATACGCTCGCTTTGTTCGTCAACAGCGGCGCGCTGACTCAGACCGCGACCCTGCTTCGGATCACCGCGGCCGCCGGCTCGCTGGTCCTGGTCCACAACCTCTACGGCCAGGCCGCGCCCGCCAGTCGGCCGACGATCCGTTTCGTCATGCTCGGGCTGACGCTGATCTGGATTTACGACCTCAACCTCTACACGATCCTCTACCTCGACCTGGCGACGGCGTCTGGCCTGCTCGACTGGCGCGGGGTTGCCGTGACCCTGACCGGGCCGCTGTTCGCGCTCGCCGCCAAGCAGGAGGATGGCTGGCGGATCCGGCTGTCGCGAGCGGCGACCTTCCAGTCGCTCTCGCTGCTGGCGATCTGCGCCTATTTCGCGGTGATGACCGTCCTTGCGACCGCGCTGCGCGGGTCGGGCTGGGACTGGTCGGGCAATCTCCTCGTCGCGTTGCTCGCGGTGATGACGGTTGGCGCCATGGTGCTCTTGCCGAGCCCCAGCGCGCGCAGCTGGGCGAAGGTCAAGCTCGCCAAGCATCTGTTCGAGCACCGCTACGACTACCGCACCGAATGGCTGCGCTTCACCGATACGCTGGGCCGCTCGGGGACGGACGCGCATCCACTCGCGGAGCGGGTAATCAAGGCGTTCGCGGATATCGTCGATGCGCCCGGCGGATTGTTGCTGGTCAAGGATTCGGCCGGGACCATCACCACCGCGGCATCGTGGAACTGGCCGGGCGGAAACCCGCCGCCCGGCGACCTGGAGACGGCGGGCGGTTTCTGGAACGAGGTCGAAAGCGCGGGGCGGATCATCGAGCTCGATGCCTACCGCCAGCGCTGGGGCCATGCCAAGGACCTCGGCATCGAAATCCCGCGCTGGATCGCCGAGGAGGACTGCGCCTGGGCGGGCGTTCCGCTAATCCACAACGACCGCTTGTTCGGCCTGATCCTGCTCGCCGCGCCCGATTACCGGCGGCCGCTCGACTGGGAAGATTTCGACCTGCTGCGCGCCGCCGGCCGCCAGGCAGCGAGTTCGCTGGCGGAAGCCCACGGGCAGGAAGCGCTGTCGAACGCGCAGCGGTTCGAGGAATTCAACCGCCGCTTCGCGTTCATCCTCCACGACATCAAGAACCTCGTCAGCCAATTGTCGCTGCTGTCGCGCAACGCCGAGCGCCACGCCGACAATGCGGAATTCCGAAGCGACATGATCGCCACCCTGAAAAGCTCGGTCGGCAAGATGAACGAGCTGCTTGCGCGCCTTTCCCCGCAAGCAACCCAGCGCACTCAGCGCAGCGAGGCGACAGCGTTGCGACCGATCCTGTCGGCGGCGATCGCGGCCAAACGCCGCAATCACGAGGTGCGGCTGCTGGGCGACGCATCGCTCAGCGCCATCGTCGACGCCACGGGGCTCGAGCAGGCCGTCGGTCACCTGCTCCAGAATGCAGTCGAAGCGAGCCCGCCGGACAAGCCAGTCACCGTCCGGGTTGGTCGGCAGGGGAGCGCCGTTCTGATCCGAATCGCCGACCACGGCTGCGGCATGGACGGCGACTTCATCCGCAACCGCCTGTTCCAGCCGTTCGCATCGACCAAGCCGGACGGCTTCGGCATCGGCTCGTTCGAAGCCCGATCGCTAATCGCCGCAATGGGCGGTCGCCTGAGCGTCGATAGCCGGCCCGGCCACGGCACAACCTTCACCATCATGCTCGCCGCCGATCCGGCGAGCGTCGCCACACGGAAACGCGCATGAGCACTGCACCCGACAGAATCGCCTCCGACCTTCCGGTCCTCTTGGTCGTCGAGGACGACGAGGGCCTGCAGCGCCAGCTGAAATGGGCGTACGACGGCTACCAGGTCATCGTCGCCGGCGACCGCGCGTCGGCGATCGAGGCGCTTCGGCTGCACGAGCCCGCCGTGGTCACGCTCGACCTCGGCCTGCCGCCCGACCCGGACGGTACCGAGGAGGGTTTCGCGACGCTGACCGAGATGGTTCGGATCAAGCCCGACACCAAGGTCATCGTCGCTTCGGGGCATGGCGCCCGCGAAAGCGCGTTGAAGGCGATCGCCTGCGGCGCCTACGATTTCTACCGCAAGCCGGTCGACATCGACGAGCTCGGGCTGATCGTCGCGCGCGCTTTCCATCTGCACGACATCGAGGAGGAGAACCGGCGCCTCGAGGCGAACGGCGACTCGGCGGTGCTCGGATCGATGATCACCGCCGCGCCCGAGATGCTCAAAGTCGCCAAGACCATCGAGCGCGTCGCGACCGCCGGCGTGTCGGTGATGCTGCTCGGCGCCAGCGGCACCGGCAAGGAGCTGCTCGCGCGGGCGGTGCACGAGCGCAGCGGCCGCAGCGGCGGAGCATTCGTCGCCATCAATTGCGCGGCGATCCCGGAAAATTTGCTCGAGTCCGAGCTGTTCGGCTACGAGCGCGGCGCGTTCACCGGAGCGGTCAAGGCCAATGTCGGCAAGATCGAGCTCGCCGAGGGCGGCACCCTGTTCCTCGACGAGGTCGGCGACATCCCGCTCGCGCTTCAGGTCAAGCTGCTGCGCTTTCTCCAGGAGCGCGTGATCGAGCGCATCGGCGGCCGCCAGCCGATTCCCGTCGACACCAGGATCGTCTGCGCAACCCATCAGGACCTGGAGGCGATGATCGGCGAGGGCCGGTTCCGCGAGGACTTATATTACCGGCTGGCCGAGGTGGTGGTGAAGATCCCGTCGCTGGCCGAGCGCCCCGGGGACTCGGTCCTGCTCGCGCGCCATTTCGTCAATCTGTTCGCGCGCGAGATGAACCCCAAGGTCCAGGGCCTGTCGCCCGACGCCATCGCGGCGGTCGACGGCTACCCGTGGCCCGGCAACGTCCGCGAGCTCGAGAACCGGATCAAACGCGCGGTGATCATGACCGACGGCAAGCTGATCGGGGCCGAGGACCTCGACCTGCCGTGCGGCACCGACGAGGCGCCGGCGACGATCAACCTGCGCGCTGCCCGCGAAATCGCCGACCGCCGCGCCATCCGCCAGGCGATGAGCCGCACCGACAACAACATTTCCAGCGCCGCAAAGCTGCTCGGGATCAGCCGCCCGACGCTCTACGATCTGCTTAAGCAGTACCAGTTGACCGCAAGCTGAGGCTTTCGGCCAGTTCGGCAACCTCGAGCCAGCGGTGCTCGGCGCCGTCCTTCTCCGCGCGGTGGCGGGCGATGCGCTCGGTGAGCTCGGCGAAGCGCTTCGGGTCGCGCGCGAATAAATCGGGGTCGTGGAGCGCCTCTTCGTCGGCGGCAATTGCGGCCTCCAGGCGCTCGATCTCCGCCGGCAGCCGGTCGAGGTCGCGCTGGTCCTTGTAGGTGAGCTTCCTTCCTCCCCTCCCGCCTGCGGGAGGGGATTGAGGGGTGGGCTTGTCGTTACCTGAAGATGCTCGGACAGGCCCTCCCCCAGCCCCTCCCGCGCGCGGGAGGGGAGCACGCCGCTTCGCCCAATCTTCGTAGCCGCCGGCGACGATGTCGACCTTTCCGGAGCCGTCGAGCCCCAGCGTCACGGTCACCGTCCGATCGAGGAAATCGCGGTCGTGGCTGACGATCAGCACCGTCCCGTCATAGTCGGCGATGACCTCCTGAAGCAGGTCGAGGGTCTCGAGGTCGAGATCGTTGGTCGGCTCGTCGAGCACGAGGAGGTTGGCCTTGCGCGCGAACTCCCGCGCCAGCAGCAGCCGCGACCGCTCGCCGCCCGACAGCGAGGCGATCGGCGCCTCGGCCAGCGACGGATCGAACAGGAATTCCTTGAGGTACCCCTTGATGTGCTTCTTGTGGCCGCGGACGTCGATCCAGTCGCCGCCACCAACGAGGACTTCGCGCACCGTCTTGCGCGGGTCCATCAGCTTGCGCTGCTGGTCGATGACGATCCCGGACAGCGTTTTCGCCTGGCCGACCTTGCCGCTGTCCGGCTGGATTTCGCCCGTGAGCAGCTTGAGCAGCGTCGTCTTCCCGGCGCCGTTCGCGCCGACGATGCCGATCCGGTCGCCGCGCTGAACGCGCAGGGTGAAATCGCGGATGATCGGCCGCTCGCCAAAGCTTTTCGACACCTGCTCCGCATCGATGACGGTCTTCGAGCGGACGTCGTCCTTCGACAGCGCCAGCTTGGCCGTCCCCGCCGCCCCCAGCATCGCCGCCCGCTGCGCCCGCAATTCATTGAGCTTGGCCAGCCGGCCCTGGTTGCGCCGCCGCCGCGCCGTGACTCCCCGCTGCAGCCAGTGCAGCTCAAGCTTGAGCTTGGCGTCCATCTTCTCCGCGACCCGCGCCTCCTCGGCGTAGACCGCTTCGGTCCAGGCGTCGAAGCCGCCGAAACCGATCTCGGCTCGCCGCAGCTGGCCGCGGTCGAGCCACAGGCAGCTCTTGGTCAGGCGGGCGAGAAAGGTTCGGTCGTGGCTGATGGCGATGAAGGCGCCGGTGAAGCGGCCGAGCCAGCTTTCGAGCCATTCGATGCCGGCGAGGTCGAGGTGGTTGGTCGGCTCGTCGAGCAGCAGCAGGTCGGGCTTCTGGCCCAGCGCGCGGGCGATCGCCGCCCGCCGCCGCTCGCCGCCGCTGGCCGTCGCGACCGGCCGCGACAGGTCGACCCCGAGCTGGTCGGCGATCGCTTCGGCGTCGTGGCGCGAGGGCGCGTCGTCGCCGCTGAGCACCCAGTCGGCGAGGGACTCGAACCCGCCCAGCTGCGGGTCCTGCTCGAGCAGCACGACGTTGGTCCCGGCGACGACGCTCCGCCGCCCCTCGTCGGTCTCGATCAGGTCGGCGAGGCATTTGAGCAGAGTCGTCTTGCCGACGCCGTTGCGGCCGATCAGCGCCAGCCGGTCGCGCCCGCCGATATGGACGTCGAGGCCGCGGAACAGCCAGCCTTCGCCCTGGACCAGGCCGAGGCCTTCGTAGGAGAGGATCGGAGCCGCCATTGCGCGCCCCTAGTCAATCGGCGGCCCGAGGTCACGGGCCGCGAAATCCGCTACTGCACCGGGCGGCGGGCTGAATAAGGCTGTTCGCAACCATTCATAGCGCATTCAATGGCTTCTGATAGAACACCGCCCAAGAGATTCGCTTGATGTTGCTTCGGTTCCTCCTCCCGGCCGCGCTTGGCGCAGGCCTCATCGCCTCCCCCGCGCTGGCCGACCCGCCGCGCGACCAGGATCGCGCGTTCGAAGCGACCCGCGAGGGCCGCTCGATGCCGCTGCCCAAGATCGAGCGCCGGGTGATGCCGTTCATGGATGGCGCCGACTATCTCGGGCCTGAATTCAACGGCGAGACCTATCGCTTGAAGTTCATGCGCGGCGGCCGGGTCATCTGGGTCGACGTCGACGCCGCCACCGGCCGAATCCTCCGCCGCTCACGGCCGTAAGGGCCAAGCTCCGCTTTCCATGGACCCCGGATCAACGTAAGTTAGCACTGCTCGCACGCGCCTCACCTATCCGGGGAGCGGCCTGTGGGCATGGGCGGCGCTGCCCAACCACGTCCATCTGATCCTCGTCCCGGGCGACACCGACGGCTTGCGCCGCGCGCTCACCCCGCTGCATCGTGCTTATGCCGGCCATATTAACGCGCGGGTTTCGGCGGTTTCGGTGGCGGTTTCGGTTGCGTTTCGGGTTTCGGTGACAGTGCACTTAATTCTTTTCCGACCTCGCCGGCGGCGACTTCGCAGCGCTCAATTGTGCCGCAACGCAATCGCCGCTTTGCCATCGCGCCGCACGGGTCTACGCCTTAACCTGCTCGGACAGGAGGTCGCTTGGCCCGTCTCGCGCGCGCTGTCTTTCCCGGCCACCCGCACCATGTCACCCAGCGGGGCAACGGCCGCCAGCAGACCTTTTTCGACCCCGGCGACTACCGGCTTTATCGCCGCCTCCTCGCCGAACATTGCGCCGCCGCCGGCGTGGCGGTGTGGGCATGGACGGCAATGCCCAATCACGTCCATTTGATCCTCTGCCCGAGAGACGCCGACGGCCTGCGCCGCGCGCTCGCCCCGCTGCATCGTGCTTATGCCGGCCATATTCACGCGCGCCAGCGGCGCACCGGTCACTTTTGGCAGGGCCGCTTTGGCTGCGTCGCGATGGATGAGGCGCATTGCGCCGCGGCGATCCGCTACGTGCTGACGAACCCGGTTCGCGCCGGTCTTGCGGCGCGCGCGGTGGACTGGCGATGGTCGAGCGCTCGCACCCATTTCGGGCTCGAGGACGACGGCGCCACCGACCCAGGTCCGGTCGCGCGCCTGTGGCCCGATCTTGCGGCATTGATGGAGTCGGCCGAAGACGAGGAAGCGATGCAACGGTTGCGGCGCGCCGAGACGATCGGGCGACCCGTGGGCGGAGCGGACTGGATCGAGCAGCTGGAGCGCCAATCCGGCCGCAAGCTGCAAGCCGGACGGCGCGGACCCCCAAGGAGAGTTTAGTGCACTGTCACCGTAATCATTTTATGAATTCGTATCGGCTCCCAGATCGATCCGTGTCCGATACCTTTTCGCAAATAATGGCCTTGTCGGTCAGAGGCGAAGATCGAGCATCTCTCTGGAACACTCGCAAGAAATATGCAGACCGCATTTTGTCGAATGGAGTAGTGCCCTCGAAAGAGAACGTTTCCGTGTCCCGACCTTCTATATTCGCCACCCGGGAGAAAGCTTTCGACGTGAGGTGTGGTAACCCATTCGGACGTCACCGAATGCCCAATGAGCACTTTTTCGAGTTCGTCCTTTGAGAGCACGTGAAGCCCCTGTCCTTGCCCGTCCGCGATAACAGACGGTAGATCGGTCCGCTCAAGCTGCTGAGGGCCGGCGGCACAGCTTTCACCGATCAAACATGCACCGAAAGCAACTCCAATTAGACCCAAGCGCATTGGCAGCCTTTCATCACAGATGCCCAGCTCCATTGACTGACACGTACGCGCCAGCGTTCCGCTGCGGACATCGCCGCAACGGCCGAGCTCCGTTGCTTTGAGATTCCCTAGATATTTCAAGCTAATGGCAAGCGAACCGCCGTCAAGCGGGAAAATCCGGCGACCGCAGTCTCCTGTCGAGAATTACGGTGACAGAATTACGGTGACAGTGCACTAGGAATTACGAGAATTACGGTGACAGTTTACTAAATGCACCAATGGGCAGCGCCAGACAGCCAATGTCCAACAAAGGAATCGCATAGGAAGAAACAGTTTTCTCTGTCCTACAGCCCCGTTCTTGTGAGACACCCGTCCGGTGCCCCAAGCCGACTTCTCTTCCGAGCAACTGATTGTGCCCGCTGGGTCCTCACGCGCGCGTAGCGCGACTTTTGCGACTTTTCGGCTGGCCGCCGGCGGACGGGCCAAGGTCGCAACAATGTCGCTCGCGGCAATAGCCAAGATAACAGGGCCGGTTGACGTTTAGCCCGCGCTTCCCCAGTTCGTTTCCTTGCCGCAACCGATAGGCTGTGTACGGGTTGACGGCAGATAACGGCGAGGAGCCCCAACAGACATGCGCGTTTTGATCGTCGAGGACGAACCGAATCTCGGGCGCCAGCTGCGCTCGACGCTTGAGGGCGCCGGCTATGCCGTCGACCTGGCGACCGACGGCGAGGACGGCCATTATCTGGGCTCGACCGAAAGCTATGACGCGGTGATCCTCGACCTCGGCTTGCCGGAGGTGGACGGACTGACGGTGCTCGACCGCTGGCGCAAGGAAGGCAAAAGGATGCCGGTGCTGGTACTGACCGCGCGCGACAGCTGGTCGGACAAGGTCGCGGGCCTCGACGCGGGCGCCGACGATTATCTCGCCAAGCCGTTCCAAACCGAGGAGCTGATCGCCCGGCTGCGGGCGCTGATCAGGCGGGCGAGCGGCAATGCGTCCTCCGAGCTGATCGCCGGCGACATCCGGCTCGATACCCGCTCGGGCAAGGTCACCAAGGCTGGCGAGCCGGTCAAGCTGACCGCTCAGGAATACAAGCTGCTGTCGTACCTGATGCACCACAAGGGCAAGGTGGTCAGCCGGACCGAGTTGATCGAGCACATCTACGACCAGGACTTCGACCGCGATTCGAATACCATCGAGGTGTTCGTCACCCGCATCCGCAAGAAGCTCGGCGCGGACGTCATCACGACCATCCGCGGCCTCGGCTACAGCCTCGAGGACGGTTCCGCTTGAACGACAGCGCCGCCGCGGTAACGGCGGCGGCTGCGGGGTCCAGCCGCCGCGGCATGGGGTCGCTGACGCGCCGCATGATCGGCATCGCGGCGCTGTGGATCATCGTCTTGCTGCTGCTCGGCGGCTTCGCGCTCGACCGGGTGCTGACGCGGTCGATCGAGCGCAACTTCGACGACCAGCTCGAATATGTGCTGAACGCGATGATCGCGGCGTCGGAGATCGGGCCCGACGGCGAGGTGCGGTTCAACCGGCCGCCGGCCGACCAGCGCTTCATCGAGCCCTACTCCGGCGTCTATTTTCAGATCAGCGGCGCCGGCTCCGACACCTTTCCGTCGCGCTCGCTATGGGACCGCCGGCTGCGCGTCGCCAGCCGCCACAGCGACGTCAGCGTCCACACCTACGACAGCCGCGAATTTGCCGGCGAGCCGCTGCGCATCGCCGAGCGCGACGCAATCCTGCCGAACTCCGAAGTGCGCTGGCGATTCCAGGTCGCCCACTCGCGCGAGATCATCGACCTGCAGATCCGCGACCTGCAATCGACTTTGTTCTGGAGCTTCGCGGTGCTCGGTGCCGGGCTTTTGATGCTGGCCGGGCTGCAGACGGTTTACGGACTGTGGCCGCTGCGGCGCGTGCGGCGCGAGGTGGCGCTGATTCGATCGGGCGAGAAAACTCGCATCTCCCAGGAATTCCCGACCGAAATCCGGCCGCTGACCGAGGAAATCAACCAATTGCTCGCCCACAGCGAGGCGCAGGCCGAGGAAGCGCGGCGGCACGCCGGGAACCTCGCGCACGCGCTGAAAACCCCGCTGACGGTGATTACCAACGCCGCCACCGCGCAGACTCCCGACCTCGCCGACACGGTGTGCCGCGAAGCTTTGGTGATGCGCCGGCAGGTCGACCACCACCTCGCCCGCGCGCGCGCGATCGGCCGCCGGGCCTCGGCCCAGGCGCGCGCGCTGGTTTGGGAAAGCCTCGAGGCCGTCCAGCGGGCACTCGACCGCTTGTACGAGAACGTCACCGTCGACATCGCCGGCGACCGCGGGGCGCAGGTCCGGGTCGAGCGGCAGGATCTCGACGAGATGATCGGCAATCTGGTCGAAAATGCCGCCAAATACGGCGGCGGCCGGGTGTTCGTGACCGTCGAGCCGCGCGGCAGGATGGTCGACGTGCTGGTCGAGGATGACGGCCCCGGAATTCCATTGGCCGACCAAAGCTCGCTGTTCGCGCGGGGCGCCCGGCTCGACACCACCGGCAAGCCGGGCACGGGGCTGGGCCTCGCCATCGTCCGCGATGTCGCCGAAATCTACGGCGGCCGGATTTCGCTGGAGTCGAGCGACGATCTGGGCGGCCTGCTGGCCCGCCTGTCGCTTCCCGCAGGCTAGGAAAGCCGGGCCTCAGCGGCTAGTGCGCTGGACGTGACCGCGACCATCCATCCGCTGCATTCGAGCCGCGAGCCGTCGCTGGCCGCGATGATGAGCCTGGTCGCGGACGACATGAACGGCGTCAACGCGGTCATCCTCGAGCGCATGCAGAGCAAGGTGGGGCTGATCCCCGAGCTCGCCGGCCATCTGATCGCCGGCGGCGGCAAGCGGATGCGGCCGATGCTGACCCTCGCCTGCGCCAACCTGCTCGACTATTCGGGGACCCGCCATCACAAGCTCGCCGCCGCGGTCGAGTTCATCCACACCGCGACCCTGCTCCACGACGACGTCGTCGACGGCTCCGGAACGCGCCGCGGCAAGCGCACCGCCAACCTCATCTGGGGCAATCCGGCAAGCGTGCTGGTCGGCGATTTCCTGTTCAGCCGCGCTTTCGAGCTGATGGTCGAGGACGGCAGCCTGAAGGTGCTGCGGATCCTGAGCCAGGCGTCGGCGGTGATCGCCGAGGGCGAAGTCGAGCAATTGACCGCCCAGCGCCGGATCGAGACCGGCGAGGAGCAGTATCTCCAGATCATCGGAGCGAAAACCGCCGCTTTGTTCGCCGCCGCGTGCCGGATCGCGCCGGTGGTCGCCGAGGCCGGGGAGGAAGCCGAGATTGCGCTCGAAAGCTACGGGCGCAACCTCGGTGTCGCATTCCAGCTGATCGACGACGTGATCGATTATGCGTCCGATGCGACGACCATGGGCAAGGGCGTCGGCGACGATTTCCGCGACGGCAAGATGACCCTGCCGCTGATCCTCGCTTACGCCCGCGGATCGGCCGCCGAGCGCTCGTTCTGGGAGGCGGCGGTGGCGGGCGAGCGGATCTCCGACGGCGATCTGGCCGAGGCGATTTCGCTGATGCAGTCGAGCGAGGCGCTGTCCGACACCATCGACCGCGCGCGGCATTACGCGCGGCGCGCGATCGACGCGCTCGGCCCGTTCGCTTCGGGCAAGGCGAAGACGGCGCTGACCGAAGCGGTCGAGTTCGCGGTCGCGCGCGCTTACTGAGGGGGTTGGCGACGATGCTTGATTCCACGCGCCGCCTTTGCCACCTCAAGCCGCGATGACCGTCGCACGCATTTCCGAGCTCGATCGCCGCACCACCCAGTCGGGCAAGGCCAACACCGGGCGCTGGCTGCTCGAGTTCGAGCGCGAGGCGCCGCTTCGTCCCGACCCGTTGACGGGATGGGCGGGCTCGCGGGACACCAGGCCCCAGGTCCGCCTCAATTTCGACAGCAAGGAAGCCGCGATTGCTTATGCGGAGCGCCACGGCCTCGATTTTCATGTCATTGCGGCCAAGCCGGTGAAGCTCAAGATTCAGGCTTACGCCGACAACTTCCGATAGCCCATTTCTTAACATAGCTTGCATTCTGTCCGTTACGGACGCAGATTGATCCGGCCGAATGAGGGGGACGTCTGCATTCTGCGGATATCAGGCTCATCATCGGCACCCGGCCCGAAGCGATCAAGCTTGCCCCGGTCGCGCGGGCGCTCGCCGCTCGCGAGGTTCGGCCGAGCCTGATCCTCACCGGCCAGCACGCCGGCCTCGACCCCGCCGATCACGGCCTCGGCGCGTACGCCGCGACCCGGCTGAACTGCCCCGGTGCGCAGGATCCGCACGCGCACGTCAAGACCGTCGCCGCGGCCGTGCTGACTCAGCTGCGCAAGCCGCCGGACCTGCTGATCGTCCAAGGCGACACCTCGAGCGCGCTCGGCGGAGCGCTGGCCGGATGTATCGCCGCGGTCCCGGTCGCGCACGTCGAAGCCGGGCTTCGGAGCCATGATCCGGCGATGCCCTGGCCGGAGGAGGAGTATCGCACCGCGATCGACGCCAACGCCGATTTGCTGTTCGCTCCGACCGCTCTCGCCGCCGCCAACCTGCGCCGGGAACGGGTGCCAGGCGCGATTTTCGTCACCGGCAACACCGGCATCGACGCGGTCCTGAAGACGCGAGCCGGGCTTCCGGCGCCGAGCCTTCGCGACCGGGCGCTGCCGCGGTTGCTGGTAACCTGCCACCGGCGCGAAAACTGGGGCGAGGGCCTTGAATCGGTCACCATGGCGCTGCGCCAGCTCGCGCGGGAGGGCACGGCCAGCATCGAGGTCGTGCTGCACCCCAATCGGCACGTTTCGCGGACCATCGAGCAACTGCTCGGCGGCTTCCTCGCAATCACCCTGGTGCCGCCTTGCAGCCACCGCCGGCTCATTGCCCGAATGCGCGAGTGCGATTTGATGCTCAGCGATTCGGGCGGAGTGCAGGAGGAAGCTCCGGCGCTCGGAGTGCCGTTGCTCGTGCTTCGCGACAAGACCGAGCGGCCCGAAGCCCTGTGGAGCGGCAACATGCGGCTGGTCGGCACCGGCAGTGCGAAGATCGTCGCCGAGGTCCGCGCACTGCTCGGCGACCCGATCGCCCTGGCGGCGATGGCCGAGCCGAGACTGCCTTATGGCGACGGGCGGGCGAGCTATCGGATCGCCGCGCTGATCGAGCATTGGCTCGCCGGCCGCCACACAGAGGCGCGGCCGCCGCCGCAGCAGCGCGGTGCCCAGGGTCTGCCCAGCCGATAGCTTCGAAACGGTTCGGTCGGCCGAAATGGACTTGGTTCTCAATGGTTAGCGCGGTTTTAACCATGCCCATTAGCCGGGCCTTCTCCTTGTCCTGCGACAAGCCGGACGATGGTAAAGATTGTCTCAAGCCGGCTTGTCGGGTCCATTGGCGCCGCGTTTGCCGTTGCGCTGGTGCCGGCGCCCGCGCTGGCCCAGTCCGCCAATTGGGTTGGCCAGGCCAAGGCGGAAGCCATCCTCGGCTCGCCGAGCCGCCTCGCCGCCATTCTCGCGGAGCAGCAGGGGCTGACGGCACCCAAGCCGCTCCTGCCCGCTTCCTACAGCGTTCGCACTCCGACCAGTTACGCGGCTCTTCGCGAAGCCGGCCGCATTAGCCCCGGAGCCATTAGCGGACGCCCCGACGTGTTCGGCAGCGTCGCGCTTGCCGTTGGCCGGACGTCGCTCGACCGGCGCTGGCGCGCCGTCGCCCGCAAGGGAGTCGGCGGAGCTGCCGCGGCCTACGCGGCTGCGCTTCGCGGAACTTCGGCCGCGGCCAAGGCCGAGGCGGTCAACCGTTACGTCAACCACCGAGTCCAGTTCGTCGATGATTCGCGCCAGTACGGCCGCGCGGACCTGTGGTCGGCGGCCAGCGAAACGCTTCGGCGCGGGCGCGGCGACTGCGAGGATTATGCGATCGCCAAGCTGCAGATGCTTCGCTCCGCCGGCGTTTCCGATCGCGACCTGTACCTGGTCGTCGCCAAGGATCTCGTCCGCCGCTCCGATCACGCTTTGCTGGTGGTTCGCGCCGGCGGCCGGATGCTGATGCTCGACAACGGTACCGACACGATCCTCAACGCCGACAATCCGGGTGATTACCGGCCGGTGCTGACGTTCGCCGCCAACGGCGCCTGGACCCACGGCTATCGCCGCGCCATGCCGTCGATTGCGATTGCCGCTTCGACGATTGCGCCGCTGACGCCTTCGGGGCCCGCGACCCCCGTCGACTAGCGTTCGCGCAGCGCCTGGCTGCGGGCCTGCAGGACCGGCTTCAACAGATAGGCGAGGATGCTCTTGCGCCCGGTGATGATCTGCGTGTCGGTCATCATTCCCGGAGTGATCGGAAGCTTGCGCCCCGCCGACTCGACATAGCTCCGGTCGGTCTCGACGATGACGCTGAAATAGGGCCTTCTTTCAACCTCGTCGTAGATCGAATCGGCGGACACTTGCACGACGCGCCCGTCGAGACCGCCGTAGGTCGAGAAGTCGTAGGCGGTGACCTTGACCAGCGCCCGGTCGCCGACCTTGATGAAGGCGATGTCCTTGGGCTCGACGCGTGTTTCGACCAGCAGCTTGTCGCCCATCGGGATGACTTCCATCACCTTCTGGCCGGCCTGGACGAAGCCGCCGATCGACGTCACCTGAAGGTCGTTGATAATTCCATCGACCGGTGATCGCAGCTCCATTCCGCGAGCGCCGCGAAGCGATTCCTCGTTGACGGCAATCTGCTGGGTGACCTGGCTGCGCTCGTTCAGCGCTTCCTGCCGAAAGCTGTAACTGGCTTCGCTCGACTGCGCCTGCGCCTCGCGCACGGCGGCCAGCGCGCGGCCTTGCTGCTCGCGAGCGGCCGCGATCCGGCCCTGGATGTCGTTGACCTCCCGCCGGGCATCAAGCAGGTCGGTCTGCGGAACGATGTTCTTCGCCGCAAGCGGCTCGAGCATGGCGACCTGGCGCTGCGCCAGAGCGAGGCTGCCCCGCAAGCTGTTGATGGTCGCCGCCGCTTCCGCGGCCTCGCGCCGGCGCTGGTCGGCCGACGCCCCAAGCGCCGCGACCCGGCTCGACAAAGCCTGGCGCCGAACGGCACTCAACGTCGCTTCCTCACCGCTCAATTGCGCCCTCGCTCCGCCGCCTTCCGAAGCGAGCCGGGCCGAACGGGCCTGGAGCGCGACGGTCTCAGCCTGGACCTGCCGGCTTTGCGGATTGTCGAGCCGGGCCAACAACTGGCCGCGCCGCACCCGCTGGCCCGACCGGACCAGAAGCTCCTGGATGGTGGCCGGCTCGGCCGCCTGGATGAGCTGCGCCTTGCTCGACGGGATCACCTTGCCCTGCCCGCTGGTCGCCTCGTCGACCTTAGCGAGCATCGCCCACAACAGAAACACGGCAAAGCCCACCGCCGAGGCGACGATGATCAGCCGCGAGCCGGTCAGCGGCTGGCGCGGACGCTTGCTCGAACCCAGGAAAGGGAGACTTGCCATGACGACGCTTTACTCCAGCTCCGCGGTCAGCGCGAAACGACGACGGGCGCGGCGCCGCTCGCAACGGGGACAGCCGGGGCCGCGGTTTCCCTGGCGCGCTGCTCGGCGAGCGCCTTGGCGGTCGCGCCGTTGATGTCGGCCGGGCCGGGGATCGTCAGGGTCCAGCCCTTCGACACGTCGAGGAGTCCGCCGACATCGTTGGGCGCGCGGGCGATCGGCGGTCCGGCCTTCTGGGCTTCGGCAACCGCGGCAAGCTCTTCGGGGCTTCCCGCCACGGCCGGCGAACGGAGCGGCGGCCGGAGCGCCAGCGGGTCCTGCGGCTCGCCAACATAGCGGCCGGAAAAGGCGGCGCGCTGCCCCCAGGCGCCGGGCCAGCGATAAAAGATGTGCGCTCCCAGCTGGGTGATCTTGGTCAGCATCGGAGCCCAGCGCGGAGCGACGTAATTGGCGTGATAATGGGTCGACGCGCCGACGGATTTCTCGACGTAGCCGTCGAGCGCCGCCTGGGCGATCGTCCTGGCGTCGCGCCAAGCAGCGGCTGCGGGAGCGCGGTACAGCGAACCGTCGCAGACGAAGCTGAACTGGCAGACCGGCGAGCGCGAGCCCTGGTAAACGACTCCGCAGACCGATTTCGGAAAGGCCGGGTGGCGCATCCGGTTGAGCACGACCTGGGCCACCGCTCGGCGGCCGGTCATCGGCTCGAACCCGGCTTCGTAATAGACCGCCTGGGTCAGGCACAGCAGCGCCCGGCGGTGGTCAAGGTCGTCGCCGGCGATCGCGAACGGCCGGGCCGCCTGGACGGGAGTGGTGCTGAACGGAAGCGCGGCGTTGATCAGTCTCGCTTCCTCGCCGAACGCCCGGATCTGGGCGGGCGAAGCGCTGGTCGCAGCGACCAGTGCCGCGGCCTTGGCCGGAGTCGGCTGGATCGAAACGCTGTCGTCCGCCGCTCCCGACGGCGCCATGAAGCCGATGGCGCCGATCGCCAGCCCGATGGCCATGACGATCGCGAAAGCGATCGCCTCGACCCGGAATTCGGCGAGGTGGCGCGCAACGCGGCGGCGGGCAATTGTCAGGGACGTCATGACTGCGTGTCTTTCTTCGGCGTGCTGCCGAGGTGGCCGAGGACCTCGTCTCGCGGCCCGTCGGCGATGATCCGCCCGGCGTCGATGACGATCAGCCGGTCGAGGATCGAGAGCATATTATGCCGGTGGGTAGAGACGATCAAGGTCTGGTCGGGCGCCAGCGCCGTCTTCAGATGCTCGATGAAATAGAGCTCGGTCTGCGTGTCCATTGCGCCGCTCGGCTCATCGAGGAACAGCAGCTTGCACGGCGAGACCAGGGCCCGGGCGAGGACCAGCAGCGAACGCTGGCCGCCCGACAGCTGCGAGCCGCGCTCGCCGACCGCCAGGTCGAAACCGGCCGCGTCGCGCGACAGGAAGATATCGGCTCCCGAGCGGACGACGGCGTCGACCAGCTGGTTGTCGGTCGCCTGGGCGCAGCCGAGCATCAGATTGTCGCGGACCGAGCCGCTGAACAGCTCCGAATCCTGGCCGACGAAGCGGAATGCGTCGCGCAGCTGGTGCGGGTGGAACTGGCGGCTGTCGAGGCCGTCGATGCTGTAGGTGCCGCCGGTCGGCTCGTAGAGGCCGCAGAGCACCCGGCCGAGGGTCGACTTGCCCGACGCGACCCGGCCGATGATGCCGATCCGCTCGCCCGGGCGGACGTTGAGGTTGAGGCCCGAAAGCGCGTCGCGGGCCGCGCTCGGGTAGCGGAAGTCGAGATTGTCGAGCTTGATATGGCCGGCGCGGATTTCCGGCATGATGCTGCGCATCGCCGACTGCCGCTCGTCGGCGACCTCCATCATCTCCTGGAGAGAATCGAGCGTCGCGAACGCCTGGCGGCCGCGGGTGAACAGGAAGGCAAGCTGGCCAATCGGTTGGATCGCGCGGCCGGCGAGCATGATGATGGCGATGATCGCGCCCATCGTCATATTGCCCTGGTTGAACTGGTAGAAGCCGCCGATCAGCAGGCCGATGCTGATCAGCTGCTGCGACACGCCGGCGAGGTTGACGGCGACCGCCGTCAGCCGGCGCATCCGCTCCTGGGTGATCGCGGACATGCCCGAATAACGGCGCCAGCGGCCGAGCATCTGGCCCTCGGCGCGAGCCGCCTTGAGGGTTTCGGCGCCGGCGATGGATTCGACCAGCAGCGAATTCTGGAGGCTCGAGTCGGCCTGCGCGTCGACCGCGGCCTTGCGCATGCTTTTCTGCAGGCTGATCCCGGCGATCAACATCAGCACGATGCCGGCGATGGGGACGAACACCAGCCAGCCGGCGAGCACCGTGATGAGGATCAGGAAGAGGAACAGGAACAGGACGTCGACGACGAGAACGATGGTCGTCGAAGCGAAGAAATCGCGAACCATTTCATATTCCGACACCCGGCGGGCGAGCGCCCCGGTGCTGCCCTGGCGAGCCGCCATCGGCAGGTTCATCACTTTCTCGAACAGCTTCTGCGCGAGCTTGGCGTCGAGCGTGCGGCCGATCTCGTCGATCAACTGCGAGCGCGCCAGGCGGAGAATGAAGTCGAACAGCAACGCCAGGCCGACGCCGGCCGCCAGCACCCACAGCGTCGACACGGCCTTGTTGGGGATCACCCGGTCGTAGACGTTCATCGTGAACAAGGGCATCGCCAGAGCGAGCAAGTTGACGATCAGCGCGGCGAGCAGGATCGGCCAGAATTCGCGCCGCACCTTCCACACTTCGGACCAGAACCAGTGCGTCCGGCGGGCCTTGTCCCACGGCCGCTCGTTCTCGCGCTCCTTGGCGGGATCGGCTTCGACAACGACCGCGCGGCCGGTGAATACGGCCTCGATTTCCGACAGCGGCGCCCACAAAGGCTCGGCGACTCCGGGCGCGTAGATCAACCCGTCGCCGTCGCGCATGTCGATCAGCACCGCGGCCCGGTCGTCCTCGAGCTCGAGGATCGCCGGCAGCTTGCGCGGCGGCCAACCCCTGAGCTTGCGGGAGATCGGGTCGCCGCGCATCCCGACCTGGTCGAGCGCGGGCTCGACCTGGTGGAATGGAAGCGTCCCCTTTTCGGAGAGAGCGAGACCCGCGCGGAGGAGCACCGGCGATGACGGCCGGTCCGCCTCGCGAGCGAGGTACGTCAGACAGTCGAGGACGGGGTCAATCTCACGCGACGGCTGTGCGTTGAGCCAATGCATGAAACTCACTACCCGCCCCCAAGGCTATTGACTACCGCCAGCCGGCGCCGGGGTCCCCATACGAGGCAGCGGATAGCTGTTCTCGTCGAGATCCGCGGGCGGGATGGGGTTGACCCGGAAGCGCGTCCGTTCGTCGCTGTAGGCGGCCGCCGGCATCGCCACGCCGAGGCACTCGATCAACCGGTTGGCCGAGGCCAGCACTCGATATTGCGCGTACAGCTTGGACAGCCGGGCCGTTTCGGTCTGGGCCTGGACGTTGTTGCGCGTGTTCTGCGCGTCGAGCACGTCGAGCAGCGAGCGGCGGCCGATGTTGAACTGCTCGCGATAGGACAGAAGCAGATCGTCGGCGATCCGCTGCTGGGTCTCGAGCTCGGTCAGGAGGCGGTTCTGGTTCTGGAATCGGCTCCACGCGGTGCGGACATCCTCTTCGGCGCGGCGAGTGCGCTCGAAGAGCCGGGCGTGGACTTCGTCGGCACGGTTGCGCTGCTCGCGAACGTTCGCCTCCTTGATGCCGCCGTTGTACAGGTCCCAGCGAAGGACGACGTTGCCCGTCAGGTCGGTGGTCCGGCCGGAGAAACCGTCGATGTCGTGCCCGGCGCGAGCCCGGCCCTCGAGGTTCACCCGCGGACCGAGGTCGGCACGGGCGGCGCGGATATCCTCACGCGCGGTGGCGAGATCGGCAATCGCTTCCTGGACCCGCGGATTGTGCTGCCGAGCCAGCGCTTCCGCCTCCTCGAGAGTCGCGGGTTGGCACCGCGACGGATCGGGCGGCATCGACACGCTGTCGACTGGAATCCCGGTCAGCGTGCGAAACGTGATCCCCGCGTTCTCGAGGTCCTCGCGGGCCTGGGTCACTCGGGCGCGCGCCGCTTGCAGCCGCTCTTCGGCCTGCTGCTGGTCGGCGATGCTGATCGAGCCCTTTGACACCCCTTCGCGAAGATCTCCTGCCAGCCGCTCGTGGAAGGTCGCATTGTCCTCGGCGATCGCCACCAGCCGCTGCTGGAGGAGATAGTCGATGTAGGTCCGGGCGACATTGAGGGCGACGAACTCGGAGCGCTCCTCGACGCGCGCCGCGGCGGCGTCGGTACGGGCCGCCTGACGGCGAATCTCGGCTTCGCGGCCGCCGCTGTCGAACAGCAGCTGGTCGACGATCAGCTGGCCTTCGATCGGCCACAGCGTTTCGTCGGCGATGCCGATGTTGCGCCGGGTCGGGTTGCGAAGGTTGCGCATGCCGGCGGAGCCCTCAACGGACACGCGCGGATACCACAGGCCCTGAGCCTGGACCCGCTCTTCGCGAGTTGCTTCGGTATTGGCGACGGCCTGGCGGATCTCCGGATTGGTGCTGAGCGCCGCCTGAACCGCGTCGCGCAGTTCGACGGCGTACGCCGGCGTCGTGCAAAGCAGCACCGCTCCGGGGACGATCATCGTCCAGTGCTTACTCGTCATAATTCCCCCTTCTGGTCTTCGAACCGAGTGCCCACCGTCCACTAGAGGAGACCCGGCTTCAATTCGATCGATCCATATCAACTTACGACGAACACCGCATCATGGTGAAGCATGGGCTCCATGGTGGGAGCTCCGTGGCCTCCTGGGAAGCCACCGGAACCGGCCATGTGCCACGCTGACACGTCGAGCCCGGCACGTGTTGCCAAGGCTTCCAGCGCCGCCGCGTCGCGGCCCTGGCCCTGATTCGCCGCGGCGTCGATCACCGCATCGAGATCCGGGCCGTTGCCGCCGCCGGCGAGCGCATCGAGCAGCGCCCGGCCGACCTCCGCCGTGCCCTGGGCCTGGCCCTCGACGGCGTTATCGTTCGAGTTGGCGCCGGCCAGCATTTCGGCGGACGGCATGCCGACCGCGGCGCTGGTCAGGGTCGACTGAGCGGCATCGGGAGCCTGCATCTCGGTGCCCTGGAGAAGCGCGGTCGGCGCCTGCTCCTGGTCATCGCCGGTACCGGTCAGCGAAGCCTTGTCGACAATCGCCCGCTGGACGGTCGAGTCGCTCGCATTGTCGTTGGCACGCAGGATCTGCTGCGCGTCGCCGGCAAGCCCGCCGCCGGCCGGTTCACGGCCGCCAGTGGCGAAGCCCGAAACCGTCGCCGCGTCGAGCTGGAGCGCGAAGCTATCGAGCGCCTGATGGTGGCCGCCCGCACCAAAGCCCTGGGCTGCCGCCGCCGAACTGACGCCCAGGCCGGCCGCCGCGATCGCGCCCAACAACACGCTGTTGTTGTTGGCGGCGCTCATCATGCGCTGCTCGTCGACGCTGTCCGCAGACATCAGCGACGCGGACGATGCGTCGGACGGTTCGGTGGCCGACACCTTGCTGACCAGCGCCGTCTGGCCCGAGGGCGTCGATGGCGAATTGGACTGGTCGACGTTGACCGTGAAGGAACCCTCGACCTGGTCGCCATCGCTGTCCGTCAGAGTGACGGTGAAGTCGAGGTCGACGTCCAGGCTCGTCGTCTGAACGCCTACCGACACCAGGTCGACCTTGCCCGGCTGGGTGCTCCCGGCCGAACCATCGGGCTCCAGCCCAGTGAAGAATTGGATGTCCGCAATGAACAATCCGGCCGGTGCCGTGTGCGTCCACAGCGCCCCATCGATGCTTGCAGCCGGGATGAAGCCCGTGGCACTGCCCGCCGCCGCACCAGCCGCAGTCACATAATGGGCGACAAAAGCGATATCGTCGCCGTCTTTCCCTGCCCCGCTTGAGTAATGTTTGAACTCGAACGTCGCGAAGCTGATCTGCGGCAATGTCGTCGCCGGCGGCACGAACGCTTCCGGACCATCCCAATCGGTCGGTGCCTCGTCGCCGAAGTCGAAGATCATCAGCTCGTTGCCGTTGTCGAAGTTGTTGTTCGGAATGCCCCAACCATCCCCTGAGCCGTTGACGCCGGCAGGGTCGACGGTCGCGGCGCTGATGCCCCCGCCGGCTTGCCATGCCGCGAAGTTGAAGCCGGCGGTGGTGAAGTAACCCGAGAGCACCGACAAATCGGTGCCACTCGAAGTCTCCAGGATTTGTCCGAGGCTGGGGCCCGAGCCGAAGGACGAAGTTCCGCCAAGAGGCGTGGGGGTGACGGTCGAATCGAGCGGAGTGACCAGATCGAACACATATTGGCCGCTCGTGCCCGCGTAGGGGTTCACGGTCAGCGTGAAAACAACGGTGGTGTCGCCCGCGTCGTATCCGGCAGGGCCTCGGTCCTGGTAGGCCGTCAGCACACCGTTCGAATATTGGGTCACGATCGGCCTGCCGCCAGAGGTGGCGCCGTTCAAATCGACGCTGATGTTGCTGACCGCTGCCGCTCCGGTCGCCGTCTCGTCGGCGCCGATTTCGAAGTGGAGCGTGCCCACTGTCGGGCTGGAAGCCGCGTTGTTGTTGGCGAGGCCCGGCTGGATGGTGCCCAGGGTCGGCGTATCGTCGTCGACCGTGATGATCAGCCCGGCATTCGCGCCGACCGCGGCCGTGACTGTATCGCCATCAGCGTCGGTTGCCTGGATGATCGAGCCGAGTGCGATGCTCAGATCGTTCTCGTTTGCGGCCAGCGCGTGGTCGAGCTGGTCGACCAAGGTGAAGGTGTAGGTGCCGTTGGCGTCGACCACGAAGGTGAACACCGTGTTGCCGGCGCCGGCCGAGGCGGTGAGCGTGTTGCCCGATACCGCATAGGTGACCGGAACTCCGCCCGAGGTCAGCGCCGGAAGTCCCGACGTGGAGGCCGAGAGGCCGTAAGTCAGGGGCTCGTCGGCGCCCGAGTTGAACAAAGTCGCGACGCTGCCGCTAGCCACCGTAACCTCGCCCGCGACGTCGCCAACGCCGCCGGCGATGCCATCGCCCGGGCCGCTATCGGACGCGCCCTCGCGGACGCCGTCTTCATCGACGGTGCCGGTGAGCAGCGTGGTCGAAGCCGTCGGCGTATCGTCGTCGACCGTGATGACCAGGCCGTTGGCCGCCGCGGTAACCGAGTCGCCGTCATAGTCGGTCGCCTGGATGATCGAGCCGAGCTGGATCGCGAGATCGTTCTCGCTGTTGTCATTGGCCAGATCGCCATTCTGGGTCGGGTGGTCGAGCTGGTCGACCAAGGTGAAGGTGTAGATCCCGTTGGCGTCAACCACGAACGTGAACACCGTGTTGCCGGCGCCGGCCGACGCGGTGAGCGTGTTGCCCGATACCGCATAGGTGACCGGAACCCCGCCCGACGTCAGCGCCGGAAGCCCCGACGTGGTTGCCGAAAGGCCGTAGGTGAGCGGAGCATCGGCGCCGGAGTTGAACAGCGTCGCGACGCTGCCGCTCGCCACCGTGACCTCGCCCGCGACGTCGCCGGTACCGCTGGCGATGCCATCGCCCGGGCCGCTATCGGACGCTCCTTCGCGCACGCCGTCTTCATCGACGGTGCCGGTGAGCAGTGTGGTCGAAGCCGTCGGCGTATCGTCGTCGAACGTCAGCGACAAGGTGCCCGGAGTCGTGGTCCCGGTGGAGTCGCCCACCCGGTAGGTGAGCACGACCGGGCCAGCGTCATTCTCGTCCCCGCCCGCCGCGTGCCGGACGTTGTCGAGCAAGGTTACGGTGTAGGCGCCGGTGGTGGTGTTGGTGATCTGCACATTGAACAATGCAGTGCCAGCGCGGGGCCCGGCGTCGATGATCGCGGTCAGCGTATTGGTCGCCGAGTTCCAGCTGTACTGAACCGTCTCGGTTCCAACCACCGTGGTGAGCCCGTGCATCCCTGCAAAGCTGACGGTCCCCGGACCGTCGGGACCGTAATTCATGCCCAGATTGCCGGTGGCGACCGCCTCGTTGGCCGGCCCCGCAAAATCGCCCGTTCCGCCGGGGATGCCGTTCGCGAGACCTTCGTCGTCGACCGTCGCGGACACCGGTGTCGTGGTCGGTTCGGGATCGTTTTGAACGGTAATGGTCAGATTGGCCGGCGCTTCGTCCCCATCGCCGTCGATCAGCCGATAAGTGAAGACCTCGTCGGTTGTTGCCGCGATCGATGCCGGCGGCTGATAGGTCCATGCGCCGGTCGAGAAGTTGAAAGTGAGATGACCGCCAAGCGTCGTGTCGACGCTGATGCTGGTTCCGGCAATATTCCCGCCGGCGGACGTGGCGATATTGGCGGCGCCGTCCCAGGTATAGGTCGTACCGTCGACGACGATCGACAATATGCGCCCGCCATCGGCACCGAATGCGTCATTGCTAAGCACGTTGCCGCTGACCGGCGGCGGCTGAACCGCCTCCAGCAACGCGGCGACCAATTGGTCGAAGTCCGCCACCATGATCGGTGCGCCCGCGCCATCGACATCGATGTCTTGCAGGCGAGCAGTATTGATCCCGTCGCCGACACCGATCGCCGTCACATGCACGGAATTGCTGTCGACGAAATTGTTCCACGCAGTCGCCGTCGCGGCCGTCAACGATGTGCCGCCAGGTCCAGTCTGCTGGTTCGGATTGCCGTCGCTGAGGAAAAACACCTCGTTGTCGGCGGTCGGGTCGGCGGCATAGAAGCTCATCAGCTCCTGGATCGAGTCCGTGAAATCGGTAAAGCCAGCGAAAGGACGCGTTCCACCAGCCGCCGGGTTGAGTGCGTCGATCTGCGCCGCAAAGGCGGCATAGCTGGTGAATGGCCCATAACTGGCCGAATCGGACGAGAAGGCGACCAGGCGGATGGTCACATCGCCGCCGGTGCCGCCGAACATCGCCTCGCCGGCGGCTTTGACCGCATCGAGCAGGAGGTCGAGCTCGGTGTTGTCGATGCTTGCGCTGAAATCGAGCACAAAGGCAGCGTTGATATCGCGGGTTGATTCCGTGGCGAATGCGCCATCATTGACCGCGTTCGGTATGTCGTCATCGAACGTGACGGTCAGCGAGCCAGGCACCAGCGACTGGTCGCCGTCGGAGTCCTGCATCTGGTACGGGATCACGACCGACGAATCGTTCTCCGTGTCATCGCCCGGCAATCCATCGAGGGTCGGATGGAGCACGTTGTCGACCAGCGTCAGCGTGTACTCACCGGTCGTCGCGTCGGTGATCTGAACCGTGAACAGCGCGCCGCGCGGGCCTGTCGCGGTCAGCGTCGTGCCGCCGCCGGAGACCGTGTAGGTGACCGTCTCCGTTCCGACCGTCGCGGTCGTCCCGGTCAGCGTCGGTGAGAACAGGAACGTCGTCGCTCCGTCGCCCGCGGTCCCGGCCAGCGTGCCGTTGAAGACGGCTTCGCTCGCCGAGGGGGTGGTTTCGCCGAGGTTGGCATTGAGGTCTCCGGTTCCGCCGGGGATGCCGTTGGGCAGACCCTCGTCATCGACGGTCGCGGCCGCGTTCCCCGCCACCGGCCGGTGGTCGGTGATGTCGATCGTCAGCGTCGCAGTCACGGAATCGCCGTCAGCGTCCGTCAGCGTGTAAGTGAAGACGTCGTTGACGCCGCCGAGGCCGTCGGTGCGGAGATAGCTGTAATTGCCGTTCTGGTTGATCGTCAGCGTGCCGTGGGCGCCGGCAATGACGAAATTGCCCGAACCGTCGGCAGTCGCGTCGGTGCCGCCAGCGCCGACGATCTGGGTGATCCGGACCGGTGCGTCCGCACCCGACTGATCGGCCACGCCGTCGGTGCCGTTGGCATCGCCGCCGCCAATGTCGACGCCGGTGATGACATTGCCCGTCGCCGGACCGGCGCCGCCGAAGATGCTGTCGACGTCGTTATTGGCAACCGGAGTATCGTCGTCGACGGTGATGATCAGGCCATTGGCCGGAGCGGTGACAGTGTCGCCGTCGCGGTCGGTCGCCTGGATGATCGAGCCGAGCGCGATCGTGAGATCGTTCTCGTCGGCACCCGGCGCGTGATCGAGCTGGTCGAGGAGGGTGAAGGTGTAGCTGCCGTCGGGGTTGAGGACGAACGTGAACACCGTGTTCGCGCCCGCCGAGGCGGTCAGAGTGTTGCCGGCCACCGCATAGGTGACCGCAACGCCGGCCGAGGTCAGCGCCGGGAGACCCGAAGTGACGGCCAGCAGGCTGTAGGTCAGCGGCTGATCGGCACCGCCGTTGAACAGCGCGGCGACGCTGCCGCTCGCGACCGTGCTCTCGCCCGCGACGTCGCCGGTGCCGCCGGCGATTCCGCCGGGGACCCCGTCTTCATCGACCGTGCCGGTCAGCGCAACCTGCGTCGCGATGGTCGGCGTGTCGTCGTCGACGTTGATGATGAAGCTGCCGGCGTCGAGGGTCACCGTATCGCCATCGGCGTCCGTGCCGACGAAGAGCGAGCTGACGTCGAGCAGGAGATTGTTCTCGCTGTCGTCGCCAGGCTGCCCATCGAGGCTCGGATGATCGAGCTGGTCGAGCAGCGTGAAGGTCGCTTGGCCGGTCGCCGGATTGAAGGCCAGGGTGAACACGGGGTTGGCGCCCGCCGAGGCGGTCAGGGTGTTGCCGACCACCGAGTAGGTGACCGCAACGCCGGCCGAGGTCAGCGCCGGAAGGCCCGACGTGTCGCTCGACATGGAGATTGTCAGCGGCTGGTCGGCACCCGGACGGAACAGGAAGGCAATCGAGTTGGAGATTGGCCCCGCGATAACGCCCGGCCCGTCGTCCGGACCGCCCTCATTGCCGCCCGGAAGCGCGTCTTCGTCGGCGTTGAACGTGAGCGTATTGGCATTGTTCTGCGGGGTGTCGTCGTCAACCGTGATGACCAGCCCGCCGGCGGCCGCGGTGACGGTATCGCCGTCGCGGTCGGTCGCCTGGATGATCGAGCCGAGCGGGATCTGGATGTCGGTGCCGACGGGATTTTCGGTATTGTCGCCGGGCAGCCCATCGAGGCTCGAGTGGTCGAGCTGGTCGAGCAGCGTGAACTCATAGGCGCCGGTGGTGGCGTTCAGGGTGAACGTGAACACCGGGTTCCCGCCCGCCGAAGCGGTCAGCGTATTGCCGCTCACCGAGTAAGCGACTGGAACGCCATTCGAGGTCAGCGCCGGCAAGCCGGAAGTGACGGCCAGCAGGCTGTAGGTCAGCGGCTGGTCGGCGCCAGGGCTGAAGAGTGCGGAAACGTTGCCCGACGCGACGACATCCTCGCCGGCGACGTCGTTGACGCCGCCCGCGATTCCGCCCGGAAGACCGTCCTCGTCGACAGTGCCGGTCAGCGCCGCCTGCGTGACGATGGTCGGCGTATCGTCGTCGACGTTGACGACCAGGCTGCCGGCGTCGAGGGTCACTGAGTCGCCGTCGGCGTCCGTTCCGACGAAGACCGAGCTGACATCGAGAATGAGATTGTTCTCGCTGTTGTCGTCCGGCGTCCCGTTCTGAGTTGGATGATCGAGCTGGTCGAGCAGCGTGAAGGTCGCTTCATCGGTCGCCGGATTGAAGACTAGGGTGAACACCGTATTGGCGCCCGCCGATGCTGTCAGAGTGTTGCCGGCCACCGAGTAGGTGACGGGAACGCCGGCCGAGGTCAGCGCCGGGAGGCCCGACGTGTCGGTCGACAGGGACACTGTGAGCGGCTGGTCCGCACCCGAGCTGAACAATCCGCTGACCGACGTGGAGACCGGTCCTGCGATGACCCCGGGGCCGTCGTCCGGACCGCCCGGATTGCCGCCCGGAAGCGCGTCTTCGTCCACGAGCAAAGTGGCGGTGGCGGCATTGTTCTGCGGAGTGTCGTCATCGACCGTGATAACCAGGCCGCCGGCCGCCGCGGTGACCGAGTCGCCGTCGCGGTCGGTCGCCTGGATGATCGAGCCGAGCGCGATCGTGAGATCGTTCTCGTCGGCACCCGGCGCGTGATCGAGCTGGTCGAGGAGGGTGAAGGTGTAGCTGCCGTCGGGGTTGAGGACGAACGTGAACACCGTGTTCGCGCCCGCCGAGGCGGTCAGAGTGTTGCCGGCCACCGCATAGGTGACCGCAACGCCGGCCGAGGTCAGCGCCGGGAGACCCGAAGTGACGGCCAGCAGGCTGTAGGTCAGCGGCTGATCGGCACCGCCGTTGAACAGCGCGGCGACGCTGCCGCTCGCGACCGTGCTCTCGCCCGCGACGTCGCCGGTGCCGCCGGCGATTCCGCCGGGGACCCCGTCTTCATCGACCGTGCCGGTCAGCGCAACCTGCGTCGCGATGGTCGGCGTGTCGTCGTCGACGTTGATGATGAAGCTGCCGGCGTCGAGGGTCACCGTATCGCCATCGGCGTCCGTGCCGACGAAGAGCGAGCTGACGTCGAGCAGGAGATTGTTCTCGCTGTCGTCGCCAGGCTGCCCATCGAGGCTCGGATGATCGAGCTGGTCGAGCAGCGTGAAGGTCGCTTGGCCGGTCGCCGGATTGAAGGCCAGGGTGAACACGGGGTTGGCGCCCGCCGAGGCGGTCAGGGTGTTGCCGACCACCGAGTAGGTGACCGCAACGCCGGCCGAGGTCAGCGCCGGAAGGCCCGACGTGTCGCTCGACATGGAGATTGTCAGCGGCTGGTCGGCACCCGGACGGAACAGGAAGGCAATCGAGTTGGAGATTGGCCCCGCGATAACGCCCGGCCCGTCGTCCGGACCGCCCTCATTGCCGCCCGGAAGCGCGTCTTCGTCGGCGTTGAACGTGAGCGTATTGGCATTGTTCTGCGGGGTGTCGTCGTCAACCGTGATGACCAGCCCGCCGGCGGCCGCGGTGACGGTATCGCCGTCGCGGTCGGTCGCCTGGATGATCGAGCCGAGCGAAATCGCGAGATCGTTCTCGTTCGCACCCGGCGCATGATCGAGCTGGTCGACCAAGGTAAAGGTGTAGCTGCCGTCGGCATTGAGAACGAACGTGAACACCGTATTGGCGCCCGCCGAAGCGGTCAGCGTGTTGCCGGCCACCGCATAGGTGACCGGAACCCCGGCCGAGGTCAGCGCCGGAAGCCCGGACGTGACGGCCAGCAGGCTGTAGGTCAGCGGCTGATCGGCGCCGGCGTTGAACAGCGCGACGACGCTGCCGCTCGCGACCGTCGCGGCGCCCGGCACGTCGTCGACGCCGCCGGCGATGCCGCCCGGAACTCCGTCCTCGTCGACGGTGCCGGAGAGCAACGTGGCGGAGGCGGTCGGGGTGTCGTCGTCGACCGTGATGATCAGGCCGCTGGCCGGAGCGGTAACCGAATCGCCGTCGGCGTCGGTCGCGCGGATGACGGAGCCGAGCTGGATCGCCAGGTCGTTCTCGTTGGCGCCCGCCGGGTGATCGAGCTGGTCGAGGAGGGTGAAGGTGTAGCTGCCGTCGCCACTAAGGACGAAGGTGAACACCGTGTTGGCGCCCGCGGAAGCCGTCAGCGTGTTGCCGGCCACCGAGTAAGTGACCGGAACGCCGGCCGAATTCAGCGCCGGAAGCCCGGACGTGTCGGTCAGCAGGCTGTAGCTCAGCGGCTGATCGGCGCCGCCGTTGAACAGCGCGGCGACACTGCCGCTGGCGACGGTGCTCTCGCCCGCGACGTCGCCGACGCCGCCGGCGATTCCGCCGGGGACTCCATCTTCATCGACGGTGCCGGCCAGCAAGGCCCCGCTCACGGTCGGGCCGTCGTCCTCGAACACCAGATTGGCGCCGATGTTGATCGTCTGGCTGACGGGGTCGCCGTCGCCATCGACCGCGTTGACGGTCAGCTGGATCGAGGTCGCAGCCGGGCTGATCGGATCGTCGGGATTGCTTGCGTCCGGATGCTCGAGCGCCCGGACCTGGTCGAGAGTGACGGCTCCGGTCGCCGAGTTGACGCTGACGGTGAAGGCCACCGCGCCGCCTGCTCCGCCGACTCGGCCTTCGACCACGCCGCCGTTGTTGAACAGCAGGATGTCCTGGCCGGTCGCTACATCGTCGAGGCCGCTGTCGGTGCCGTTGACGACGGTCACCGCATAGGTCGTCGCTCCGGGACCGTCGGCGCCGTAGCTGACCGCGAACAGGCTCGAGACATTGCCGCTCGCATTGGCCGACAGATCGGTTTCGTCGACCGTCAGGGTCGGCGCCGAGACGTCCTGGCGAGTGATGGTCGGAGTGTCGTCGTCGACGTTGATGTTGAGAATGCCGGTGGCGGCATCGCCGTCGGCGTCGGTGACGGTGTAGCTGACCGGGAAGTCGAGGTTGTTCTCATCGCCGCCGGCCGGATGGTCGATCGGGGCATTCTGGACAACCGTATAGGCGCCCGTCGCCGGGTTGAGCGTGACCGTCAAAACCGTCGTTCCGCCCTGCTGGACGAGCAACACGCCCGCGCCGCCCGAAACGTAGGTGAAGCCGGCCGGAGCGCCGCTGGTCTGGAGCCCGAAGGTGACCAGACCGTCGCCGCCGGAGCCGGCCAACGTGCCGCTGGTGTTGGCCGCATTGACGTCGTCCCCGATACCGCCGGGATTGCCGCCGGCCAGCGCGTCGTCGTCGAGCAGGACATTGGCATTCTGCCCGGTGCCGGGAGTGGCATCGGCGATGCTGATCGTCAGGGTCGTGGTCGAAGTGTCGCCGTCGCCGTCGGTGAGCGTGTAGTTGAACACGTCATTGACGCCGCCCGGAGTGCCCGCATTGCGGACATAGCTGTAACTGCCGTCCGTCTGCAGCGTCAGCACGCCGTACTGGCCGTTGACGACGAACGGTCCGCTGGTGTCGCTGTTGGCCGGAACGTTGGCGCTCGACACCAAAGTGATCGAGGCATTGTCGGCGCCGACGGTGTCCGCGCCGGCATCGCTGTCGCCGGCATCGCCGGCCGAAGCATCGGTGATGACGTTGCCGGTGACCGGGCCGTACTGACCCGAGGCGATCGCATCGGTGTCCGGGCGCGCGGTCGGAACGTCGTCGACGATGTCGATCGTCAGCGTGCCCGAGGCGACATCGCCATCGTTGTCGGTAATTGTAACGGCGAAGCTGTCTTCGCTATTGTCGCCGCTGGTGTTGTCGGTCAGCGTGTAGCTGTAGGTGATGGTCCCGGTCGCGGCATTGAAGCCGGTGACGGTGAGGATTCCATGATCGCCGGCGAAGGTCTGACCGACCGTGCCGGTGACAATTACGCCGTCGATCCGGACGGTCGCCGGAGTGTCGCCGGGCGTGAAGGTGATCGTGCCTGCGGTGGTTTCTCGATCGTCGCTCTCGTTGTTGGGAAGGCCGTCGGCCGACTCGCCCGAACCCGCGGGTTCGCTGCCGCGCGGCGGCAGGCCGGCTTCGTAAACGACGGCTCCCGCTTCGCCCGCGGTCGGAACATCGAGCGTCGGACGCAGATCGGCCGGTACGGTGATCGACAGGGTCGCGGTGCTGATGTCGCCGTCGCCGTCGGTCAGGCTGTAGGTGAAGACGTCGGTGCCGCCCGGCGAATCCGGACCCGCGACATAGGTGTAGGCCCCGGCCGCGTTGATCGTCAGCGTTCCGAGCGAGCCCATGACGACGAGATTGCCGGCCTCGTTGAAGCTCGAATCCGAGCCGCCGGCGCCGCTGACGGCCGTCAAGCTCGCATTGTCGGCGCCGACCGTGTCGGCTCCCGCCGGTGAGTTGGTGGTGCCAACGCTGGTGATGACGTTGCCGGTCGTCGTTGGCAGCAGAGTGGTGACGGCATCGGTATCGTTGCGTGCCGTCGGCACGTCGTCGACGATGGCGATCCTCAAGGTCGCAGTGGCGGTGTCGCCGTCATCGTCGGTCACGGTGACCGAGAAGTCGTCGTGAGTCGCATTACCCGACGTGTTGTCGCGCAGCGTGTAGCTGTAGCCGATCTGGGTGTCGGAGATGCTGGTAACGGTGAGGTTGCCATGGGCACCGGCGATGACCTGGCCAATGCTGGTGACGGCAGTGCCGTTGATGGTCACGACTGCGGGGCCGTCATCCGCATCGATCAGGATGTTTCCGGTCGTGGTTTCGCTCGGATCGTCATTGTCGGCGCTGTTGCCGTCGGCGGACTCGCCGCTGCCGGCGGGCTCGCCGCCGTTGCGCGTCGGAAGGCCCGCTTCGTTGACGCTGTCGACGGCGGCGACGGATGCCGGCTGGCCGTCAGGCTGAACAAAGACCTCGGGCTCGTCGTCGTCGAACTGGCCGATTTCCTCGAAGATCGGCGGCTCGAAAACGAGTTCGGTCGGCGGGATCAGGTCGCCAAGCGGAACGCCGGGATCGAGCGGCGGGACGTCGACCGCGAAATTGCCGCCGCTGCTCAGCGGCGTACCGGCCGCGGGCTGCGGCTCCGAATCGATCAACAGCGACGCGAGGTTGCTCGCCGGGACTTCGACCCCGTTGATGACCAGCTGCGGCACGAACACGGCGCCGTCGATGATGACCATCTGGGTGCCGTCAGGGAGGTTGATGACCAGGTTGCGGCCGACGACCATGATGTCGGAAAGCTCGACGCCGGGGGGCAGCGTAATGACTCCGTCGGGTCCGGGAACGAGCTGCTGCGCGTTGGCGTCGATCTTCTCGATCTCGCGGCCGATATCGATCGTCAGGGTCGCGGTGTCGCGCGAGCCATCGGCGTCGGCGAGGGTGTAGCGGAAGACGTCGCTGCCGCCTTCGGGCTTGGCGGCGTGCGGGGTGTAGCTGTAGCTGCCGCGGCTATCCATCGTGATTTCGCCGAAGCGCCCTTCGACGTGCAGGCTGCCGCCTTCCGCCGTGTCGCTTCCGCTCGCGCCTTCGAGGCCGACGATCTTGCCGGGGCCGTTAGCGACGACGTCCGCTCCCGCTGCGCCGGTGATGGTGCCTTCGCCGGAGATGGTGTTGCCGGTTGCCGGACCACGGCTGCCGGCCGACAGCGCGTCGGCATCGTCACGAGCGTCCGTCGCACCCGGATCCTGGCTGCCGATCGAGCCCGAAGCGTCTTCGTATCGCATAACCCACCCCTGTTCAGCCGCCGCTGCGGCAGCCGCTTAAGCTGTTGCTGAGGGCCTTCCTCTCAACCTGCCCGAATAACGAGCACAGTTAACGGCCGAGCGTCGGCACTCCGCGTGGTGCAACACAAGACATCGACTTAAGCGTTTGGCAAGCGGACGGGGCTAAAGGTCGTGCCATTTGCAGAACATTACAGATTCATAACGAGGCTATAGATTGGTTAACGAACCTAGTATTACGACGACAGAAACAAGAAGGTTTAAGCACACTTGTTAGGCAGGTGAGTGTTTATTCGGACATTTCATAGCCCAGTATCAGTATTAAGTTGGGTGCTGTATTCTTATTTGCAGAATCGTCATGCCTCTGCGATTTACAGATCGCGTTACCATTCAGTTAACAGATGTTTAATAGCGCCCTTCTTGGGCCGCCAGCGGCACGCAGCCAAAGTGTTGGATAGTCACGAAAATACCGGCGGATGCGTCCCGCAATGGGACTTTCCGCGCTGCGGGCCGGTCAGCCGAGCCGCGAGTCGGAATCGGAGCGGTTCTCCGAATCGCTCGGAAAACCGCGCCACCAGCGGCGGCAATCTCACCATTCCTGAAGCCTCGAAGCCGGAGCCTTGTGGTGACCCCTACGGGACTCGAACCCGTGTTTTCGCCGTGAGAGGGCGACGTCCTGGACCGCTAGACGAAGGGGCCTCGGCCTCGAGAGCGGGCCATATGTGGGCTCGGCCGAGCCTAGTCAAATCAGTCGAGCTTGTTGAGCCTGTCGGGCGTCAGGTCTTGCGGTCGCGTTCGCTGAGGAAGCGCATCAGCTCGGCCAGCGTCGATTCCATCTGGTCCTGCATCTGCGTGACCAGCTCGTTCTCGCGCATGCCGACATGGTCGAGCGGCTTGGAATAGCTGTCGGAGAAAGTCTTGAGGTCGTCCTTGTCGAGAATTCCGTGGGCGACCAGCTTGGCGAGGATGACCAGCAGCCCGTTGGTGTTGGCGATCGTCCCGGCGACCAGCGCCTCGTCGACCATCGACAGCCGGCGGTCGGCTTCTTCGTCGGCGGGCGAGCTCATGACCGCCATGTTGGCGCGCTGGGCGCTCGGGGCAAGGGCTAAGCGCCGACGAATTGCGCGAGAACCGACCAGGCCGCGGCCTTGTCGGCGAACGGCCGCGTGTTGGCGGCGCTCGACGACGGCAGCTCGATCAGCGTCAGCCCCTCGGCGTCCCCGAGCAGCCGGCGGCCCGTCGCGGCGGCCGTTGACCCGTTGAACGCCAGGGCCCGGAGCTCGGGGAAGTCTTGGCGGAGCTGCTCGAGCGGGTTGTGGGCGGCGCTTCGGATCGACTGGTCGAGGCTGCCGCGGCGGCTTGCGGAGGCGATCACGTCCCACAGGCCGATGCGCCGCTCGGCCAGCCGCCGCAGGCGCTCGTCGTACGGCAGCGCCTGGAGCTCCTCGCCGATAGACTGGCCGAGCAGCCGCCAGAATTGGTTGGTCGGATGCGCGTAATAGCGCTGGGCCGACAGGGACGCGTCACCGGGCAGGCTGCCGAGGATGAACAGCCGCGCGTCGGCCCGGGCGATCGGCGGCATTCCGACTTTGATGCTGTCCACGACTTTGATGCTATCCACGACTGGGCGTCCGTCCTTTGCCTTTGCCGCGGCGGCCTTTAAGGGCATGGCGGGTGCAGCCGAGCGACCTTCGCATTGCCCTGGTTTCGGGCAATTACAATTATGTGCGCGACGGCGCCAACCAGGCGCTCAACCGGCTGGCCGACTATCTCCTTCGTCAGGGCGCCCAGGTCCGCGCTTACGCGCCGACGGTCGCCAATCCGCAGATCGAGCCGAACGTCGAGATCGTCCACATTCCCTCGATGCCGATCCCGCGACGGCCCGAGTATCGCCTGCCGCTCGCTCTGACCTCGCGGGCCAGGCGCGACCTGGCCGAATACCAGCCAAACATCGTCCACATCGCCAGCCCCGACATCGTCTCCCACCGGGCGGTCAGCTGGGCGCGGCGGCGCAACATCGCCACGGTCGCGTCGATCCACACCCGCTTCGACACCTATCTGTCCTACTATCATCTCGAGTTTCTCGAGCCGGCGGCGCGCGCGATCATGCGCCGGCTCTATCGCCGCTGTGACGCGATCGTCGTCCCGGCGGAATCGACCGCGGCGGTGCTTCGAGCGCAGCGGATGAACCGCGACATCTCGATCTGGACCCGCGGCGTCGACCGCCAGCAATTTCATCCCGGCCGCCGCGACATGGACTGGCGGCGCGGGCTTGGGATCGACGACGACGCGCTGGTCGTCGCCTTCCTCGGCCGGGTGGTGATGGAAAAGGGCCTCGATTTGTTCGCCGACGCGATCGACGCGCTCGCCGAGCGCCAGGTCAAGCACCGGGTGCTGGTGATCGGCGAGGGACCGGCGCGGCCGTGGTTCGAGCAACGCCTGCCCGAGGCGATCTTTATCGGTCAGCAGGAGGGCAACGACCTCGCCCGGGCGCTGGCCAGCAGCGACGTGCTGCTCAACCCGTCGGTCACCGAGACCTTCGGCAATGTCACGCTCGAAGCGATGGCGTGCGGGCTGCCGGTGGTCGCCGCGGTCGCGACCGGCGCGACCAGCCTGGTCCGCGACGGCGACACCGGGATCCTGGTCGAGCCGGGGGACGAGGGCGCATTCGCCGACGCGCTCGAAGCCTATGCGAAGGATTCCGGACTCCGCCGCCGCCACGGCGAGGCCGGTCTCGCTTACGCGCAGACGATGGACTGGGACCGGATCAACGCCGCGGTCGTCCGGGTCTACCTGCGGGTGATCGAGAAGCGCGCGCGGCTGGCCCGGATGACCGGCCGCTAGCGCCTTATTTTACCCGTTCGATGCGCTGGGCCGCCTCGTCGAGGATGGTCGCGATCTCGTGCAGCAGATCCTCGTCGATCCCGTCGCGCCCGATGCGATGGCGCAGCGCATTCATCAGATTGCCGACCGCGCGGCCGATCGGCGGGCCGCCGGAGCTGCGCTCGCGCGGCGCGAACTCCTCGAGCCGCTCGAACAGGGCCTCGACCTCGTCGGCTTTCTCGACGAGATGCTGGCGGCCCTCCTCGGTGACCTCGAACGGCTTGCGCGGCCCCTCGGCCTTCGCCTCCTCGATCAGGCCCATGTCCTGCAGCAGGGTCAAGGTCGGGTAGATGACGCCCGGGCTCGGCGCATATTCGCCGCCGGTGATGTCCTCGATCGCGCGGATGAGGTCGTAGCCGTGGCGCGGCTCGTCGGCGATCAGCTTCAAGAGGACGAGCCTCAGCTCGCCGGATTCGAACATCCGCTTGCGGCCGCGCCGGCCGCGTCCCGACGGCTTGTCGCCGAAATCGAAGTGAAACGGGCCCCAGTCGCCGCCCCAGTCGGACCCGCCGCGCATCGCGAACAAGCCTTCGGGGATATTGATCTCGAACCGGCCCCCCGGTCCGCAACCATGCCAATGCCTTCGTGTCATCTTTCCACCTCCTCAGATGTGTCTAAGATATATCTTCGATGTATCGAGGGCAAGAGGTCCGTGCATTTTTCCGGCCGCTCGGTAAGAGCGGCGGCGATGGCCGACCTGTTCGCTGACCAGGCACAAGAACGCCCGCCCGAAGCCGCCGCGGCCAATGCCCCGCTCGCCGACCGGCTGCGGCCCAGGAGCCTCAATGACGTCGTCGGCCAGGAGCATCTGACCGGCTCCGAGGGAGCCATCGGGCGAATGGTCGCGGCCGGCAAATTGTCGTCGATGGTCCTGTGGGGGCCGCCGGGGACCGGCAAGACGACCATCGCGCGTCTGCTCGCCGACGCGGTGGGCTTGCGCTTCGTTGCCATCTCGGCGGTGTTTTCAGGTGTCGCGGACCTCAAGAAGATCTTCGCCGACGCCAGGCAAATGGCCAAGGCCGGCCAGCATACCTTGCTGTTCGTCGACGAGGTGCACCGCTTCAATCGCGCCCAGCAGGACGGTTTCCTGCCTTTTGTCGAGGACGGCACGGTGACGCTGGTCGGGGCGACCACCGAGAACCCGAGCTTCGAGCTCAACGCCGCCTTGCTGTCGCGCTGCCAGGTACTGATCCTGCGGCGGCTCGATCACCGGTCGCTGGAAACCCTGATAGAGCGCGCCGAAGCCGAGGTCGGGCGGCCTTTGCCGGTGACGGACGAAGCCCGCGCCGCGCTCATCGCCAGCGCCGACGGCGACGGCCGCTTCTTGCTCAACCAGGTCGAGACATTGTTCGACGTCGCTCTCGACCAGCCGCTCGACGCGGCCGGGCTGTCGGCGCTGCTGCACCGGCGCGTCGCGGTCTACGACAAGGACCGCGAGGGCCATTACAATCTCATCTCCGCGCTCCACAAAAGCCTGCGCGGATCGGACCCGCAGTCGGCGCTCTATTATCTGGCGCGGATGCTGATCGCCGGCGAGCAGCCGCTCTACGTGCTTCGGCGGCTGACGCGGTTCGCGTCGGAGGACATTGGCCTCGCCGACCCGCAGGCGCTGGTCCAGTGCCTCGCCGCCAAGGATTCCTACGATTTCCTCGGCTCGCCCGAAGGCGAGCTGGCGATCGTCCAGGCGTGCCTGTACCTCGCCACCGCGCCCAAATCGAACGCTGCTTACGTCGCCCAGAAGAGCGCCTGGCGGAGCGCCAACGAGACCGGATCGCTGGTGCCGCCGCAGCACATCCTCAACGCTCCGACCCGGCTGATGAAGGACATCGGCTACGGCAAGGGCTACGCCTACGACCACGACGCGGAGGAAGGCTTTTCCGGCCAGGATTACTGGCCCGCCGAGATGGAGCCGCAGACCTACTACCAGCCAACCGACCGCGGCTTCGAAGCCAAAGTCGCCGAGCGGATCGCTTACTGGGATGAGATGCGCGCCAAACGCGCTAAGGACAGCAGCGCAAGCGAATAGCGGAGGACCAAAATGTACACCAGCGACGCACCTGCGGCCTACTGGCGCGACCAGATGATCTCATGGGGACCGCGGGTGGTATTCGCGATCCTGATCTTGGTCGCCACCCACTTCATCGCCAAGCTGGTGCAGTGGGGCGTTCGAAAGATGATCGACCGAGTCCCGGTGCTCAAGCGCCACCCGGACACGGGCGGCGAATCGGTCGGGGTCGAGCTCGGGCGTCTCGCTTACTGGCTAGTGTGGCTGGTCGGGCTGATCGCCGCTCTGCAGCCGCTCGGGCTGTCGGGAGTGCTGACCCCGGTCACCATGCTCACCAACGACATCTTTTCTTATCTCGACAATATTCTCGGCGCGGGGATCTTCTTCTTCGCCGGCCTCATACTGGCCCGCATCTTTCGGCACGTCATCGAAGCTGGATTGGGCGCGCTCAACATCGAACGCCTACTTGGCCGCGCTGGCCTCAGCGTCGGCGACCCGCCGCTTGCTGTTGACGAGACGGGAGTCGCAACGGAGGGCGCGGCGCCTGTCCGTGGATCGATAGCCAAGGCAGTTGGGATCACAGTTTCGGCTGTCATCATCATCTTCGCATCCATCGGTGCGCTGCAGATTCTGGGTATCTCCGCAATCTCCGATCCGGCAACGGCCATGCTTCAGTCGATTGCGCTTGCGATCCCGCGGGTCCTCGGGGCTTTAGTATGGCTAGCGGTGGCCTTCGTGGCAGGTCGCTGGATCAAACAGCTTCTGGAAACAGTACTGCCAAGCCTCGGCTTCGACCGCTTTGTCCATGCGCTGGGTGTCATGCCCGCCAGCTCCAACCCGTCGCGGGTGGTCGGGGCGATCGCGATGACCGCGATCTTGCTCGCCGCGGCGATCGAGGCGGCGCGGCAATTGGGCGGCGACAGCGTCGCGGTGCTGCTGTTCCAGATCACCGAGCTCGGCGGCAAGGTCATCTTTGGCACGGTGATCATCGTCGCCGGCATGTTCCTGGCGCGGATCCTGTCGGGGCTGGTCGGAAGCTCGACCGGCGAGACCGGCTACGCGCAGACGATCGTCAAATATGCGATCATCGCTTTGTTCACCGCGATCGGCCTGACCTTCATGGGGCTCGCCGACCAGATCGTGATGATGGCGTTCGGATTGATCCTCGGCTCGGCGGCGGTGGCGACCGCGATTGCGTTCGGGCTCGGCGGCCGCGATGCCGCGGCGCGGCTTCTCGAGCAATGGGCGGAGGAACGAGCGCCGCCCGCGCGGCCGGCTCCGCCGCGGATCAAGGCGCCCGAACCCCCGACCCCGCCCGAGCCGCCAACGCCGCCGACGCCTCCGAGACCGCCCGAGGACGACGGCCAGCCGCCGTTGGTATGAGCAACCTCCCCTCCCGCTAGCAGGAGGGGATTGAGGGGTGGGCCTGTCTTTGGGCATTGGGCTCCCAATGTCCGTCACAATCCCTCCCCCGGCCCCTCCCGCAAGCGGGAGGGGAGAATGCTTCGCCGCCTTCGTCGCCATCGACTGGTCGGGGGCGAAGGGGCGGCGCCACAAGGGCATCGCCATCGCCGAGGCGCGCGGGGTTGAGGCGCCGCGGCTGATCCGTCCGGGCCATATCTGGTCGCGCGAAGAGGTGCTCAACTGGTTGCTGAAGCGCGCGGCCGCGGAGCCGACTTTGTTCGGCTTCGACTTCAGCTTCGCCCCGCCGCTGATCGAGCGCGGCGAATATCTGCCCGGCGAAAGCGGCGTGCCCGCCACCGCGCGCGAATTCTGGGCCTATGTCGACGCCCTCTGCGACGACGAGGACCTCGGCGCCGCGAGCTTCCTCGAGACCGCGCACCGCAAGCACTTCTATTTCGGCCTCGCCGACGGAGTGAAGGCGCCGTTCATGCGCTTCCGCCAATGCGACCAGGCGTTGAACGCGCAAGGCGGCCGCAAGACCGCCAGCGCCTATGACTCGATCGGCGCGGCGCAGGTCGCCAAGGCGAGCTTCGCCGGGATGCGGCTGCTGCACCGGCTCGACGGCAAGGTCGCGATCTGGCCGATGGACCCCCTGCCGGCGAGCGGCAGCGCGGTGGTCGAAATCTACACCCGCATATACCTGCGCCGCGCCGGCCTGTCGGGCCGCAAGCTGCGGACGCGGTTCGAGCTCAACGAGGCGCTGACCGGCCTCGGCAGCCCGCCGGCGCGGCTGCGGTTCGAGCCCAACGACCACCAGACGGACGCACTGGTCACGGCCGCGGGCATGCGCGCGCTCGCCGCCGATCCAAGCGCCTTCGCGCCCGACGACCTGACCCCCGAGATCGCCCGCTGCGAAGGCTGGACCTTCGGCGTGCTATAAACCAAATGCGTTGGTGGGCCGGATTAGCTCAGTTGGTAGAGCAGCGGTTTTGTAAACCGAAGGTCGCGGGTTCGAATCCTGCATCCGGCACCATTCGAGAGCCGCCGCTCATTTCGCGCGCGAATAATAGAGCAGGAACGCGATCCGCTCGGGTTTGCCCGCCGCCCCAGTGAACAGGCCCGTCTCCGACTTCAGGCCGAGCTTCGCGAGATCGTCGTGCAATTCCTTATCCTGCAAAGCTGCCTGGGCGCGGCTTTCCGGCAGCTTCGGGTCATATTCCTTTTCCCGTGGATACGGCCAATGGATCGTCCCGCCGATCTCGCACAGATCGGTTGCGCAGGTTACGCGCAGCACGTTGCCGCCCTTCCCGATCAGCGGGATTTGCAGCAGCCGAGCACGCACCGCGTTCTCCATCCTCGTAGCCCAGACGGCCTCGCGCGGCTCGGAGCGAACCCTGGCATGCAGCGCGGCAGGATCAGGCGCCGTCGTCAATGGCGTGCCGAGCAGCGGATCAACTTCATTGGCTACCTGCGGCGACTGAAAGATGAATGTCGCGCCGGCAGCGGCAACAAGGAAAAGCCCAATCATTGCAATCACTCCCGTATGAGGACGCCACGGTACGGCATCCGGACGGGGCTCAAGTGCGCTCACGTTCCGCGGCTTGCCCACCCCGATAATCTCGTCACGATTTTCCTGTGCTTTCAGAAGCCTGGCGAGTTCGCGGCTGCTGCCGACGCCGGTCTTGCGCCGCGCTTCCCGAAGGCGCTCGTTGACCGCCGCCGGCGAGGTCTCGAGCTCGGTCGCGACGGTCTTTGCGGTATGCCCCTCCGCCAGCATTTGAAGCACCCGCCGTTCCGACTCGTTCAAGCGCGACAGGTCCGCCGCGCCGTTCCGCTCAAAAGGGTCTGCACCGTTCACAAGTGTCGCCACTTTTCCAACATGCGGTCACCGAGCGCGGGGACGCTACCCCAATTTTATTGTGAGCCTTAGTCCACGCGAACAGCAACCTCCGCCGTCTTTTCACTCGCTCGCTGAACGGGGATCGCGTATCTTGCCCGGCGAGGTCTTCGATGAAGCTCGCCGTCGGCATTACCCTGTCCTTGTGGCTGCTGTGCGGAGCCGTCGGGGCGTGGATGCTCGACGACCTCGACGCCGATCACTGGAAGAAGGTCGCGTGGGGCCCGATCACTTTGGCCGACGCCTTGGACCGACGTCCGGTGGCCATTCCCTCACCGGGTCAATGAGGATCACACCTCCAGCTCGACCCACATCGGCGCGTGGTCGCTGGTCTTTTCCCAGCCGCGCGGGGTCCGGTCGACGCCGGCGGCCTTGAGCTTGGGCGCGAGGGTCGGGCTCAGCAACGCGTGATCGATGCGGATGCCGGCGTCGCGCTCGAACGAGTTTCGCCAATAATGCCAGAAGCTGTAGATGCGCTCGTCGGGGTGAAGCTCGCGCAAAGCGTCGGTCCAGCCCTGCGCGACCAGCTTCCTGAACTTCTCTTTTGCCTCGGGTGAGTACAACGCATCCTTGGCCCAGCGCTCGGGCTTGTAGACGTCCTGGTCGGTCGGGATGACGTTGAAGTCGCCGATCAGCATCGCTGGGGTGCCGCTCGCGAGCAGCTCGGCGGCGTGGAGATGCAGGCGGTCCATCCACGCCAATTTGTAGTCGAACTTGGGCCCCGGCCACGGGTTGCCGTTGGGCAGATAGAGGTTGCCAATCAGAAGGCCGCAGACCGCCGCCTCGATGTACCGGCTGTGGCGGTCCTCGGGGTCGCCGGGGAGCCCGCGGCGAGTTTCGACCGGCTCGCCGACGCGGCTCAGGATCGCGACCCCGTTCCAGCTTTTCTGGCCGTGCCAGATGCTTGCATAACCGGCGCTCTCCAGCTCCTTTTGCGGGAAGCGTTCGTCGAGGGTCTTCAACTCCTGCAGGCCGACAATGTCCGGCTCGAACTCGCCGAGCCAACGCAGCAGGATTTCGAGGCGGCTGGTGATTCCGTTGATGTTGTAGCTGGCGATGCGGAGGCGGCGTGTCGCCTTCGGTTTATCCCCTATTTCCCTGGTCGCGGCGGGTTTCCTGGCCATCCAGCCAACAACAACCCCCGGTAACTTCGGTTGCCGGGGCATATTGGGGCTTCGTCTTTGCGACCCCGGCGAAAAGCCGGGGGAAGCAATCCAGCTTCTTGTTTTCGCTGGGTTGCCGCGTCGCCTTCGGCTCCTCGCAATGACAGCTAGAGATCGCGCGGCCCGGCCTCGGCCAGGGCCAGCCGCCGAGCGCGATCGGGCAGCGGATATTTGTTGCCGTTGGCGCAATTGAACAGCAGCACCGTTTCGCCCTGCTCGACCAGCCCGCGCTCAAGCGCCAGCCGCCAGCCGGCGACCACCGCGCCGCCTTCCGGGCACAGCAACATTCCGTCGCCGCGAGCGACGTCGTCGACCGCCTGCACGATCGCTTCCTCCTCGACCGCCAGGGCCGTCCCGCCGCTTTCGCGCACCGCGCGCAGGATGAGGAAATCGCCGACCGCTTTCGGGACGCGGATGCCGGTGGCGACGGTCGCCGCGCCTTCCCAGCGCTCGGCGAATTTGTCCCCACGTTCGAATGCGCGGACGATCGGTGCGCAGCCGGCCGCCTGGATCGCGAACATCCGCGGCCGCTCCGGCCCGATCAGCCCGACGGCCTCGAGCTCATCGAACGCCTTCCACATGCCGATCAGTCCGGTGCCGCCGCCGGTCGGGTAGAAGATCGCTTGCGGAAGCTTCCAGCCGAGCTGCTCGGCGAGCTCGAAGCCCATCACCTTCTTGCCCTCGAGCCGGTAGGGCTCCTTGAGCGTCGAGCAGTCGAACCAGCGCCCCTCGGCCGCGCCCTCGGCGACCAGCCGCCCGCATTCGTCGATCTGGCCGTCGGCGACGTAGACGCGTGCGCCATAAGCCGCGGCCTCGCCGAGGTTGATCTCGGGCGTTTCGGCCGGGCAGATGACGATTGTCTCGATGCCCGCGCGCGCGCCGTAGGCGGCGAGCGCGGCGCCGGCGTTGCCGTTGGTCGGCATGGCAATTCGGGTGATCCCGAAATGCTTCGCCATGGTCACCGCAATCGCCAGCCCGCGCGCCTTGAACGAGCCGGTCGGAAGCCGCCCCTCGTCCTTGACCAGCACATTCGCGCCAAGGCCTGGAAGGGCAATGAGCGGAGTCTCGGGCTCGCCGAGGCTGACCGGCTCCACCCCGTCCGGCAGCGGCAGCAGCTCGCGCCATTTCCACATCGTCCGTTCGCGCGAAGCGACGTCTTCGCGGGTCAGGGTCTCGCGGGCCTTGTCGAGGTCGTAGCGGACCAGCAGCGGCTTGCCGGCGCTCGACAGCCCGTGGACCTGGCCGGGCTCGTAGCGCTCCCCGGTCAGCGAGCATTCGAGGTGGGTGACCAGCATTGCGCGGTTCAGCAGTCGCCGCAGTCGCCTGGCGCCTGCCGCTCGACCTGGATGGTCGAGTGGGCGATGTGGAAGCGGCGGCGAAGCAGGTCCCGGGCGCTGCCGAGCAACTGGTCGGACTCGACGTCCGGCGCGACCAGATGGGCGGTCAGCGCGGTCTCGGTGGTGCTCAGCGGCCAGACGTGGAGGTCGTGGACGGCGATCACTCCGGCGAGCGAACCGAGTTCCGCCTCGACCTCGTCGACATCGATGCCGGCCGGGACGCCGGCGAGCGACATCCACACCGATTCTTTCAAGAGGCCGAAGCTGCTCCAGAAGATGACGGCGGCGATGGCGAGGCTCATCACCGGGTCGATCCATTGCTGGCCGGTGGTCAGGATGAGGAAGCCCGCGACGACTACCGCAGCGGACACCGCGGCGTCGGCGCTCATGTGCAGGAACGCGCCGCGGATGTTGATGTCATGCTCGCGGCCGCGCGCGAACAGCATGGCGGTCGCGCCATTGATCAGGATGCCGACGGCGGCGACGGCCATCACTGTCGCGCCTTCCGTCGTGGCCGGGTTGAACAGGCGACGGATCGCCTCGGCGGCGATCGCCCCGATCGCCACCAGCAGCAGCAAGGCATTGGTCAAAGCGGCGAGGATCGAAGCTTTTTTGAGCCCGTAGGTGAAACGGCGCGACGGCGAGGTCCGCGCCATCTTCGCCCCGGCCCAGGCGACGACCAGTCCAAGCACGTCCGACAAATTGTGGCCGGCGTCGGCGAGCAAAGCCATCGAGCCCGCCAGGAAGCCGTAAACGGCCTCGACGATGACGAAGCCGAGGTTGAGCCCGATGCCGATCGCGAAAGCGCGCCCGAAATCGGACGCGTGCGAATGGTCGTGGGAGTGGCCGGCGCTCATCGCCGCGGGGACTAGCCACCGCCGCGACCGAAGACAAACGGCGCGCGCGGCTAGAAGCTGAAGCGGGCGCTCAGGCGGATATCGCGGCCGGCCATCGGCACAAAGCCCTTGGTAAAGGACGCGTGGCGGCGCGCGTCGACATCGAAAATGTTGCTGGCCGAAAGCACGAGCGCGCTTTCGCGCGCCTTGCCCCATGGCCGCCACGCCAGCGAGGCGTTGACCAAGGTGTGCCCGTCCGTCGGCGTCTCGAAGTCGGCGATGCGGTCCTGGTCGGCGACCCATTCGACCTCGACGCGGCCGTCAATTTTGTCGGACTGAGCTTCGATCCCGCCGAGCAGGCGCAGCGGCGGGATCCGCGGTACCGGCCCGGCGCCCTTGACCGTCGCCCGGACATAATCGGCCACCACGTCGCCGACGAAGCGGAAGCCGCCGGCCTGGAACAGCGGCGCGGACACCTCGGCCTCGAACCCGTAATAGGTCGCGTCGCGCTGGAAATATTGGAACACCGGCAGCTCGTCCTGCTCCGCTCCGGTCGCCGCCTCGAAGATGAAGTCGTTGAACCAGTTGGCGAAGCCGGTGAGGTTGAGCTCGAGCGAGCGGCGGTCAATCCGGAAATAGGCCTCGGCGCCGACGCTGCTTTCCTTGCGCAAATTGGGATTGCCGACCTCGAACGCCTGGGTGGCGATATGCGGGCCGTTCGAGAACAATTCCTCGGCCGAAGGCGCGCGCTCGGTGCGCGACAGGTTGATCCCGGCTTCGACGTGCTGCGCGATCGCATAGGATGCGCCGAGCGCTCCCGACAAAGCCGTGAAGCTGCGCTCGATCCCAACGCTTTTCGATTCGGCATGGCTGCGCTCGACTCGAGCCGCGGCTTCGACGCCGAACGCGCCGAGCTCGAACTCCTGGAGCGTGAACAGGCCGAGCTGGCTGGTGGTGTTGGGCGGCAGGAAGGCTTCCGCGCCGACGGCTTCGAAATCGCGGTGGAAATATTGCGCCCCGCTGGCGCCGCGCCAGGCATTGCGGTCGCGCTGGACGAGCTCGAGCCGGCCCTCGATGCCCTTGGAGTTGAACACGGTGCCGACCTCGTCGCCCTCGAACTCGGTGTGCTCATAGTCGGCGGCGCCGACGCGCAGACGGATGCCTTCGAGGAAGCCGTCATCGAACTTATACTCGCCGCGCAGGTCGCCGCGGACCTGCCGCAGGCTGATCGAGACCGGCGCGGCGCCGTGGCCTTCCTCTTCGCCTTCCCCGCCTTCGTGGTGATGCCCGGCGCCCGGCCGCATCGGCACTCCATAGTCGCTGTCGAAAACGCTGACCGAAGCGCCGATGTTGAACCGGTCGCGGATCAGCGCCGCGCCGAGGCCGACGCTCTTTTGCTCGGTGGCGCTGTTGGGGATCTCGCCACGCAGGTTGGCTAGCTCGAGGGCCTCAGCGGCTTCTTCCTGATGGCCTTCGTCGAGCTCTTCTTCGGCGATTTCCAGCTGCTCGGCGCGCAGCTCGGGCGACAGCACGTAGCCGCCGGCGCGAAGGTCGCCGGATTTGCGGAAGCTGCCGTCGACATGGAGGACCAGGCCGCCCTTGCCGACCGCGACGTCGGCGGCGGCGCCGATCGAGCGCTCGTCGGCGGCCGATGCGAGCGCGCCCGTCACATCGACGTGGTAGCCCTCTTCGGGAACGGCGCGCGGGATCCGGCGGTCGATGACATTAACCGCGCCGCCGATCGCCTGGCCGCCGAACAGCAGCACCGCGGGGCCGCGCAGCACCTCGATCCGTTCGGCGGTCAGCGGATCGATGGTCACCGCATGGTCGGCGGAGGTGTTCGAAACGTCGATCGAGCCGATGCCGTCGGTCAGCACCCGGATGCGCTCGCCCTGGAAGCCGCGCAGCACCGGCCGCGATGCGCCGGGCGAGAAGGACGTAGCCGAGACTCCGGCCTGCTTGGCGAGCGTGTCGCCGAGCTGCGGGCGCATTTCGCGCTGGAGCTCGGTGCCGGTCATCACCGATTTGCCGGCCAGCAGGTCGAGCTCGCGGACGAGATGGCCGGTGACGACAATCTCCTCGCCGCCGTGATGATGAATGTGCTCGTCGGCATGCTGAGCGGGCGGACTTTCCGCGGGCGCCGTCGGCTGCGCCAGCGCGGGCGCGGCAAGCAGGCAGGACGAGGCGAGAAGGCAGGACAAGCGCGGCAACATCGGACTCCGTTGGGATCGCGCGTGCCTTAAGCGATACATTGTAACACGCCAATGAACGGAATGACGGGCCGGGGCAAAAAGAAGGCGGCCCGGGACGGTTGGTCCCGGGCCGCGGGGCCACTTCGCTTGGGGAGCGCGGGAGCGGCGGGGGTTCTAGATGTCGATGCCGGCGGCGATGGCTTCGAGCTTGCGGACTCGCTCGCGGAGGTCGGCAATCTCGATCCGGCCGGTGGCGGGCGGCAGCTTGTGGTCGGCGGCGCCGTGGGTCAGCTCGAAGCGCTTGAGCTCGAGCCAACCCTGCCAGCCCTTGAGCGCGGCCCAGCTCGCGGTCGCCAGCGCGGCCAGGACGGCGGCGGCCAGCAGCCCGATAGACAGCGGTTCCATCACTTCTCCTCCCGCAGCGCGTCGATCTCGCGCGCCAGCTCATTGTTCGGGGTTGCAAGGTGATCGTCGATCGCCATCAGCCGGCGGTCGGTCTCGTCGAGCTCGGTGCGCATCGCGTGGACGGTCGGCCGCCTGGTCTGCTGGACGTCGCCCATCCGGTCGAACTCGCTACGGTGCCGGCCCTGGGGGGCTCCGTCGACCTCGCGCTTGCGCTCGATGGTGAAATAGATGCCGAGCGCGGCGTAGGTGATCAGCGCCACTTCCCAGCTGATCAGGAACACCGCGGCGACAAAGCCGACGCGGATGAAGGTCGGGTCGATCCCGAACTTCTCGCCGAGTGTCGAGCAGACCCCGACCAGCTTGGCGTCCCGGCGATTCAACGAATAGCGATATGTCTTGCGGGCCATTGCCCTTCCCCTTCTCTACTGAACTTGCGCCGCATTGCGCGCGGCTTTCATGGCTTCCAGTTCGGCGTCGACCTTTTCCGCCGCCTTCAATTCGGCGATCTCTTCTTCCAGGCTTTTCGGGCCAGTCATTCCGAGCGCGTCGGCGCGCCCTTCGGCAAAATCGGCCCGCCGCTCGAGCAGCTCGAAGCGCGAGAACGCGTCCTCGGTGCGGCTGCCGTGCATAATCTCGCGGGTCTTGGCGCGGGTGACGGCGCTTTCGAACCGGGCGGCGATGGCATTCTGGCGGGCACGCGCCTCGCGCAGCTTGGCCTGGAGCTTGGCGATGTCCGCCTCATAGCCCCGGAGCGTCTCGTCGACGACCGCGATCTCGTCCTTGAGCCCGTCGGCCATGTCGGCGGCATTCTGCCGCTCGAACAGCGCCGCCTTGGCGAGGTCTTCGCGTCCCTTGCTCAGCGCCAGCTCGGCCTTCTCGGTCCAGCTCGCCTGCAGCTCGTCGAGCCGCTTCAATGACCGGCGCATTTCCTTGCCGTCGGCAATCGAACGAGCCGCCGAAGCGCGAACGTGGACCAGAGTTTCCTCCATCTCGAGGATGATCATCCGGATCATCCGCGCCGGATCCTCCGAACGGTCGAGCAATTCGGTCATGTTCGCCGCGAAAATGTCCCGCGTGCGGGAGAAGATCGGGCCCTTGAACAGCGCTGCGAGCGGCGCGAAGCGGGCAACTGGCCGCTGCGGCTGGGGCTCGGGCATGCGCGGGGTGCGGGTCGGCACCCGGGCCTCGATCACTTCAAGGTCAAGCATTGACGGCGACGCCAACGGGGCTGGCGACCGCCTGGGCGGGACCAACGGCGGCGGCGACGGTGACAGTGCTGAACAGCAAGGCTGCAACGGCGGCAACCAGCGTCCGCGAAAAATTCGAATGATCCGACATTTCCAATCTCCCTTTTTTCGCCCGCTTTCCATCGCGGGTCGATGTCGGGTTCAATTCAAGGCGCGTGCCAATCCCGGAAAACCGCCAAAATTGATCGTGTGACGGCGGTTCGGGAGCCAGTTGGGAGGTTTCACCAACCAAGACTTGGCGAAACGCACCAAGTCGGGGCCGACGGTTGGCGGGAACCACTCGGCCCGCCAGCCTTTGATCCGCTCGAGCAGCTTTTTCGAAAGGAAATGAAGATGTTTGGCAAACTTGCGAGCGCTTGGCTCGGGAGCCGGATGCTGGGACGCCAGAGCGGCGCCAAGGGCGCATTGCTCGGTATTGGAGTGGCGGCGCTGGCCCGGCGGGGCTTGGGTCCGCTGGCGGCGGTTGCCGCGCTCGGCTGGGGAGCGAAGAAGCTGTACGAGCGGCGCGACCGCCGTTCGCCGGCCTATCCTTCGGACGCGACTCCGGCGCCGCCCGCCGCCTGATCCGGAGTCTGGATATAGGGCTCGACCTTGCCGTTGAGCTTGATCGTCATCGGGTTGCCGTAGCGGTCGCGGCTGCGCCCGGCGGCGACTCGAATCCAGCCTTCGGACACGCAATATTCCTCGACGTTGGTCTTTTCCTGGCCGTTGAAGCGGATGCCGACCCCGCGGCTCAGCACCTCCTCGTCGAAATGCGGGCTGCGCGGATCAAGCGACAGTCGGTCGGGCAGCTCTTGGGGTTGGTCGGCCATGGCCGCGCCCCTAGCCGCGCGGGCCGCGAAAGGTCAATGTAAAGGACGCTTGTCACCAACAGTTGCCGCTCCCGCAACTCCGGATTAAGCGCACCGCAGATGAGTGACAGGGACCCTTCGAAGCTGAAGCCGAACCGGCCGAAGCTGGCGCTGCACGTGCCCGAGCCGCCGTTCCGGCCCGGCGACACGCCCGATTTCTCGTCGCTGAAAATCCCCGCCGCCGGCGCCGCGCCACGGCCCGATGTCGCCGCGCCGGCGGCCGAGACTCATCCGCTGACGACCGCTTTGGTTCGGGTGTTGGGTGAGGACCATAAGGCCGTCGGCCCGTGGGACCCGAAGCTCGACCCCGACACGCTGCGCAAGATGCTTCGCGACATGGTCACGGTGCGCATCTTCGACGATCGCATGTACCGCGCCCAGCGGCAGGGCAAGACCAGCTTCTACATGAAGTGCACCGGCGAGGAGGCGATCGCGGTCGCGGCCGCCGCCGCGCTCGACCGCGAGGACATGCACTTCCCGACCTATCGTCAGCAGGGGCTGCTGGTCGCCCGCGGCTACCCGCTGACCGACATGATGTGCCAGATCTACTCGAACAAGGGCGACAAGCTGCAGGGCCGCCAGCTGCCGATCATGTATTCGGACAAGGCGCACGGCTTCTTCTCGATCTCGGGCAATCTCGGCACGCAATTCCCGCAGGCGGTCGGCTGGGCGATGGCCAGCGCGATCAAAGGCGACAGCCGCATCGCCATGGGCTGGATCGGCGACGGAGCGACCGCGGAGGGCGACTTCCACTCCGCAATGACCTTCGCCGCGGTCTACAACGTTCCCGTCGTGCTCGCGGTGGTGAACAACCAGTGGGCGATCTCGAGCTTCTCCGGCATCGCCGGCGCCGAGCGCGCGACCTTCGCCCAGCGCGCGGTCGGCTACGGGATCGCCGGGCTGCGGGTCGACGGCAACGACGCGCTGGCGGTCTATGCGGCGGTGGCCTGGGCCGCCGAGCGCGCCCGGACCAACCTCGGCCCGACGCTGATCGAGTTCTTCACCTATCGCGCCGAGGGCCATTCGACGTCCGACGATCCGTCCGGATACCGTCCGGTGGGCGAGGCCAAGGCGTGGCCGCTGGGCGACCCGATCGAGCGGCTGAAGGCGCATCTGATCGCGCTCGGCGAATGGGACGACGAGCGCCACGCAGCGTTCGCCGCCGAGGCCGACGCCACCGTCCGAGCGGCGCAGAAGGAAGCCGAGAAGCTCGGCATCCTGCCGCAGCAGGGCAAGGACGATATCGGCAGCATGTTCGAGGACGTCTACGCGGACATGCCGTGGCATCTCGCCGAGCAGCGCGACCAGGCGCTGGCGGAATCGGGCGACGAGGCGCGCTGATGGCCAACATGAACATGATCCAGGCGATCAACAGCGCCCACAAGGTGATGATGGCCCGCGACCCGGACATCGTCGTGTTCGGCGAGGACATCGGTTTTTTCGGCGGCGTGTTCCGCGCCACCGAGGGCCTGCAGCGCGAGTTCGGCAGCAGCCGAGTGTTCGACGCTCCGATCTCCGAAGGCGGGATCGTCGCGACCGCGGTCGGAATGGCGGCGTACGGTCTCAAGCCACTCGTCGAAATCCAGTTCGCCGATTACATCTACCCGGGCTACGACCAGATCGTCAGCGAGGTCGCCAAGATCCGTTACCGGACGGCCGGCGAATGGGCGATGCCGATGGTCATCCGCTCGCCCTATGGCGGCGGCATTTTCGGCGGCCAGACCCACAGCCAGAGCCCGGAAAGCCTGTTCACCCATATCGCCGGCCTGAAGACGGTCATCCCGTCCACTCCTTACGACGCAAAAGGCCTGCTGATCGCCGCCATCGAGGACCCCGATCCGGTGATCTTCTTCGAGCCCAAGCGCATCTACAACGGCCCGTTCGACGGCCATCACGACCGGCCGGTGACTCCGTGGGCGAAGCATCCGGCGAGCGAAGTGCCCGAAGGCCATTACACGGTGCCGCTCGGCAAGGCGGCGGTGGTCCGCGAGGGCGAAGCGCTGACTCTTCTGGCCTACGGGACGATGGTCCATGTCGCTCTGGCCGCGGTCGAGGCGCAGGGGCTGGATGCCGAGGTCATCGATTTGCGCACTCTGGTGCCGCTCGACATCGCGACGATCGAGGCTTCGGTCGAGAAGACCGGCCGCTGCCTCGTCGTCCAGGAAGCGCCGCGCACCAGCGGATTCGGAGCCGAGCTCGCCGCGCTGGTTCAGGAGCGCTGCTTCTATCATCTCGAAAGCCCGGTCGAGCGGGTGACCGGCTGGGACACCCCCTACCCGCATTCGTACGAATGGGCTTATTTCCCCGGCCCGAAACGGATGAAGCGAGCGCTTGAGAAAGTGATGGCCGACTGATGGCGCGATACGAATTCAAGCTGCCCGACATCGGCGAAGGCATCGCCGAGGCGGAGATCGTCGCCTGGCACGTCAAGGTCGGCGACCGGGTCGAGGAAGACCAGCAGCTCGCCGACATGATGACCGACAAGGCGACGGTCGAGATGGAAACCCCGGTCGCGGGCAAGGTGGTCGAGCTGGCCGGCGAGGTCGGCGACCAGATCCCGATCGGCTCGGTGCTGGCGGTGATCGAAACCGATGGCGCGGCGGCGGCGGGAGATGAATCGACGAAGGAAGTGCCGATCGCTGACGGCGCCGAACGGCCGACGGCGGCGCAGGAAAAGGCGATGCCCAGCGTGGACGTCCGGGAATCTCCCCGCCCGCTTGCGGGAGGGGAAAAGCCGCACAGCGGCGAAGGGGCGGGCCTGTCGAAGCAGGCCGTCAAGGAAACAGCCCCACCCCCAACCCCTCCCGCGGGCGGGAGGGGGGCACACGCCCTCGCCTCCCCCGCCGTTCGCGCCCGCGCCCGCGACCTCGGCATCGACCTTGCGCAGGTGAAGACCGCCGGCGACCGCGTCCGCCACTCGGACCTCGACGCTTATCTGCTCTACAACGGCGGCAGCGTGTCGGGCCGCGGCTCGGCGCAGCGCCAGGACGAGACGGTCAAGGTCGTCGGCCTGCGGCGCAAGATCGCCGAGAACATGGCCGAGGCGAAGCGCCGGATCCCGCATTTCACGCTGGTCGAGGAGTTCGACGTCACCGCGCTCGAGGAAACGCGGGCGATGATGAACGCCGACCGCGGCGACAATCCCAAGCTGACGCTGCTGCCGTTCCTGATCACCGCGATGGGCAAGGCGATCGCCGAATGGCCGATGCTCAACGCGACCTTCGACGACGAGGCGATGGTCCTCACCCGCCACGGGGCGATGCACCTCGGCATGGCGACCCAGACCGAGGGCGGGCTGATGGTCCCGGTGATCCGCAACGCGCAGGCGATGAGCGTCTGGCAATTGGCCAGCGAGATCCTGCGCCTCGCCGAGGCGGCGCGCAGCGGCAAGGCCAGCCGTGACGAGCTGAGCGGCTCGACGATCACTTTGTCGAGCCTCGGGCCGATGGGCGGGATCACCTCGACGCCGGTCATCAACCGGCCCGAGGTGGCGATCATCGCCGTCAACAAGGTCGAGGAAAAGGTCGTCGTGGTCGACGGCGAGATCGAAGTGGCCAAGCGGATGAACCTGTCGCTGTCCTGCGATCACCGGGTCGTCGACGGCTGGGACGCGGCCAGCTTCCTCCAGGCGATGAAGGCGCTGATCGAGAACCCGCTGCGGCTGCTCAGCGCATAATGCGCGGCGCGGGGGCCACGCCACTGGCGCTCGCATCCCTTGCCGTCGCCGCCGGCGCGGCTTTCCTGTGGAACGTCGGCGCGCTGCCTGGAATGGCGACACGCAACGTCGCCGCGTTCGGGATCGGACTGGCAATCGGCTGGGCGGCTCATCTCCTGGCGTTTCGGAGCCACGGGGCGGCGGTCGTTTTCTCGGTCGGCACCGCCATCCTTGCGCTGGTGCTGGTCGCCGGGATCGAGATGGACGGGGTCCGCCGATGGCTCGAAGTCGGCCCGGTGGTCGTCCAGCCCGCGCTGATCCTCAGTCCGCTCCTGCTGGCCATCGTTGCCAGCCGCGAGGGACGGCACTGGCGCGTCGCGATCCTGCTTCCGGTCCTGCTCCTCGCGCTCCAGCCCGACGCGGCGTCGATGCTCGCGCTGGCCGCCGGCATCGCCGCGCTGATGGCGGATGCGAGCGGCCTTTCGAAGCGCGGCTGGACCGGTCGGCGCGTTGCACTCACGGCCGCGGCGCTCGGCCTTGCGGTAGTCGCCCTCGCCTTCTCGGGCATCCAGACGCCGCCGCCGGTCGCTTTTGTCGAAGGGACCGTCGGGCTGGCGGCGTTGAGCGGCCCGTTCGCGGGGATGCTGCACTTTGCGGCCATCGCCCTGATGATCGCCGCCTTGCTCAGCCGCGCCGATTCCGCCGGCCTGGCCCTGGCGGCATATTTCACCGTCGCCACGCTCGCGGCCGTGTTTTGGGCATTCCCGATGCCCGTCGTGGGTGCCGGCCCGAGCCATCTCATCGGGTTCGGGATTGCGGCCGGCTGGCTGGCGACTCACCGCCATCGCCAGGGCCGAGGAGACAGTGATCGCGGTCGACGACAAGAGCAGTCGGCTTGATCCCCGGCGGCGGCAAGCGCCGGGCGCGGTTCATCCTGCCCGGCCTGTACCTCGCGCTCGCGCTCTATGTGTGGATCGACTTCACCCGCATCGCCCGCGACGGCCTCGCCAACGTCGGGCTGTTCCTGGTCACTGCTCCGGTCACCGCGGTCGGACTGCTGATCGACTGGATCATCGGCAGCAAGCGCTTCGCGCTGCTCCCCGACGGCTTTGGCTACCTCGGCAATCACGCGCTTTATTATGTCCCGGCGGTCGCCGTCACGGCCGCCTTGCTGTGGCTCCTCGGCCGAAAAATCGACCGCCGGCCGGGCTAGGCCGCCAGCCGGACCGTCTCGCCCAGCGCCTGGCGGATCGACATTTCGCGCTGCTCGGGGCTGATGTTGAGGCCGTCGGCGGCGACGAATTCGGGGTCGATGCCGATGAAATTGAACACGCCGCGCAAATAGCTTTCGAGATGCTCGAGTGCGGCCGCCGGCGAGCCGGCGTCGTAGATGCCGCCGCGAGCGAGCGCGATGATCACCCTTTTGCCCTTGGCCAGGCCCTCCGGCCCGTCGGCGGTGTAGCGGAAGGTCTTGCCGGCGATGAGGATTCGGTCGAGCCACGCCTTGAGCTGGGTCGGCAGCGTGAAATTGTACATCGGCGCGCCGATCACGATGGTGTCCGCGCCGAGGAATTCGTCGAGCACTTCCTGGTCGTTGAACGAGGCCAGCGTCAGGTGCGGCAGCGGGTCCGCGACCAGGTCACGCCGGATCACTCCGGCGCGGGGCTCATGAGCAAGCAGGCGCTGGACAATCGAACGGCTGATGGCGCGGCTGGCGCTGTTGTCGCCATTGATGCTGCTGTCGATGTGAAGCACGGTCACTATTGCCTCCTTAGTATTGATTTGTTACCGAGGCACTCTAAATAACCAAGGTCAAACCGGCCGCAAGAACGCACTTTTTTGTGGCGGACGAACAAATTTGTGGCGGAGGAACATGCCTGTTCCCGGAGAAGCATGATGAAAGATCCGAGCAATCCCGTGTGCCGGACGATCAGCACCTTGCTGTCGCGGATCGGCGACAAATGGACGGTGCTCGTCGTCGCCACGCTCGGCGACGGACCGCGGCGCTTCAACGAGCTTCGGCGCGAGATCCCGAGCGTCTCGCAGCGCATGCTGACACTGACCTTGCGCAATCTCGAGCGCGACGGGATCGTCAGCCGGACGGTCACTGCGAGCATCCCGCCGCGGGTCGATTACGAGCTGACCGCGCTCGGCCATTCGCTGTTGAAGCCGATCACGGCGCTGACCGAATGGGCCATCGACAATGTCGAGGCGATCCACAGCGCGCAATCGCGGTTCGACGCCGACGTCGACAGCCGGCAAGCCGCCTGACCGTTTGCCGAAGGCCGGCAAGTCGCTAGTGCGTCGCGGCAATGCTCAAGCCCGCGACCACCGACCTCGATGCGCTGCGCATCCTCGAAGAGCGGCTGCGCTGGCTGTCGGCGTGGACGATCCACCATGCCAACCACGTCCGCCCGTCGCCCGACGGGCTAAAGGTCGGCGGCCACCAGGCGAGCTGCACGTCGATGACGGCGATCATGGCGGCGCTCTATTTCCACGCGCTCGGGCCCAACGACCGGGTGGCGGTCAAGCCGCACGCCGGGCCGGTGCTGCACGCGATCCATTATTTGCTCGGGTCGCAATCGCGCGAGCAGCTCGAGAATTTCCGCGGCTTCGGCGGCATGCAGAGCTATCCGAGCCGCACCAAGGACCGGATCCCGGTCGATTTCTCGACCGGCTCGGTCGGCATGGGCGTGGCAATCACCGCTTTCGCCAGCCTCATCCAGGATTATCTTAGCGCGCACGGCTGGCTCGAAGAGTCCGACCGCGGCCGCTTCGTCGCCTTGGTCGGCGACGCCGAGCTCGATGAAGGCAATGTCTACGAAGCGCTGATCGAAGCGTACAAGCACGACATCCGCAATTGCTGGTGGATCCTCGACTACAACCGCCAGAGCCTCGATGCGACCAGCGCCGACCGGATGTTCGAGCGCTTCGACGAGATCTTCAAAAGCTGCGGCTGGCGCGTGGTCGAGCTGCGTTGGGGCAAGAAGCTTGCGGCGGCGCTCGATCAGAACCCGGCCATCGCCAAATGGCTCGACGGGCTGTCGAATGCCGATCTGTCCGCGCTCCACTACCAGGGGGGTGCCGCTTGGCGGACGCGGATCGAGGCCGATCTCGGCAAGTCCGCAGCCCCGTTCCTGAAGGCAAACGACGACCATGCGCTGGCGGCCTTGTTCACCGATCTCGGCGGGCATTGCATGGCCAGCCTGGTCGAAGCGTTCGACGCCGCGCGCGATGACGTGCCGACCTTGTTCATCGCCTGGACGATCAAGGGCTACGGGCTGCCGTTCGCCGGCCACAAGGACAATCACGCCGGGCTGATGAACCCGACCCAGCTGGCCGCGCTCCGCGAGACGATGGGGGTCGCCGAGGGGCGCGAATGGGAGCCGCTCGAAGGAGTCGGCGCCAATGCCCGGCCGGCGGTCGAGGCGGTGATCGAGAAATGCCCGGTGGCGCGCGACAAGCGGCGGCGGTCGTTCGGCTCGGTCGAAGTCCCGACCATCCCCGCTCCGGTCGGAGACCAGCAATCGACCCAGGCGGCGTTCGGACGAATCCTGCTCGACCTGTCGAAAGCGGGCGGGCCGCTCGCCGACCGCATCCTGACCACCTCGCCCGACGTCACCGTCTCGACCAATCTCGGCGCGTGGGTCAACCAGCGCGGCCTGTTCCGAAGGCGCGAAACCCCGGATGTCTTCGCGAAAGCAAAGATTGCGTCCGCGCAAAAATGGTCGGCGAGCAGCAGCGGCCAGCACATCGAGCTCGGGATCGCGGAGAACAATCTGTTCCTGATGCTGGCGGCCGCTGGCCTGTCGGGCGACCTGTTCGACCAACGGCTGTTCCCGATCGGCACGCTCTATGACCCGTTCATCGCCCGCGGCCTCGATGCGCTGAATTACGCCTGCTACCAGGATGCGCGCTTCATCCTCGTCGCGACCCCGAGCGGGATCACGCTCGGCCCCGAAGGCGGCGCGCACCAGTCGATCAACCCGCCGCTGATCGCGCTCGGCCAGCCCGGCCTGCGCCATTACGAGCCGGCTTTTGCCGACGAGCTCGCCGCAATGCTCGAGCACGCGTTCCGACTGATCGACGACCCCGACGGCGAGAGCAGCTATTTCCGCCTGTCGACGCGGTCGATCGCGCAGGTCGAGCGGTCAGACGATGGTTGGCGCGCGGGTGCGCTCGACGGCGGATACTGGCTGCGGCCGCCCGAGTCCGGAGCCGAAGCGGCGATCGTCGCGATGGGCGCGGTGATGCCCGAAGCGCTCGCCGCGTGGGACGAGCTTCGCTCCGACATTCCTGGGCTCGGGCTGCTGGCCGTCACTTCGCCCGACCTGCTGCACCGCGGCTGGACCCGCGCGCAGTCCGCGCGCTGGGCCGGCAAGCGTGAGCCGAGCCACGCCGAGACACTGCTCTCCGAGCTCGCTCCGGGCGCCGGGCTGGTGACCATCGCCGACGCCGCTCCGGCCGCTCTGTCATGGCTCGGCGGAGTCCTCGGCCAGCGCGTCGCGCCGCTTGGAGTCGAGCGCTTCGGCCAGACCGGCAGCCTGCCCGACCTCTACGCCGCCTACCGGCTCGACCAGGACGCGATCACCGAGGGCATTGCCGAGCTGTTGCTGCCTGCCTAGGACGCTGACATGCCAGGACGCTATTTCGACGAGTGGCGGGTCGGCGATAAGGTGGCCCATTCGGTCACCCGCACCGTCACCGAGACCGACAATGTGCTGATCTCGGCGCTGACTCATAATCCGCAGCCGCTGCATCTCGACCACGAGGCCGCCGCCGAGTCCGAATTCGGCAAGCCGCTGGTCAATTCGATCTACACGTTCGGGCTGATGGTCGGGGTCAGCGTCGCCGACACGACGCTCGGGACGCTGGTTGCCAATTTGGGCTACGACAAGCTCGTCTTCCCCAACCCGGTGTTCGCCGGCGACACGCTGCGCAGCGAGACCGAATGCCTCGAGCTGCGGACAAGCAAGTCGCGGCCCAATGCCGGCATCGTCACCTGGGCGCACCGCAGCTTCAACCAGCGCGGCGAGCTGGTGTGCGAATGCACGCGCACCGCTTTGCTGCTCAAGAGGCCGCAATGAAGGCTCATCCGCGCAGCTGGCTGTTCGTCCCCGCCGACAGCGAGAAGAAGATTGCGCGGGCTCTCAAGAGCTACGCCGACGTCGTCATCTTCGACCTCGAGGACAGCGTCGCGCCGGCGCGCAAGGCGGAGGCCCGCGAGATCCTGAAGAAGCTGCCGGCCCGGACCGGCGGCCCGCACTGGTGGGTGCGCGTCAACCCGCTTGGCAGCGCGTATCTGAAAGCGGACCTTGGCTTGTTCGCATCGCCGGATTTCGAGGGCGTCGTCCTGCCCAAGGCCGAAGGCGGCGCCGACGTCGCCCAGCTCGCGCACCGCACCGGGCATTTGCCGGTCCACGCGATCGTCACCGAAACCCCGGCAAGCATCTTCGGTACACTGTCCTACCGCGACCCGAAGTCGCCGCTGGCGGCGATGAGCTGGGGCGCCGAGGATTTGTCGGCGGCGCTCGGCGCATCGTCCAAATATGACGCCGACGGCGAACTCAGCTTTACCTACAAGCTCGCTCGATCGCTGTGCCTGGTCGCCGCCGCCGCCGCCGGGGTGCAGCCGGTCGACGGGGTGTTCGCCGACTTCAAGGACGCCCAGGGGCTGCGCGCGGAAGCCGAGGCGGCACGGCGCGAGGGCTTCACCGGCAAGCTCGCCATCCACCCCGACCAGGTGGCGATCATCAACGCCGCTTTCTCGCCGTCCAAGGCCGAAATCGCCCACGCCCAGGCGATCGTCGCGGCGTTCGAGGCCGAGCCCGACGCCGGAGTGCTGTCGGTCGGCGGCAAGATGGTCGACCGCCCGCACCTGCTGCAGGCACAGCGAATTCTCGCACGATCAGCATAGGAGGCTTCCATGGCGACGACGGCAGAACCCACCCCGACGACACTTTCCCAAGCTGTCGACGGGCCGACGATCGCCAAGGGCTGGGGCACCGACGCCCCCGACCAGCCGCTTCGGCCGATGGACGTCGAGCGCCGCGCGCTGCGGCCCAACGACGTCGCCATCAAGATCACCTACGCCGGCATCTGCCACAGCGACCTGCACACCTGCCGCAACGACTGGGAGGGAAGCATCTACCCGGTCGTCCCCGGCCATGAGATTGTCGGCACCGTGACCGCGGTCGGCGACGAAGTCACTCGGCACCAGGTCGGCGACACCGTGGCGGTCGGCTGCATGGTCGACAGCTGCATGGAATGCGACCAGTGCCGCGAAGGCTGGGAAGTGTTCTGCCGGAAGGGCTGCGTCCAGACCTACAACAGCGCCGACTATCACGACGGCACGATCTCCAAGGGCGGTTATACCGACCACATCGTCGTCCGCGACCATTTCGTCCTCAAGGTGCCCGCCGGCATGGATGCCAGCCGTACCGCGCCTTTGCTGTGCGCCGGCATCACCACCTACTCGCCGCTGCGCCAGTACAATGTCGGCGAAGGCACCAAGGTCGCGGTGGTCGGGCTCGGCGGGCTCGGGCACATGGGCGTCAAGCTCGCCGCGGCGATGGGCGCGCATGTGACGATGATCACCACCACGCCGGAGAAGGGCGAAGACGCGCGCAAGCTCGGCGCCCATGACGTGATCGTCTCCACCGACGCCGAAGCGATGGCCGCGGCGGCGACGCGCTTCGACTTCATCCTCAACACCATCCCGGTCAGCCACGAGATCGATCCCTATCTGCAATTGCTCGGCCGCTCGGGGCGGATGGTCATCGTCGGCGCGCTGATGGGGATGCCCGGCTTCACCGGCTTCAACATCATCTGGTGGAACCGCGCGGTTGGCGGATCGGCGATCGGCGGCATTCCCGAGACCCAGGAAATGCTCGATTTCTGCGCCGAGCGGGGCATTTATCCCGACTGCGAGATGATCCGCATGGACCAGGTCAACGAGGCGTACGAGCGGCTGCTCAAGAACGACGTGCGCTATCGCTTCGTCATCGACGGAGCGACCATCGGCGCGCCTGCATGAGCGCAGCCGTTCATCCGGTACCCGACGGCTTTCGGGCCAGCATCGGCCCGGATGAGCTCGCCGCGCTGCATCGGCGGGCGGACGAGGAACCGGACGCTTTCTGGCTCGAGCAGGCACGGCGGCTCGACTGGTCGCGGTTCCCGACCCAGGCTGGCGACTGGTCGTTCGACGAGGCGAATTTCGGCATTCGCTGGTACTCGGACGGCGAGCTCAATCTGTCGGTCAATTGCCTCGACCGGCATTTGGCGACACGCGGCGACCGCATTGCGCTGATCTTCGAGCCCGACGAGCCCGGCACCGGCCGCACCCTGACCTACCGCGAGCTTCACGCCGAGACGTGCCGGTTCGCGAACCTGCTCAAGGAGCGGGGGATCGGCCGCGGCGATCGGGTGATGATTTACATGCCGATGATCCCCGAGGCGGCGGCGGCGATGCTCGCCTGCGCCCGGATCGGGGCGATCCATTCGGTGGTGTTCGGCGGCTTCTCGCCCGACAGCCTCGCCGGCCGGATCGCCGATTGCGACGCCTGCGCGGTGATCACCGCCAACGAAGGCGTGCGCGGCGGCAAGAAAATCCCGCTCAAGGCGAATGTCGACAAGGCGCTTACCACCCGCGACGTGCCGACCGTCATCGTCGTCACCCGCACCGGCGCCGACGTGCCGATGAAGGAGGGCCGCGACGTGTCGTACTCCGCGGTGCGCGACCGCCTCTCCACCGAGTGCGAGCCCGAATCGATGAACGCCGAGGACCCGTTGTTCATCCTCTACACGTCGGGGTCGACCGGCCAGCCCAAAGGCGTGGTCCACACGACCGGCGGCTATTCGGTGTGGGCCGCGGCGACCTTCGACTGGATCTTTGGCGCCGGCGACGACGACATTTTCTGGTGCACCGCCGACGTCGGCTGGATCACCGGCCACAGCTATGTCGTCTACGGGCCGCTAATCAACGGCGCGACCAGCGTGATGTTCGACGGGGTTCCGAACTACCCGGACTTCGGCCGCTTCTGGGAGACCGTCGACCGCCTTGGGGTGACGATCTTCTACACCGCCCCCACCGCGATCCGCGCGCTGATGCGCGAGGGCGACGAGCCGGTGACGCGCCATTCGCGCCAGTCGCTTCGCCTGCTCGGGACGGTCGGCGAGCCGATCAACCCCGAAGCCTGGGAATGGTATTGGCGCGTCGTCGGCGACGGCCGCTGCCCGGTCGCCGACACCTGGTGGCAGACCGAGACCGGCGGCATATTGATCGCCCCCTTCCCCGGCGCGACGCCGATGAAGCCCGGGTCGGCGACCAAGCCGCTGCCCGGGATCAAGCCGCTGCTGGTCGACGCCGAGGGCCAGGAGCTGCCCGGCGCGGCGAGCGGGAACCTCTGCATCGCCGCATCCTGGCCGGGGCAGATGCGCACCGTGTGGGGCGACCACGAGCGCTTCTTCGCGACCTATTTCACGACCTATCCGGGGCGCTATTTCACCGGCGACGGCTGCCGCCGCGACGAGGACGATTATTACTGGATCACCGGACGAGTCGACGACGTCATCAACGTCTCCGGCCACCGGATCGGCACCGCCGAGGTCGAAAGCGCGCTGGTCGCGCATCCGCTGGTCGCCGAAGCCGCGGTGGTCGGCATGCCCCACGAAATCAAAGGCACGGCGATCTACGCCTTCGTCACCCTGAACGCCGGCGAGGAAGGCGACGACGCGCTGCGCAAGCAGCTCAACCAGGAAGTCCGCAACGACATCGGCGCGCTCGCCGCGCCCGAAGTCATTCAGTTCGCCCCGGCCCTGCCCAAGACCCGCTCCGGCAAGATCATGCGCCGGATCCTGCGCAAGATCGCCGAGGGCGAGACGAGCGGCTTCGGCGACACTTCAACGCTCGCCGATCCGAGCGTGGTCGAGGCGCTGCTGAAAGGCGCGCGTGCATCGGCGCAGGCGGAAGCGTAGAAGTCACCGCATCAAGGAGAGAAAGCATGGCAAACAAGAATTGGCTGCTTGCGCTAACCCTGATCGCTTCGCCGGTCTCGGCCGCCGGACAGGACGCGGTTCAGACCGTTCCGGCTGTCGCTCCGGCCGGAACGCCGCAGACCAAATATTGCATGTATATCGAGGCCATTACCGGCAGCCGTCTCGAGGAGGTCAAATGCTGGACCCGCGCGGAGTGGGCCGAGCAGGGCGTCGATGTCGACCAGGATTGGCCCAAGGAAGGCGTCCGAACCATCGGCTGAGCGACGCTTGCGCGCGCGAACGCATCCGCTAACCCTAGCCGGCGATCCGGGGGAGTAGCCGATGACCGCCGAGCATAAGCCGTGGTCGATGAAGCGGGTGATCGTCGCATCGTCGGCGGGCACCGCGTTCGAATGGTACGACTTCTTCATCTTCGGAGCGCTCGCCCAGACGATCTCGAAGGTGTTCTTCGCGGGGCTCGATCCGACGGCCGCGCTGATCGCCGCCTTGGGCCTGTTCGCCGCGGGTTTCGCGTTCCGGCCGCTTGGCGCGCTGATCTTCGGAGTTATCGGCGACCGGCTCGGCCGCAAGGGCGCATTCCTTGCCACCGTCTCGATCATGGGCGGAGCGACCTTCGCGATCGGCTTCCTGCCGACCTATGAGACCGCCGGCATCCTGTCGCCGATTCTGCTCATCTTCTTGCGCATCCTGCAGGGCATCGCGCTCGGCGGCGAATATGGCGGCGCGGCGATCTACGTCGCCGAGCATGCGCCGAACGATCGCCGCGGCGCGGCCACCGGCTGGGTCCAGTCATCGGCTTCGTTCGGGCTGCTCGCCGCGCTGCTCGTCATCCTCGCGACGCGCACGGCCTTCGGTGAGGATGCTTTCCTCGACTGGGCTTGGCGGATCCCGTTCCTTGCCTCTTTGCTGTTGCTCATCGTCTCGGTCTGGCTGCGCTTCAAGCTGTCGGAAAGCCCCGCCTTCACCAAGCTCAAGGAGGAAGGCGATGTCTGCAAGACCCCGCTTCGCGAAGCGTTCGGCCAGCGCGAAAATCTGAAGCGCGTGCTGATCGCCTTCTTCGGCATCATGTGCGCGCAGGGAGCGGTCTGGTACGCGACCTTCTTCTACGTCCAGGTATTCCTCGGCCGCTCGCTCGCGGTGCCCGAGCCGACCGTCAACATGCTGCTGATCGTCATGACGCTCGCCAGCGCGCCGCTCTACGTGTTCTTCGGCTGGCTTAGCGATCGGGTCGGGCGCAAGCCGGTGATGGTCGGCGGGATGCTGCTGGCGCTGCTGCTTTATTACCCCGGTTTCCATTGGATCGCCGGCGCCGCCAACCCGGCGCTGGTCGCGGCCCAGCGCGCGACCCCGGTGGTCGTCGCGACCGACCCGGCGACCTGCGCGGTGCAGTTCGACCCGGTCGGCACCGCGCGCTTCGCCAGCGCCTGCGACATCGCCAAGAGCCTGCTGGTGACACGCGGGATTCCCTACTCGACGGCGCGTTCCGCGGCTGGCTCGACGACCGTCGCGGTTGGCAGCCAACGATTGCCGATCCCGAGCGGCGACGCATTGTCGGGCGCGGAGCTGAAGGCGCTCAAGGGCAAGGTGGGCGAGCAGCTCGGCGGCGCTCTGGAAGCGGCCGGCTACCCCAAGGCTGCCGCCCCCGAGCGCCTCAACTTGCCGGTGCTGATCGCCGTGCTGCTGCTGTTCGTGGTCGCCGCGACGGCGCTGTACGGTCCGCAGGCCGCGGCGCTGGTTGAGATGTTCCCGACCCGCGTCCGCTACACCGCGATGTCGCTGCCCTATCATGTCGGTACTGGCTGGGTCGGCGGATTCCTGCCCGTGACGAGCTTCGCGCTGGTGGCGATCACCGGCAATATCTACGCGAGCCTGTGGTACCCGATTTTCTTCACCGCTTTGTCGGTCGTCGTGGCGATGCTGTTCCTCAAGGAAACTCGCGGCAAGCCGCTCGAAGAGGTCTAGCGGCTCACGGGCACCAGTGGATGTCGATCGGCTGCTCGGCTTCGGCGAGGACCCGGCCGATCGGCAGCTTCGAACTGTGCCCGTCGGCAATCGCGCCTACGAGCAGCTCGCGCTTATCGGCGCCGGTGATCGTGATCAGCAGCGTTCGGGCGGCGAGGATCGACGCCCGGGTCAGCGTGACCCGCGGCACCGGCGCGTCCTCGGGCATCGGGTCGGGCATGACGCCGACCGCCCGGCGAGCCTTGGGCGCATCGAGCGCGTCCTGCAGGTCGGGGCCGGCAAAGATCGAGGCGGTGTGCCCGTCCTTGCCCATCCCGAGCCACACCAGGTCGGGCGGCCAGGACAGGTCCTGGAGCCGAGCATCGGCCGCGTTGCCGGCCAGCTTGTGGTCCTCGATGGTGGTCGCGATCGGAAATACCCGGGCCCCCGCCGCAAGGAACGCCTGGGCGATCGCGCGGATGTTGCTCAGCTCGCTGTCCATCGGCGCGAGACGGTCGTCGGTCGGGATGATCGTCACCCGCTTCCAGGCCAGCTGGCGCCCGGCGATCTTCGGGTAGATCGGCCTGGGCGTCGACCCGCCCGGAAGCGCGATCAGCGCCGAGTCGCGCGCCTCCAGGGCGCTTTCGACGATGAAGCCGACGTCGCCGGCGACCGCGTCGGCCATTTCCTCGGCGCTGTCATATTCCCACCATTCGGCTTCGATCATGTCTTCATTCCGCCTGTCGATACGCCATTTGCGACTCCACCGGCTCACCCCGGCGGTTGTATGCAGGCCGATACACGAATCTGCTGGTGACCAAAGAGCATGTGACGTTGTCGAGGGTCGGATCCCCGCTGGACTGGTAGATTTTGCAATTCGTCACCCGCCCATTGGGCAGCACCGTGAACATCACGAACGGGGCTCTGCCGCTCGCCAGCAAGCGCCGAAACGCTCTCGGGAAATCGCGCGAGCGCAGGCTGGGTGTCAGCAACCGGGCCCGTTCAGCAACGCCGCCGCCGCCTCCTGCCCCGGCGCCGGAACCCGTGCCGGTGCCGGCTCCAGTGCCGCCCGCCCCGGTCCCCGGCCCGCGCACAGCCGCGGCGCCCTGCGTCGGAGCGGCGCCCTGGCGCGGGGTTTCGGTAACCGCGATCGGCGGCGTCACCGGAAGCTCGATGCGCGGCTTGGGAGCGACGACCGGCGTCGCCTCGCTCTTGATGTTGGCGGGCGCGCCGCCTTCCTTGTCTTTGGGCTTCGGCTCCTGGACCTGCTGCGGTGGCGGCGGAGGCGGAGGCGGCGGCGGTTTGACGTCGGTCAGGTCGAAGACTTCGAGCGCCCGCTCGGCTTGGGTGACGTCGACAGCGCCCGACATGTGGAGCAAGGCGAAGGCGAGGCCCGCGTGGATCGCGAGGACTCCGAGCATCGCTCCGCCCTTGTCTCGGTTGTTGAGGTCGTTCCGGTACATCGCAGCGGTCAACGCCGCTGGCGAACGCGCGGTTGCGGTTTCGAATTGTCAGAGGGATGCGCCGGGCGGATCAGGCCCCCCGGCGCCGGACTTGGAAGTGCAGGCCCTAGCGGCTGCCGCCGCTTTTCCTGGTGCTCGGTCGGCCGCCGCCGTGGCTGGCCTTGCCGCCCATGCTGGCGATTTCGCGCTGTTTTTCGGCGCTCATCGCCGCGAACCCGCGCTTCGAGCCACCGCCGCTCGTCTTCGAACCTGGCATGCTTTTCACCTCCTGTTGGACAGTCTTGAGATCGAGCCGCCAACGCACATCGGGCCGCGCCGTTCACGAGTCTGATGGAGGTTAAGCAGTTAAAATCAGGCGCCTTTCGACTGTGTTCAAATTGCCGGATCGGTCTGGCGGAGAGGGTGGGATTCGAACCCACGGTAGGCTTGCGCCCACGCCGCATTTCGAGTGCGGTGCTTTCGACCACTCAGCCACCTCTCCGCGGGTCCGGGTGCTGGCCGGAAGATGCCGGCATTCGGTCGGCGCGCGCTCTAGCAGCGCCATTTTGCCTTGCCTAGCCTCGCTATCCCTTGCCTGGGCCGCCTTGCGCGGGCCGCAAGCGTCCTTAGATTGCAGCCATGTCACCAACTGATCGTTCCACCCCCATGACGGCCGGCCTGCCAGCGATCCCAATCGCGCGCTTCGCGATCGGCGAGGTCGTGCGCCACCGGCTGCTCGACTTCCGCGGAGTGATCTTCGACGTCGATCCGGAGTTCGCCAACAGCCAGGAATGGTATGAGGCGATCCCCGAGGCGATGCGGCCGTCCAAGGACCAGCCCTTCTATCACTTGCTCGCCGAAAACAGCGAGGCGAGCTACGTCGCTTATGTCAGCCAGCAGAATCTGGTGCCCGACGACAGCGACGAGCCGATCGACCATCCGGCGATCGGGACCTTGTTCGACCGCTTCGACGAAGGCCGCTATTTGCTCCGGCGCGAGCACCGGCACTAGGCAAGGGAGGGCCGAAGCCCTCCCCTCCCCAACTTTAGAAGTTCACCGCGAAGCGGCCGTAGAGATAGCGGCCGTTGAACCCGAACGGCGAGAAGATCGAGTAGGGAATATAAATCTGGTTGGCCGGATAGACCCCGCCGACGGCGGCTGGCCGCGGCCCGAACGGGGACCGGTCCGGATAGACGTCGAACAGATTGTTCGCTCCCAGAGCCAGCTCCATCTTGCCGGGCTTCCAGCGCACTTCCAGGTCGGTGATCCATTTCTTGCCGAGGAAGATGTCGTCGGGAGCGAACGCGGTGAGACTCGCCGCATCCGGAGCCAGCGGCGTCGCCGCTCCGGGCGACACGACCTTACCGTAGCGGGTGGTGCGCGCGGTCAGCCCGAAATCGCTGACGTCGCCGTCGGCGCTGAGCACGATCTTGTCGCGCGGCTGGCCATGGGTGAAGCGGATTCCCTCGACCCGGCCGAACAGCACGATGTTGGGGATTTGCGCCAGCGAGCCCGGCGCGGCCAGGCGCTTGTCGATCTTGGTCTTGTTGCGGTTGTAGGCCGCGGTCAGGTTCCAATTGCCCAGGCCCCCGGCGTCGAACCGATAGGCGCCGACCAGGTCGATGCCCCGGGTGGTGGTATCGAGTCCGTTGACGAAGAACCGCGCCGCCGCGACCTGCGGGAAGCCGCTTGCGGCGAGCAGTGCCGTGACCGCCGCCTGGACGGTTGCGGTGTTGCCCGTGCCGCCGGTTCCGAGCGTTTCGGTGAGAACGATGCGATCGCTGATCTTGATTTGATACAGGTCGGCGGTGAGCGTCAGGCCGCGCAGAGGATTGGCGGTTGCGCCGACGCTAAGGTTGACGGACTTTTCCGGCTTCAGCGGCTTGGCGCCGATTGCAACCGCCGCCGGCGCCCCGACCGCCAAGGTGGCGATGTCGACCGGCACGCCGCCGATGAAGTTGGTCGACGTCGTGGTGAAGAATTGCTGGTGAAGCGACGGCGCGCGGAAGCCGTTCGAGATCGACCCGCGGACCGCATAGCCCTGGATCGGCTCCCAGCGGGCGGCGGCCTTCCCGTTCCAGGTGCTGCCGAAGTCCGAATAATGCTCGAAGCGGCCGGCCAGCGTGGTCGTCAGGCCCTCGATCGGGTCGGTGTCGAGCTCGACATAGGCCCCCCAGCTGTGCCGCTTCTCGTTGGTCGCGCTGCTGTCGGGAATGCCGGGGAAGCCCTGGGCTCCGGCGCCGGCGGCGCGGCCCGGGAAGGAGCAGGTTCCGGTTGGCGGGTTAGAAACAGGGTAAACGCCGCCGAGCAATGCGCAATTGGCGGCCGTGGTGTTGGGGACCGCCGGACGGAACAGCGGCCCGATCGCCCACGACTGGAAGTCGCCGGGCCGGATCTTGAACTGCTCCTGGCGATGCTCGCCGCCAATCGCGACCGACAGCGGCTTGGCGAACCCGATCGCGAACTCCCGCGACAAGTCGAGGTTGAACAGGTTCTGGGCGTAGCGCAGGCCGCCGGCGTCGAAGTCGCTCTGGCTGTCGGGCCCGAACGACGTGTTCAGGGTGTCGTGGACCTGATAGTCGAAGCTGTTGTGGCCGCGGCCCGCGGAAAGGTCGGCTCGCCAGCCCATGACGTCGCCGCGAACGCCGATCGTGCCCGCGTAATCCTCGAGGTCGGTCTCGATCAGCGGCAGGAAGCCGATTTCCGTCAGCGGCACGAAATTGCCGGCGTTCGGCGATTGATTGGGAGCGAGAACGCTGAAATCGCGGTTGGCCGCCGCGTTATACTGGCGCCAGTTGGCCGCGCTGGTCGCGTTGCGATGACCGTAGGAGCCGAACGCATAAAGCTCCCAGTCCGGGGTCACGTCGTAGCCGGCGTTGAGGAAGAAATTGTAGGCGCGCGACTTGGGATCGCCGAACTTGAACTGCAGGCGGTTCATGTCGACTTCGCGCGCATCGAACACCGTCGCCGAGTTGAACGGCGAGAAGGTGAAGTTCGGCCTGAGGTCGTAGCCGGCGCGGTTGGTCGCCTCGCGGTAGCCGTACTCGCCGGTCAAATTGACGAAGCCGTTGGCGCCAAGGCCGAAGCCGAGGTTGACCGCAGCCGTGACCTGGTCGCCGTCGCGCGCCCGGCGATCGCCGTCGGTCTCGGCGAGCAGATAGCGGTTGTCGGTCGGGTCAAGGATCGGCAGGCCGGCCGAGTTCAGCTGCAGGCCGGTGACCCGGTCGACGTCGTTCACCGTCGTCACATATTTGCCGTAGGTCATGCTGGCGCGGCCGCCGTGCCGGGCGGACTTGAGCTGGACGTTGATCACCCCGGCGATCGCGTCCGAGCCATATTGAGCGGCGGCGCCGTCGCGAAGCACCTCGACGCGGCTGATGGCGAGGCCCGGAATCAGGTTCATGTCGACGGCCGCGCTGCCGCGGCCGACGGTGCCGTTGATGTTGAGCAGGGAGGACACGTGGCGGCGCTTGCCGTTGATCAGCACCAGCGTCTGGTCCGGAGCGAGGCCGCGCAGGGTCGCCGGCCGCAACGCATCGGAGCCGTCGGCGATCGACGGCTGCGGGAAGTTGAACGACGGCACCAGCTGGTTGAGGATCTTGCTGGTCTCGGTCTGGCCGCTGTTGCTGATCGCCTCCGATCCGATGACGTCGACCGGGACCGGGCTGTCGGCAACGGTGCGGTCGGCGCGGCGAGTGCCGGTGACGACGATCGTCGATTCGTCCAGGGTCGCTTCCTGGACCTGTGCGTCCGGCGCTTCCTGCGCCACCTGCTGATTTTGCTGGGCGACGGCCGGCGAGGCGAGCGCGAGCGGCGAAATCGTCGCCAGGATGAGGCTGCGAACGGTCAACTTGGACATGGCATCGTTCCCCACTCCAGCGGCCGACCGCGAGCCCCGTGGCCGCGCAACGGCGCCTGGAATGTCACGACTTTGTCGCATTGGCCGGTGGAGGCAAGGACCAACTCCCTGAAAACCCAGATTGATCGATGTTGTGGTGCGGTTGCAACAGGCGGTTCGCGGGCCCTTCCGGTTGACAGGCCATAGCCGCTGCCATAGTCGGCTCGCTTTCCGCGCGACCCTGGGTGCCTGGCGCTGAACGCGGGCGGAAATGCCATTCTGACGAGAAGAGAAGAGCCAATGTTCGCAGTCGTGCGCACGGGCGGCAAGCAATATCGGGTCGCCCCCGGAGACAAGATCGTCGTCGAGAAGATGGACGGCGAGACCGGTGACAAGATCACCCTGGGCGACGTCCTGCTCGCCGGCGAAGGCTCCGACCTCAAGAGCACCAGCGGTCTGACGGTCGCGGCCGAGATCATCGCCCAGGCGAAGGGCGACAAGGTGACGGTGTTCAAGAAGCGCCGCCGCCACAATTACCGCCGCAAGCAGGGCCACCGCCAGCAGCACACCATCCTGAGGATTACGGCAATCGGCGACCATAAAGCGGAGAAGAAACCCGCGGCCGCGAAGGCCGAAGCGGCTCCCAAGCCCGCCAAGACGCCCAAGCCGAGCGACTCGACCGCAGCGCCACAGGTCGAGGAGAAGGAAACTCCCAATCCGGCGCCCGCCGACGAGGCGAAGGCCGACCCGGACCAGGCTGCGAAGGCGAAAAAGGCCGCTCCGGCCAAGCCCGCGGCCGAAAAGTCCGCCAAGCCGGCGTCGACAAAGAATGCTGCACCTGCTAAGGGCGCGGCCAAGAAGACCCCTAAAAAGAAGTAGTTCACGATGGCACATAAGAAAGCAGGCGGCAGTTCCCGCAACGGCCGCGACAGCGAAAGCAAGCGCCTCGGCGTCAAATTGTTCGGCGGCCAATCGGCCCGCGCCGGCAACATTATCGTGCGTCAGCGCGGCACCAAGTGGCACCCCGGCGACAACGTCGGCATCGGCAAGGACCATACCCTCTTTGCGCTTACCGACGGCTGTGTCGCCTTCCGCGACGGCAAGCTCGGCCGCAAGTTCGTGCACATTATGCCGGCACCGGAAACGAGCACATAGGAACGTCATAAAGGGGCGTTCCCATCAGGGGGCGGCCCGGACGAGATCCAAAAAAGGATCGAAGCCACAAGGGAGAAGAGGGAAGCCCCCTCTCTCCCTTTCTTTTTGTCTTCTCCCAACTGTCATGGGCCCGCCACCGGGCCCCGGTAGGAGAAGGACGATGTTCACGAGGACCGAACGGTTGCTGCTCCGGCCTGGCTGGGCCGAGGATGCGCCGGTGCTGGCCGCCGCGATTGCCGACGAACGCATCGTCCGCAATCTTGCGACCGCACCGTGGCCGTACCGGCTGCGCGACGCCGAAGCGTACCTCGCCCAGCCGCGCGACCCGCTGCTGCCGTCGTTCCTGATCTTCGAGCGGACCGGCGGCGAGCCGCGGCTGGTCGGGTCGTGCGGGCTCGCGCGGCGTTCGTCCGGCGCGGTCGAGCTCGGCTACTGGATCGCGCGCCCGTTCTGGGGCCGCGGCTTTGCGACCGAGGCCTCGTCGGCGCTGGTCGAGATCGCCCGTGCGCTTCGGCTGCCGCGGCTCCAGGCGTCGCACTTCATCGACAATCCGGCGTCGGGCCGAGTGCTCGAGAAGCTAGGCTTCGAGCCACTCGGCATCACCGCGCCGCGGATGAGCTGCGCCCGCGGGACGGAGGCGCCGGCCCGGATGTTCCGCCTGGAGCTGGAGCGTGCCGAACAGGCCGAGGAGGTGCTTGCCGCCTGACCGCGGTGGCAATTCGACGCTGCGCCGCTTAACTGCGCGGGCATGCATTTTCTCGACCAGGCAAAGATTTTTATCCGTTCCGGCGCCGGCGGCCCCGGAGCGGTCAGCTTCCGGCGCGAGAAGTTCATCGAATATGGCGGCCCCGACGGCGGCGACGGCGGCAAGGGCGGCGACGTCATTTTCGAGGCGGTGCCGGGCCTCAACACGCTGATCGACTTTCGCTACACGCAGCATTTCCGGGCCCCGCGCGGCAAGGGCGGCGCCGGCTCGAACCGCACCGGCGGGGGCGGCGATGACCTAATCATCAAGGTTCCGGTCGGCACCCAGGTACTCGCCGACGACGAGCAGCGCAGCCTGCTCGCCGACCTGACCGAGGTCGGCCAGCGAGTCACGTTGCTCAAGGGTGGCGACGGCGGCCGCGGCAACGCCAGCTACAAGAGCTCGACCAACCGCGCCCCGCGCCAGCACGGCACCGGCTGGCCGGGCGAGGAAATGTGGGTGTGGCTGCGGCTGAAGCTGCTCGCCGACGTCGGCCTGGTCGGGCTTCCCAATGCCGGCAAATCGACCTTCCTCAACTCGACCACCAATGCCGCCGCCAAGGTCGGCGAATATCCGTTCACGACGCTTCGGCCGCAGCTGGGGGTCACCCGTCACAAGGGCCGCGAGTTCGTCGTCGCCGATATCCCCGGGCTGATCGAAGGCGCCGCGGAGGGAGCCGGCATCGGCGACCGCTTCCTCGGCCATGTCGAGCGCTGCCGGCTGCTGCTGCACCTGGTCGACGCGGCCGGGGACGACCCCGTCGCCGCGTGGCGAGTGGTCCGCGGAGAGCTCGATGCCTATGGCGCCGACCTCGCCGGCAAGCCGGAGGTGGTCGCGCTAAGCCGGGCGGACCTCGTCGACGGCAAGCAGCTGGCCAAGGTCAAGAAGGCGCTCGACAAGGCCAGCGGCGGCGATGCGCTGCCGATTTCCGCTCCGATCGCCCAGGGCATCGAGCAACTGCTGGACGCCATCGTCGAGCGGCTCGGATCGGCCGACCCGCAACCGAGCGACGCCGCGACCGGCGATCGGCCCTGGTCGCCGCTGTGAAATCGCGGCCATGAAGCTCGCGATCACCGGCGGCACGGGCTTCGTCGGGTCGCGCCTGATCGAGGCCGCGGTGGCCAACGGCCATCAGATCAGCGCCCTCACCCGCCGCCCGATGCCGGCGCGCGCCAACGTCGACTGGGTCAGCGGCTCGCTCGAACAGCCCGATGTGCTCGACCGGCTGGTCGCGGGCGCCGACGCCGTGATCCATGTCGCCGGGGTGATCAGCGGCCGCTCCGCCGCCGACTTCGACCGGGCCAACGTCGATGGCACGCAGGCGATGATCGACGCGGCGAAGAAGGCGGGCGTCAAGCGCTTCGTCCATGTGTCGTCGATCGCCGCTCGGGAGCCCGAGCTGTCGCTGTACGGAGCGTCCAAGGGGAAGTCCGAGGAATTGGTGGCCAATTCCGGGCTGCCGTTCGCGATCGTGCGGCCCCCGGCCGTCTACGGTCCCGGCGACAAAGAGACGCTCGAGCTGTTCAAGATGGCCAAGCTGGGGTTCGTGCTGCTGCCGCCAGCCGGGCGCGTATCCCTGATCCACGCCGACGATCTCGTCCGGTTGCTGCTTGCTCTCGCTTCTCCCGGAACGCCCGCGGGACTGACGATCGAGCCGGACGATGGCCGCAAAGGAGGCTGGAGCCACAAGGAGTTCGCCGAGGCACTCGGCACCGCCGTCGGACGCGACGGAGTCAGCGTCTCTGTCCCTTCGCCACTGCTTCGCATCGGCGCCCGGGCAGACCGGCTGCTGCGCGGCGACAAGGCCAAGCTGACCGCCGACCGAGCCGCTTACTTTTGCCATCCCGACTGGGTCGTCGATCCCGAGCGCGCCGTTCCGCCCGGCCTGTGGCAACCGCGGATCGCAACCCCGGACGGCCTCGCCGCAACCGCGCAATGGTACCGCGCGCAGGGCTGGCTTTGAAACCGCCGCATTCGCGCCCCATTGCGTTGCGAAAGCCAGGGCTCACAACTACGAGCCGCCCATGACCGACCGCGACGAAACCGCTGCCAAGATCGCCAGGCTGATCGAGCCGTTCAACAAGAAGGGCATCGCGGTGACCGAAACCACGCGCTTCGCCCAGGACCTCGAATGGGACAGTCTGACGGTGATGGACTTCGTCGCCTCGGTCGAGGACGAATTCGACATCTTGATCAGCATGAACCGCGCCGCCGAGATCGAAACCGTCGGGCAGCTCGTCGACGCCGTCGGCCAGCTGCAGAGCGAGCGGTGAGCGCCGAGTTCTCACTCTATCGTCACCCCTGCGGAAGCGGGGGTCCCGCTTCTTCAGCTAGCCCTGGTCAGAGAATAGCGGGATTCCCGCTTCCGCGGGAATGACGGGAAGATGATCGGATGACCGACCTTCTTTCGAAGTTCGACGCGCTGATCGAGCAGCGCGAGACGCTCCTCGAAACCGGCCTGACCGACCCGTTCAACCTGGTCATGGAGCGGGTCGAGAGCCCGACCGTCGCGATTTGCAACGGCAAGCGCACGATCCTGCTCGGCACCTACAATTACATGGGCATGACCTTCGACCCCGACGTCATCGCGGCCGGCAAGAAGGCCCTCGACGAGTTCGGCTCCGGGACCACCGGCAGCCGAGTCCTCAACGGCACCTACTCCGGCCACCGGGCGTGCGAGGAGGCGCTCAAGGACTTCTACGCAATGGACCATGCGATGGTCTTCTCGACCGGCTACCAGGCCAATCTCGGAATCATCTCGACGCTGGCCGGCAAGGACGATTACATCATCCTCGACATCGACAGCCACGCGTCGATCTACGACGGCTGCGCGCTCGGCAACGCGCAGATCGTGCCGTTCCGCCACAACGACGTCGAGGCGCTCGAAAAGCGCCTGAAGCGCGTCCCCGCCGGAGCCGGCAAGCTGGTCGTCCTCGAAGGCGTCTATTCGATGCTCGGCGACGTGGCTCCGCTGACCGAGATGGTCCGCGTCGCCAAGGAGAATGGAGCGATGGTGCTGGTCGACGAGGCCCATTCGATGGGCTTCATCGGCGACCATGGCCGCGGCGTCGCCGAAGCGCAGGGCGTGATCGACGACGTCGACTTCATCATCGGCACCTTTTCCAAGTCAGTCGGGACGGTCGGCGGCTTCTGCGTTTCCAACCACCCCAAGTTCGAGATCCTGCGGTTGGTCTGCCGGCCCTATGTGTTCACCGCCTCGCTGCCGCCGTCGGTGGTGGCGACCGCCGCGACCTCGATCCGCAAGCTGATGCACGCCGCCGACAAGCGCGCGCATCTGTGGGAAAACAGCAAGCGGCTCCACGCCGGCCTTCGCCAACTGGGCTTCAGCCTCGGGACGGAGGAGCCGCAATCGGCGATCATCGCCGTCCTGATGCCCGATCTCGAGACCGGCGCGGCGATGTGGGAGGCGCTTCTCGATCGCGGCCTGTACGTCAATCTCGCCCGGCCGCCGGCCACTCCGGCGGGCATGACTTTGCTGCGTTGCTCCTTGTGCTCGGAGCACAACAGCGAGCAGGTCGGCGAGATCCTCGGCATGTTCGCTGCTGCAGGACGTGCGACGGGCTGCATAAACTGAGGCCAACGCGCCTTTCGCGGTGCGGCTTAGAGGTCTAGACTGAAGCCATGATGCCGGCGGGGGACGAGCTGCATTTCGACTGGCGCCGTGGCGGAGCGGCGGCGGGCGGACTGATTGCGGCCCTGATCCTCGTCGTCATGGTGATCCTCGTCGCTTTGTCCAACGACGCCCGCGAGCGCGCGCTCGAGGACGAGCGCCGGGCGTACAACGTCGCGCTGCTGGTCCGCGGCGTCGATGCCAGCATGTCCCGCGCGGAGGCCGCGCTCGGCCGCTTCATGCTCGACGAGGACGTCGAAAAGAGCGGCAGCATTTACTACAGCCAGTGGCGCCTCGCCGGGCACCAGATCAGCCAGCTCGAACGGCTGCTCCGCGCCAACCCCGCCCAGCGGCGGCGAGTCAATGAACTGCTTCAGCTTTACGCGCAGCGCGGCGCCGAACTGGCGCCCGCCGGCCGCGCCGCCGCGACCCAGCAGGGCCAGGATTCGATCTCCTGGTATTACGCGGCCGGCCAGGCAGATACGGATGAGAACGTTACTCGCAAACTCGAGGAGATCGCCGACGCCGAGCAGGTCTCGCTCCGCCAGCGCATCGAGCAAAGCCAGATCTTCTCCGCCCAGGCCGACCGGCTGACCGATTATCTCAGCTGGCTGGGCATCATCGTCGGATTGGGCGCCATCTTCCTCGGGCTCGTGGCGATCCAGGCCGTGCGGCAGAACGCGGCGACGCGCCGGCAGGCCGAATCCGAGTCGGCTCGCGCCGAAGCGCTCGAGCAGGCGGTCGCCGAGCGCACGCAGGAGCTCCAGGACGCCAACGAAGCGCTGCGCGCCGAAGCGGTCGAGCGGCAGCTCGCCGAAGCGCAATTGCGGCAGGTTCAGAAGATGGAAGCCGTCGGCCAGCTGACCGGCGGCATCGCGCACGACTTCAACAACATGCTGGCGGTGGTGGTCGGCGGGATCGACCTCGCGCGGCGCCGCCTGAACGGCCCCAAGCGCGAGGTCATGGCCCATCTCACCAACGCCATGGAAGGGGCGACCCGGGCCGCGGCCCTGACCCGCCGGCTGCTGTCCTTCGCCCGCTCGGAGCCTTTGCTCCCCGAGCGGGTCGACAGCAGCGATCTGGTCGCCGGCATGTCCGACCTGCTCGACCGGACGCTGGGCGAGCGTATTCGGGTCGACGTCGACCTCGCCGCCGACACCTGGCCGACCTACGTCGACCCGCATCAGCTCGAGAACGCGATCGTCAACCTGGCGGTCAACGCGCGCGACGCGATGGACGGCACCGGCCTGATGCGCATCAGCACCTCCAACGTCTTGCTTAAAGCCAATGAGGTCGGCGACGTCCGGCCCGGCGAATATGTCCGCATCAGCGTCACCGACACCGGCTGCGGGATGACCCCGGAGGTCCGCGAGAGGGCGTTCGAGCCGTTCTTCACCACCAAGCCGGTCGGCAAGGGCACCGGCCTCGGCCTCAGCCAGATCTTCGGCTTCGCGCACCAGTCGGGCGGCGAGGTCGGAATCGAGAGCGCCGTCGGCAAGGGGACCACGGTTTCGATTTATCTGCCGCGGACGGAATCCGCTCCGTCAGCGGTCCGGCTGCACCCGACGGCGCAGCGGTCGGAAAGCGAGGCGCATGTGCCCGGGGCAAGCATCCTGCTGGTCGAGGACGATCCGCGGGTCCGTTCGGCGACCGTCGATGCGCTCGAGGATCTCGATTACCAGCCGGTCGCCTGCTCGAGCGGCGCCGAAGCGATCAAGCTGTTCGAGAAGCGCGACTTCGACCTGGTGATCAGCGACGTGATCATGCCCGAGATGACCGGCCCCGAGCTGATCCGCTTTCTCAAGGCCACCGACCGCGACTTCGCGGTGCTGTTCGTCACCGGCTATGTCGGCGAAGGCGAGACCGACCAGCTCATCGGCTACGAATTGCTCCGCAAGCCGTTCACCGTCGGAGCTCTCGCCAACGCGGTCTCATCGGCCTTGTCGAGGCGGGCTAGCGAACCGCCCCGGACTTCAGCAACCGCGGCAAAAGGGTAATCGCGGCGAGCAGCGGCCAGCGCCGCTGCCACGGCTTGATGCGGATTTGCGTGCCGGCGTGGCGGTTGATCTTCCAAGCGATGTAATCGACTCCGCCGGCGAACGTCGCGCTGGCCTTGGCGAGGCGCGCAACGGAATAGAGCTTGCCCTTGCGTTGCTTGCGCCGCCACCAGCGCCGCATCTCATCGGGCGGCATGCGCAGATAGACCTTGGTCGGCTCGGGTCCCGGGTGCAGGTCGGCGATGACCCCGAGCGCGCGAAGACCGAACTCATTGTAGCGCTCGGGATCGGCATCCACGATCATGCCTGAGCGATCCGATCGTTCGGACCGGATCTCGGCGCCGAAGGTCAACGCGAAGGCTCGCTTCCACAGCTCATTCGGGCTCCCGTCGCGGGCAACGGGAAGCGTCCAGTCAAGCAACGTCGGTGCAGCTTGGCCGACGGCGTCGGTCGCCGTCTCTCGCGCTTGCTCGTCAGCGCTCCACACCAGCCGCGACGGCTGCGCGAACCGCGCGGCGGTCGAAACGGTCCACGCCTCGGGCGAGCATTCATGGGCGAAGTCGGCCTCGCTGAGCACCGCATATTTGGCGCGCAGGCCGTCCTGCTCGAAGTAGAAGACGTTGGGCGGGATCAGCTTGTTCGCAGCGGCCAGCCAGTGCTTCTCATAGGCGGCGCGATAGTCGGACACGATCAAATAGAAATCGAGCATCAGTCCGTCGAGCTGCTTTTCGCGGAGGCAGGAGCCGTAGAACAGCACCGCCCGCGACGCCTTGCCGTGCTTGCTCGCAATCGCCGCCGCCAGTTTGGAAACGCGTCGGTCGACGGGCGCGGCGAGCTCGTCGGCGACCAGCTGCCTGAGCTCGTTCACGGCGCGGCCCTCAGGCGGCAATGCGAACGAACGACAGCGGCTGCGCGAGCTTGAGGAAGATCGGCCGGCCGATCTCGGCGCGGAACGTCTCGCCGTCGAGAATCACCTTGGAACTTTCGCCCTCGATGCTGATCTCGTCGCTTTCCTCGAAATGGACTCCGCGCATTTTGGAATGGCCGAGCTTGCCGAACAGCGTCGCGAAGAAAGCACCGAGCACCGATCCCATCCGCTCCTCGATCGCGACCAGCCTGAGCGCGCCCCGGTTGTGGCCCTTGAACTCGCCGGACAGCAGCAGCTTGTCGAGCGTCGTCACCGCCAGCACCGAGAAGCGGCCGGTAAGGCTCTGGCTGTTGCGCCACGACACGGCCAGCGGGCTCGGCCGCGGCGGCAGGAAACTGGACTTCAGCCGAAGGAACAGGCGCGCCAGCAACGCGAGGCCGGTCAGAGCGTGGCTGACCCCGTTGGGCAGGCCGAGCGGGTAAATCTTCTCGCGGCAGTAGAGCATCGTGTCGGCGAGCCCGGCGCCGCCGAGAAACATGCCGATCACCGGCCGCTGCTCGCCGGCGCCGCAACGCAGCGCGATCAGCTCGCGGGCGACGATGTGCGGGCTCAAATCGGCCTGGGCGATCTCGAGCAGTTTCTCGAGCGCCGCGATGGGATCGCCGGGCGCTCCGAGCTCGAGCGCGATGAGATTGGTCTTGCCGCTCGGCAGCACGGCCACCGGCGGCGGCTGATCGCCGAAATGGCCGCCGTTGTAGAGCTCGGTCAAAGTCGCCTGGACGGTGCCGTCGCCGCCGTTGATGACCAGCATCTTGGGCTGCACTCGGGCAATGGTGCGAAGCGCGGCGCCGACCTGGTGGGCTTTCTCGACCTCGTAGTGGAAAATGTCGGGGTGATCGGCGCAAAACGCGCGCATCCGCGGCAGCTGAGCGAGATTCCCGCTCGACTTGGGGTTGGAAAGCAGTGCGATCCGCGGCCGGCCCATCACCCGTTCGCCGGCCGGATCGACAGGCCGTTGCGGTACAGGAGCACGACCGTGACCTGGCGCGGCGCGGCGCCGACGCGCACCGCGGTCTTGCCGAACGGCGGCTTGAGATTGGTGATCGACAGCCGCGGATTGCCCGAATAGCCGCCGCCGTCATTGGCGTCCTTGTCGCCATTGCCGTTGAGGTCGTGATGGACGGCGACCGCATATTGACCCGCGCTCGGCACCGCGATGCAGACGTCCATCGGCGCGGTCGAGCGAACCGGCACCACCACCTTGCGCAGCTTGCCGCGCTTGGCGAGATAGCCCTCGGCGGCATAGACCGCGACCTTGACCGTTCCGCTCGGCCGCTTGAGGCCGCTGACCCGGACCAACATCGACGGCTTGCCCGCCAGGCACGCCTGCGCATCGGGCCCGAGCACTCGCGCCGGCGCGGCCGTGGCCATCGCGGCGAGCAGCGAAGCGGCAAACAGGAGACGCGAGATGGGCATGATGTTGCAGACCGTTCGTTTTCGACGCACACGGACGGCATCCCTTCGCCGGGAAGGGTAGAGCCGTCCGCGTAGCAATCTCGGCGCGCTTTGCGGCCAAATCATGGTGTTGGACGACCGAAACTTGGGCCGCCTGTCTCTCATCGACCGCTACCTGGCGCGCTCCATCGCCGTGCCTCTGCTCGGCACGCTGATCCTGGCGGCGATGCTGCTGGTGCTCGACAAGATGCTTCGCCTGTTCGATTTCGTCGTCACCGCCGGCGGTCCCGTCAGCGTCGTCTGGCGGATGCTGGCCAATCTGCTGCCGGAATATTTCGCGCTGGGAATCCCGATTGGCCTGATGCTCGGCATCCTGCTGGCGTTCCGCAAGCTGGCTCTGTCGTCGGAGCTCGATGCCTTGCGCGGCATCGGCATCGGCTTCGGCCGGCTGCTGCGCGTGCCCTACACCTACGCGGCGGTTCTGATGCTCCTCAACCTGGCGATCGTCGGCTACATCGAGCCTTATGCCCGCTATCGCTACGAAGGCCTGCGGTTCGACCTGCGCTCGGGAGCGCTCGGTGCGTCGATCAAGGTCGGCGAGTTCAACCGGCTCGGCCGGCGGCTGACTCTGCGGATCGACGGCAGCGAGGACAATGGCACCCGGCTGCGCGGGATTTTCGTCCAGATGGACGACCGCTCGGGGATGTCGGTCGCGGCGACCGCGGCGACCGGCCGCTTCCTGTCGACCGACGATCCCGACACCATCCTGTTCCGCCTTCGCAATGGGCGCCTGATCCAGCAGTCGCCCAAGTTCGCGGCGCCGCGGACGCTGTCGTTCGAAAGCTACGATTTGCCGATCAACCTGCCCCAGGTCGACCGCTTCCGGAACCGCGGGCACGAGCATGACGAGCTGACTCTCCACGAGCTGTTTCACGAGGGCTATGGCGGCGGCGCGGCCGGCCACGACCGGCTCGCCGCGCAGGCGAACCTGCACTTCCGGATCGTCGAAGTGCTGATGATGCTGATGCTGCCGCTGCTGGCGCTGTCGCTCGCGGTGCCGCCCAAGCGAAGCTCATCGTCGCTCGGCATCTTCATGGGGATCGTGATCGTCGTCGCCTACCACAAGGTCAATCAGTACGGCGAGCAAGCCGCCGCCCGGGGCGATATCCACCCGATTCTCGCCATGTGGGTGCCGCTGGTGCTGCTCTCGGCGCTGATCATCTGGATGTACCACGTGCTTGCTCATCAGCCTGGCGGACAGCCGATCGGGGCGCTCGAGCGGGCGTTTGCCAGGATCGGCCGCGCAATCCGCTCGCTCCTGCCGAAACCGCAACGCGCATGATCAACCTGCATTTCTTCCCGTCGCGGCGGATCGCTTTCTACACCGTCAAGCTGTTCCTGACGCGCAGCCTGGCCGTGCTTGTGGCGCTGGTGCTGATCCTGATGACTCTCGACCTGCTCGGCGAGTCCGGCAAGATTCTCGCGGTCCCTGGCAACGGCGACGCCGAGCTGTGGCAATATGTCGCGCTCCGGATCCCGCTGCTGACCGCGCGCTTCCTGCCGTTCTCGGTGCTGCTGGGGACGCTGATCGCTTTCACCGGCCTCAACCAGCACAGCGAGGTCATCGCGATGAAGGCGGCCGGCATATCCGCGCACCAGATCCTCGCGCCGCTGATCGTCGCCAGCGTCGGCATCGCGGCGGTCGCCTTCGCCTTCAACGAGACGGTCGTGGTCAAGGCGGCGCGGACCGTCACGGCCTGGAACGACAATGATTACCGGCCGATCCCGCCCGACAAAGACCTGCTGTCCAATGTCTGGGTGCTGGTCGGCGACGATCTCGTGCGGGCGCGGCAGGTGGTTGGCCAGCACCAGCGGCTGCGCGCCGCTGGCCTGACCATTTACGACCGCAAGGGCGGCACGCTGCACCGGGTGATCGATGCCGAGCGCGCTCGGCCCGAGGGCGATGCGTGGCAACTCGACAATGTCCGGATCTACGACGCGGCGATGAACCTGGTGCGGCGTCACGACCGCATCACCGCCCTCCCGGGGGTCGAGCCGCAGCGGCTGACTCTGGCCAAGGTCGACCCCGACCAGCTCGATTTCTTCACCTTGAAAGAGCGGATCGAGCAGATGGAGCGCGCCGGCCGCCCGACCGAGGAAGCGCGCGCCGGCCTGTGGCACAAGATTTCGGGGCCGCTGTCGACATTGCTGATGCCGCTGCTCGCGGCGGTCGCGGCGTTCGGTCTCGCCCGTTCGGGCCAGGTGCTGCTTCGGGCGACGGTCGGGATGGCGCTCGGCTTCGCCTATTTCGTCGCCGACAATTTCAGCCTCGCGATGGGCAATGTCGGCGCCTATCCGCCCCTGCTGGCGGCCTGGGCGCCGTTCGTCCTGTTCCTGCTCATCGGCGAAACGGTGCTGATCCGAAGCGAGGAGTGATCGCGGACCATCGCCCGGCTTACTTGGAAGCGAGCGACCGGTCGGGATCGCGAAGGTCGAAAATCTCGCTCAGCGGCGTTGCTTCGGGAAGCACGTAAACGACGCCGTTGGTCCGGTGGAACAGCGGCGCGATCACCTTGTCAAAAAATTTGGCCGGCACGTTGATGCAGCCGTAGGAAATGCGGTTGTCCGCCGCCGACAGCGACGACAGCCGCTCGGCGCGCCGGTCCTTCGGATTGCCGGCGACCACCCGGTGCAGCGAAATGGCGTTTTCATAGTCGACCCACAATATGTCGGCCTCGCCCAGATCGTTGCCGAGGGCCGCTAGGAACCGCCCGGCCGGAGTGATCCGATCGGCGGGCGGAATATCGGCCAGCTTGCGCTCGCCGGTTCCGGCCGGCGATTTGTCACCCTGCCCAAGGCCCATCAATGCCGCTGAGCTGCCCTTGAAAACGCCGTCGCGGTCGAAGGCCAGCACCTGGGCGCGCGCCTTGTCGACGATGACGAACGGCAATTCGAGATTATCGCCGGACTGAGCAATCCAGCCGAGCACGCGCTTCGCGTCGCCGGACACTTTTGACTCGGCGTCCAGGTGAGCATTGGCCGAGGCGCCTGGCGGCTGGGCGGACGCGAGCGACCCGCCGAAGGCCAGGCTCGCCAGCCCCAGCCGGAGCGGCAGAAAACGGGTCATCAGTTGCGCGCCGGCTTGCGCGGCCGAACGACCGGCGCGTGCGCCTTGCGAATCTGTTCGTCGCGAACCTCTTGCGGCGTCGAGGCCGCAGGCGCGGCCGCCGGCGCCGGAGCGGCCGGAGCCTCGGTCAATTGCGCCGCCGGGACGTTGAGGCCGCTGCCAACGACCGCGAGCGCGACGATCGCCGGGGCTGCGATACCGGGCACCCAGCCAGCCGAAGCGTCGTCGTCGACGGTGCCGCTGGTCGGCGGCGATCCGCCGTCAGACGGCAATGGCGGCGGTGGCGGAGGCGGAGGTGGAGGCGGAGGAGGTGGCGGCGGCGGTGGCGGCGGCGGCGGAGGAGTTGTCCCCGCCTCGTTGATCGTTCCGGTGGTCCGGAAGGTCGCCACGCAGCACGACCCGGCAAGCGCGTATAGATCGGCATTGGCGCCGCCCAGGGTGTAGCCCGAAAAAGTGATGCCGATGCCGGTCCCGACGCCCGAACTATCGAACGTCGCGCTGGCGCCCGCTCCACCGACCAAGGTGACCCCGGCCGGCACGCCCGACAGTGCGGTCGTATTGAACCCGTCCAGAACGACAACGCCGTCGCCGTCGAAGTCCTTGGTCCCGCCCGGGAACAGCAGCATGCGCTGGGTCAGCGTCGCGCCCTCGGTCAGCACGAAGTTCGTCGAGAAGTCGGTCGGCGCCGCATAGGACACCGGGTTGTAGGTGATCGTCGCCGGCGCGACGGTGACGGTCGTCGGCGGCGACAGCGGCGCGAAGATCACCGTCCCGCCGCCGGCGCCCGGGCCGGTGCCATCGGCTCCGGCGATCAGCGTCAGCCCGACCGGCAGCCCGAGGCTTTGGGCCGGGATGGTCGAGCCGCGGGTCAGCGTGACCGCGGCGTCGATGTGGACGTCGTGGCCGGCGCACAAGGCGATATTGCCATCGGTCGTCGTGATCGCGTGAAACACCTTCACGTCGCGCCCGGCCTCGAGCAGCACGCTGCCGTTGGTCGTCGTGATCGGCGCGTTGACGTTCACGTCCCGGCCGCAGCAGACGACCAGATTGCCGTTGGTCGCGGTGATCGCGGCGTTGATATTGACGTCGTTGTTGCCGTTCAGCGTCAGCGTCGTCGGAGTACCCGACGCGGTCCATTCGATGGCATCGTTGACGTGGATGTCGCCAACCCCGCCCGGATCGACTTCGCCGGGGACGGGGATGGTGCTGATCACCACATTGTTGGTCACCAGCTGCGCCGACAAAGTGCCGCCCGAAATATTACCGCCGGCGCCGATCGTGAAATCGGCGGGGTCGATCAGCCAGGTGCCGGTCGTGCCATGGGCCGCGGCGGTCGTGACGCGAGCGCTGTCGGCGATGTTGACCGTCGCAGCGGATGTTTCGATGAAGCCGCCCTGCCCGCCATCGGGGGCGCTGGCATCGAGCCGGCCGGAGAGATTGACCGTGCCGCTCGCCATGTCGCCGAGCAACAGGATGCGGACGTCGCGGCCGGCCAGCGTCTGAGCCTCAACGACGCCGCTATTATTGACCACGGTCCTGAGCAATTGCCCCGCCACCTGGGCAGTCATCAGCACTGCCCCGCCATTGGCGCGAACCAGGCCGCCATTATCGACCAATGCGCCGACGGCACCCTGGTCGACGGTGACATTGAGCAGTCCGTCCCCGGCGAGATCGAGCGTTATCGCCGAGCCCGCCGCAAGGGCGACGACACCCATATTGGCCTGGATCACCCCGCCGTTGCCGATGTTTGCACCGAGCAAGGCGACATAGCCGCCATCGGCGTTGATCGAACCCTGGTTGATCACCGACGCGCGGCTCGCGCCGGCGAAGCTGTAACGGCCGGCAACGAAGTCGGCGTCGGTCATGTCGAGGGTCGAGGCGACGAGCCCGGCGGCGTTCACCTGCGCCCCCGCGCCGAACAAAATTCCGTTGGGGTTGATCAGGAACAGATGCCCGTTCGCCGACAAATTGCCGAATATCGCCGAGGCATCGCCGCCGACGATTCGATTGACCGCCACCGAGCGGCTGTTGGGCTGGATGAACGCAACGCTGTTGCCGGCCCCGATATTGAAGCTCTGCCAGTTGATCGCCGCATTCTGGCTCGACTGATTGACCGTCATGCTCGACGCGTTAGCGGAAATGTTCGCCTGGCCATTGGTCACCAGGCCGCCGGTCAGCAGGCTCTGCGCCTGGGCCGTGCCGGCAAGCGCTAATGAAGCGGCAATTCCGACCATAGAGTGGCGGGCAAGCCCCATCATCGCGGTCGATGAAAACAGAGCCGGACGGCGGGTCGCCCCGGTAGCGGAGCGCAAGCTGCGGTCGCGGTTCATGACAAGTTCCTTTGAAAGCGGGTGAGCGATTGGCGGGCGGTTCGCGGAGCGCATTAGAAAAGCTTCGCGAGCTGGAACCAGAAGCGGCCGTCGCGGTCGCGCTCGGAGGTCACATCCTGGTCGCCCAGCTTGTGCGCGTAGGTCCCCTTGACGAGGAAATTGTCGGGCAAGGTCCAGGCCAGGCCGGCGCCGGCACCGCTTCGATGGGCGACGTTCGATCCGGTGAACCAGGGTTGGTCGGCAAATTTGACCGCGCCGGCGTCGACGAAGCCGAACAATTGGAACGCGCCCGGCACCGGCATCAGATCGGGCAGTTGCAGCCGGGCTTCGGCCGTCGCGACATAACCCTCGTCGCCATAACCTTCGCCCTCGGGGTAGGCGCGGACTCCATAAGCGCCGCCGAGCTGCATCTTTTCGGCGCTGTCGAGATTGTTGAAGGCGAGCTGGCCGCGGACTGCGCCGTAGAGCGACAACGCGTCGGTCAAGCGTTGCAGTCGGGCAAGGCCGCCGTGCATCTTGGCGTAACCGCCGTTGGTCCGCGCCGTCGTCGCGTCGAGCGCGCGATCGTCCGAACCCCGGATGTCGAGGTCGCCGATCGTCGCGTTAAGCGAGAAGATGGTCGATCCACCGCCACCGAAATGGTCGCGATGATCGCCGCTGAGGCCGACCGTCGCGACTTTCGCGCGGCGGCGGCTGACGGTCTCGGCGGCGCCGAGGCGGTCCTCGAAGAACTTGGCGTCGAGGCCGGCGAGCAGGTTCAAATTGGTCGAGCGCGAACGCACCAGTGGGTGGCTGCCGAACAGGCTGGCGACATCGGCCGTGCCGTCCGCGTCGAGCGCCTTGAACTCGCGGCCGAGCGAATAATTGATGTGCGAGAATGCCGCGCCGACCGTCGTGTCGCCGATCAGCCGCTGGTACGCCGCCCGCCCGAACGCCAGGCCCGAGGTCGAGCCGAGCGCGCGCAGCGTGAGCAGGTCGCCGTGGCCGGTCGGATTGTTGATGTGGAGGGTGCCGCCGGCGCGGTATGCGCCGGTGAAGCGATTGCCGCCATTATCCGCCTCGACCATCCCGCTGATCAGCCGGCCGCGCTTGAGATTGACCATCAGGTCCGAGGTTCCGACCGCGGCTCCCGGGCTGAGGATGGAATTGACGTCGATTCCGGGAATGTCGGAAAGCAGCAGCAGGCGGCGCTCGAGGCCGCGAGTGGTGACGGCATCGCCGCTGCCCAACCCGGCGAGGGCGCCGCGGGCCTGGCCGCCCGATAGAGCGCCCTGGCTATTGATGTTGATCTGTCCATAGCGGCCTTCGACGACGGCGATTTCGACCGAGCGGCCGGTGACGTCCTGGGCGGGCAGATAGGCCGTCGCGAGGAAATAGCCGTTGTCGTTGTAGAAACGGGCGATCTGCGCGGCGAGGGCGCGCAGCCCCGACAGGTTGAGCGCGCTGCCGGGCTTGAAATCGGTCGCCGCGAGCAGCTCCTGCTCCGAAAACAAGGTGTGTCCGGTGACGCGCAAGACATCGACCTGGATGTCGGCGCCGCCGGGATCGGCGACGGCCGCGGCGCGCGGCCGCTCGATTCGGATGCCGGGCGGCAAGGCCTGCAGCGCCGGCGACGGAATCTGGTGGATTTGCTGGCCGGCATCGGGCGCTTGTTGCGCGAAGGCGATTTGGCTGCTCGTCAGCGCTGCGAAGAGCGAAATCCGTTTCATCCTGTGCTCCCTTCGGGAGTTGCGCGATCGCGCCGAACGAGGGCGACGACCGCGGCAGCGGGTGCAATCGCTCCAAGCCAATGGGGGTTTGAGACTTTTGCAGTAAGAAATATTGGCCGGTTTGGCCTCGTTTGTATTGAAGCGAATGGTCCAATATAGTTAACAAACAAACAAGATTTGGAAATTTATTTAGCGATTACAGTCATCCATTCTCCAGACATGGCGAAGTCTGTTCTGAACCAATTTTGAAAATACATAGAACCACTATGGCGCAATCTGATTCTATTTGACGACGATTGCGGCTGCTCGCTCACCGCCTCTCCAGCGCCGCTACGGGGTTTCCGGGGTTTCGGTGACGTTTCGGTGGTTTCGGTGACAGTGCACTTAATGCTTTTCCGACCTCGCCAGCGGCGACTTCGCAGCGCTCAATTATGCCGCAACGCAATCGCCGCTTTGCCATCGCGCCGCACGGGTCTACGCCTTAACCTGCTCGGACAGGAGGTCGCTTGGCCCGTCTCGCGCGCGCTGTCTTTCCCGGCCACCCGCACCATGTCACCCAGCGGGGCAACGGCCGCCAGCAGACCTTTTTCGACCCCGGCGACTACCGGCTTTATCGCCGCCTCCTCGCCGAACATTGCGCCGCCGCCGGCGTGGCGGTGTGGGCATGGACGGCAATGCCCAATCACGTCCATTTGATCCTCTGCCCGAGAGACGCCGACGGCCTGCGCCGCGCGCTCGCCCCGCTGCATCGTGCTTATGCCGGCCATATTCACGCGCGCCAGCGGCGCACCGGTCACTTTTGGCAGGGCCGCTTTGGCTGCGTCGCGATGGATGAGGCGCATTGCGCCGCGGCGATCCGCTACGTGCTGACGAACCCGGTTCGCGCCGGTCTTGCGGCGCGCGCGGTGGACTGGCGATGGTCGAGCGCTCGCACCCATTTCGGGCTCGAGGACGACGGCGCCACCGACCCAGGTCCGGTCGCGCGCCTGTGGCCCGATCTTGCGGCATTGATGGAGTCGGCCGAAGACGAGGAAGCGATGCAACGGTTGCGGCGCGCCGAGACGATCGGGCGACCCGTGGGCGGAGCGGACTGGATCGAGCAGCTGGAGCGCCAATCCGGCCGCAAGCTGCAAGCCGGACGGCGCGGACCCCCAAGGAGAGTTTAGTGCACTGTCACCGTAATCTGTCTGTCACCGTAATCTGTCACCGTAATCTACCGTAATCGCGTCACCGTAATCCTCGGACGGCGCGGACCCCCCAGGAGAGTTTAGTGCACTGTCACCGTAATCGCGCTTCTATATCTGGCGGACTGATTCTAGAAGGCATCGCCGCTGCTGAGCTGCTGAAGGAAATCAAAAAGTGCCAAGCCAAAAACTGAATGATGCCAACCTCAGGATTTTGGTCAGTCTAGTTTCGGAAGCAACGGTCCTCGAAAAAGAAATCGGCCTTGACGACGAGTTGTATTATGACTTGGGGATTTATGGTGACCCGCTATTTGATCTTTTCGCTGACGTGGCTCGGCGGTTCGATGTCGACTTTTTTAGCTTGAATTTGAATGAATACGCGCCTGGAGAAGGAGCTGAGTTTTGGCGGCCATTGCTCGTCAAATTGGGTCATCGTCCATTCAAAAGCCTCAAGGTTCGCGACCTGTGGGAAGCAATGAACCGCGGCCGTTGGGACTAAATTACGCAGAACACACATTGAAATTGCGAAATTACGGAAATACGGTGTCAGTTTACTAAAATTACGCAAAAATTTCGGTGACAGTTCACTAAAATTAATTACGGTGACAGTTTACTAAATGCACTCAATTCCCGCTGTCCCGCAGCCAGCTCCTCGACTCAAAGGGCATGCCGACGACCGGCAAGACCTATGCTTATTCGAGCGAGAATTTGCTGACCTCGGGCTCGGAATTACGGTCACAGTGCACTAAATGCACCAATCCCCCGAAGCACCGGAAAATCCGCTTTCCTACAGGCAACCAAATGGGTCAGGATGCCCCCGCCGCTGATTCGGTGCGCGCCGGAAGGCCTCAAAGTTTACAAAGCTCGCGAAACTCACGACCCCCCCTCGAACCATTCCTGTGCGGTGGCCGATATGGGGGAAGATCGCCAAGATCGGGACCGGTCCGCGCGGACACGCCAGGCCCGCCCGCCGGGTTCCGACCCTTTCCCTGTCGCAAAACCGCCTTATTACAGTCCCACATTCGCAATGCCGCCGGGCCTCGGCGTCATTCAAAGGATCATCGTGACTTCAGAGACCATGACCAAGGGTATTTGGAACCGCTCGCACTACCTTGACCGGATGACGCTCAAGGAGCTGTGGATCGCTTACTTCCAATATCCGGCGATCATCGCCTATCTGGCGCTGACCCTGGCGTCGGCGGTGGTGTGGGATCTGTACCCGGCGACGCCGCTGCAGACTCTGGCCGCGGCCGGAGTGACGGTGCTCGCCTACCCGCTGGTGTGGTACGCGCTTCACCGCTGGGTGCTGCACTCGAAATGGATGTTCAAGGTGCCGCCGCTGGCCCGGACGTGGAAGCGCATCCACTACGACCATCACCAGGACCCCAACCATCTCGAGGTGCTGTTCGGAGCGCTGCACACAACGCTTCCGACCATCGCCGCGGTGACCCTGCCGATGGGCTATGCGATCGGCGGCATCGGCGGCGCCGCGGCGGCGTTCGGGGCCGGGCTCGTCACGACCTGCGTCTATGAGTTCGTTCACTGCATCCAGCACCTCGCCTACAAGCCGAAATGGGCGCTGGTCGCGGAGATGAAGAAGCGCCACATGGCGCATCACTTCCACGACGAGACCGGCAATTTCGGGATCACCAATTACTTCTGGGACCGGGTGCTGGGAACGTATTACGACCGCCCCGAGCGGCCGGAGAAGAGCCCCAACGTGTTCAACCTTGGCTACACGCCCGAGGTCGCCGAGCGTTACCCGTGGGTCGCGAGGCTGTCGGGCGGAGTTGCGACCGGTCACCCGCGCAAGCGCTCCCAGCGCGGCTGAAACGCCCAATGCCGGCTGACGTGCGGGTCCGGCCGGTCACCTCAGAGGCCGACCGGCGGGCCTTCGTCGACCTCGCCTGGCAGGTCTACAAGGACGACCCGGCCTGGGTGCCGCCGCTCAAGAGCGAAGTCCACGGCCTCCTGAACCCCAGGAAGAACCCGTGGTTCGGCCATGCGCGCGCCCAGCTGTGGCTGGCCGAGCGCGACGGGCGGCCGGTCGGCCGGATCAGCGCCCAGGTCGACGACCTCGTCCAGGACCATATGGGCTCGGGCACCGGCCAGTGGGGAATGTTCGAAGCGCTCGACGGCGAGGCTGCGGCGGCGCTGATCGCCAGCGCGGAAAGCTGGCTGCGCGAGCAGCGGATGACGCGCTCGCTGGGGCCGATCAGCCTGTCGATCTGGGATGAGCCGGGGCTCGAGATCGAGGGGTTCGACGAGCCGCCGACGGCGATGATGGGCCATCACCGGCCCGAGTATCGCGGATGGATCGAAGCGGCCGGCTATTCCAAGGCCAAGGACCTGCTGACCTATGAAGTCGGCATCGCCGACTGGTCCGATCCGCTCGCCGACCGGCTGGTCGCCGCCGGCGAGCGCAACCCGCGGATCCGCGTCCGCACCGTCGACAAGAAGCGCTTCGACAGCGAGGCGCGGATCATCCTCAACCTGCTCAACGACGCCTGGTCCGCCAATTGGGGGTTCGTGCCGCTGACCGAGGCGGAGATCGCCCATGCCGGCAAGAAACTGAAGCCGATCATCTTCGAGGATTTGGTACGGATCGCCGAGCTCGACGGCGAGCCGGTCGCGTTCATGCTCACCATCCCCGACATCAACGAGCTGATCGCCGACCTCGACGGCCGGCTGGTCCCGTTCGGCTGGGCGAAGCTGCTGTGGCGGCTGCGCAAGCCGCGGGTTCGACTGGTGCGCGTGCCGCTGATGGGGGTCGCATCGAAGCTCCACAACAGCCGCATCGCGACCCAGCTCGCGTTCCTGCTGATCGAGCATATTCGCCGCGCCGCGGTCGCCCATTACGGCGCCAGCGAGGGCGAATTCGGCTGGATCCTCGAAGACAACAAAGGGATGATGTCGATCGCCCAGCTGCCCGGGGCTCGGGTCAACCACGTCTACCGGATCTTCGAGAAGCAGCTGTAGCTTCTCGTCGTTTTTGCGAGCGAAGCGCGGCAATCCAGTTTCTTGCCTGCCTGGATTGCCGCGTCGCCTGCGGCTCCTCGCAAAGACGAGCTAGACGAGGCCGATCCAGGTCGGCGCGTGGTCGCTGGCTTTCTCCTCGCCCCGCGCCCACTTGTCGACGCCCGCACCGCGCAGCCGGTCGGTGGCCTCGGGCGAGCACAGCAGATGGTCGAGCCGGAAGCCCGCGTCGCGCTGCCAGCAGCCGGCGGTATAATCCCAGAAGGTGTAGAGCTTGGGCTCATCCGGATGGAGCGCTCGAAGCGCGTCGGTCCAGCCCTGGTGGACGAGCCGGCGCCAGGCCGAGCGCGCTTCCGGCTGCATCACCGCATCGTGCTGCGTCGCCCGGACCGAGAACACGTCGCGGTCCTCGGGCACCACGTTCCAGTCGCCGGCGAGCACCACTGGCCGCTCGTCGGCAAGCAGCTCGCCCGCATGGTCGCCGAGCCGCTCCATCCAGCGGATCTTGTAGTCGAACTTCTCGGTCCCGACCGGGTTGCCGTTGGGCAGATACAGCGATCCAATGACGACATCGCCGACCTCGGCTTCGATGTAGCGGCTGTGGCTGTCGTCGGGGTCACCGGGGAGGCCGGTGCGGCGAAGCTTGGGAGTGTCGCCGCGGGCGAGGATCGCGACGCCGTTGAAGCCCTTCTGGCCGTGCCACACGGCGCCGTAGCCGGCCGCCTCGATATCGGCGATCGGCAGCGATTCATCGGCGCACTTCAATTCCTGCAGGCAGACGGTGTCGGGTTTCTCGCGCTCCAGCCATTCGAGCAAGCGCGGCAGGCGCGCGCGGATGCCGTTGAGGTTGTAGGTGGCGAGCCGCACCCTAGACGGAGAAGCTGGAGCCGCACCCGCAACCGGAAGCCGCGTTGGGGTTGGTCACCTTGAACGCCGCGCCGCCGAGATCCTCGACGAAATCGACCGCCGAGCCGCGCACCAGGTCAAGGCTGGTCGGATCGACGACCAGCTTGACGCCGCCGGTCTCGGCGATCGTGTCGCCGGCCTCCGCGGCATCCGCGAGCTCGAACTTGTAGGTGAAGCCGGCGCAACCGCCGCCGTCGACCGCCAGCCGCAGGATAGCGGGCTTCGATTGCCGGCTGGCAATCGCGGCAACGCGCCTGGCGGCGTTTTCGGTCAGGATGATGTCGGCCTCGCTCACTGGAGCGAGATAGGGAGAGGGTGCGCTGGCAGCAACCCTAGCGGCGCGAGCCGCCGCTCGGTCCGCCAAGCGCGACCGCGTCCATCGGAGCCACGGTGGCCTTGCGCTGCATTGCGACCAAATAATCGGTCGACTTCATGAAGGGGACGGGGTTCACGGCGCGGCCGTCGATGCGGACTTCATAGTGGAGGTGGCTGCCGGTCGAGCGGCCGGTCGAGCCCATGCGGCCGATCACTTGGCCGCGCTGCACGCGCTGGCCGGCATAGACCGACATCTTGGACAAGTGGCCGTAGCGGGTTTCGATGCCGCGGCCGTGGTTGATCTTGATGAGGTTGCCGTAGCCGCCGCTGTTGTAGCCGGCGTCGGTGATGACTCCGTCAGCCGTCGCGTAGATCGGCGTTCCGACCGCACCGGCGAGATCGATTCCGGCGTGCATCGCAGCACTGCCGCGGAACGGGTCGGAGCGAACGCCGTAGCCGCTGGTGAAGGCGCCGGTCTTGACCGGCTTGTCGGACGGAACCGCGATCGCGCCGTCCTGAAGCGTGTCGAGCTTCTTCCAGCTGGTAAACAATTGCTTGAACGTTGGGTCGGCCTTGCCGATCGCTTCGAACGGGCCGCCGACGGCAGCAACGCGGGCCGGAGCCAGGCCGAGCTTCTTCAGCTCGGCTGCGGTGGTCTGGTAGCGGGCCTCGAGAGCGCGGGCGATCAGGGCGGCCTGCGCGTGCTGGGCCTCTTCGACACGGGCGAGCGGGCCGTTGAGTGCAGCGTGGCCGCCGGCGGCCGCGGCTGCCAGCGTCGCTTCGTCGATGGCCTGGCCGGTGACGATCGCCTCGATCAGCGCCTGGCGCTGCTCGATCTTGCGGGCACGGGCTTCGGTGGCATCGCTCAGCGACAGCGCCTGCGGGCCTGAAGTCACGACGCGCGCGGCGGCGTATCCGGACCAGGCGACGAGCGCCATCAGCGTAACGAAGAAAACAGCCTGGACGGGAGCGGAGAGACGGAAGCGGCGAAGTTTGGAGCCGTCGTGGACGAAAAGGTCCCGATCGCGGAAGAATGGGATTGTCGCGGCCAGAACTTGCGCCATCTTGGTTTCGCTCCAAATCCAAAGCGAGCGCGTCCAGAACGCGTCCGCCGTTTCCATCGAAAAAGGAGCTCCCCAGCCCCGTCGCCGCCACGTGGTTTTGCCCACCGCGTGATGACGAGGTTGAGACTGGCCCCGGTCGGTTAATGAATTCAACCGCATGTTCCCCTTCTCGGGATGAACCGTCCGACCCGTGCGGTGAACCGTTGTTAGTCGCCGAAAATATACCGGAACTTTCCCAGAAACGGGCTTGTCAGCACTTCTGGGCGGCTGATTCTTTCACAGTTTCGGCCGCGTCCCGGCTTGCCATTCGCCGACCATGCCTTAGGGCGGTCGCGGGCCACGCCGTCCCAACGCGGCGCGTGCTCTCTGTGAGGAGAGTGTTTTGGTTGATCGTCCCACCGCCTTGCCGGCGCGTCCCTTCTTTTCTTCGGGCCCCTGCGCCAAGCCGCCCGGCTGGTCGGCGGAGCGGCTCGCCACCCGCTCGCTCGGCCGGTCGCACCGCTCGGCGCTGGGCAAGGCCCGGCTGCAGGAAGCGATCGAGCGGACCCACGCCCTGCTTGGCCTGCCCGCGGATTACCGCCTGGGCATCGTCCCGGCGTCCGACACCGGCGCGATGGAGCTAGCCTTGTGGTCGCTGCTCGGCCCCCGGCCGGTGACGATGCTGGCGTGGGAAAGCTTTGGCGCAGGCTGGGTCACCGACGTTGCCAAGCAGCTCAAGCTCGAGACCGAGATCCGGACCGCCGAATACGGCAAGATCGCCGACCTGGGCGGAATCGATCCGGCGAACGACATCGTCTTCACCTGGAACGGCACTACCAGCGGTGTCCGGGTGCCCGACGCGGACTGGATCGCCGCCGACCGCACCGGGCTGACGATCTGCGACGCGACGTCGGCCGCTTTCGCGCAAGACATCGACTGGCCGAAGATCGATGTCGGCACCTTCAGCTGGCAAAAGGCGCTCGGCGGCGAGGCCGGCCACGGAATGCTGGTGCTATCGCCGCGCGCGGTCGAACGGCTCGAACGCGAGCCGGCGCCCCGCCCGCTGCCGAAGATCTTCCGCCTGACCAAAAGCGGCAAGCTGATCGAAGGCATATTCCGCGGGGAGACGATCAACACGCCCTCGATGCTGGCGGTCGAAGACTGGCTATTCGCAATCGATTGGGCCGAGCGCGTCGGCGGGCTCAATGCGCTTATCGCGCGCGCCGACTCCAACGCCGTTGCGCTGGACCGCTGGGTGCAGCGCGCGGATTGGATCGAGCATCTGGCGAGCGACCCCGCGATCCGCTCCAACACGTCAGTGTGTCTGCAATTCGCCGACCGATCGGACACCGAGGCGAACAAGGCGAGGCAAAAGGCGATCGTGAAATTGCTCGAGGCCGAGGAAGCCGCGTTCGACATCGGCGCCTATCGCGACGCGCCGGCGGGCCTGCGCATCTGGTGCGGAGCGACCGTCGACACCGTCGACATCCAAGCGCTGGGGCCGTGGCTCGACTGGGCCTGGGAGCAAAGCAAATGACCGACAAAGTTCGAGTGGTGATCGCCGACGCGATGGACCCGCGTGCCGCGGCGATCTTCCGCGAGCGCGGCATCGAGGTCGACGAGAAAACCGGCCTGTCGCCCGACGAGCTGAAATCGGTCCTCGGCGAGTACGACGGCCTCGCGGTGCGCAGCTCGACGCGAGTCACCGCGCCCGTCCTCGACGCGGCACTGCCCCGCCTCAAGGTCATCGGCCGCGCCGGGATCGGGGTCGACACGATCGATGTGGCCGCAGCCTCTGCTCGCGGCGTGGTCGTCATGAACACTCCGTTCGGCAATTCGATCACCACCGCCGAGCATGCCATCGCGATGCTGTTCGCGCTGGCCCGCGAAATTCCGCAAGCCGATGCTTCGACCCAGGCCGGCCGCTGGGAAAAAAACCGCTTCATGGGCATCGAACTGAGCGGCAAAACGCTGGGGCTGATCGGCTGCGGCAACATCGGCTCGATCGTCGCCGACCGCGCCCAGGGACTGAAGATGAAGGTCGTCGCCTACGACCCGTTCCTGACACCGGAGCGAGCCGTCGACCTGGGAGTCGAGAAGGTCGAGCTGGACGAACTACTCGCCCGCGCCGACTTCATCTCGCTGCACACGCCGCTGACCGACCAGACCCGCGGGATCCTCAGCCGCGAGGCGCTCGCCAAGACCCGGCCGGGCGTGCGGATCGTCAATTGCGCGCGCGGCGGGCTGATCGACGAAGCGGCGTTGAAGGAAGCGCTCGAGAGTGGACATGTGGCCGGCGCCGCGCTCGACGTCTTTTCGGAAGAACCGGCCAAGGACAACGACTTGTTCGGAACCCCGGGGCTGATCTGCACTCCGCATCTCGGCGCATCAACCAGCGAGGCGCAGGTCAACGTCGCGATCCAGATCGCCGAGCAGATGAGCGACTATCTGCTGCTCGGCGGGATCACCAACGCGGTCAACATGCCGTCGCTCTCGGCCGAGGAAGCGCCGCGACTGAAGCCCTACATGGCGCTGGCCGAGAAGCTCGGGCGGCTGGTCGGCCAGGTGGTCGGGACCGAGGTCCGCTCGGTCGATGTCGAGGCCGAGGGCGCCGCCGCCGAGCTCAACATGAAGCCGATCACCGGCGCGGTGCTGGCCGGGCTGATGGGCACCTATTCGGACACCGTGAACATGGTCAACGCGCCGTACCTGGCCAGGGAGCGCGGGCTCGACGTGCGCGAGATCCGCCACGACCGCGAAGGCGATTACCACACGCTGCTCGCCGTCACCGTCGGCACCAGGGACGGCAAGCGGCGGGTCGCCGGCACCCTGTTCGGCAACCGCGCGCCGCGGCTGGTCGACATTTTCGGGATCCAGGTCGAGGCCGAGCTGGCCGGGCAGATGATCTACATCGTCAACACCGACGCGCCCGGCTTCATCGGCGCGCTCGGTACCGCGCTCGGCCGGCACGGAGTGAACATCGCCACCTTCAATCTCGGACGGCGCGACGCCGGCGGCGAGGCGGTTGCATTGGTCGCGGTCGACGACCCGATCGGCCCCGAGTTGGCACAAGAGCTGTCGCGGCTGCCCGGAGTGCTGCAGGTCGTGCCGCTGAGCTTTTGAGGAGTGTTGGAATTGGGCAACGTCACCGTCATCGGCGCGCAGTGGGGCGACGAAGGCAAGGGCAAGATCGTCGACTGGCTGGCCAGCCGAGCCGACATGGTGGTCCGCTTCCAGGGTGGCCACAACGCCGGCCACACGCTGGTGGTCGGCGACCAGACCTACAAATTGTCGCTGCTTCCATCGGGCATCGTCCGCGGCACTCCGTCGGTGATCGGCAACGGCGTGGTGCTCGATCCCTGGGCGCTGAAGGCCGAGGTCGAGCGCGTCGCCGGGCAGGGCGTCAACGTCACCCCGGACGTGCTGATGATCGCCGAGACCTGCCCGTTGATCCTGCCGATCCACCGCGACCTCGACGCGCTTCGCGAGGACGCTTCGGGCGCCGGCAAGATCGGCACCACGCGGCGCGGCATCGGCCCGGCCTATGAGGACAAGGTCGGGCGACGCGCGATCCGGGTCTGCGACCTGAGGCATCTCGCCGAGCTCGACCCGCTGCTCGACCGGCTGTGCGCGCATCACGACGCGCTGCGGGCCGGGTTCAAGGAGCCGCCGGTCGACCGCGAGCGGTTGCGCGGCGACCTCGCCGCGATCGCCGATTTCGTGCTGCCGTTCGCCCGGCCGGTGTGGCGCGATCTCGACGACGCGCTTCGGCGCGGACGGCGGATCCTGTTCGAAGGTGCGCAGGGCGTGCTGCTCGACGTCGACCACGGCACCTACCCGTTCGTCACTTCGTCCAACACCGTCGCCGGGACGACCGGCTCGGGCAGCGGCGTCGGCCCGTCGGCCGCCGGCTTCGTGCTCGGGATCGTCAAGGCCTACACGACGCGGGTCGGGTCCGGCCCCTTCCCGACCGAGCTCGACGACGAGATCGGGCAAAAGCTCGGCGAACGCGGCCACGAGTTCGGAACGGTCACCGGGCGGCGGCGGCGATGCGGCTGGTTCGACGCGGTGCTGGTCCGCCAGGCGGTCGCGGTGTCGGGTGTCACCGGGGTCGCCTTGACCAAGCTCGACGTGCTCGACGGGTTCGAGACGGTGCGGATCTGCACCGGCTACCGGATCGGCGGCGAGGCCTATGATTATTTGCCGCCCCACGCGTTCGACCAGGACCGCGTCGAGCCGGTCTACGAGGAAATCGAGGGCTGGCCAGGCTCGACCCGGGGGGCGCGCAGCTGGGCCGACCTGCCGGCGCGAGCGATCAAATATGTCCGCCGGATCGAGGAGCTGATCCGCTGCCCGGTGGCGCTGGTCTCGACCAGCCCCGAACGCGAGGACACGATCCTCGTCCGCGACCCCTTCGCGGGGTGAGCCGCCGAGCAGAAGCTGAAGATTGCGCAGCGATGTTCAGCTTCTGTCGAAGAGCCGGCGAAGCCCCGGCCGACCGGCGCGGAGCGACCGGATCGACGTCACGGGATTCATTCCCGTGACGGGGGCCGAATAGATTCCCGCTTTCGCGGGAATGACGAAGTAAAAAACTAGAGCTTCACCGAGAAACCCTCGACGGTTTCGGGTTCGACCGGGTCGACGGTGACGTCCTCGACGCGGGCCTGGGGCGAGCCTTTGCGCATATGCTCGACGAGCTTGCCGACCGCCGCTTCGTCGCCGGCCAGGTGCGCCTCGACCGATCCGTCGCCGGCGTTATGGACCCAGCCGTTGACCCCCAGCCGGCGCGCCTCGTGGACCGTCCACTGCCGGAGGAACACGCCCTGGACCCGCCCGTACAGGCGCACCTTGCGGCCGACGGGCTCAGCCACGGCGCATCACACGGTCGCGATGTCGGGGGCGTCCTCGGCCTTCATCCCGACGACGTTATAGCCGGCATCGACGTGGTGGATTTCGCCGGTGACTCCGCTGGCGAGGTCCGACAGCAGATAGAGCGCGGCGCCGCCGACATCCTCGATGGACACGTTGCGGCGCAGCGGCGCGTTATATTCGTTCCACTTCATGATGTAGCGGAAGTCGCCGATGCCGCTGGCGGCCAGCGTCTTGATCGGGCCGGCCGACACCGCGTTGACGCGGATGCCCTCGGGCCCGAGGTCCATTGCCATATAGCGGACGCTGGCCTCGAGCGCCGCCTTGGCGACCCCCATCACATTGTAGTGCGGGATGACCTTCTCGGCGCCATAATAGGTCAGGGTCAGCATCGCTCCCCCGCGCTCCATCATCGCGCGGGCGCGCTGGGCGACGGCGACGAAGCTGTAAACCGAGATGTTCATGGTCATCAGGAAATTGTCCATCGTCGTGTCGACGAACTTGCCGCGCAGCTCATTCTTGTCCGAAAAGCCGATCGCGTGGACCAGGAAGTCGAGCTTGTCCCAGCGCTCGGCAAGCGAAGCGAAGGCCGCGTCGAGCGCTTCCATCGAGCTGACGTCGCAATCGATCAGCAGGTCGGAGCCCAATTGCTCGGCGAGTGGCCGGACGCGCTTTTCGAGAGTCTCGCCCTGGTAGGAAAAGGCCAACTCGGCGCCCTGCTCGCCCAATGCCTTGGCGATCCCCCAGGCGAGCGAGCGGTCGTTGGCGAGGCCCATGATCAGCCCGCGCTTGCCGGCCATGATTCCGCCTGAAGCCTTGGTCAAAGCGTTGGCTCCCCTGTCTCGAGCTCGACCGGCACGTCCTCTCCCGGCTGCGGCTCCTCCACCTCGAGCTCGTCCTTGAACGGCCCGCTGTAGATTTCGCCCTTTAGCGCCGTCGGCCGCACTTCCGCCAGCGCCGCGTTCAATTCCGCGCCGGCGACGACGCCGAGCCCGATCATGAAAAAGAAGATCAGCACGATCATCACGCTGGCGAGGCTGCCGTAGGTGAGGTCGTAGCCGCCGACCAGGCCGATGGCCCCGGGCAGCAGCTCGACCGTCGCCAGCCACCACAGGGTGATGAGCAGCGCGCCCGGCCATTTGCGGCAGCCCTTCCTTCGGTATCGCGACGGAGTCAGCGCGAAGAACAAGGCGTAGATGGTGCCGAACAAGGCAATCGCCGGAACGACGCGGTAGATCGCCAGGGTCGAAACGATGTCGTCGGCGAAAGGCACCCAGGCATCGACCGCGTGCTGTACCGAACTCAGCATGACGCTCAACGCGAAAGCGAACATCAGCAGCAGCACACCGAGGAAGATCATGCCGATCGAGCCGAGGCGGTACTCCCAGAACGGGGCGCAGTAGGCGACCCCATAGGCCCGGCGCAGAATGTCGCGGATGGTCTCGATGAAGCTCGCCGCGGTCCACGCGCCGACGATTGCGCCGAGCCACAGCAGGGGCCCGGTGCGCGCGGTCAGGACCTCGTCGACCGGCCCGCGAAGGGTGCTTGCGACGTCGGGAGGCAGCTGGCTCAAAATCGTCGCGACGGTCATCGCTCCGCTTTCGGTCTGGCCGAGGATATTGGCGATCGCCGCGGCGAGGATGAAAAAGGGGAACAGCGCCAGCAGCGCGAGATAGGCAAGGTTTCCGGCGTGGATGAATCCGTCGTTGTAAACCCCGATCGAGACCCGCTTCAGCACTTCCCACGCGTGGTGGCGCGGCTTCAATTTCTCGACGACGTCGTGGCCGAACGCCGCTTCCATCCGCGCCAGGCGCTTGCGCCGGGCTTCCGGTGATTGGGGTGAAATGTCTTTCATTGCTCGGCTGGCTTAAACCCCGAGCGGCGCGCGGGGGTTGCCGCCGCCTTTCCAGCCCTGCGCGAACGCCTCGAGCTCGGAATCGGCGGCCGGCAGGTCGACCTCGACCGTGACCAGCTGGTCGCCGCGCTTGCCGGACTTGTCGGTGAAGCCGCGCCCTTTGAGCCGCAGCACCTTGCCCGAGCTCGTGCCCTTGGGGATGGTCAGCATGACCGGGCCGTCGGGCGTCGGCACCTTGACCTTGGCGCCGAGCACCGCTTCCTTGAGAGTCACCGGAAGCTGCAGGCGGATGTCGTTGCCCTCGCGCGTGTAGAACGGGTGCGGCGAGATGCTGACGGTGACGATCGCGTCCCCCGTGCCGCCGGGCCCGGGCTGGCCCTTGCCGGTCAGTCGAATGCGGGTGCCGTCCTCGATGCCCTTGGGCAGCTTCATATCGATCGTCTTGCCGTCGGCGAGCGTGATCCGCTGCGGCCTCAGGGTCGCCGCGTCGACGAACGGAACCTTCAGGCGGTAGGCGACGTCGGCGCCCTTTTGCGGCGCCCGGCTCCGCGGGCGGAAGCCGGCCGGGCCGCCTTGCTTGCGGCCGCGCGCTGCATTGGCGGCCCCGAACAGGCCTTCGAACAGGTCGCTGAGGTCGGCCGTGTTGCCCGCGTCGAAGCCGCCCGGAAAGCCCTCGAAGCCACCCGGACCTGGCCGCGGACCAGCGCCGCCGCCCGGCGAATAGCCGCCGAAGCCGGCACCGAACGGCATCTTGGGATTGCCCTCCTCGTCGATCTCGCCGCGGTCGTAGCGGGCGCGCTTGTCCTTGTCCGACAGCAAATCATAGGCCTGGGTGATCTCGCCGAAGCGCTTGGCGGCGTTGGGATTGTCCCGGTTGCGGTCCGGGTGAAGCTGCTTGGCGAGGCTCCGGTAGGCCTTCTTGACCTCCGCCTCGCTCGCCCCGCGCTTGATCCCGAGCCTCTGGTACAGGTCCATTGACGCCCCATGCCGTATCGATCCGCATGTTTCCAGATGGGTTGCGGCGCGGCGGCGTCCAAGCCTAAGCGGTGACCGGCATGACCAGCGACCCCTTCGAGCTGTTCGATCAGTGGTTCACGGAGGCTCGCTCCGCCGAGCCCAACGATCCCGATGCGATGGCGCTCGCGACGGCCGACAGCGCAGGGCGGCCGTCGGTCCGGATGGTGCTGCTGAAGGGGCACGGGCCCGACGGCTTCGTGTTTTACACCAACCTTGGCAGCCGCAAGGGCGGGGAGCTGGCCACCAACCCGCAAGTGGCCCTGGCCTTCCACTGGAAGTCGCTGCGCCGATCGGTCCGCATCGAGGGGCCGGTCGAGGCGGTTCCGGCCGCGGAAGCCGACGCTTATTACGCGAGCCGCACCCGGGATTCTCAGATCAGCGCGTGGGCGTCCGACCAGTCGCGGCCGCTCGACCGGCGCGAAACGATGGAAGCTCGGTTCGCCGAGCTCGCCCGCAAATATGAAGGCCAGCCGGTGCCGCGCCCGCCGCACTGGGCGGGCTTTCGGGTCAAGCCGCGGCGGATCGAGTTCTGGATCGACGGCGAGCACCGCCTGCATCACCGGCGGCTGTTCGTTGCCGACGATACCGGCGCGTGGAGCGAAGGCCTGCTGTACCCGTGACCAGGGTGGTCGGAGCGGAGCGGGCGAAGCTTGCCACCCGCGCTGCCTTCGCGAGCGTGACTCTGGCGGTCCTGCTGTTGCTTGCCAAGGGCTGGGCGGCGGTGGTCACCGATTCCACCGCCATGCTCGGCTCGCTGGCCGACACCGGGCTCGACCTCATCGCCAGCCTGGCGACGCTCGCCGGGGTATGGATCGCCGCCCAGCCAGCCGACAGCGACCATCGCTTCGGGCATGGCAAAGCCGAGGCCCTGGTCGCGCTCGGGCAAGTAGTGCTGATCGGCCTGTCCGCGCTCGGCATCGCGTGGCGCGCGGTCAATAAGCTGATCAACGGCGGCGAGACCGCCGAGATGGGCTTCGGGATCGCTGTTTCGCTGTTCGCCATCGCCGGAACTCTGGTGCTGGTCGCTTATCAGCGGCGGGTGATTGCGCGGACGGAATCGGTCGCGATCCAGACTGACAACGTCCACTACCAGTCCGACTTGCTGCTCAACAGCGCGGTCATCGCGGCCTTGCTGCTGGACCAGTGGATGGGCTTGCGCGGCGCCGACGCAATGTTCGGGATCGCCATCGCGCTGTGGCTGATGTGGGGCGCCTACCGGGCATCGCGCTTCGCCGTGAACCAGCTGATGGATCGCGAATGGCCGGAGGAGGAACGCGCGCGCTTCCTCGCCGCGGCGGCCGAATATCCCGAGCTCGCCGGTTTGCACGATTTGCGCACCCGGACCAGCGGCACCCATCAGTTCGCGCAATTCCACGTCTGGGTGCCGGCTAACTGGACGGTGCGCGAGGCGCACGACCGGATGGACAAGGTCGAGGAGGATTTGCAGCGCCGCTTCCCCGGGACCGAGATCCTCATCCACCTCGATCCCGAGGGCCACACCGACCGCGAGACCATGCTTCCGTCCGACCTGACCGAGAGCGCGACATGACGACGACGATCCCGTTCTTCCAGGTCGATGCGTTCATCGCCGGGCGGCCGCTGACCGGCAACCCGGCGGCGGTAATGCCGCTCGAACGCTGGCTGGACGATTCGGTGATGCAGGCGATCGCGGCCGAGAACAATTTGGCCGAGACCGCCTTCACCGTGCCGTCGGACAGCGACGATGTGGACTTCGATTTGCGCTGGTTCACCCCGACCGTGGAGGTCAATCTATGCGGGCACGCAACGCTGGCGTCCGCGCACGTGCTGATGGGCGCGGGACGCATCAATTTCGCGACGCGCTCGGGGATCCTGGCGGTCGAACGCAATGGCGATTTGCTCGAGCTGGACATGCCGGCGGCACCGGTCGAGGCCGAGCCGATACCGGAATTGACCGACGCGCTGGGCATCGTGGGGGAGACCTTTGTCAGCCGGACGGGCAACGGCAACGCACTCGTGCTGCTGCGCGATGAGGCCGAAGTGCGGTCGGTCACGCCCGATTTCGCCGCTCTGGCGAAGCTGCCCTATTTGGTGTCGGTGACCGCGCCGGGCGACGAGCAGGACATCGCCAGCCGGGTGTTCGCGGCGTATCACGGCATCCCGGAAGACCCGGTAACCGGGTCGGCCCATACCGCGCTGGTGCCGTTCTGGGCCACGCGCCTCGGCCGCGAGAGCTTCACCGCGCTCCAGGCCAGCAAGCGCAGTGGCATCCTGCATTGCCGGCTGGAGGGCGACCGCGTGATCCTGGGCGGCCGCTGCGCGACGGTCATCGTCGGGAATTTCCAGCTTTGAGCGACGACCGGCTGCCGCGCCGGATCGGCCTCGTCGGGGCCATCGTCCTGTCGTTCAACGGCGCCGTCGCCGCGTCGATCTTCGCGCTTCCAGCCGCCCTGGCCGCCGATTTCGGCGCCTTCTCGCCGCTGATGTTCCCGATCGTCGCGTTCGCCGCGCTGCTGATCATCATTCCATTCAGCTGGAGCGCGTCGGCCTTCACCCAGAGCGGCGGGCCGGCCGCGTACGGCGCCGTCTTCGGCCGCTTCGTCGGCTTCGAGCTCGGCTGGATCTATTATGTCGCGCGCACCGCCGCTTTCGCCGCCAACGCCAACGTGCTGACCGACTATATGGCGCGCTGGATCGCCGGCGCCGACGCGGGGCTGACGCGAGCCGCAATCCTGATCGCGGTCACGGGCCTGTTTGCAGCGATCAACATTTCCGGGGTGCGCCGGTCGATCGGCCTGCTGACCGGGCTGACCGTGCTCAAGGCCTTGCCGCTGTTTATCGCCGCGGCGGTGGCGATCGCGCTGACTTTCCCATGGCCGGCGCCGGACCCCGTGCCGACCCTGACCGAGTTCGAAACGGGACTGCTGATCGTCCTCTACGCGTTCGTCGGCTTCGAGCAGGTCGTCGTGCCGGCGGGCGAGACCAAGAATTCGGCGAGCGTCCTGCCGCGCGCCATCTTCATCACCATCGGCGTCACGACCTTGTTGTACTTCCTCGTCCAGCTGGCGGTGGTCAGTGCGCTGCCCGGCGTCGCGGGCGGCGAGAAAGCGCCGCTGATCGACCTCGGCGAGTGGCTCGCCGGGCCGTTTGGGGCCGTCGCCCTGACTTTGACCGCGATGGCGTCGCTCGCCGGCAGCCTGCACGGCATCATGACCTCGACTCCGCGGGTCAGCTACGCTCTCGCCAGCCGCAACGATTTGCCGGCCTGGTTCGGACGGGTCCACGAGCGCTTCGAGACGCCGGCCAACTCGATCCTGTTCTTCGCGATCCTCGCCGCCGCCCTGGCGATCAGCGGCAGCTTCGTCTGGCTGGCGGTGGTCAGCACGCTCGCTCGGATGATCGTCTATGCGGTGACCATCGCCGCTTTGCCGCGCGCGCCGGGGCGGCGGCGGCCGGGCCCCGGGCATTGGCTGCTTGGAGCGGTCGGCATCCTGATCTGCACCTGGGCGGCTTCACAGGCCGACCTCAAGGCGTGGACGACTCTCGCCGCCTTGTCGGCGGTTGGCGTGCTGCTCTACGCGATCGCTTCGAGGAGCGGCTCGTCGGCGCGCGCCGACACGGTCTCGGCGATCCAGCCGCCGCCGAGCAGCCGCGATCCGTCATAGACCACCGCCGCCTGGCCCGGCGCGACCCCATATTCCGGACGCTCGAACCGCACCCAATCGCCGTCGATTGAGGCCGGGACGGGCGGCGCCAGCGAGCGCACCTTGACGCTGACCTGCCGCTGCCGCTCGCCGATCCAGTTCCAGTCGTCGACCCGCATCGCTTCGACCGCCAGCGCCCGGCGCGGGCCGACGACCAGCCGCCGCTGCTCGGGCTCGATGCGGACGACGTAGAGCGGCTCGGACTGGCCGCCGATTTCGATCCCACGGCGCTGGCCGACGGTGAAATGGACGACTCCCGAGTGGCGACCGAGCAATCGGCCATAGAGGTCGACGATGTCGCCGGGCGCGATGGTCTCCGGGCGCAGCTTCTTGACCAGCCCGGCGTAATCGCCGTCGGGGACGAAGCAGATGTCCTGGCTGTCGGGCTTGGCGGCGACCGTCAGCCCGGCTTCCTCGGCGAGCGCTCGGACTTCGCTCTTGGCGAGATCACCCAGCGGGAAGCGCAGGAATTCCAGCTGATCGCGGGTGGTGCCGTAGAGGAAGTAGCTCTGGTCGCGGCTCAGCTCGGCGCCCTTGTGAAGCTCAATCCGCTCGGCGTTGACGACCCGCCGCACATAATGACCGGTCGCCAGGCAATCGGCGCCGAGTTCGCGCGCGAAGGCGATCAGGTCGGTGAACTTCACCCCCTGGTTGCACAGGCTGCACGGAACCGGCGTCCGGCCAAGCGCATATTCGTCGGCGAAGCGGTCGATGACGCCGGTCCGGAAGCGGCTTTCATAGTCGAGCACATAATGGGCGATTCCGAGCCGGTCGGCGACCGTCTTCGCGTCGTAAATGTCCTGCCCGGCGCAGCAGGAGCCCGAGCGCTTCACCGCCTCGCCATGGTCGTAGAGCTGGAGCGTCACCCCGATCACCTCGGCGCCGGTGCGGGCGGCGAGCGCGGCCACGACCGAGCTGTCGACGCCGCCGGACATGGCGACGACGATTCGCGCGTCCGCGGCGGGGCGGCCAAGGTCGAAATCGATCGGCATGAGGGCGCGCTCTTTACCCGAAGTTCACCCATCGCGGCTAGACGCGGGTCAGGAGTGGCCTGGAGAGGGACCGCCATTGTCGCGTTTTGAAGGTAATTTCGCTGCCGCCGGCGGGACTCCGTTCGGCAACGGGGAGCTGAGTGACCTGAGCACGTTTTCGGACTTGCAGGGCTCCGAGCGCCAGGAGGCGATCGCCTGCTACCTTTCGGCGAGCGAGGGCTGGGACAAGGCGATGACAGCCCTCGGCGGTGCCTTCGCGGCCGATGCCGTGACGGCGGGACGGTTAAGCGCCGCTAACGGGGATAAGCGCGATATTAACCAGCGGGCTTCAGAATATCTTCAATGGCAAGCTCTTAAGCCTGCTGAGACCGACAATGATTAAGCAGGTTTGACCTCAATGCTCGAGAATCAGAAATTTCGGCCAGCCCAGGTAATCGGCCCGCTCGGCGAGCCGCTGACGCTCGACAGCCTGCCGCCGCCGCAGACCGACCGCTGGGTCGTTCGGCGCAAGGCCGAAGTCGTGGCCGCGGTCTCGGGCGGGCTGCTGTCGGTCGACGAAGCCTGCGAGCGCTATTCGCTGAGCCTCGAGGAATTCACCAGCTGGCAGCGCGCGGTGGACCGCAGCGGCATGCCCGGCCTGCGGGTGACCCGGATCAAGCATTATCGCGACGTGTACGAGCGCCAGCAGCGTTACTGACTCCGTTCCCGTTACGGGCCTCAACCGAACAGCAGTTTTCCACTGTTTTCAACGCTCGCGCTGAAGCAGCGCACTGGACACGGCCCTCTAAATCCGGAACAAGACGAGCGCATCACGCGTCTTGATGCCGGAAGGCCGCCGCGTACCTATGAGGTGGCCGCGAACAGGAGGGAACGCTCATGGGTTTCATCGTTTGGCTGATTGTCGGTGGCGTAATCGGCTGGCTCGCCAGCTTGGTCATGCGCACGGACGGTCAACAGGGCATCATTTTGAACATCGTCGTCGGAATTGTCGGGGCGGTTATCGCCGGCCTGATCTTCGGTGGCGGCAACATCAACACCTCAGACCCGCTCGATCTCACCAACATCCTCTATTCGCTGCTGGGTGCGATCATCCTGCTGGCGATCGTCAACCTCGTTCGTCGGGGTTCGGTCCGCTAGTCGCGACGCGTTAACACCAACCGGAAGGCCGCGCGGCATCCGCCGCGCGGCCTTTTTCTTTGCCTATTGCAGTTCGAAGCTCATCGCGACGGTGACCTGGACCTCCTGCTCGCCGGGATCGATCTTGCTGTCGGCGGAGGCGGCGCTGCCGCGCTCGGCGCGCATCATCACCATCGGCTGCGGCACCGAATAGCCGCCGCCCTCGCTGACCGACAGCAGCCGAACGACGCGCATTCCGAGGGCGCGCGCATAAAGATCCGCCCGGGCGCGGCCGGCCGCGACCGCCTTGGTTCGGGCTTCGTCGAGCGCGGTCTCGGGCTTGTCGATCGAAAGGCTCGGCCCGTTGATCTGGTTGGCGCCCTGCGCGACGAGCGCGTCGAGGATTTCCCCGGTGTTGCGGATGTCGCGGAAGCGGACGTTGACGGTGTTGGAAGCCGTGTAGCCGGTCAGCTGCGGCGGCTGATTCTCCTGGTAGCGGTACTCGGGGTTTAGACTGATGTTCGACGTCTGGATGTCGCGGTCGGCGATCCCGGCTGCCTTCAGCGCCGCTCGCACCCGCTCCATCCGCGCTGCGTTCTGGCTGATCGCCGTGGTGGCTTTGGCCGAACGCGTCATGACGCCCGCGGAGATGATCGCGACGTCGGGTACTCGGCTGACCTCGCCGGTCGCGCTGACGTCGAGACGGGCCCCCGAGATGGTCTGGACGAGGGGCTGCACGACCGGCTGCGTCTGGCCGATTGCTGGTGCGGCGACCGCGGCGAGCGCGACGGCGGCCAGGAAAACATGCTTCATCTGATGATCCTCATGTCACTGGAATTGACGCGCGAGTTTGCCCGCGCGCCATGGCTGTTCGCTGAACGGCGTGGGTGCCCCCCGCGGTCAGGGCGCTCGGCGGCGCGCGACCAGGCGATAGATGAACAGCAGGATGAACGCTCCGATGACCGCGGCGATGAAACCGGCGCCCTCGCCCGAATCGTACCAGCCGACCGCCTGGCCGAGGAATCCCGCGAGCAGCGCTCCGGCGATGCCGAGTAGAATGGTGATGATGCAGCCGCCTGGATCGCGCCCAGGCATGAGCAACTTGGCAAGCCCGCCGGCCAACAGACCGATGACAATCCAGCCGATGATGCCGTAATTCTCCATCATGCCGCTTCCCCTTTCATGACCTCCGCGCCACAAGGAGTGGCCGAATCAACCATGCGCCAACGCGCCTTGGCGGAGCAAGTGCCGCCGTTGGTCGAAAAGGCGTGGCAATGCCGCGCAGCGGTGACACTGGCAAAGACCGCAGCGTAGGCACTTGTCGGTCCTTGTTGCGGTCGGTGAGTTATTGCGATAATACAGTTGAACGGCCGTGGACTCGCAAGGCAGGGCAAAGAATTGGACATGAACCGGGAAACATCGTTTCACTCGTCTGACACGCTGATCGTCAGGGACGGATCGCGCCGCAAGCGCCGGCTGATCATCGGCGCGGTGGTCGCGGTGCTCGCGCTCGTCCTCGCCTACATGATGTTCGCCGGCGGCGAAGAGAAGCCGGAGTCGGCCGCGGCCGGGCCGGGCGGCCGAGGCCAGATCCCGACCGTCACCGTCGTCGTTCCCGGCCGCAGCGAGGTCGCCCGAACGGTGACCGCCAGCGGCGCTCTCGCCGCGCGCCGCGACCAGCCGGTCGGTATTGCCGGCGAGGGCGGCCTTGTCACTCGAGTCACCGTCGATGCCGGTGCATGGGTCCGGCAGGGCCAGGTGCTCGCCTCCGTCGACCGCTCGGTGCAGAGCCAGGAAGCGGCCCAGCTCGCCGCCCAGATCCAGGTCGCGCGCGCCGACGCCGCGCTCGCCCAGAACGAGCTCAACCGCGCCCAGGCGCTGGTGTCGCGCGGCTTCGTTTCCAAGGCCGACCTCGACCGCAAGCGCGCCGCTCGCGATGCCGCTGCGGCTCGAGTGCGCGTCGCCCAGGCGCAATTCGGGGCGACCCGGGCGCGCGTCGGGCGTCTCGACATCCGGGCTCCGGCCAGCGGCCTGGTGCTGTCCCGCAACGTCGAAGTCGGGCAGGTCGTCGGGCCGGGCGCCGGCGGACTGTTCCGGATCGCCGCCGGCGGCGAGATGGAAATGCGCGCCCAGGTGCCCCAGCAGGACATCGCCTATATCCGCGTCGGGATGCCCGCCAGCGTCACTCCGATCGGGCTCGACCGCAGCTTCTCCGGTTCGGTGTGGCAGGTGTCGCCGGTGATCGACCCGCAGTCGCGCCAGGGCGAGGTTCGAATCGCCGTTCCCTACGATGCGGCGATCCGTCCCGGCGGCTTCGCCGAGGCCCGGATCGGTGCCGGCGGGTCGACCGCTCCATTGCTACCGCAAAGCGCGGTGCTGAGCGACGAGAAGGGCAATTACGTCTACATCGTCAACTCCAAGAACGAGGTCGAGCGGCGCAACATCCGCATCGGCTCGGTCGACGATTCGGGCGTCACCATCGTCGAGGGATTGAATGGCCAGGAAGCCGTGGTTCTGTCGGCGGGCCCGTTCCTCAACCCCGGGCAGAAGATTTCGCCGAAGCGGCAGGCCGCTCGCTGACGAGTTTTGGGAAGAGCTAGTTCGATGAATTTCCGCAACATCTCGTCCTGGTGCATCCGCAACCCGGTCCCGCCGATCGTGCTGTTCATCGGCCTGCTGCTGGCCGGCCTCGTGTCGTTCATGAACATGCAGGTCAACAACAACCCGGACATCGATTTCCCGGCGGTCAACGTCAACGTCTCGCAGCCCGGCGCCGCGCCCAGCGAGATGGAGATGCAGGTCACCCAGCGGATCGAGACCGCGATCCGCGGAATCAACGGCGTCGAGGAGATCAACAGCTCGATCCGCGAGGGCAACAGCAGCACTTTCGTGATGTTCGAGATCGGCACTCCGTCCGACCGGGCGGTGAACGACGTCCGCAACGCCATCGCGCAAGTCCGCTCCGACCTGCCCGAGGGAATCCTCGAGCCGCAGGTGACCCGCGAGGACATCGCCGGCGACCCGATCCTGTTCGTTGCCGCCGAAACCAGCGACATGAGCCTCGAGGAGCTCAGCTGGTACGTCGACAATAATGTCAGCAAGCGGCTGCTTGGGGTCGAGGGTGTCGCAGCGGTTTCGCGCGAGGGCGGAGTCGACCGACAGATCCGCGTGATCCTCGACCCGGTGGCGCTCCAGGCGCAGGGCATCACGGCGGCCCAGGTCAACGCGCAGCTCCGCCAGACCAACCTCAACGCCGCCGGCGGCCGGGCCGAGATCGCCGGCTCCGAACAATCGGTGCGGGTGCTCGGCAACGCCCGCGACGCTTTCGATCTGTCGCAGACCCAGATCGCGGTCCCCGGCGGGCGGACCGTCCGGCTGGCCGACCTCGGCGAGGTCAAGGACGCTTATTCGGAGCAGCGCACCATCGCCAAGATGAACGGGCGGCAGGTGATCAGCTTCAACGTTCAGCGGTCCAAGGGATCGTCCGAAGTGACGGTCTACGACGCGGCGTGGGAAGAGCTGCGCACGATCGAAAAGGAAAATTCGCGGATCCGCTTCCTCGAGATCTTCAACCAGGTCGATTACACCAAGGCGCAATATGATAGCGCGATGGAGGGGCTGTGGCTCGGCGCCATTCTCGCGGTGTTCGTCGTCTTCCTGTTCCTGCGCGACCTGCGAGCGACCGTCATTTCCGCCTTCGCAATCCCGCTTTCGGCGATCCCGGCATTCTGGTTCATGAGCATGCTGGGGATCAACCTCAACTTCATGTCGACGATGGCTCTCAGCCTGGTCGCCGGAGTGCTGGTCGACGACGCGATCGTCGAGATCGAGAACATCGTCCGGCACATGCGGATGGGCAAATCGGCCTATCAGGCGTCGATCGACGCCGCCGACGAGATCGGCCTCGCCGTGCTCGCGACCACCATGTCGATCGTTGCCGTGTTCCTGCCGGTGGCGCTGATGCCGGGTATTTCAGGACAGTTCTTCAAGAGCTTCGGCTACACCGTCGTCGTGACCGTGATGATGAGCCTGCTCGTCGCTCGGATGATCACCCCGCTGATGGCCGCTTATTTCCTTCGGTCCAAGGGCATCCAGCCGCACGCGTCGGGCTGGGCGATGTTCAAATATCTCGACATCCTCAAGTGGAGCATCGACAGCTCCAAGGCGACCGCGATCCGGGCCGCTCTGCCCGCCGTTTCGAACAAGCTGGTCTATGCTGGCCTGGGAGTGCTGATCGTCGTTCTGTTGGCCGCCGCGTTCGGCGCTGGCGCGTTCGCGACATTCAAGGCGCTCTCCGGCCTCGGCCTGCCGGTGATCACGGCCTTCCTGGCCGTTGTCGCGGGCACCCTCGTGGCCTTCGGCGTCGGCAAGCTCTTTGGTCTCATTACCCGTTCGCTCGGCGGCAATTTCGAAGTCATGGCGGGCCGGTTGACGGCCTGGGTGCACGACCATCGAATCATCATGGTCGGCGCCGGCTTCGGCACCCTGATCATGACCGGTGTTTTGGTCGCCAATCTCGGCATGCAATTCCAGCCGCCGCTCAATCTCGACTTTTCGCGGGTGCGGATCGGAATGCCGCCCGGAGCGACGCTCGCCCAGACCGAAGCCAAGGTCCAGCAGGCGGCCGCGATCATCGAGAAGGACCCCGACGTCGAGCACGTCTTCCAGCGGGTCTTCGTCGGCGCCGGCTTCCTCAACATCGTCCTCGACAAGGAACGCGAAAAGACCAGCACCGAGTTCGAGCGCGGATTGACCCCGCAAATGAGTGCGATTCCAGACGCCCAGGTGAGCTTCCTCAGTCAGGGCGGCGGCGGCCCCGGCGGCGCTCCGCGCGATATCATGCTCTACCTCGGCAGCGACAACCCCGAGCTGCTGCTCGCGACCGCGAACAAGATCTCCGCCGAGATGGAGAAGATTCCCGAGCTGGTGGCGCCGCGGGTCCAGGGCGACCTCGTTCGGCCCGAGATCACGATCGAGCCGCGCTTCGACCTCGCGGCCGACCTCGGAGTCACCACTCAGGCGCTGAGCCAGACGATCCGCATCGCGACGCTTGGCGACATCGCTCAGAACAGCGCCAAATTCTCGCTCGCCGACCGGCAGGTGCCGATCACCGTTTCCTTGTCGGAGAACAGCCGCCGCGACCTGACGACGCTCGAGAATCTTCCGGTGCCGACCACCAGCGGCGGCTCGGTGCCGCTGAAGGCGGTCGCGAAGATCGGCTTCGGCTCCGGCCCGACGACGGTCCAGCGGACCAACCAGATCCGGCGAATCCTGATCGGCGCCGACCTCGCGCCGGGCCTGGTGGCTAGCGACGCCTGGAAAAAGATCAACAATCTGCCGACCTTGAAGAACCTTCCGCAGGGCGTCGGCAAGCTCAACCTCGGCGATCAGAAATGGCAGGCCGAGCTGATCTATTACTTCCTGATCGCGCTCGGCTCGGGAGTGCTGTTGGTGTTCGCGGTCCTCGTCCTTCTCTACCGCCGCTTCCTCGCTCCGTTCGTCAACATGGGCTCGCTGCTCCTGGCCCCGCTCGGCGCCGCCGTCGGCTTGTTCATCGCCGGCCAGCCCTTGTCGCTGCCGGTGCTGATCGGGGTCCTGATGCTGTTCGGAATCGTCGCCAAGAACTCGATCCTGCTGGTCGATTTCGCGGTCGAGATGATGAACCACGGAATGCCCAAGGACGAGGCGATCTACGAAGCCGGCCACAAGCGCGCGCAGCCGATCGTCATGACCACCGTGGCGATGGTCGCGGGCATGATGCCGATCGCCCTGTCGCTGTCGGGTGACGGCAGCTGGCGCGCGCCGATGGGGATCACGGTGATCGGCGGCCTGATCTTCTCGACCATCCTGACGCTGCTGCTGGTGCCGTCCTACTTCTCGCTCGCCATCGACGTCGAGGCGTGGTTCGGCCGCAAGTTCCATCGCCTTGTCGGCGAGGAAGCGAATCGGCGCCCACCGGAGCCCGTCCCGGCGGAGTGATTTCGCTTTATCGGCCCGCTATGGCGGTGCGATGACGGCCAACGCGCTCGCCCGCTTCAATCCTTCGCAGCCGGGCGCCGCGGGGATGAAGGCCGCCGCCACCGGCCTGCTGATCGTCATGGCGGCGTTGTTCGCGGTCACCCGCCTGTTCGAGCATCGCTACCCAGCGCTGGGCTTCGTCAAGGCGTTCGCCGAGGCGGCGATGGTCGGCGGCCTCGCCGACTGGTTCGCGGTCACCGCCTTGTTCCGCCACCCGCTCGGCCTGCCGATCCCGCACACGGCGATCATCCCGCGCAACAAGGACCGGATCGGCGAAGCGCTCGCCTCGTTCCTTAGGGAGAATTTCCTGATCGCCGCGGTGGTCGCTCGGCGGATGCGCAACATCGACATCGCCGGCGCCGCCGGGCGCTTCCTGCGCGCTCCGGAAGGCGAAGGCACCCGCATCCGCCACGGCGCCTCGCGGTTGATCGCCGACATTTTCGAAGGCCTCGACGACGAGCGCCTTGGCGGCATCGTCAAGGGCGCGATCTCGTCGCGGATCAAAGCGATGGAGGTCTCGCCCTTGCTCGGCCACGCGCTCGCCTCGGCGATCAACGAGGACCGCCATGTGCCGATGCTCGAGGCGGCGATCCGCTGGATGGCGCGGACGCTCGATTCGAACGAGCCGCTGATCCGCGAAATGGTCAAGAAGCGCGCCAATTGGGTGCTTAAGCTCGCCGGGCTCGATACCAAGCTCGCCGATTCGATCATGGACGGCTTGCGCAAGCTGACGGTCGAGATGTCGACCGATCCCGCGCATCCGGTCCGGCAAAAGATGGAGGAAGCGCTCGCCCAGCTGGCCAACGACCTCCAGACCAAGCCCGAGACCCGCGCCCGAGTCGAGGCGATGAAGGAGGAGCTGCTGGCCAACAAGTCGGTCAGCCTGTGGCTCGACACGCTGTGGCAGAGGGGCCGCGAGGCGATCATCCGCGCCGCCCGCAACCCGGACGCGGCGCTGGCCGGCAAGCTCGGCGACGTGCTCAAGTCGATGGGCACGACGCTCGAGGGAGACGCTCGGATTCGGGCGGCGATCAACCAGTTCGCCCGCCGCGCGGTCGCCGGCCTAGCCGCAAGCTACGGCGGTTCGATCGTCAAGCTGGTGTCGGAAACCATCCGCAGCTGGGACGCTCGGACCATCACCGCCCGGCTTGAAGCCGCGGTCGGCCGCGACCTTCAGTACATCCGCATCAATGGAACGCTGGTCGGCGGGCTGGTCGGAGTGATCCTGCACGCGCTGGACAAAATCTAGCCGCTGCTCCGCCGCTCAATCGTCGCGCCGACCGCGGACAGTTTCTCCTCGAGCCGCTCGTAGCCTCGGTCGAGGTGGTAGACCCGCAGCACTTCGGTCTCGGCCTCGGCGGCGAGGCCGGCGAGCACCAGGCTCATCGAGGCGCGCAGGTCGGTCGCCATGACCGCAGCGCCGGTCAGCTTGTCGACCCCGTGGACCAGCGCCGAGCGGCCGCGAATTTCGATCTCGGCGCCCATCCGGCGCAGCTCGGGCACGTGCATGTAGCGGTTCTCGAAGATCGTCTCTTCGAGGAAGCTCTCGCCCTCCGCCATCGACAGCATCGCCATGAACTGCGCCTGCATGTCGGTTGCGAAGCCGGGGAACGGCGCGGTCGACAGCGCCAGCGGCTTCAACCCGCCGTCCGCGCTCACCTTGATGCCGTTGTCGTGGAATTCGAGGATCAGGCCGCATTGCGCGAGCGCGTTCAGTGTCGCCCGCATATCGTCGGGCCGCGCCCCGACCAGATCGATCGAGCCGCCCGTGATCCCCGCGGCGCAGGCATAGCTGCCGGCTTCAATGCGGTCGGGCATGACGTCGTAATCGGCGCCGTGCAGCCCCTCCACTCCGTCGATGGTCAAATGGCTCGAGCCGATGCCCTCGATCCTGCCCCCCATCGCGACCAGCAGATTGCACAGGTCGACGATTTCGGGCTCGCGCGCGGCGTTGAACAATTGCGAACGGCCGCCGGCGAGCACCGCCGCCATCAGCGCGTTCTCGGTCGCCCCAACCGAGACCACCGGAAAGCTGAAGTCGCCGCCCGGCAACCGCCCGTTGGGAGCCGTCGCCTTCACATAGCCGGCGGCGAGTTCGATTTCCGCGCCGAGGCATTCGAGCGCCTGCAGATGGAGGTCGATCGGCCGGTCGCCGATCGCGCAGCCGCCGGGCAGCGACACGGTCGCTTCGCCCGCCCGCGCCAGCATCGGCCCCAGCACCAGGATCGAGGCGCGCATCTTGCGGACCATGTCGTAGGGCGCGACCGTCGAGGCGATGTCGGCGGCGTGGAGCGTCATCCGGCGGCCATATTCGCCGCGCCGGACGCCCTCGATCATCGTCGAGACGCCGAGCTGGTTGAGGAGATGACCGAAGCTGTCGACGTCGGCGAGCCGCGGCAGATTGCCGAGCGTCAACTTGTCTTCGGTCAGCAGCGCGCAGGGGAGCAGCGCCAGCGCGGCGTTCTTTGCCCCCGAGATCGGGATCTTCCCCTCGAGGCGCTTGCCGCCCTGGATCCAGATGCTGTCCACCGCCGCGCTTTAGCGGGAAGTCGGTGCGAGTAAATCCTCCCCCGCCGGGGGAGGTGGCAGCGCGATAGCGCTGACGGAGGGGGCTTGCCGCCACCGGTCCCCCTCCGGCGCTTCGCGCCACCTCCCCCTCAAGGGGGAGGTACTAAATTACGCCTTCTCGAGCGTGCACTGGAGCGGGTGTTGGTTCTCGCGAGCGAAGTCGATCACCTGGCTGACCTTGGTCTCCGCGACCTCGTAGGTGAACACCCCGCACACCGCGACGCCCTGCTGGTGGACCTGAAGCATCACGCGGGTCGCGTCCTCGATGCTCATCGAGAAGAATTGCTGGAGGACGAGGACTACGAACTCCATCGGCGTGTAGTCGTCGTTGAGCATCAGCACCTTGTAGTTGGACGGCTTCTTGGTCCGCGGACGAGTCCGGGTGGCGACCCCGGTCTCGATATCCTCGAGGCCGTCGCCCTGCCCCGGCTCATTCGCCATCATCGTCCAACGCATGTCCATGTGTGACGTTAGATATGGCAAGCGCTCAACCCTCGGCAAGGAGCAACCGCGTGAGGTTGCGACGAAAAAAAGGCGGCCGCCCTGGGGAGGACGGCCGCCAGCATTACCTGACTTTTAGGAGGGGAGAGGGTCAGGCAACGAGATTGTTGAAGCGCTCGGCATTGGCCGTGGCGCGGTTCGACAGCGGCTGGAAAGCCTGGCCGGCGAGCTTGACCATCGACTCGGTCCAGCGCGAGCTCTCGGCGACCATGCGGTCGAACGAAGTCCTGGCGAGCTCGCTCTGGAGCTGCACGAACTCGGTCGGCGACTTGGCTTCGGCGAGCGAGCGGATCGCGTCGGCGGCCTGCTCGGCGCCATCGCGGCCGCGGGCAACCGCGTCCTGGCCGATCGAGCGAACGCCTTCGGTGGCGAGGCGAGTCGCCTCGACGACGGCCTCGACATTGGCGCGGGCGATGTCGGCCAGCTCCGAAGCGACCTTCTGCGAACGCTTGGCGGCTTCCTGGCTGCGCTCGCCGGCGTCGGCGAGCAGCGACTGGAACGGGGTCGCGCCGGTGAAAGCGTCAAAGCCCGGGAAATTGTTGGGGACGAAGTTCATGGTCGGGATCCTCTGGTTGGAAGCGGCCGCGGCAGGCTTGCGCGCTGCGGTCCGCACGGTGCGGGTCTTGCGGGCCTTCGAGGCGCGCGCCTTGCGGGCGACGGCCGGCTTGGCCTTGGCCGAAGCGCGCTTCGAGCGGCGCTTGCTGGCGGCACGGGCGCGCTTGGCGGTCTTGGCGGTCTCGTTGGCCACCGTCTCGACGGTGTCGGCGACGGCCTTGACGACCTTGGCCGGAGCCTCGGCGGCGGCGTCAGCGTTGATCTTGGTCTGGTCGGTCATGCGAAATCATTCCTCTTGAATTGCTGCATTGCACAATAGGCATCGCATTGCGGCATTTCAAGCCAAATTTTGTGCAGTGCACCATTTTGTCGCCGAAACCGCACGGGTTGACGGCCCCGGCCCGGGCGAAGCAAGAGCAAGCATGGACCTGCCGAACGACGATCAATCCGGCCGCCGGCGGCGCGGCCTGCTGATCGTCCTCTCGTCGCCCTCGGGAGCCGGCAAGTCGACCATCGCCCGGATGCTGCTCGAGGCCGACCCGCAGATCACCATGTCGATCAGCGCCACGACACGGCCCAAGCGGCCCGGCGAGCGCGATGACGTCGACTATCATTTCGTCGACGATGCCGGCTTCGACGCGATGATCGCCGCCGGCGAATTCGTCGAATGGGCCTATGTCTTCGGCTACCGTTACGGCACCCCGAAAGCGCCAGTGAAGCGGGCGCTCCGCGAGGGGCGCGACATATTGTTCGACATCGACTGGCAGGGCGCGCGGCAGCTCGAGCCCGATTTCGGCGAGCATCTGGTCACGATCTTCCTGCTGCCGCCGTCAATGGAAGAGCTCGAGCGTCGGCTGCGGGCGCGCGGCACGGACACCGAAGAGGTCATCGCCGAGCGGATGCGGCGCGCCGCCGACGAGATCGACCATTGGGCCGAGTATCAATATGTCCTCGTCAACCACGACATGGACGAATGCCTCGATCGGGTGCGCGCGATCGTCGGCGCCGAACGCTCGAAGCGGGTTCGGCAAACCGATTTGCATCCCTTCGTCCGCGACCTGATCGGCCCCCAGCACTAGGTTCCAAGCAGGTCGAGAAAGCGCGCGGCGGCGAGGAAGTCGCGGCGGCGGTTGGCGATCGCCAGCTCGGCCTCGGCGTCCGAGCCCCATTTCTCGATCTGCCAGCGCTCGTCGATGCTGACCGCCGCCCAGGCGTCGTCGGGCGTCAGTCCGCCTTCGAGCACCGCCAGCGCCGCCACCAGCGACCCGCCGATCGTCACCAGCGGCGACAGGCCGGCGAGACGGAACGCGTCGAGCGCGGCGACTTCGTGGGCGAGCCGATCGACGGTCGGCCTCGGCTGGGCGACGTGGACGATGCCCGTAGTGACCGCGAAATCGACGTCGTACCGCCGCCGCGCCCAGCCGAGCAGCGAGTCCCAGCGTTGCTGCTGGCGCCTGGCCAGCGTTTCGGGTCCCTCGGCGCGGTAGCAGGCGAGGTCCGCCTCGGCGTAGCGGGCGAGACCGGCCGCGAAGCCCGGCCGGTCGGGGGTGGCCCGGTCGATCGCGGCGTTGGCGAGTCCGGTCAGCGGCATCGCGCGCGGGTCGACCGCTTCCCCGGCGCTGGCCCATTCCTCGGCGATCGCCCTCGCCAGCGCTTCCGTCGGAACCAGCACCGGCACACGCCCGGGCGTTTGAAGCGGCCGCTCATCGAGCCGCACTCCCCAACCACCGTCCTCCGCCACCGCTTCGGCGGTCGTCCAGAAGCGCTTCAACGGCGGTCCTCTTGGTCCCAATGCTTCTTGAGCAGCTGCGGCGCGAACACCGCGTCGATCGCGCCCATGATGGCGATGATCGCTCCCAATGCCGGCCAGCCGCCCTCGCGGACCAGGTCGCTGTAGGCGATGGCGACCCCGGCGAGGAAGGTGAGCAGGCCCAGCAGCCGGACGAGCATGAAGATCAGGAAGCGGCGGCGCCAAATTGCTTCGTCAGCCATAAAGCTTGTCCTTCCGGCGCGGCAGCAGGCCGATGACCTCGCCGGGCTCCATCGCGACCGCGACCGCTCCGGCGGCAAGCAGCTCGTTTTCGTCGTGATAGCCCCAGCCGGCGCCGATGCCGGTCGCTCCGGACGCCCGCGCCATGCCCATGTCGTACGACGTGTCTCCGATCACCACCGTCGACTCGGGCGCGGCGCCGGCGTCGGCCATCGCCTGAAGAGCCATCGACGGGTGCGGCTTGGACGGATGCCGGTCGCCGGTCTGGAGCGAGACGAAGCGGGCCGACCAGCCATGACAGGCAAGGCAATGGCCGAGGCCGCGGTCGGACTTGCCGGTGGCGACCGCCAGCACCCAGCCCTCGGCCTCGAGCGCGTCGAGCAGCTCGGCGATACCGTCGAACAGCGGCTCCTCGACCCGGCCCTCGAGCCGCGCCTGCAAGAACTTCTGCTTGTAGGTTTCGATCAGCAACGCGTGCTCCGCGCTTTCCGCTTCGGGAACCAGCGATCGCATCGCTTCACCCAGGCTGAGGCCGATCACCCGGCGGCACTCGCGCGGCGGCGGCACCGCGAGCCCGTGCTGCTCGAAGGTTTCGGCGACGGCCCGGACGATGGTCGCGCCGCTGTCGACCAGAGTCCCGTCGCAATCGAAGATCGCGAGACGGTTCACCGCCGCTTGCTCCGGGGTTGCGAGCCCCGCGAGCGCCGCTCGCCCTTGCGCTCGCGCCGCCGCGTCTTGGCGGCCGCGGCCGCCCGCCGCTGCTTGATTTCCGGCGACTTGGCGGGGTCGGCCTTGTCGAGCGGCAGCATGTCGCCGGCCAGCGGCTCGAAGCCCAGGGTCGCGAGGCTTTCGGCGAAATGCGGCGGCAGCTCGGCGGTGACGTCGATCGCCCCGCCGCCGGGCGAGTCGATACGGATCCGGCGCGCGTGGAGATGCTGCTTGCGGCTGATGCCGCCGGTCAGGAACGCTTCCGGCCCACCATACTTTGCATCCCCGACGATCGGGTGGCCGATCGCCGCCATGTGCGCGCGCAGCTGGTGGGTGCGGCCAGTCAGCGGCTGCAGCTCTATCCAGGCGGCGCGGTTGCCGGCCCGGTCGATCAGCCGCCAGCGGGTCTTGGCGGGCAGCCCAGCCTCCTGGCTGACATGCATCTTCTCGCCGCCGGTGCCGGGCTGCTTGGCCAGCGGCAGGTCGATCAGCCCCTCCTCGAGCGACGGCACTCCGACGACCAGCGCCCAATAGACCTTGCGCGCGGTGCGGCCGGCAAACGCCTTGGCGAAATGGCCGGCGGCGCGGGCGGTGCGAGCGACCAGCAACGCGCCCGAGGTGTCCTTGTCGAGCCGGTGGACCAGCTTGGGCCGGGCGCCCTCGTCATCGGCGAGGCCGTCGAGCAGCCGGTCAAGGTGGTGGTGGGTCTTGGTGCCGCCCTGGGTCGCCAGCCCCGGCGGCTTGGCGAGCACGAAGGCGTGCGGGTCGGTATAAATCACCATCTCGCGGACCAGCTCGGCCTCCTCGGCGGTCAACGGCTCGACGTGGCGCTTCGGGCGCTCGGTGCGCGCGGGGGCGCTCTCAGGCGGGGGCACCCGGATTTGCTGGCCGGCCTCGATCCGGTCGCCCGGCACGGCGCGCTTGCCGTCGATGCGCAATTGCCCGGTGCGCGCCCAGCGCGAGACGATGTTGAAGCTGATGTCCGGCAAATGGCGCTTGAACCAGCGGTCGAGGCGAATGCCGTCGTCGTCGTCGGTGACGGTAAAGTTGCGCGGATCGCCCATGGCGCCCTGTGTCATTGCGAGCGAAGCGAAGCAATCCAGCTGGATTGCCGCGTCGCTATCGCTCCTCGCAATGACGACCGCCCCAATAGTCGAACGCCTGGGCCTGGAGCTTGTCGACAAGACGCCGCGCTTCGGGCCCTTCCCATAAGCCGTTGTAATCGTGGCTGGACGCGCCGCCATCGACCCACCAGCCCTGACCGGGCATCCCGTCCGACTGGCGCACGACCAGCACCGCAAGCTGGGGCTCACCGCGTTCCGCGCCTTCCTGATCGATCGCGCCCAGCACCTTGCACAAAGCGCGCATCTTGGGGCGCGTGAACTCGTGGCCGAGCTGATTGAGCAGCTCGGAATAGGTTATGGATTCGCCGGATTTCGCCGCCGCGATCAGATGCGCTCGAACCTCCGTCGGATCGGCAAGCGCTCCGGGGCGATTCATTCCGGCTGGTCGGCCACCGGCGTCAGCTCGAACACGTCGAGCTTCGACGTTCCCTGCGGCCACGGGATCACCAGGCGCCAGCGGAACGGGCCGATGCGCTCCAGTACCCCGGCCATGTCGCGCTTGGGGTCCTCGCCGTAGGCCAGCGGCTGCTGTTCGTCGCCGAGCGCCAGGCTACCGAGGAAGACCAGGCGATCGGGCTTGTCGTCTTCCCACAATCGCCCGGCCGGGCGCTGGGTGCCGGTCTGCTTGACGATGGTCAGGAGCTCGTCTTCGACCTCGACGTAGCAGAAGAACGGCTTGAACCGCTCGAACGCGACGCCTTTGTCGCCGGTCTTGCCGAGCTTGATAAGCCGGCAATTGTAGCTTCCCGGCGTCGGCGCTGGGCGCGGCAAGGCGGCGCGCGGCTCGAGCAGCGCGCCCTCGTTGCGGACCTCGCCGGCCGAACTCCGTCGAGCATCCGCGAGCGCCGATTGCCAAGCGAGGCCGACGCGAGCGAGCCGCGATTCGTCGGCCGCGGTGGCGATCTGCATCCAGGCCTCGGACTTCAGCGGCGGCTCGGCGACCACCGACGCTCCCGTCGCCGGCTCCACCGTCTTGGGCTTCGAGGTCGTGCATCCCGACGCCATGGCGGCAAGCGCGCCAAGGCAGGCGATGCGCAGCAAGGCGGGACGCAAATTCAGGACAGGGACCTTTCGCCGGATGAGGCCATACAATTGGCAGTCCGGGGCCCGCGTTTCAACCAAGGCGGCGTTCAGCACGAGCTTTCACTTCCCGCTCAGCGCCGCTAGGCGCGCGTCGGATGAACGCCGCCCGCGAGCCCAATCCCGAAATTCGCCGCGGCTTCCTGTTCGGCATCGCCGCGTACGGCCTGTGGGGCGTGCTGCCGATCTACTTCAAAGCGATCGCCGCGGTCGCCGCCGTCGACATCGTCGCCCACCGGGTGCTGTGGTCGCTGCCGTTCCTGGCGCTGCTGCTGTTTGTCGGCGGCGGCTGGAGCGATGTCCGGCAGGCCGTCCGCCGCCGCAAGACGCTGCTCCTGCTGCTGTTCACCGCGGTTTTGATCGCCACCAACTGGCTGCTCTACGTCCACGCGGTGACCAGCGGCCAGATCCTCGCCGGCAGCCTCGGCTATTATCTCAACCCGCTGGTCAACGTCGTTCTCGGCAGGTTCATCCTTAAGGAGCGTTTATCATGGCTTCAGTGGACTGCGGTGGCGATCGCCGCGGCCGGCATATTGGCGCTGATCGGCGGGGCGCTCGACCAATTGTGGATCAGCCTGACGCTGGCAGTGACGTTCGCGACCTACGGGTTGCTGCGCAAGGTGGCCAAGGTCGAGCCGGTCGCCGGCTTGGCGATCGAGACGGCGCTGTGGTTCCCGGTCGCCTTGGCCTGGCTTGCGTGGCGCTATGCGGCGGGCACTCCGAGCTTCGGCTCGACGCAGAGTGAAAGTGCGCTGCTGCTGCTCGCCGGCGTGGTTTCGACCATTCCGCTCCTGCTGTTTACCGGCGCGGCGCGGAGGCTGCCTTATTCGACGCTGGGCATGCTGCAGTTCGTCGCCCCGACGCTGCAATTCCTGCTCGCGGTGCTGCTCTACGGTGAAGCCTTCACCCGTGCCCATGCGATCGCTTTCGGGGCAATCTGGACGGCGCTGGCGCTGTACATGGTGGCGCTGATCCGATCGCCGCGGGCTCCGGCACCGCCGGAATAGGGAACCCTCGGACGCCCAATCGCATTGCTTGCTATATGAAACTGCTGATTCTCGCTTCCGCGCTGGCGCTCGGCTCCTGCGCCGCCGTACCGCCGCCGCAAGTGCCCGGCGGAACGGCATGCCCAATTGTCGCCTCGAGCGATTGGGCGGCGTGGGTCAACGCGATGCCCGGGCCCAATGCCAAGCCGACGCTGATCGTCACCGGCAAGGTGACGGTTCCGACCGGCGGCTACCGGTTCGAGTGGCGCGACATGCGGGTGATGGAAAGCTATCCGGTCCAGGTCACGGTCGAGCTCGACGCGATCCCGCCGGCCGGCGCGGCCACCCAGGCGCTGGTCACCCACGAGGTTCGCGGCCAGTGGCCGATCGATCCGCCGGTCGGATCGCTGACCGTGCGCTGCGGCGGCACGGTGCTGGCGCGGATCTCGCCTGTGGAAACCGCGCATTAGCTGCTAAGCAGGCGCCATGCTCAATCTCGTCTCGATCATCATCGGCATCGTCGCGCTCATCCTGGGCGTGGTGGCCTTCCTGCCGTTGCTCGGCTGGGCCTATTGGCTGATTATCCCCTTGGCTCTGATCGGCGCCATGATCGGCATGGCCTCGAGCAGCAATGCCGGGCGCAATCTCAATCTGTTCGTAATCGTCGTCGGAGTCGTCCGGCTGATGCTCGGCGGCGGCATTCTGTGAGCCGCGACCCGCGGGTCGACGCCTACATCGCCCGAGCGCAGCCGTTCGCACGGCCGATCCTCGAGCATATTCGCGAGCGGGTCCACGCCGCCGTGCCGGAGGTCGAGGAAACGCTCAAATGGAGCGCTCCGTCGTTCACTTTGAGCGGCAAGATCCTGCTGATGATGGCCGCTTTCAAGGCGCACGCGGCGATGAACTTCTGGCGCGGGCAGGAGCTTCGCGGCGAACAGGCCAAGGCCGACGCGATGGGCCAGTTCGGCAAGCTGACGTCGGTCGCGGACCTGCCGCCCGACAAGGAGCTCGAGGCGCTGATCCGCGAGGCCGCCGAGTTGACCGCCGCCGCTCCGGCACCGCGCAAGGTCAAGCACGCGCCCAAGCCGCCGCCCGAGCTTCATCCGGAGTTCGCGGCGGCGCTCAAGGCCGCCCCCAAGGCCAAGGCAACGCTCGACGAATTCCCGCCGAGCGCCCAGCGCGACTATCTCGAGTGGGTCTCCGAAGCGAAGCAAGATGCAACCAGGCAGAAGCGTATCGCGACCTCGATCGAATGGCTCAGCGAAGGCAAAAGGCGGCACTGGAAGTATCAAGACTGCTAGCCGTCATTGCGAGGAGCGTAGCGACGCGGCAATCCAGCGAAGACAAGAAACTGGATTGCTTCGCTTCGCTCGCAACGACGATTTGCCGAACTAGCGCTCCCGGACGTAGCGCCCGGGCGCGTCCTCGATCGCCTTGAGCTTGCCCTTGCCGGGAATCCGCGCGCCGTCGGCCTTGACCGTCTTGGGCGCCTGTTTCTTCAGCCAGGCGATCCAGTCGGGCCACCAGCTGCCCTTGTGCTCGGTCGCGCCCTCGATGAACGATTCGAGCGTTCCGCACGGCTGCTCGTTGACCCAATATTGGTACTTGCCGGCCGCCGGCGGATTGACGACCCCGGCGATGTGCCCCGACCCGGCGAGCACGAAGCGCTTGTCGCCCGTGAAATGGTCCATCATCTTCCACACGCTTTGCGGCGGGGCGATATGGTCCTCGCGGCCGGCCTGGATATAGGTCGGCGTCTTGACCTTGCTGAGGTCGATCGGGGTTCCCGCGACCGTGATCCCGCCGCGCTCGACCAGCTTGTTCCCGCGGTACAAAGTCTCGAGATAATTGCGGTGCCAGCCGGCCGGCAAATTGGTCGTGTCGCTGTTCCATTGCAGCAGGTCGAAGGGCGGCGGCTCGTCGCCGAGCAGATAATTGTTGACGACATAGTTCCAGATGAGGTCGCGGCCGCGCAGCAGGTTGAAGGTCGCCGCCATATAGCGGCCGTCCAGAAAACCTTTGTCGACTGTCAATTGTTGCAGCAAGCCCATCGTCTCGTCGCCGAGGAACAGCTTGAGGTCGCCGGCTTCGGCGAAGTCGACCTGGGCCGTGAAAAAGGTCGCGGACTTGACCTTCGATTGCTGCTTCTTGGCATGCAAATAAGCGAGCGTTGCAGCGAGCGTCGTGCCGGCGACGCAATAGCCGATCGCGTGGACGCTCTTGACGTCGAGCAGGTCGCGGATGGTGTCGATCGCGTCGACCTGGCCCTTGAGCACATAATCGTCGAGCGACGCGTCGGCGATGCTTTCGTCGGCCGATTTCCAGCTGACCATGAACAGCGTCACGCCCTGGTCGACGCACCATTTGACGAAGCTTTTCTCCGGCGTCAGGTCGAGGATGTAGAAGCGGTTGATCCACGGCGGGAACACCACCAGCGGCGTCTCCAGCACCTGGTCCGTCGTCGGCGAGTACTGAATCAGCTGGTAGAGCGGAGTCTCGTGGATCACCTTGCCCGGCGTGGTGGCGAGGTTCCGGCCGACCTCGAACGCCCCGGGCTTGCTCTGGGTCACCTGACCGGCGGCGATGTCCTTGAGCATGTTGGCGAGGCCCTTGAGCAAATTCTCGCCACGGGTCTCGATGGTCCGCTTGAGCACCTGCGGATTGGTGACGGCGAAATTCGACGGGCTCATCGCGTCGACGAAATTTTTCACCGCGAATGTCATCTTGTGTCGGGTCGCCTCGTCGAGCCCGTCAATCTCCTCGACCGAACCGAGCATCTTGTCCGACAGCGCGAGGTAGGTCTGGCGGATGGTGTCGAACAGCGGGTTCTCGCGCCACTCGGGCGCGGAGAAGCGCCGATCTTTGGCCTCCGCCTTCGAGGCGGGGTCGACGCCGAGCATCTTGCCCCACGCCTCGAGCCCTTGGGCCCAGGCCTGCGCGCCCGCGGTCATCAGCGCCATCGGGTCGGTCGGGGCCGCCTCGCCGCCCGGCATGCTGAACCCGAACGCGCTCGGGCTGGCCATTCCGGGAATCGCTCCGAAGCCCGCGAATGGCTGGCTTTTGCCCTGGCTGTCGAGGCCGTCGGCCCAGGCCTGCATCAGCATCTGCTGAGCTCGGCCCATGACCAGCGTCCAATGCTGCCAGTCCTCAAGGCTCGGCATTCCAGCCGGGCCGGTTTTCGTGTCGTCCGTCATGGCGGCGATATAGGCCTTGTCGCGGCAAAGTCGAAGAACCCTCACCCTCCCGCTGTCGCGGGTCCCTCCCTCTCCCGCCCGCGGGAGAGGGTCGGGGTTAGGGTCCCTTGCTCCCTTCTTCCCCGGCCGCCATGACGAGCGCCCATGACCGACGCACTCCCCATCCCGGCCGCGCTCGAGCTGCTCGACTATTTCGGGATTGCCGTGTTCGCCGTTTCGGGCGCGCTGCTGGCCGCCGAAAAGCGGCAGACGCTGGTCACCTTCATCTTCTTCGCGGTGGCCACCGGGGTCGGCGGCGGAACGATGCGTGACCTGCTGATCGGCGCGCCGGTGTTCTGGGTCCACAGCAACGCGACCCTGCTGATCTGCATCGGAGCGGCGCTGCTGGTGTGGATTGCCAGCCGCCGCAGGTTCGCCGGCACCGCCCTGCTGTGGTTCGACGCCGCGGGGCTCGCCGCCTTTGCGACCTATGGCGCTGCCAAGGCGCTCGGTTACGGAGTCGCTCCGGTGCCGGCGTTCGGAATGGGCGTCCTCACCGCCTGCGCCGGCGGCATCATCCGCGACGTGCTGGCCGGCGAGCCGTCGATCCTGATGCGGCCCGAGCTTTACGTAACCGCCGCGGCGCTGTCCGCCGGCCTCCTGGTCGGGCTGACACTCATGGGAGTCCCGGTCTGGCCGGCGGCCTTGATCGCCGCGGGGGCGGGATTCGCCCTGCGCGGGCTGGCGATCGCCCGCGGCTGGTCGCTGCCGTCCTACCGCGACTGAGGTTGCCGCACCGGGCGCTCGCCGCCATGAAGGCCCCGATGGACAGCGACTTCTACCGGATCCGGCGGCTGCCGCCCTATGTGTTCGCCGAGGTCAACGCGATGAAGGCGGCGGCCCGGGCGCGCGGCGAGGATGTCGTCGACCTCGGCATGGGCAATCCCGACGGCGCCCCGCCCAGGCATGTCATCGACAAGCTCGCCGAGGTCGCCGCCAAGCCCAACGCCCACCGCTATTCCGCGAGCCGCGGCATTCCGGGCCTCAGGAAAGCGCAGGCGGCCTATTACCAGCGCCGGTTCGGAGTCACGGTCGACCCCGACAGCGAGGTCATCGTTACGCTGGGCTCCAAGGAGGGCCTCGCCAACCTCGCCCAGGCGATCACCGCGCCGGGCGACGTCGTCCTCGCGCCCAACCCGAGCTACCCGATCCACAGCTTCGGCTTCATCATCGCCGGCGCCGCGGTGCGATCGATCCCGGCCGCTCCCGGCGAGGATTTCTTCCGCCGGCTCGAGATGGCGATGCGCTTCACCGTTCCGCGGCCCAAGGTGCTGGTGATCGGCTACCCGTCCAACCCAACCGCTTATGTCGCCGACCTCGCGTTCTACGAGCGGTTGGTCGCGTTCGCCCGCGAGCACGAGCTGATCCTGATTTCCGACCTCGCTTACGCCGAGATCTACTTCGGCGACGTGCCGACCCCCTCGATCCTCCAGGTCGACGGCGCCAAGGAGGTCGCGGTCGAGTTCACGTCGATGTCCAAGACTTTTTCGATGGCCGGCTGGCGGATCGGCTTCGCGGTCGGCAACGCCCGGCTGATCGAGGCGCTGGCGAGGGTCAAATCCTACCTCGACTATGGGGCGTTCACCCCCGTTCAGGCGGCCGCGACCGCCGCGCTGAACGGCCCGCAGGACATCGTCGATTACAACCGGGCGCTGTACAAGAAGCGCCGCGACGTGCTGGTCGAATGCTTCGGGCGCGCCGGCTGGGAAATCCCGGTGCCGCAAGCCTCGATGTTCGCCTGGGCGCCGATTCCGGACAAGTTCCGCGAGCTCGGGTCGATGGAGTTCGCCAAGCGGCTGCTGACCGAGGCGCATGTCGCGGTCGCGCCCGGAGTCGGCTTCGGCGAGGAAGGCGAAGGCTTCGTCCGCATTGCCTTGGTCGAGAACGAGCAACGGCTCCGGCAGGCGGCGCGCGGGGTCAAAAGGATGCTGGCCGGCAGCTGACCTTGGTTGGCGGCCCCGGAGTTTGCTAAAGGCCGTCACGTGGAAACCACTGATCGCTCCGACTCCTCAAGCACCCGCGCGCGGTGGATGAGCATCGCCGGCGTGGCAATGATCGTGCTCGCCGCAGGAGCGGCGCTGATGCCGCTTGAGGAGGGCATCCCCGCGGCCATCGTCGGAGCGCTTCTGCTCGCTGCTGGATTGATCGAGATCGCCGCCGGTTCGCTCCGCCGGGATACGCGCGCGCTGGCGATGCTGGCCGGCGGAGTCACGGTGCTCGCCGGCCTCTTGTTCCTGTACGGCCAGCAGTCGCGATTCTTCCCGATCGTCAACATCGTCATCGGCTGGCTGGCGCTGAGGAGCGTCATTCTCGCGGTCATGAGCCGCCGCGTCGACGGCTCGGTGCGGACCTGGACGACCATCGCCGCGGCGACGGATCTCGTCCTCGCGCTGGTCTTGCTCGTCGGCCTGTCGCTGTCCAGCGTGGTCGTTCTGCTGTTCGGACCAACGCCGGCGATCGTCGCGACATTCGCCTGGATCCTCGCCTTGAGCTTCATCGCGACCGGCCTGCTGCTGCTCGAAGTCGCGAGCTGCGAACGCGAAGGGGTCGAAGGCTAGCCGCCGCCTCGACAAGGCGCGATGCCGTGCCTATCCGAAGCTCCTCGACCATCCAGGAGTTTGCCACGCCCATGAACCGCGCCGGCCCAGCCGCATCGACCGTCCAAGCCAGCCAGGTCCTGGATCGGGTCCTGGTGCTCGAGATGGTGCGGGTCACCGAGGCCGCCGCGATCGCCGCCTCAAAGCTGATCGGGCGCGGCGACGAGAAGGCCGCGGACCATGCCGCGGTCGAGGCGATGCGCGCCGCATTGAACGAGCTGCCGATGGACGGCACGGTGGTCATCGGCGAAGGCGAGCGCGACGAGGCGCCGATGCTGTTCATTGGCGAAAAGGTCGGCAGTGCGCAGGGCAGCGGGCCGAAGATCGACATCGCGCTCGACCCGCTCGAGGGGACGACGATCACCGCCAAGGCCGGGCCCAATGCGCTCGCCGTGCTGGCCATCGCCGAGCAGGGCTGCCTGCTCAACGCGCCCGATGTGTACATGGACAAATTGGCGATCGGACCCGGCTATCCGCAGGGCACCATCGACCTCGCGCGCTCGGTATCCGACAACATCCGCTCGGTGGCCAAGGCCAAGGGCGTCGACCCGGCCGAGATCATCACCTGCGTACTCGACCGGCCGCGCCATAGCGAGCTGATCGCCGAGCTGCGCGGCCTCGGCTGCGGAGTCCGGCTGATCCCCGACGGCGATGTCGCGGGAGTGATCGACACCACCGACCCCGACACGGGCATCGACGTCTACATGGGAACCGGCGGAGCGCCCGAAGGCGTGCTCGCGGCGGCCGCGCTGCGCTGCGTCGGCGGCCAGATCCAGGGCCGATTGCTGTTCCGCAATGCCGAAGAAGTCTCCCGCGCCCGCCGCTGGGGGATCGACGACCTCGAGCGCGTCTACGCGCTCGAGGACATGGCCAAGGGCGACTGCATCTTCGCCGCGACGGGGGTCACCGACGGCTCGCTGCTCGACGGCGTCCACCGCGGCAAGAATTGCGTCACCACCGAGAGCATCGTCATGCGCGCCAGCTCCGGCACGGTCCGCAGGGTTACCGCCGAGCACCGCAAATGGACCGACTGAACGACCGCGAAAGCGGTTGGGACGGCGCTCGGCTGCAGCACGTCGAGCCGGGCTACCGGCAGGTGCTGCGCCTGCGCCTGGCGGCGCTGTGGCTGCCCCTGGTCGGCGGAGCGCTGATCCTCGACAATGCCGCGCTCGACGACACGCCCTTCTACGGGCTGGCGAGCGTCGCCGTGCCGCTGATCGCGATCCTGGTCGTCGCCATCGCCCCGCAGCGCATCTACCGGCGCCTGCTCTACGGCCTCACCGAGCGGCTGCTGCAGGTGGTTCGCGGCTGGCTGTTCCACACCGACACCATCGTCCCGTTCGTCCGGGTCCAGCACCTCGATGTCACCCGCGGCCCGCTCGACAAGATGTTCGGAACCGCGACCCTGGTCGTCCATACCGCCGGCACGCGCAACAGCATCGTCACCGTGCCGGGCCTCGCTCCGGACCGCGCCGCGGAGATCCGCGACATCATCCGCGAGCATATCCGCACGGATTTCGAATGATTCCGCAGGACTCGGCGGTCGGCGAGCCCGAGCGCCTGCATCCTTTGTTCCTGCTGACCGGCCTCGGCCGAAGCCTGCGCGGGATGGCCGGCGGCTATGCGGCTATCGGCTACCTCGCCGTCTCCGGGCGGCTGAGCACCGCGCTGATCGCGGCCGCGGTGCTGCTTGGTGGCCTTGCCTTTTCGCTGTTTCTCTACTGGCGGCGCTTCCAGTTCCGCGTCGGCGACAGCGAAATCCGGATCGACAGCGGCATCCTCAGCCGCACTCATCGGTCGATCCCGTTCGACCGCATCCAGGACGTCGACATCAGCCAGGGGCCGGTCGCGCGGTTGCTCGACCTGGCCAAGGTCAAGTTCGAGACCGGCGGAGCGGCCGGGGGCGGCGAGGACGAGGGCGTGCTTCAGGCGATACCGCTCGAGCGCGCCCAGCAGCTGCGGACGCTGGTCCGGGCGCGGCGCTCGGGCGGCGTCGAAGCCGTGCCAATTGAAGCGGAAGCCGAACGCCCGGCGGTGTTCGCGATGGAATTGCGACGGGTGCTGCTGGCCGGGGTGTTCAATTTCTCGCTGGCCTTGTTCGCCGGCCTGATCGGCGCGTCCCAGACCTTCGGCGACGTGCTTCGCTTCGACCCGTTCAGCCGCCGCTTCTGGCTGGGGCTGCTCAACGCCGGCGACCCGATCGCCGATTACATCCTTGCCCACCGGATCGCCGCGGCCTTCGCCGGAGCGGTGCTGCTGGTGCTGATCGGGCTCGCGACCGGCATGGTCCGGACCGTGCTGCGCGAATACGGCTTCCGCCTCGACCGGACCGAGGTCGGGCTTCGCCGCCGCCGCGGCCTCCTGACCCGGACCGACGTCACTTTGCCCGCGCGCAGAGCGCAGGCGGCGATCGTCGGCACCGGACCGTTGCGCGATTCGCTCGGCTGGCGCGACCTCAAGCTGCAAAGCCTGGCCAGCGACGAAGGCGGCGGCGGCGACCATGTGCTCGCGCCGCTCGCCAGCGACGCGGAGGTCGGGACAATCCTCGACGCGCTGGGCTGGCGGGCCCTGTCGCCGGAGACCGACTGGAAGCGGGTGTCGTCGGTCTACATCTGGACGCTGGCGATCGGCCTGTCGCCGTTACTCCTGCTCGCCGCTCTGGCCGCGCTTCAGGCGCCGAATTTCGTGCTCGGGATTGGGGTGGTCGCCGGGCTGCTGATTGTCCGCTGGCGCGGCTGGCGCCGGACGCTTTACGCGCTCGACGAGGACCGTCTGCTGATCCGCACCGGCTGGTGGCGGCGGCGCATCGTGATCCTGCCGCTCAAGCGCATCCAGAGCATCGACCTGTTCGAAAGCGTCATCAGCCGCTGGTTCGGGACCTCCGGGCTGGCGTTCGGAGTCGCCGGCGGGGGCGGCTTTTCGGCCCATGTCATCCCCGCGTTGCCGCGCGAAACCGCGCGCGCGCTCCGCCAGAGGCTGCTAGTCCTGGAGCCATGAGCTTCGCGCTGAACGTCGAACGGTCGGTGAGCGGCCAGCCGTGGCGCTGGCGGCGCTCCGGTGAGCACGGGCTGACGCCCGACGCTTTGGTCGATGAGCTGCTGCTGGCCCGCGGAGTCGAACGCTCCGACCTCGCCCGCCACCGTACCCCGACGATCCGCGACTTCCTGCCCGACCCGTCCTGCTTCCAGGACATGGACAAGGGCGCCAGGCGCCTCGCCGATGCGGTCGAGGCGGGCGAAAGCGTCGCCATCTTCGGGGATTACGACGTCGACGGGGCGACCAGCGCCGCTCTGCTGGTGCTGCTCCTGCGCCGCCTGGGCGCGAACCCGATGGTCTATATCCCGGACCGGCTGATGGAAGGCTACGGGCCGTCGGGCAAAGCGCTGGTCGAGCTGAAGCAGCGCGGTGCGAGCCTGGCGGTGACCGTCGATTGCGGGGCCCAGGCGTTCGAAGCGCTCGAGGAGGCCAAAGCCGCGGGGCTCGAGGTGATCGTCGTCGACCATCACCAGTGCGCGAGCCTGCTGCCGGTGGCGTTCGCCTTGATCAACCCCAACCGCCTCGACGAAAGCAAGCTCGGCGCCACCCACGGTCATGTCGCCGCGGTCGGGATGGCGTTCCTGCTCGGGGTCGCGCTGCTTCGCGAGCTTCGCGGCCGGGGCGTCTTCGTCGGCGACCGGCCCGAGCCGAAGATCATCGACCTGCTCGACCTCGTCGCGCTCGGCACCGTCGCCGACGTCGCCCGGCTGAAATCGCTCAACCGGGCTTTCGTCACCCAGGGCCTGAAGGTCATGGCGGGGCGGCAGAATATCGGCCTGTCGGCGCTCGCCGAGGCAGCCCGGCTGGTCAAGCCGCCCAGCTGCCGCGATCTCGGCTTCGCGCTCGGGCCGCGGATCAATGCCGGCGGCCGCGTCGGCAAGTCGGACCTGGGCGTGCGGCTGCTGACCTCGACCGACCCGGAAGAAGCGCGAGCGATTGCCGCCGAGCTCGACCGGCTGAACGAGGAGCGCCGGGCGATCGAGATGCTGGTTTGCGAACAGGCCGAGGCGCTGGCGCAGGAGCAGGCCGACGCGCCGCTGATCCTGGTCATGAACTCCGGCTGGCACCAGGGCGTGATCGGCATCGTCGCGGGCCGCTTGAAGGAACGCTTCGGCCGCCCCGCGATCGTCATCGCCGAGTGCGAGGACGGCACCGGCAAGGGCTCCGGCCGGTCGATCAGCGGAGTCGACCTCGGCGCGGCAGTGCTCGCAGCCAAGGAGAGCGGCTTGCTGATCGCCGGCGGCGGCCACGCGATGGCGGCGGGCCTGACGATGCCGGCCGGCGGGCTCGAGCCGTTGCGGGCCTTCCTCCACGAGCGGTTGGCCGCCGATGTCGAGACGTCGCGGGGCGGGCGGGCGCTGCTGCTCGACGCGTTGCTCGCTCCGGGCGGGGTCGCCGCGTCCCTGTGCGACGCGCTCGACGCCGCCGGTCCCTACGGCGCCGGCTGGCCCGCGCCGCGGGTCGCCGCCGGCCCGGCGCGCCTGCTCAAGACCTCCATCGTCGGCGAGAACCATGTCCGCGGGCTGGCCTGCGGGGACGACGGCAAGAGCTTCAAGTGGATCGCTTTCCGAAGCGCCGCGACCGAGCTCGGCCAGGCGCTGCTTGCCTCTCGCGGCGACGTCAAATGGTGGCTCGCCGGAACCATCAAACGCGACGAATATAACGGCGGCAACGCGGCCGAGATGCACCTCGAGGATGCGGCGCTCGCTTGACCCCTCGGGGTGGCTCGCCTAACCGGCACCCGCCTTTCCGGCCCCATCGTCTAGCGGTCTAGGACGTCGCCCTTTCACGGCGAAAACACGGGTTCGATTCCCGTTGGGGTCACCAGCATTTCCGGCTGCGGAAATGCGACGATCAGCGCAGCAGCATCGTGTCGCCGCGAATCTCCACCGTGTCGAACTCGCTCAGGAAGCTTTGGCCGAGCAGCGACTGCTCGCCGGCGTCGAGCACCACGGCCGGCATTCCCTCGACGGTCTTCGGGCCGAGGGTGACTCGGTCGAGCCGGACCTGTTCGCCGTGGACGTCACCGTTGGCGCCCTGGCCGATCACCTGGAACATGCCCGCCGACACGACGAGGCCGGCGCGTTGCGCGTCGCTGCGCGACAGAGCGATGCCGCTTGCTCCGGTGTCGACCAACACGCGCACCGGCAAGCCGTTGATCTGCACGTCGGCGTAGAAGTGGCCATTGGACTCGCGGGTCAGCTGGATCGCGTCCGATGGGGGTTGGTCGGCCGTTTGAGTGCGCCGCGATTCGAAGGATGGCCGCTCCGACGATGAAGACTCCGTGGAGACGGAGTTCACCGGTTGCCGGCTCGGCAGCATCGAGGTCACGACCCCGGCGCAGATCAGGAAGATGAAAATATTCTTGCCCATGGCAGCGAGCCTAAAGCGATCAGGTAAACAAAGGCTAAGCGGCGGGCGGAGCGCGCAAACTTACGATTTCGTAACCGCGGCGCGCTAATCCCCTTCCCGTTCTAGGGCGTGAAAAGGGGCGACGAAATGTGGGGTCGCGGATCAATGCTGGCGCTGGGCTTCGTTGCCGTGGTCACCGTCACCTCGACGGTCAATCGCGGCATGAACTATCAGGCCGCCAAGGCGTCGGTGTTTTTGATTGACCGCCAATGCAAGTTTAACGTCGAAAGCGGCGGCAAGACCGAAGTCGTGACCCAGTCGTGCAATGCCACCGACGAATTCAAGGCGATCGCCGCCGCACCGGACGGCAAGCGCAAGCAGGATATCGACGGCAAGGCGGTCGTGAAGGTCAGTTACACCGCTCCCCAGGACGGCAGCTACCAGACCTCGGAGCTGCGCTTCGACGGCCGCGACGACGAGTTCTACAAGCTCAAGGCCGGCGACCAGATCGACATTCTGGTCAGCAACGACGACCCGGCGATGATTATCGAGGGCTAGGGCGCGCCGGATTAGAGCCGCGCGAACGCAATTCCGATCGTCACCGCCAGCGCGACCATGCTCGCGCCGAGCGCAACCGCCGCCGACTTGCCCTTCGCACGCGCGTAGGCGAGCGTGATCCCGAGCTTGACCGCCATGTTGACGAGGATCGTCCCGGCCAGCGCTATGGCCGCAAGCTCGGCCGAAATTGCCTGGTGCCGAAGCCCCCCGACGGTGACGATCGCGGCATCGACATCCATGCTGCCCATGATCAGCACAAGCAAGGCGATTCCCTGCTCGCCGAAGCGGCCCTCGGCCCAGCGGGCGGCGACCGCGGCGAGCGCGATGAACAACAGGAAGCCGAGCGCCGGGACCATCGCGATCGGATTGCCCGGAGGGGTCGGGGCGTCCGAGCGCGGCGCGGCGCGGTACAGCCAATAGCCGGCCGCAGCGGCAACCAGCAGCGCCGGCGCGACGAGCATCGCGAACGGCACCAGCACGCGGGTCGCGAGAACGGCGACCAGCACGAGCACGCGCAAATACATCACTGCCGAGGCGAGCGCGATGCCGGCCGGCTCGGCACCCCCGCCAGGGCCCGCGCCGAGCCTCTGGGCAAGCGATTGAGTCACCGCGGTTGAGGAATAAGCGCCCCCGATCAGCGCCGTCGCGATGGTCCCGTGACGCGCCCCGAAAATGCGGTTGGCGACATAGCCGAGGAACGAGAAGCCGGTGACCAGCACCACCACCAGCCACAGTTTCTGCGGGTTCCATGCGCCGTACGGGCCATACTCGCCGTCGGGCAGGAACGGCAGCACCGCGAGCGCGATCACCCCGAATCGCGCCAGCGCTTTGACGTCCTCCTCGTCCAATCGCTCGATCAGCCCGTGCGCCTCGTCGCGCAGCGCAAGCACCGAAGTCACGAGCGCCGCTCCGGCGATCGCTAGCGACGGATTGCCGCTCCCTGCAAGCACGCCGAGGCCGAGCGTGACCAAGGCCGCGACCGGGCTGGTGGCGTCGGCGCGACTGGGGCCGGTGCGGCGGGCGTAGCCGAGCGCGACGATCGCCGAGGCCGCGGCAATCAGCGCCCCGCCGGCGAGCGGCTGGCCGGCGGTTCCGACCATGCCCGCGAGCCCCGCCAGCAGGCCGAGCAGAGTGAAGGTGCGCACTCCGGCGACGCGCGAGCCGGGCCTCACATTGCGCAGGTTCCAGCCACGCTCGATCCCGATCAGAAGCCCGACGGCGACCGCTGCGCCGAGGCCGAGAGCCTGTTCGTACCAATCCATCAGCCAAGCCGCTCGGCGTGCCAGCGCAAATGATCGGCCATGAAGGTCGAGATGAAAAAATAGCTGTGGTCGTAGCCCGGGCGGCGGTTGAGGCGGAGGGCGATGCCGGCGGAATCACAGGCCTGCTCGAGCAACTCGGGCCGAAGCTCCTGCTCGAGGAATGGGTCCGCGTCGCCGACGTCGACGAGCAGCTCGGGAACCCGCGCGCCATCCTCGATCAGCGCGACCGCGTCGTGCTTGCGCCACGCGCGCGGGTCGTCGCCGAGATAGGCGCCGAGCGCTTTCTGCCCCCACGGCACCTGCCCCGGCGCAACGATCGGCGAGAAGGCCGACACGCTCCGGAAACGCTCCGGATTGCGCAGCGCCACGGTCAGCGCGCCATGCCCGCCCATCGAATGGCCCATGACCCCCTGCCGCCCCTCGTCCATCGGGAATTTGGCGGCGATCAGCGCCGGCAGCTCTTCGGTGACATAGGTCCACATCCGGTAATGACCCGACCAGGGCTCCTGCGTCGCATCGACGTAGAATCCGGCGCCGAGCCCGAGGTCCCAGCCGCCGTCGGGCGCCGTCGGGACCTCCTCGCCGCGCGGGCTGGTGTCGGGCGCCACGAAGACGAGGCCGAGCTCGGCACACGCAGCGCGATACTCGCCTTTTTCGGTAACGTTGGCGTGGGTGCAGGTCAGCCCGGACAGATACCAGACCACGGCCAGCTTCGCGCCGCCCTGCTCGGCCTGCGGCGGCAGGAAGACCGAGAAGGTCATGTCGGTCGAGGTCGCCACCGACGCGTGGCGGCAAACCAATTGCCGGCCGCCATGCGATATGTTTTCGGAGACGATCTCCACGCTCAATCCTGGCGTCGCTGCCACGGCGCGTCGGGGGCCGTCCGCCACGCGCGCCAGCCGTAGTCGAGGTCCGCGAGCTCGCGGATGCTCGGATCGAGCGCGACGACGCGGTGCAAGGCCACGACTCGCGCATCGTCGACGTTGGGCTCGGCGGTCTGGCCGTGGAACTGCCACGTGCCGTCGTCATCGTCGTGCGTGACGAGCGCGATCCATTCCTCGCCGTCCATCACCGCGCGGGTGGCGATGGCGGCGACGTTCGGCGGGTCCTCGAACGGCCAGTCGTCGGGCGCTCCCATCAGTAAACCACCACCGCGCGGATGCTTTCGCCGGCGTGCATCAGGTCGAAGCCCTGGTTGATCTCGTCGAGCTTGAGCGTGTGCGTGATCATCGGGTCGATCGCGATCCGGCCGTCCATGTACCAGTCGACGATCCTGGGCACGTCGGTGCGGCCGCGGGCGCCGCCGAACGCGGTGCCTTTCCAGATCCGGCCGGTGACCAGCTGGAACGGCCGGGTGGCGATCTCCTTACCCGATTCGGCGACTCCGATGACCACGCTGGTCCCCCAGCCGCGGTGCGCGCATTCGAGCGCCGTGCGCATCACGTCGGTGTTGCCCGTGCAATCGAAGCTGTAGTCGGCGCCGCCATCGGTCAGGCCGATGAGATGCTTGACAAGGTCGCCGTCGATCTGCGTCGGATTGACGAAATGGGTCATCCCGAACTGGCGGCCCCACGCCTCCTTCTTCGGGTTGATGTCGACCCCGACGATCATGTTGGCGCCGACCATCCGGGCGCCCTGGACGACGTTAAGGCCGATGCCGCCGAGGCCGAACACGACGACGTTGGCCCCCGCCTCGACCTTGGCGGTGTTGATCACCGCTCCGACGCCGGTCGTCACTCCGCAGCCGATGTAGCAGGCCTTGTCGAATGGAGCGTCGTCGCGGATCTTGGCAACCGCGATCTCGGGCAGGACGGTGAAGTTCGAAAAGGTCGAACAGCCCATGTAATGGTAGATGGTCTCGCCCTTGTAGCTGAAGCGGCTGGTGCCGTCGGGCATCACCCCTTTGCCCTGAGTGGCCCGGACCGCGGTGCACAGATTGGTCTTGCGCGACAGGCAGGCTTTGCACTGCCGGCATTCGGATATGTACAGCGGGATCACATGGTCGCCCGGCTTGACCGTGGTCACGCCTTTGCCGACCTCTCGCACAACCCCTGCCCCTTCATGGCCGAGGATCGACGGGAACACGCCCTCGCTGTCGAGCCCGTCGAGCGTGTAAGCGTCGGTGTGGCAGATGCCGGTCGCCATGATCTCGATCAGCACCTCGCCGTCCTTGGGCCCGTCGAGGTCGAGCTCGACGATCTCGAGCGGCTGCTTGGCTTCGAAGGCAACGGCGGCGCGGGTCTTCATGGAATCGCTCCCTGGCTTCCTTTTTCGCCGCCTTGCCACCATCAAAGCCATCGGCCAATGCTTCACTCGCGAGGTAGCCATGACCACCAACAACTGGTTTGAGGGCCGTCACGCGCTGGTCACCGGCGGCGGCACGGGGATCGGCGCCGCGGCCGCGACCCACCTCCACGCGGCGGGCGCCAAGCTGTCGCTGCTCGGCCGCCGGCTCGAGCCGCTCGAGCGAACCGCGGCTAATGTCTCCGGCACCGTCCTCCAGTGCGACGTCACCGACCGGTCGGCGATCGAGCGCGCGTTCGGCGAAGCCCGCGAGGCCAACGGCCCGATCGAGATGCTGGTTGTCAACGCCGGCATCGCCGAGAGCGCGCCGTTCCACAAGATGACCCGCGACAGCT
>CAYSHL010000004.1:0-121097 GCA_964430865.1 uncultured Sphingomonas sp.
TGGACGCGGTCGGCAGCAACATCCGCCTCGACGTCCGCCAGCGCCAGGTGATGCGGGTGCTGCCGCGGATCAACGAGGACGTCAACGAGGAGTGGATCCACGACAAGACTCGCCACCATGTCGATGCGCTGGTGCGGGGCCGGCTCGACCGGCCGTGGGTGCGCGAGAAGCGCAAGCTGCGCGAGGCGAGCTGGACCGAGGCGCTGGAGGTGTTCGCCGAGCGGCTCAAGGCAGCGGGCGCGAGCGTCACGGCGATCGCCGGCGACTTGCTCGATGCGGAGACGATGTACGCGGCCAGGAAGCTGCTCGAAGGGCAGGGGTCGAGCCTGCTCGAAGGCCGGCAGACGGGCCTGGCGTACGATACGTCCAGCCTGTCCGCGGTGGCGTTCAATTCGACCATCGCCGGGATCGAGGGCGCCGACGCGGCGCTTCTGGTGGGCACCAACCCGCGTTGGGAAGCGCCGCTAATCAACAGCCGGCTGCGCAAGGCGGCGCGCAAGGGGGCGAAAATTTTCGCGGTCGGCCCGGAAGTCGACCTGGGAATGCGGGTCGAGTGGATCGGCGATGATCTCAAGCTGCTGGGCAAGCTTCCCAAGGAAGTGTCTGAAGCATTCGAGGCAGCCGGGCGCCCGGCGGTGGTCGTCGGGCCCGGCGGGCTGGCTGCCAACGCGCTTGGCGCGGCGCTGGCGCTGGTTGAACCGTTGAAGCTAATCCGTGACGGCTGGAACGGCTTCAACGTCATCCACACCGCGGCGTCGCGGATGGCGGGGCTGATCCTCGGCTACGCGCAGGCCGGCGGCATCGCCGACATCGAGGCCGCGAAGCCGCAGCTGGTGCTGCTGCTCGGCGCCGACGAGGTCGCGGCAGACCGCTTCAAGGGCGCGTTCAAGGTCTACATCGGCCACCACGGCGACGCCGGCGCCGCGAGCGCCGACCTGGTCCTGCCGGGCGCCGCCTACGCCGAGAAGCATGGCACCTACGTCAACCTCGAAGGCCGCGTTCAGCGCGGCGAGCCGGCGGTGTTCCCGCCGGGCGAAGCGCGCCGGGACTGGTCCATCTTCCGCGCCGTCAGCGAGCTCGCCGGCATGCCGCTGCCGTTCGACAGCTTCGACCAGCTTCACGCGGCAATGGTTGCGGAATTCCCCCAGCTGGGCCGCGACGGACTGATCGACCTGCCATGGGCGCCGCCGAAGCTCGACGCCAAGGCGAGCGGCCCGATCCGCTACCCGGTCGCGGACTTTTACCTGACCAACGCGATCTGCCGCGCCAGCCCGACCATGCGCCGCTGCTCGGAGGAATTGGTGCAGGGCGGCGAATTCCGCGAGGCGGCCGAATGATTATCGCCCATCGGTCCCCGGCGAAGGCCGGGGCCCAGGCCGTTGCGGAGCAGCGGTTCCCGCTGCCCTGGACCCCGGCCTTCGCCGGGGCACGGAAGTGCGCATGACCGCGACCTTTCAATCCTGGGGCCTGAGCTACGAATGGTCGTGGTTCTTCTCGATCATGGCCGGCATTTCGCTGATCGCCTTCCCGCTGATGCTCGCGGTGGCGATGATCATTTATGCCGACCGCAAGATCTGGGCGGCGATCGCGCTTCGCCGCGGGCCCAACGTGGTCGGGCCGTGGGGGCTGCTGCAGAGCTTCGCCGACGGCCTCAAGGTGTTCCTCAAGGAAACCATCGTCCCGACCAGCGCCAACAAGGGGCTGTTCCTGATCGCTCCGATCGTCAGCTTCTCGGTTGCGCTGATCGTCTGGGCGGTGATCCCGTTCGACGTCGGAGTGGTGCTCGCCGACATCAACGTCGGCCTGCTCTACGTGCTCGCGGCTTCGTCGCTTGGAGTCTACGGAGTGATCGTCGCCGGCTGGGCGTCGAACTCCAAATATCCGTTCTTCTCGGCGCTCCGGGCGGCCGCGCAAATGGTCAGCTATGAAGTCTCGATCGGCTTCGTCCTGATCAGCGTCGTGCTCTACACCAACACGTTCAACCTGAGCGCGATCGTGCTCGCCCAGCAAGGCCATATATTCGGCTTGCTGAACGGCTTTGGATTCAATCCTTTGCTGTTCCCGATGGCGGTGGTCTTCCTGATCAGCTCGATGGCCGAGACGTTTCGGACCCCGTTCGACCTGACCGAGGCGGAGAGCGAGCTCGTCGCCGGCTTCCAGACCGAATATTCGTCGATGAGCTTCGCTTTGTTCTGGCTCGGCGAGTACGGCAACGTCATCCTGATGTGCGCCTTGAACGCGATCCTGTTCTGGGGCGGGTTCCTGCCGCCGCTCAACATCGACCTCATTCCCTGGTTCGATGTCCCCGGCATCTTCTGGCTGTTCGCCAAGATGCTGTTCTTCTTCTTCGTCTTCAGCTGGGTGAGGGCGACGGTGCCCCGCTACCGCTACGACCAGCTGATGCGGCTCGGTTGGAAGATCTTCCTGCCGCTTAGCATCGTCTTCGTCGTCATCGTCTCGGGCTGGCTGATGCTCACCCGCTATGGAGTGGGGCAATGAACCCGCTGCAGTGGCTCAAGGCCTTTACCTTGTGGGAGATCGTCCGCGCGCACGCGCTGACCCTGAAGTATTTCTTCAAGCCCAAGGCGACCATCAACTACCCGCACGAGAAGAACCCGCAGAGCCCGCGCTTCCGCGGCGAGCATGCGCTGCGCCGCTACCCGAACGGCGAGGAGCGGTGCATCGCCTGCAAGCTGTGCGAGGCGATCTGCCCGGCGCTGGCGATCACCATCGAGGCCGAGCCGCGCGAGGACGGCTCCCGCCGCACCACCCGCTACGACATCGACATGGTCAAATGCATCTATTGCGGGCTGTGCCAGGAAGCGTGCCCGGTCGATGCGATCGTCGAGGGGCCGAACCTGGAATTCGCGACCGAGACGCGGGAAGAGCTGCTCTACGATAAAGCCAAATTGCTCGCCAACGGCGACAAGTGGGAACAGGCGATCGCCGCAAACCTCGCCGCCGACGCTCCGTACCGATGAGGACTGGAATGACCCTCCTTCGTCATTCCCGCGAAAGCGGGAATCCCGCTCTGTTTCGGGTGGCCAGAGTGAAGCGGGACCCCCGCCTTCGCGGGGGTGACGGCTTGGGGGAGCCGTCATGATCGCGCTGATCGCCTTTTATGTGTTCGCGACGATGACCATCGCTTCGGCGGTGGCGGTGATCTTCGCCCGCAACCCGGTCCACAGCGTGCTGTGGCTGATCGTCGCTTTCTTCAACGCCGCCGGGCTGATGCTGCTGGTCGGCGCGGAGTTCATCGCGATGCTGCTGGTCATCGTCTACGTGGGCGCGGTCGCGGTGCTGTTCCTGTTCGTGGTGATGATGCTCGACGTCGACTTTTCGTCGCTGCGCTCCGGATTCACGAAGAATCTGCCGTTCGGGCTGCTGATCGCGCTGGTCTTGCTGGCGGAAATCGTCATCGCCGTAAGCGCCCGCAACGCCGGTCCCGGAGGGAGCGTCATCCCGCCCGCCGGCCAGCCGAACATCGTCGCGCTCGGTGAGCTCATGTACAGCCGCTTCCTGTTCCCGTTCGAGATCGCCGGCCTGGTGCTGCTGGTGGCGATGATCGGCGCGATCGTCCTCACCCACCGTAGCCGAGGGGATGTCCGCGGACAGAATGCGTCGAAACAGATCGGCCGCAGGCCCGGGGACGCGGTGAAGAATATGCAGCCGGGGGTCGGCGAGGGGATGAAGCTGTGATCGGTGTCTGGGGCTCAGCTAGCCCCTCTCCCCCCTGCGGGAGAGGGTCGACTCGCGCGAAGCGCGAGCGGGGAGAGGGGACTTCCTTCTCGCCCGCCATGCCCTCTCCCTCCCACTCGGCTGCGCCGAGCGGGCCCCTCCCTCTCCCGCAAAGGGGAGAGGGGCTAGGGGGCAACGCATGATCGGCCTCGCGCATTACTTAACCGTCGCCGCGATCCTGTTCGTGCTCGGGGTGCTCGGCATTTTCCTCAACCGCCGCAATGTCATCCTGATGCTGATGGCGATCGAGCTGATCCTGCTTGCGGTGAACCTGAATTTGGTCGCTTTCTCGGCCTTCCTCGGCGACCTCACCGGGCAGGTGATGGCGATGTTCGTGCTGACCGTCGCGGCCGCCGAAGCGGCGATCGGGCTCGCGATCCTGGTAATCTTCTTCCGCCGCCGCGGCTCGATCGCGGTCGACGACGTCAACCGGATGCACGGCTGATGGCGACCAATCCCGTCATTCCCGCGAAAGCGGGAATCCCGCTTTTGCTTTTGACCGATGCCTGCAAGGGCAGCGGGATCCCCGCGTCCGCGGGGATGACGAGGGAATAATGGTCCAGCTGATCGTTTTCCTGCCGCTCATCGCGGCGATCGTCGCCGGCCTCGGCGGCCGCTGGATCGGCAATTTCGCCGCCAAGCTGATCACCACCGCCGCGCTGTTCATCGGCGCGGCGCTGAGCTGGCCGATCTTCCTCAACTTCGTCAGTGGCGATTACAGCGGCGGCTGGGTCGAGCCCGTCGCCTTGTGGTTCGAATCCGGGGATTTGAAGGTCGAATGGGCGCTGCGCGTCGATGCGCTGACCGCGGTGATGCTGGTCGTCGTCACCACCGTCTCCAGCCTCGTTCACCTCTACAGCTGGGGCTATATGGCCGAAGACCCCGGACAGCCGCGCTTCTTCGCCTATCTGTCGCTGTTCACCTTCGCCATGCTGATGCTGGTGACCGCCGACAACCTCGTCCAGATGTTCTTCGGCTGGGAAGGCGTCGGCCTCGCGTCCTATCTGCTGATCGGTTTCTGGTACCACAAGCCCTCGGCCAACGCGGCGGCGTTGAAGGCATTCGTCGTCAACCGGGTCGGCGATTTCGGTTTCAGCCTCGGCATTTTCGGCACCTTCCTGGTGTTCGGCACGGTGTCGATCCCGGCGATCCTCGAAGCCTCGCCGTCGATGGCGGGATCGACGATCGGCTTTGCCGGCATGCGCGTCGACACGATGACCTTGCTGTGCTTGCTGCTGTTCGTCGGCGCGATGGGCAAGTCGGCGCAGCTCGGGCTGCACACCTGGCTGCCCGACGCGATGGAGGGCCCGACGCCGGTCAGCGCCCTGATCCACGCGGCGACCATGGTCACCGCCGGAGTGTTCATGGTCTGCCGACTGTCGCCGATGTTCGAGACCAGCGAGACGGCGCTGGCCGTCGTCACCTACGTCGGCGCGGCGACGGCCATTTTCGCCGCGACCGTCGCCACGGCGCAGAACGACATCAAGCGGGTGATCGCTTATTCGACCTGCTCGCAATTGGGCTACATGTTCTTCGCCGCCGGCGTCGGTGCCTATGGCGCGGCGATGTTCCATCTGTTCACCCACGCCTTCTTCAAGGCTTTGCTGTTCCTCGCCGCCGGATCGGTGATCCACGCGATGCACCACGAGCAGGACATGCGGTACTACGGGGGCTTGAGGAAGCAGATCCCGATCACCTTCTGGATCATGGTGATCGGCACGCTCGCCATTACCGGCGTCGGCATCTTCGGCGTCGGTTTCGCCGGTTACTGGTCGAAGGACGCGATCCTCGAAAGCGCTTACGCGAGTGGCAGCGTGCCGGGCGGGATCGCTTTCTTCCTCGGCGCGCTGGCGGCGCTTCTGACCAGTTTCTACTCGTGGCGGCTGATTTTCCTGACCTTCTACGGCGAGCCGCGCTGGGCGGCATCCGAGCATATCCAGCACGCGCTTCACGGCGACCATGACAAGCCATCAGAAGAGCATGGCGACAGCTCGCACGGCAAGGCGACGCCGCCGGCGGGAACGGGGGGCTATCATCCGCATGAAAGCCCGTGGACGATGCTGGTACCGATCGGCCTGCTGGCGGTCGGATCGCTGCTCGCCGGCCAGATCTTCCACAATGTCTTCGTCGATGCCGAGGCGGGCGCGCATTTCTGGAACGGCAGCGTCGCGTTCGACGAGCATCTCGCCCACGCCGCGCACGAGGTGAACAATTTCGTCCGCTACACGCCGCTGACCGTGATGCTGATCGGCCTGGCGATTGCGTACTCGGTCTACATCCGCCGCCCGGGTTCCGCCGGCCGCTTCGTCGCGCAGTTCCCCGGGCTGCACGGCTTCCTGTTGAACAAATGGTATTTCGACGAGCTCTACGACCGCATCTTCATCCGCCCGGCTTTGTGGTTCGGGCGGCTGTTCTGGAAGGGCGGCGACGAGGGCACGATCGACCGCTTCGGGCCGCACGGAGCGGCCTATGCGGTCGGGTTCGGCAACAAGCTCACCGCCCGCCTGCAGTCGGGTTACCTCTACAGCTACGCGTTCGTGATGCTGCTCGGGCTGATCGGGGCGGCGAGCTGGGCCGTCTGGTGGGCGCGGTGAGGGGGGCTGAAATCCTCCCCGGGACGGGGAGGTGGCAGCACGCAGTGCTGACGGAGGGGGCCCCCTCCACCACGCCGCTGCGCGTCGCGGTCCCCCTCCCCGTTCCGGGGAGGAGCTTTCGGTGACCGAGCTCCCGATCCTCTCGATCCTGGTCGGCCTGCCGCTGATCGCCGGCATGGCCTGCCTGTTCGTCAACGCCAACGCGGCGCGCTGGATCGCGCTCGTGACGACTCTCGTCGAGCTCGCGATCGGCGTCTGGCTGTGGGCCGCCTACGACCCCGGTGGCGCGCAGTGGCAGTTCGTCGAGCGCCTGGATATCGGCGGCGGCATCGCCTGGGCGCTGGGCATCGACGGCATCGCCTTGGTGCTGATCATGCTGACCCTGTTCCTGATGCCGATCTGCATCGGGGCATCGTGGCAGGCGATCAACAAACGCGTGCCCGAATATATGGCCGCCTTCCTGCTGATGCAGGCGCTGATGATCGGCGTGTTCGTCGCCCAGGATCTGTTCCTGTTCTACATCTTCTTCGAAGGCGGCCTGATCCCGATGTATTTGATCATCGGCATCTGGGGCGGCGCCGAGCGGATCAAGGCGAGCTACAAATTCTTCCTCTACACATTGCTCGGCTCGGTGCTGATGCTGATCGCCATGCTGTTCATGGTGCTGGAGGCCGGCACGACGTCGATCCCGGCGCTGATGGCGCACGATTTCCCGGTCGACGCGCAGAAATGGCTGTGGCTCGCTTTCTTCGCCAGCTTCGCGGTCAAGATGCCGATGTGGCCGGTTCACACCTGGCTGCCCGACGCGCACGTCGAGGCGCCGACCGCGGGTTCGGTTATCCTGGCGGGCGTGCTGCTCAAGATGGGCGGCTACGGCTTCATCCGATTCTCGCTGCCGATGTTCCCCGAAGCGTCAGCCGCGTTCGTGCCTTTGGTCTTCATCCTGTCCGGGATCGCGGTCGTCTACACCTCGCTGGTCGCGCTCGTGCAGCGCGACATGAAGAAGCTGATCGCTTATTCGTCGGTCGCGCACATGGCGTTCGTCACCTTCGGGCTGTTCGCCTTCAACCGGCAGGGCATCGAGGGCGCGATGATCGTCATGCTCAGCCACGGCCTGGTGTCGGGGGCGCTGTTCCTGTGCGTCGGAGTCGTCTACGACCGTCTGCACAGCCGCGACATCGACCGCTACGGCGGCCTCAGCAACAACATGCCGGGCTACGCTTTGCTGTTCATGCTGTTCACCATGGCCAGCGTCGGATTGCCCGGGACCAGCGGTTTCGTCGGCGAGTTCTTGAGCCTGGTCGGCACCTACCAGCTGTCGACCTGGGCGGCGGTGGTCGCGACCACCGGGATCATCCTCGGCGCCGCCTACATGCTGTGGCTCTACTGGCGGATCGCGTTCGGCACCGCGCGCACCGCGGAAGCGGCGGCGATGCCCGATCTGTCGATGCGCGAATGGTGGCTGCTGGCGCCGATCGCCGCGGCGGTGCTGTGGATGGGCGTCTATCCCGAAAGCTTCCTGAGGCCGATCCGGGCCGACGTCGGGCGGCTGCTCGAGCGGGTCGAGCGCGCGGCTCCTAAGGGCGATTCCCTGCCGACCGCCGGCAAGCCGCAGCCCGAAGCCGAGGCTCATGTTCCGGAGGCGGCGCACTGATGAACAATCTGATGCCCATCCTCCCCGAGCTGATCCTGACCGCTGGAGCGATCCTGCTGATGATGGTCGCCGCCTTTACCGGGCGCGGCGGATCGGGCCTGACCAGCTGGGCGTCGGTCGCGCTGCTGGTCGCCGCGACCGTCGCTTTGATCGGGCCGCCGTCGGACGCCGGGCCGTTGTTCGGCGGGCTGATCGTCGCCGATGCGTTCGGCGCGTTCGGCAAGGTGATCATCTTCATCGCCTCGGCGGTGGCGATCATCGCCGCACACGGCTGGTTCGAGCGCAACACCGAGCATTCGGCCGAATATTCGGTGCTGATCCTGTTCAGCGCGGTCGGCGGGGCGGTGATGGTCTCGGCGACCAATCTGATCACGCTCTACATGGGGCTCGAGCTCTTGAGCCTGTCGAGCTACGTGCTCGCGTCCTACCGCCGCGGCGACGAGCGCAGCGCCGAGGCCGGCCTCAAATATTTCGTCCTCGGAGCGCTTGCCAGCGGCATCCTGCTGTACGGCATATCGCTGCTCTACGGCTTCACCGGCACGATGACCTTTTCGGGCATCGCCGCCGCATTCGCGCGCGACGGGGCGCCGTCGCTCGGCCTGCTGTTCGGCCTCGTCTTCCTGCTCTCCGGGATCGCCTTCAAGATCAGCGCGGTGCCGTTCCACATGTGGACTCCGGACGTCTACGAAGGCGCTCCGACGCCGGTCACCGCCTTCTTCGCCTCGGCCCCCAAGGTGGCCGCGGTGCTGCTCGCCACCCGGGTGTGCCTCGACGCGCTCGAGCCGGCGACCGACGCCTGGCGGCAAATCGTCATCTTCGCCGCTTTGGCGTCGATCTTCCTCGGCGCGGTCGCCGCCTGGGGCCAGACCAACATCAAGCGGCTGCTGGCCTATTCGTCGATCAACAATGTCGGCTTCGCGCTGATCGGACTCGCCGCGGGCGGCGCCAAGGGCGCGTCGTCGGTGCTGTTCTACATGGCCGTCTATGTCGTCATGACGCTCGGCGCGTTCCTGTGCGTGCTGCGTATGCGGACCGCGTATGGCGAGCCGACCGAGCGCATCGACGACCTCGCCGGCCTGTCGCAGGCGCGACCGGCGTTCGCCGCGGCGATGGCGATCTTCATGTTCAGCCTGGCCGGGATTCCGCCGCTGTTCGGCTTCTGGCCGAAGTTGCTGGTGTTCAACGCGGCGGTCGACGAGGGGCTGATCGCGCTTGCCGTCGCGGGCATCGTCGGGACCGTGGTCGGCGCCTATTATTACCTGCGGATCGTCAAGATCATGTACTTCGACGAAGCTCCCTCGCAACTGGTTCGGACGCGGGCGCCGCTCGAGCGGGCGATGATCCTGATCGCGGCGCTGATCGTCTCGCCGCTCGGCTATCTGCTGATCGGGCCGCTCGGCCGATATGCCGACCGCGCCGCGGGATCGATCTTCTGACCCGCATCCGGATTGTCGAGCGGACCGGTTCGACCAACGCCGACCTGGTGACTGCGACGGCCGCGGCCGAAGGCGACTGGCTGATTGCTCAGGCCCAGGAGGCCGGGCGAGGCCGCCAGGGGCGCGAGTGGCGATCGCTGCGCGGCAATTTCTTCGGCAGCACGTTGGTCGAGCTGCAGCCCGGCGACCCGCCCGCGCCGAGCTTGTCGCTGGCCGCCGGGCTGGCGCTGATCGAAGCGGTCGATACCGCGATTCCGGGGCTGCCGCTAATGCTCAAATGGCCGAACGACCTGTTGCTGCGGGGCGACAAGCTCGCCGGCATCCTGCTTGAGCGTAGCGGCGACCGCATTGTCGTCGGTTTCGGAGTCAATCTTGCCGCCGCGCCGCAGCTCGAGGACCGCAAGGCGGCGTCGCTCGAGGGCGCGACCACCCCGACGGCTTTCGCCCCCTTGATCGCCGCCAGCTTCGCCCGGCTGCTGGCGTTGTGGCGGAGCAGCGAGCCGGGCGCGATCGCCCGCGCGTGGCAGGTTCGCGCTCATCCGGTCGGGACCGAGCTGACCGTTCACACCGGCGCCGACGGGCGGCTTAGTGGCCGCTTCGACGGAATCGAGCCGGACGGAGCGCTCAGGCTGCGCACCGATGAAGGCGTGGAGATCGTCCGCGCCGGGGACGTCAGCTTGTGAACCGGCGGGCGCGGGACTAGCAGACGCCCATGCTGCTCGCCGTCGACGCCGGGAACACCAATCTGGTGTTTGCCCTCCTGGACCCCGGCTCAGGCCCGGCGCAGGCGATCGAGATCAAGGCTCGGTGGAGGATTGCGACCGACCCGCGCCGCACCGCCGACCAATATGCGGTCTGGCTCCACCAGTTACTCGAGCTCGAGGGCTTCACCAAGGCGGACGTCGACGCGGTGATCATCGGCACCGTGGTGCCGCGCGCGCTCCACAATTTGCAGGTGCTCTCCGCCAAATATTTCCACGTCGAGCCGCTGATTGCGGGGCAGGGCGCGGCCGGGTGGCCGATGGCGCTCGATGTCGACGAGCCGCAGAACGTCGGAGCGGACCGGGCGCTCAATGTCATCGCCGCGCATTCGAAATATCCAGGCGATCTGGTGATCATCGATTTCGGCACCGCGACCACCTTCGACGTTGTTGATTTCTCGGGCGCCTACAAAGGCGGCATCATCGCTCCGGGAATCAACCTGTCGATCGATGCCCTGGTCAACGCCGCGGCGATGCTGCCGCGGATCGCGATCGAGGCCCCGGAGGACAGCAGCGTGGTCGGGAGGACCACCGAGCGCCAGATGCTGATCGGCATCTACTGGGGCTATGTGGCGATGATCGAGGGGCTGGTCGAGCGGATGAAGGCGGAGATCGGGCGGCCGGTGACCGTCGTCGCGACCGGCGGGCTGGCGACCCTGTTCGACAAGCACACGAAGGCGTTCGACGCGATCGAGCCGGACTTGACGATCCAGGGATTGGGCCTGCTCTACACACTAAGTTCCTCCCCATCGCGAGATGGGGAGGGGTACCGTCCGTAGGACGGGGGAGGGGTCATCGCACCGGCTACCCCTCCACCATCCTTCGGGTGGTCCCCCTCCCCAACGCTGCGCGTTAGGGAGGAATGATGATTCCAGGCGAAGAGCTGCTGTTCCTGGCGCTTGGCGGGTCGGGCGAGATTGGCATGAACGTCAATCTCTACGGCTGCCGCGGCCAATGGCTGATGGTCGACCTCGGGCTGACCTTCGCCGGTCCCGATTATCCGGGCATCGACCTCATTCTCCCCGACCTCGAGTTCATCGAGAAGCAGCAAGACCGGCTGGCGGGGATCATCCTGACCCACGGGCATGAGGACCATATCGGCGCGCTGCCCTATCTGTGCTCGGATCTGAAGGTGCCGCTCTACGCGACGCCGTTCACCGCCGGGCTGATCGCCGGCAAGCTCGAGGAGGAGGGGCTGACCGGCCAGGTCAAGCTCAACATCGTCGAGCGCGACGGGACGGTCGAGCTCGGCCCGTTCAAGGTCCGCTACATCGCGCTGTCGCACTCGATCCCCGAGGGCAATGGGGTGCTGATCGAGACCCCGTTCGGGCGCGTGTTCCACACCGGCGACTGGAAGGTCGACGAGACCCCCGTGCTCGGCGAGGCACCGAGCACCGAGGCGCTGACCGAGATCGGCGACCAGGGCGTGCTCGCCTTGGTGTGCGATTCGACCAACGTCTTCCAGAAGGAGCCGTCGGGGTCGGAGGAAGGCGTTCACCAGGGCCTTGCCGAGCAGGTCGCGAAGGCGAAAGGGCGCGTTCTGGTGACGACCTTCGCGTCGAACGCGGCGCGGCTCCAGACCATCGGCCGGGTCGCCGCCGAGACCGGGCGGCGGGTGTGCGTCGCCGGCCGCTCGCTCGACCGCATCATTGGAGTCGCCAAGGCAACCGGCTATTTGCGCGATTTCCCCGAGCCGGTCCGCTTCGACGAGGCGATGCGGCTGCCGCGTGAGGAGCTGCTGATCGTCGCCACGGGTGGGCAGGGTGAGCCGCGCGCCGCGCTCGGCCGGATCGCGTCGGGGAGCCATGAGCTCAAGCTCAGCGACGGCGACACGATCATCTTTTCGTCGCGAATCATTCCCGGCAACGAGGTCGCGATCGGCCGGATCATGAACCAATTGTCGGACATCGGCGCGCTGATCGTCACCGAGAAGCAGGCGCACGTCCACGTCTCCGGGCATCCGGGACGTCCCGAGCTCAAGATGATGTACGATTGGGTGCGGCCGGAAATCCTCGTTCCGGTCCACGGCGAGGCGAGGCACCTTGCCGAGCAGGCGCGGCTGGCGCTGTCGCACGGCGTTCCGCGGGCGATCGTTCAGGAGAATGGCGACCTGGTTCGCCTCGCACCCGATGGGCCAAAGAAAATCGATCAGGTCCGAGTCGGGCGCCTGGTGCTCGACGGCGACGTCATCCTGCCCGCCGACGGGACGACGATCAACGAGCGGCGCAAGGTCGCGGTGAACGGGCTCATCTCGGTTGCGCTCGCTGTTTCGGCGAACGGCGAGCTGGCCGGCGCGCCGCTGGTGCGCCCGTTCGGAGTCCCGGTCGAGGTCGACCGCGAAGATTTCATCGCCGACGCCAGCGAGACCGCCGCGCGGGCGTTCGACCCGCGCGCCGACGAGAGCCGCGGACTCGAAACCGTGCGGCTCGCCGTCCGCCGCTGCGCGACCGCCTGGACCGGCAAGAAGCCGGTGGTCGACGTGACCATCCTCAAGGTCGCCGAATGACGATCGGCTCGATCGTCGCAATCTATTTCCTGTTCTTCGCCGCCAGCGTCTTCGTGACGCTGCCGTTCGGAGTGAAAACCGACGAGGAGGCAGGGACCCCGAAGGTGCGGGGCCAGGCCGACAGCGCTCCGCACCGCTTCGACCTGCCGCGGCATCTGCTCCGCGCCGCGTTGCTCGCACTGCTGCTGTTCGGCCTCTATTACGCCAATTGGACGTACGGCTGGGTCAAGGTCGAGCACCTGGATTTTTATAATTGAGTTCCTCCCCGGGACGGGGAGGTGGCAGTCCGACAGGACTGACGGAGGGGGCCCCTCCACCATCCCCGCTTTCGCGGGGACGGTCCCCCTCCCCGTTCCGGGGAGGATTTACCGCCGCTTGTCGATGGCCTGGGCGAGCGCCGCGTAGAGCTTGCCCATGTCCGAGGACATCAAAGTCACCGCGATCATTCCGCCGTCGCGCTCGGCGAGTACTCGCCGCAGCATCGCCTCGAAATCGTGCAGATAGCGGTTGACCGAGGCCTGGAACTCGCGGTCGGCCTCGTAGTGGGTCTGAATCGCTCGGCTCTCGGTGCCGCGCATCAGGCGCACCGCGCGGCGGGTGAAGATTCCGCGATTGCCGCTCAGGTAGGCCGTCCACGCTTTGTCGTCGACTTCGTCGGACAGGATCTTGCCGACGTCGATCGCCGCCGAATTCATCGAATCCATCAGCAGCGAAACGCGGCGCGCAAAGGCCTCGCTGTCCTTTTCGCGAAGGTCGGCTTGCGACTTCTCGAAATAATGCTCGAGCGCAGCGCTGCTCTGACCGAGGCTCAGCATCTGCTGGGTCAGCCGGTCCGACGCTTCGCGGGCGTTTTCGACCGCTTTCGCCGCGATCGTTTCGACTCCGCGCAGGCGATCCTCGATGCCTTCGCGGATCGCGGTCTCGAGCGCTTCGCGGGTCGCGGCCGACAGCTTGCCGGCGCTGTCCGGAATCACTCCCTCGATCGCCTCGCGCGCCCGCTCCGCCGCGTGGGCCGCCGCTTCTTTCACCTGCACCAGCGCGGCGACCAAGGCCGGCCCGGTTTCGGCGGTCAGCCGCGCAGCCTCGCCCTGGGCCTCGGCCAGCGATGCGGTCAAAGCGGCGAGCCGCGTTTCGGACGTTCCGACGCCGTCGTCGATCGTCGCCAGCAGCGCGGCGAAGCGGTCCTGCTGCTCGGCAATTCCGGTTGCGCTGGCGCTGATCCGCTCGCTGGCTTCGAGCGCCGCGTCGCGCATCCAGCCGATCTCGGGCTTGGCGACTTCAGTCGCCTTGATCACGCGCTCGGCGCCTCCCTCGGCTTCACCGATGGCGCTGGTCAGCCCTTCGCGGATTTCGGCGGTGAGCTGGTCGATTCCCTGGCGAAGCGCGGCGGTGCGTTCGGCCAATGCCTCGATCGAATTGTCCTGAGTGCCCGTCTGCTGGGCGAGCCCGTCGAGCTCCGCCCGGGCGCGGGCCAGCGAGCCGAGGAAATGATTGGCGCGCTCGTCGCCCTGCAATGCAAGCTCGGCGAAACGCTCGTCGATCAGGGTCAGGCCGCGGTCGACTTCGGCGAACATCCGCTGCGACACGCGCTCCTGCTCCGCGACGCGCGCCGACAGCCCGTCGAGCGACGCCCCGGCATGGCCGATCTTCGAACCAAGCATTTCGGCGGCTTCGATGCCGGCTCGGCCGATCCCGGCCGAGGCCTGGTCGACCAGCGCCGCGACCGCCGCCGCCTGCGTGTCGATCCCGCCGCGAATCTCTTCGAGCGTTCGGGCGGTGCGGTCGAGCAGCGAATCCAGCGCTCCGGAAAAGCTGGTTTCCGCTTCGCCGACGCGCGCGGCGGCCGCTGCCCCGGCGCTTTCGATGTGGGTCAAATGAGTGACCAGCCGCTGGGCGGCGGTGCCGACCGTTTCGTCCGCCTCGCGGGTCCGTTCGGTCAGCGCCGCGACCTGCTGCCCGAGGTCGGCGTTCCGCGCCGTCGTGTCCGTGCCGATGCCGCGCAATTGTTCGGCAATGACTCGCGTCGTCGCTTCCGCGCGCGGCAAATCGTCGAGCAGTGCCGCGATGTCGGTGCGCGCCTGCTCGGCGGCGCGGTCGACCGCCTGGCCGGTGCGGCTCAGTCGATCCGACGAGGAATCGAGCTCGCGGGTCACGTTGCCCAACCGGCCGGTCGTCTCGTCGCCGAGCTGCATCAGTCGATCGGCCATTCCGGACAGCGAGGCCTGGCTATCCTCGATCCGCTGCGACAGCACCTCGAGCAAGGCTTCGAGCGATTGCGCCTCGGTGCGCATGGCGACGACGGAACGGGTGAAGCGCTCGGCCTCGCGCCGGCGGGTGCGGCCGAACATCAGCCAGGCCAGGCCCAGCAACGCCAGCGGGCCTGCCGCAATCGCCACCCATTGCGCCACGGCCGGGGAAGAGAGCGGCTGTCCGGACATGACCCGGCCCGCCGACCAGGCGGTGAAGGCGACCCACAGGACCGCGAGGATCGTCAGTCCATAGCTGAGGACCGCCCGGCCGCTGGCGCCGTGGTCCTCCTGTTCCGGCTCGGGTTCGCTCCACTGGATCTGGTCGAAGCCGAGCTCGAGCGTGTCGGCGGGCGAATCGGTCGCCGACAGCACTTCGGCCTCATGGGGCGGAAGCTCGGCGCGCTGGATATGTGGGTTCATGGCCAAAGCAGTTTACCACCTTTGTCTCGCGGCGAAAGCGATTAGAGAGTGTGCTCTCAACTGCGGCTGCAAAGCGGTCGAATTGCAGGGGGAATGGACGGCATGGCGATCGGCGCGCTGATCGGAGCCTATCAGGAAAGCGACAGCGGCGAGCTTCGGGCGCTGCTGCCGCTCGCCGGCCGAACCCTGATCGAATATCAGGCGCGCTGCGCGGCTGCTGCCGGAGCCGCCCCGATCGTCGTCATGGTCGAGCGGGTGCCCCCGGCGCTCCACGAAGCGATCGAACGGCTGCGCGGCGACGGTCTGTCAGTCATCCCGGTCAGCGACGGCAACGAGGCCGCGAGCCGGTTCGAGGCCGGGTCGCTGATCCTGCTGCTCGGCGACGGAATCGCCGCACCGGCCGATCTGCTCGCCCAGCTGGCCGAAGAGCCCGAGCCGGCGGTCGCGACGGTGCCCGACGATGAGGCGCACGCGGCCTATGAGCGGATCGACGCCACCAGCCGTTGGGCCGGAGTGGCGCTGGTCGATGGTCGAACGCTGGGCGCCACCGCGGCGATGCTCGGCGACTGGGACCTGCAGTCGACCTTGCTGAGGCGGGCGCTTCAGGACGGAGCGCTTCGAGTCCGCGTCGCGACGTCCGGCGAGCCGCTGCTGGCCGACAGCGCGGATCAGCTCGGCGGCTTCGAGCGCGCCTTGATCGCTTCGTCGCGCGGAGCCCGGAGCGACTGGTCGAGCCGCTACGTGCTGCCGATGGTCGAGGAGTTCGCGACCGAGCGGCTGCTCGACACGCAAGTCCGGCCGCAATGGCTGATTTGGGGCGCTCTGGCGCTCAACCTGGCCGCGGCGCTGGCCTTCACCCGGGGCTGGCTGTGGCCGGCGCTCGCGCTGCTGCTCATGTCGACGCCGCTCGACCTCGTCGCTCACCGGCTGGCGACGCTTCGGCTTCGGCCGCTGCCGCCGCGCTCGCTGAGCTTGCGCCTGCTGTGGCCGACCGCGGGCCTGGCCCTGCTCGGGCTCGGCTGGCGGCTCGCCACCCACGGCAGCGGCTGGGGAGCGCTGGTCACGACCCTCGCGGCGCTGGCGTTCGCCGAGGCGGCGCGCATCGAGCGCGGCCACGACGAGGTCCCGGGTCAAATCTGGCTGTTCTCGAGGAGAAACGCGATCCTCGCCGCAATTCCGTTCGCCATTGCCGGTGCCTGGGCGACGTGCCTCGTCGCGCTGGCGCTCTATGCGGCAGGGTCCTTCTTCTTTGTCCAGAATTGGCACCATCGAATCAAGCCTGATTGACCCAGCGTTAAATGCGGTCCGATAACGCACAGGTAATGGTTCCCGAGGAATGGCCGATCGCTGCACCGGCAGCCGACCCCATGGTCGCACCCCCGCGTCACGCGGGGCGAGCCCGGCTGGACACCGTCCGCCAGGACTTTTTCCTCAATCCGCAGCAGCGGCTGAGCGAGCAGGAGCGGGCGCTGATGACCGCCATGCTCCACGCCATCGTCTCGGACATCGCCGACGAATTGCGCGTGGCGTTGCCGGCCAATTCGGCGGTCGCCGACGACGAGGACAATAGCGAGCTGGTCGCCGAGCTCAGCGCCGCCGGCCTGCTCGACCAGCCCGAGCTGATCGAATTGCTTCTGCGCCGCGCCGACGAGGAGCAGATCACGGTCGCGGTCAAGACTCGCAGCGGCCGCCGCGAGGGGCGGCTATTGCAGACCCTGGTCAGCGACGAGAATGCGTCGATTTCCGCCGCCGCGATGGCGCTGATCCTGGCCCGCGGCCGCCGCCGCGACCGGTTCGGCCAGGCCCGAGTCGAGTTCGACGATTTGTCCGCCGAGACCGCCGCGGCGTTGACGCAGATCGTCAGCGCCGGGCTTCGGCGGCGATTGCTGAGCGTCGTCGACCGCCCGGCCGCCGACCGCCAGCTGGCCTCGGCGAGCGCGGCCCTGCTCCGGCGTCACGATCCGTCCAAGCGCCTCGAGGCGCTCGCGGCGGTGCTCATCCGGCTGCTCGACGAGCAAGGCCGGCTGAGCGAGGATTTGATCGCCGCCGCGGCCGAGGACGGTGAAGCGGTGCTGGTCGCGCAGGCGCTGGCTCGGCGGGCGGCGATCAGCGGCGAGGACGCGTTCGATCTTCTGCTGGGCGGCGAAGGCGCCTCGCTGATGCTGCTGCTGAGGATGGCGGGCGCTTCGCGCGAGCTGGCCGCGCGGCTGCTCGCCGGTCCGGGCGACCTGCTGGCGATCGCCGATGTCGGCCGGGCGATCGCCCGGTTCGACGCGATTACCGCTTTGGAAGTCGATTCCGCGCGGGAATGGCTGCGCCTCGACCCTTTCTATCGCTCCGCGCTCGCGGCGCTGGGACAGGATCATGGCCAGCCGGCCGTCTGACCCGCGGCCGGTCCTCGGCCGGGTCGACCGCGCCGGCCGGCTGGTCGCCGCCGACCCCGAGCTGGCGACGCTGCAGATGGAGGCCGGCGCGACCGTCGGCGCGGCGCTCGCTCTGCCGCAGGTCGCGGCTGTCGCCCGGCTCGCCCGAAAGCTCGGCATTCCCGTTTCGCGTCCGGCCCTCGCGGGCAGCGCCGGCAACGACATCGAGCTGTGGGTCCGAGCGATTCCCGAGGGCGACGAGATCGCCTTGGCCCTGGAAAGCTGGAGGGTGCGGCCGCCGCGCCAGGCTCGGCTCGCGGCGCTGCTTGGCGGTGATAACAGCCCGCAGCCGGTGGTCGAAGTTGGCGAATGGTCGGCCGACGCCGATCTCAAATTGACTGCGCTCTCGGATTCGCTGGCGGAAAAAACCGGCGCCGGTTCCGCCGACATGATCGGCCAGCCGCTGACTCGAGTCTTCCGGCTCGACGAGGATGACGCCGGTGAAATGCCGCTGATCGCCGCGCTCGCCGCCCGCCAGAGCTTTTCCGGCCAGCCGGCGATCGCCCGCAGCGGCGATCCCGGAGTGACCCTGATCCTCAGCGGCGACGTCATCTTCGATGCCCAGGGGAGCTTCGCCGGCTTCTCCGGCCGGGCGGTACCCAGCGGCGATTCGCCGACGCACGTGCCGCAACCGTCGCTGGAGGCGATCGACCAGGCGCTGAATGAAGCTTTGCGCTCGCCGCTCGACCGGATCATCGACTGCGCCGAGCGCATCGCCGACCGCTCCGACGGGCCGCTGCGCAGCGACTATGCGGTGTACGCGACCGACATCGCCGCCGCCGCCCGCCACTTGCTGTCGGTGATCCATTCGATGAGCGAAGACCCGGGCCATGCCCACCGGACGATCGACCTGGCCGCGTTGGCCGCCGAGGCCGTCGTCCTGGTCGAGCCATCGGCCGAGCCCCGCGGGGTCCGATTCGCGATCGACGGCGACGAATCGCTGCCCGCCAACGGCGAGGAGCGGGCGGTGATCCAGATCCTCGTCAATCTGATCGGCAATGCGGTGCGCCACTCGCCGCCCGGCGGCACCGTCACCTTGCGGTTCGTCCGCACCGCCAACCTCGCTTCGGTGACCGTGTCGGACGACGGGCCGGGGATCGCGCCAGCCGACCAGCAACGGATTTTCGAGCGCTTCGAGCGCGCCAGCCCCGACGAAGGCGGGACCGGGCTCGGGCTCGCCATTTCGCGCCGGCTCGCCCGCTCGATGGGCGGTGACATCCACCTCGACAGCGCCCCCGACCGGGGCGCTCAGTTCACGCTGATCCTGCCGTCAGCCTGATTCGGCGGACAGCGCCCGATTCTACTGGGCGTCCCGCCAGCGCAGCGACATGCACGACAGGCCGGCGTCGATCTTGCCGATCTCCGACGTCTCGATCGTCACCAGCTCGATTCCAAGCGAGGCGAGCAGATCGGCGGTCCGAGGGAAACCGGCACCGAGGATCAGCCGGTCGTTGACCCGAAGCGCGTTGGCGGCCGCGTCTTCGCCTTCCGGAGTGACGATCGCTCGATAGCCGTCGAATATCCCCGAGCGCGCTAGTGCGGGGGTGCACAATACGGTCTCCTCGTCGACCAGCGAGCAGGCGGTTTTGAGATGCAGCACCTCGACGGGCGTCTCGACAATCGTCGAGTTCCGGCCGAAATGAGTGAGGCAGGCGGTGAGGCCGTCCGCACCGGCCCGATCGGTGCGGCCGGACAGGCCGATGATCACTCCGCGCGACGTTTCCAGCACGTCGCCGCCGTCGGCGAAGCCGGGCTCGGGAAGCTCGAGAACGGCATCGAACAGGTCGCCGAGCACTGGCGCCAACGCACCGGCTTCCAGCGCCCGGCTGGGTGCGCCGGGACGAAGCAGAATCGCGCCTTCGGGGAAGACCAGCGCCGGGTCTTCGACGAACATCGAGTCCGGAAACTGTTCGAGCGGCGGGAGCACGATGATTTCGAGCCCGGCCGCGAAGAGCGCCGCCAAATAGGCTTCGTGCTCGGCGCAAACCCCTTCGTAGGTCGGATCGCCGCGATCAGCGGAGCGCAGGCCCTGGACGACCGAACGCGCCGGCCGGCGGACGATCGCGCGGTTGAAGCGATACGGCTCCAGCTTGCTACCTTTTGTAGACCGGCACGTAGTCGCGCGAAGTCGCGCCGACGTAGAGCTGGCGCGGGCGGCCGATCTTTTGCTCCGGGTCGGAGATCATCTCGTTCCACTGCGCGACCCAGCCGACGGTGCGGGCCAGCGCGAACAAAGCCGTGAACATATCGGTCGGGAAGCCGATCGCGTTGAGGATCACGCCCGAATAGAAATCGACGTTCGGGTAGAGCTTCTTCTCGATGAAATATTCGTCCTTGAGGGCGATCTGCTCAAGTTCGCGGGCGGTATCGAGCACCGGATCGCTGATGCCGAGCTCGTCGAGGACTTCCTGCGCGGTCTGCTGCATGACTTTCGCCCGCGGATCGTAATTCTTGTAGACGCGGTGGCCGAAGCCCATCAGCCGGAACGGGTCGTCCTTGTCCTTGGCGCGGGCGATATATTCGGGGATCCGCTCTGGCCGGCCGATCTCGCGGAGCATGTTGAGCGCCGCCTCGTTGGCGCCGCCGTGCGCCGGGCCCCACAGGCAGGCGATCCCGGCCGCGATGCAGGCGAACGGGTTGGCTCCCGACGACCCGGCCAGCCGCACCGTCGAGGTCGAGGCGTTCTGCTCATGGTCGGCGTGGAGGATGAAGATCCGCCGCATCGCCCGCTCGATCACCGGATTGACCTCATAGGGCTCGGCCGGGACGCCGAAGGTCATGCGCAGGAAGTTGCCGGTGTAGCTGAGGTCGTTCTGGGGATAGAGGAACGGCTGGCCGATGGTGTATTTGTAGGCCATCGCGGCGATCGTCGGCATCTTGGCGATCAGCCGGTGCGACGCGATCATCCGCTGCTTGGGATCGGTGATGTCGGTGCTGTCGTGGTAGAAGGCCGACAGTGCGCCGACGACGCCGCACATCACCGCCATCGGGTGAGCATCGCGCCGGAAGCCCCGGTAGAAGGTCGAAAGCTGCTCGTGCAGCATCGTGTGTCGCGAAATGGTGTAGGTGAACTCGTCGAGCTCGGCCTTGTTGGGCAGCTCGCCGTGCAGCAGCAGATAAGACACCTCCATGAAGGTCGAATGCTCGGCCAATTGGTCGATCGGATAGCCGCGGTGGAGGAGGATGCCCTTCTCGCCATCGATGAAGGTGATCGCGCTCTGGCAACTGGCCGTCGAGGTGAATCCCGGGTCGTAGGTGAACATGCCGGTTTCGGCGTAGAGCTTGCGGATATCGACGACCTCGGGACCCACCGTGCCCTCGATCACCGGGAGGACGTGATTGGAACCCTCGACTCCCAGGGTCGCGGTCTTGTCGGTCATGCGTTCGGCTCCACCATCTGGTCGGCAATTCGGTCGAGGCTTTCGCCCTGCCCGAGCAACGCCAGCACGTCAAAAATTCCCGGGCTGGTGGCGCGGCCGGTCAGCGCCGCGCGCAGCGGCTGAGCGAGCTTGCCGAGCTTGACGCCGGCGGCGTCGGCGACCTCGCGGACGGCTGCCTCGATCGCGTCATGCTCCCAGGTGGCGACTTTGCCGAGCGCCTCGTGGGCCGCGCGCAACAACGCCCGGCTGTCGGATGTAAGGAGGGCAGCCGCGCCGTCATCCATCGCCAGCGGGCGCTTGTCGAACAGGAACCGCGCTCCGTCGGCCAGCTGATTGAGGTCGTGAGCTCGGGCTTTCAGCTCCGGCATCGCGCGGACCAGCAGCTCGAGGTCGGCTTCGCCCCCGAGCCGCTCGGCGGCCAGCCTTGCCAGCCGCTGGTCATCGGCCTCGCGGATGTAATGGCCGTTGAGGCTCTCGAGCTTCTTCAGGTCGAAGCGCGAGGGCGATTTGCCGACATGGTCGAGATCGAACCAGGCGATCGCCTGATCGCGGCTGATGATCTCGTCGTCGCCATGGCCCCAGCCGAGCCGGAGCAGATAGTTGAACAGGGCTTCGGGCAGGATGCCCATGTCGCGATAGTCGTGGACCCCCAGCGACCCGTGGCGCTTGCTGAGCTTGGCCCCGTCGGGCCCGTGGATCAGCGGGATATGGGCGTAGGTCGGCTCGGGCCAGCCCATCGCGCGGACGATCGCCAGCTGGCGGAACGCGTTGTTGAGGTGATCGTCGCCGCGGATGATGTGGGTCACCCCCATGTCGTGGTCGTCGACCACCACCGCCAGCATATAGGTTGGGGTCCCGTCGGAGCGCAGCAGGACGAAATCGTCGAGCTCGGCGTTGGCGACCGCGACTCGGCCCTGGACGAGATCGTCGATCGCCGTCTCGCCCTCGCGCGGCGCTTTCAGGCGGACGACGAACGGAGCGCCGTCGGGCCCCGCATCGGAGCGGTCGCGCCACTCGCTCTCGAGCCGGAATGGGCGGCGCTCGGTTTGCGCCTTCTCGCGCCGGGCCTTCAATTCCTCGGGCGTCAGATAGCAGCGGTAGGCGGCGCCCCGCTCGATCAGCTGGTGAGCGACCTCGGCGTGGCGGGCCTCAAACTCCGACTGGAAATGGACCTGCTCGTCCCAGTCTAGGCCGAGCCAGGTGAGCCCGTCGAGGATCACATCGATGGCCTCCTGGGTCGATCGAGCCTTGTCGGTGTCCTCGACACGCAGCAGCGCCTTGCCGCCATGATGGCGGGCGTAGAGCCAGGAGAACAGCCCGGTGCGGGCGTTGCCGATATGGAGGAAACCGGTCGGGGAAGGCGCGAAGCGCGTAATTACCGCTGACGGATTGTGACTTGCGCTCAAGCGCTTTCCTTTGTCTTGTCGCAGGCCATGCAATGGATGAGCGCCCCTAACATAGCGGGTGCGCCTCTTCCACAGCGGGCTCGGCGGTTTTGGGAGACGCGTTTCGGCGGCTTGCGCGAAAGCGTCGAGGCGTTCCTCGAGCGCGAGCGCGGGCAGCTGCCGCCATGGTTCGTGGTCGGCTTCGGGACCGGCATCGCCGCCTGGTTCGCGTTCGGCGACCCGCGCGACTGGGCAGCCTTCCTGTGCGTCTCCGCGGCCCTCGCTATCTTCGGATTTTCGATCAGGGGAGGGCGTGCCGAGCGGGCAGCCGGTTGGTTCGGACTGGCGATGATGCTCGGCTGCGCCTTGGTCTGGGCGCGGTCGGCGTGGGTCGCCGCACCGCGGCTCGAGCGGCCGCTGGTCACCGAGTTCCGGGCCAAGGTCGAGCGGGTCGAAACGAGGGTCGCGAAAAAGGATCTGCGGCTGACGCTGGCGCCCGCCGACCCGGCGCTGCCGCCGCGGGTTCGAGTGTCGACCAAGCAGGATGGGGCTCCCCACGGCATTGCCAAGGGCGCCGAGCTGCAGCTGCGGGCCCGGCTAGCGCCGCCGCCGCCGATGGCGCTTCCCGGCGGCTACGACTTCGCGCGCGACGCCTGGTTCAAGGGCATCGGCGGGGTCGGGCGGTCGCTCGGGCCGGTGACCGTCGTGCAGCCGGCCCGGGGGACCGGGATCGACGCGGTGCGCGAGCGGCTCGGCGGCCATGTCCGCGAGCGCCTTCCGGGCCCCAACGGCGGGATCGCCGTCGCGCTCGCCACCGGCGACCAGAATTCGGTGCTCGAAGCCGACGCCGAGGCGATGCGGCGCAGCGGGTTGACGCATTTGCTGTCGGTCAGCGGGCTGCATATCGCCGCGGCGGTGGGAGCGGCGATGCTGCTGACCCTAAAGCTGCTGGCATTGAGCGAGCGGCTGGCGTTGCGGTTCAACCTGATCCTGGTCGCCGCCGGGGTCGGAGCGTTGACCGGGATCGCCTACACATTGCTGACCGGAGCGCAGGTGCCGACGGTGCGGAGCTGCGTCGCCGCCTTGCTGGTGCTTGCCGGGATCGCGCTCGGCAGGGACGCGATCAGCATCCGGCTGCTCGCCGTCGGAGCGCTATTGGTATTGCTGTTCCGGCCCGAGGCGCTGGCCGGGGCCAGCTTCCAGCTGAGCTTCGCCGCCGTCGCGGCGATCATCGCGCTGCACTCGAGTGGCTGGGCGCGCCGAATGTTTATGCGCCGCGACGAGGGGATTTTGGCGCGGATCGGCCGAGTGCTTCTGGCGATGGTCGCCACCGGCCTTGCCGTCGAGGTCGCGCTGATCCCGTTCGCGCTCTACCATTTCCACAAGGCCGGCCTCTACGGGGTGGCCGCGAATATCATCGCGATCCCGCTCACCACCTTCATCATCATGCCGCTGGAAGCCGGCGCCTTGCTGCTCGACGCGGTCGGCATCGGCGCGCCGGTGTGGTGGCTCGCCGGCCTGTCGATCGATGCGCTGCTCGGCCTGGCTCATTTAGTCGCCAATTCGCGCGGAGCGGTGGCGATGATGGCCGCGATGCCGCCGTGGGCGCTCGGTTCGATGATCGCCGGCGGGCTGTGGCTGTGCCTGTGGACCAGCCAGCCGCGCTTCTGGGGCGTGGCGCCGATCCTGCTGGGCGCGGCGGGGGCCGCGATGTCGCCGCGGCCGGACCTGCTGATCACCGGCGATGGACGCCATCTGGCGGTCGTCGATTCCGACGGCACCCCGCTGCTGCTTCGCGAGCGCAACGGCGACTTCATCCGCAGCGTCGTCGCCGATTCGGCCGGCTTCGACGACGAGCCGGAGGAGCTGGAGTCGCGGCCGTTCGCCTCGTGCTCAAGCGACAGCTGCATCGCCCTTCTCGAGCGCGGCGGGCGGCGCTGGCAGATCCTCGCGACCCGCTCCGCCCAGTCGATCGAGTGGCGGGCGCTGGTGCGCGCCTGTGCCGAGGCGGACATCATCGTTTCGAGCCGCTGGCTGCCGCGCGGGTGCACCCCGCGCTGGCTCAGGCTCGACCGCGATTCCCTGGGGCGCACCGGCGGGGTCGCGGTCTATCTCGGCAAGGAGCCGCGGGCGGTGACCGTCGCCGAGCGGGTCGGCAAGCATCCCTGGGCGGCTGACGTTCCCCAACGGATGCGCTATGGCCCGCGCGTCAAAGCCAGGGCCAGAAACAGGGAGAGCGCCGATGCCCCAATTCGTTATCGAACGTGAGATGCCCGGAGTCGGTGGACTTTCCGGCGCCGATCTCAAGGGCGCGTCGCAGACCAGCTGCTCGGTGCTGCGTGAGCTGGGGCCTGAGATCCAGTGGGTCCACAGCTACGTCACCGACGACAAGATCTACTGCATCTACCGCGCGCCGAGCGAGGAGTTGATCCGCCAGCACGCCGACACCGCGGGTTTCCCGGCCAACAGCATTTCGCAGGTGAGGGCGACGATCGACCCGACGACCGCCGACTAGCTCAGGTCTCGGACCAGACAGCGAGCTCGCTGCCGGCGGGGTCGATGAAGTGGAATCGGCGGCCGCCCGGAAATGAAAAGATCGGCTTGGCGATCGTCCCGCCGGCCTTGACCACCGCGTCGAGCGTGGCCTCGAGGTCCTCGACGCGAACCACCGGAAGCGGCGCGGCGAGCGCTCCCGATGGGTCGCCTTGCAGGCCAAGGTTCGTCGTCCCGTTGGTGGTCGCCGAATAATCGGGGCCGTAATCGATGAAATCCCAGCCGAAAGCCTTGGCGTAAAAGCCGCGCGTCAGCTCATGTGCGGTCGCGCTCGGCAACTCGACATAGTCGATGCGCGCTCCGGCCATCCTCAATAGCGGCGGATCAGGCCGGCCAGCCGTCCCTGGATCTGGACCTGCTCGGGGCGGTAGCGCTGCGGCTCATATTGGCGGTTGGCGGGGTCGAGGCGGATCATGCTGCCTTCGTGGCGGAAGGTCTTGAGAGTCGCCTCGCTGTCGTCGATCAGCGCCACGACGATCTCTCCGTCGCGCGCCGTGTCGACCTTGCGGATCAAGGCGAAGTCGCCGTCGAGGATGCCTTCCTCGACCATCGAATCGCCCGACACCTCGAGCGCATAATGCTCGCCGGGGCCGAGCAAAGCGGCCGGAACCGCAAATGCCTCGGTCCCCTGCAGCGCCTCGATCGGTGTACCGGCCGCGATCCGCCCGTGCAGCGGAATCTCGATCGTGTCGTTGGCGGGAATGGGTGCGGCCGCGCGGGGAGCTGCGGCGGCCGCGGGAACATTGACCTCGGGCATCTTGACGATCTCAAGTGCCCGGGCGCGGTTGGGCAGGCGGCGGATGAACTTGCGCTCCTCGAGCGCCGAAATCAGCCGGTGAACCCCCGACTTGGACTTCAGGTCCAGCGCCTCGCGCATCTCGTCGAAGCTTGGCGACACTCCCGTGCGGCCGAGACGGTCGTGGATGAAGGTGAGCAATTCATGCTGCTTCGCGGTGAGCATTTGACGTGACCCCGTTTGGCCTTAGCAGGAACGAACGGAGAACGTGTAGGCAACATGGAGAGTCCCGTCAAGCGCTGATTGCGCTAGCTGCCGGTGACTCGCGCCTTGGTCGCCGCGATCACCTTCGCGTTGCGGCGCGCTCCGACGGATGCGCGGACCGCCGCCTGGAACTGGCGCGCATATTCGTCGGCCACGGCATCCTGGAAATCGTTCTGGACGCGGCCGATCAGCGCCGGCTGGTTAAAGGCGTTGCCGGGGACGATCTTGTTGACCTTGACGATCGAATAGCCGCGCTGCTGCGGATCGGCGACGACCCGGCTCCTGCCGGCGCCGAGGCTGAACAGCATTCGCACCGGGGCGGGGACGTTGGCGCCCATTTGCGCCAAGTCGAGCCGGCGAGCGGCGACCGGGCGGACCGGCGGCAGTGCTGCTCCGGCTTCGGCCACCGCCCTGGCGAGCGGCACTCCGCGCGCCGCCTTCGTGGCGATGGCGTTGGCGACGGCCCGGGCCCGGTCCGAAGCCCGCTGGTTGATCCAGTCTTCGGCGACCCGCTCGCGAATGCTCGCCAGCGGCGCTGGTGCGGCCGGAACGATCCGCGACGGCGCGACCAGCACATAGCCCTCGGTCTTGGCGAGCGCTTCGACGACCGGCTCGTCGTCCTGGCTGAGCTCGAAGCCGCTTCGCAGGGCGGGAGCGAACTCGGCTGGAAGCTTGAATGACGGGTTGCCGCGCGCCGCCCCGTTGGCGGTGATCAGAGGGGTTTCGGTCACCTGCAGCTTGGCCTGGGCGGCCGCCTCGGTAAAGTTGCTGCCCTCGGCAATCGCGTCCTCGATGTTCGCCACGAGGTCGGTCAGCGCTTCCTTGCGCTTGTCGGAAGTGAGCCTGGCGGCGATTTCGGAGCGGGCCGCGGCAAGCGTCTTGCCGCCTTCGCGCCGGATCGAATCCACCTTCACGACGTGCCAGCCGAGGTCCGACTGGACCGGGCCGACGATGGCCCCGGACTGCGCCGCAAAGGCGGCCGCAGCGACGCGCTCGCCGGCGACGGACGTGAACTCGGCCCGGGATTGCGGCCCGACCGAGATGTCGGCGGCGCTGAGGCCGGCGGGAGCAGTGGCGGCGACGAAGCTGGCGCCGCCCCGAGCCCGGGCGGCGATGGCGTTGGCGGCGGCCTGGTCGGGAACCACAGCCTGGCTGATCACCCGGATTTCCTTGGTCCCGTAGGTCGCCTGGTTGGAATTGTAATAAGCGGCGATTTCCTGGTCGGTGGCGGCGACCCCGGCGACTTGCTCGGGACCGATACGGGCGAATCGCAGGACGCGCTGCTCGGGGATCATGTAGCGGCGGCGGTTGGCGGCGTAGAAGCGCTGCAGGTCGGCGTCGGTCGGCTTGAGCCCGGCACGGAAGACGGAAACCGGCACGTTGGCGACCTCGCCCTCGCGTGCCTCGAGCAGCATCGAGGCATAGGGCGTCGCGACCCCCACCGGAACCCGGGCGCTGGTCGCCACCGGGGTCAGCAGCATTCGCTGGAGCAGGCCCGCGGCGATCAGCTGGCGAAGCTCCTTGTCGCTCATCCGCTGCTGCGCGAGGAGCAGCCGATAAGCCTGCTCGTTGAACTTGCCGTCGAGCCCGCGGGTGCCGGGAATCCTCGCGATCTCCGCGTCGATCAGCCGCTTCGACACCACGAACCCGTTCTTGTCGGCGAACGCCTGCAGGCTGGACTGGTCGATCAGGCTGTCGAGCAGCGGATCGAAATCGCCGGCGATGGCCGCATAGTCGGCTTCCGGATTTTGCTGGCGGACCTCGGTCAGCCGCCGCTCCATCGCGCGGGACATATCGCGGTCGGTGATCTGCTGGCTGCCCGCCTTGGCCAGCGACGACCCGCCGCCCATGCCCAGATTGCCGCCGCCGAGATTGGCGATGTCGCCCATCGCGAACGAGGCGAGGATAAGCAGCACGAACAGCACCATGATCATGGAGCCGACCGCCGATTTGGTCATGCGGCGGAAGTAAGCAAACATTGTTGGGATCCGTCTCAGGAAGGAGTTGGCGCCGCTTTAGGGACGGTATCGACGCGCATCAAGGCGCGGTCCAGCTTCCGCTCGCCGGCCAAGATGGCTAGGGGCCGCTGGATGAGGAAGCTGGTCGCCGGAAACTGGAAGATGCACGGCGTCGCCGCCGACCTCGATCAGGTCCGGGCGATCGCCGAGGCGTCGCGGCGCTTTCCGTCGGTCGATGTCGCCTTGTGCGTCCCGGCAACCCTGATCGAGCGCGCCGCCCGGGCGGTTCCGGGCTTCGAGATCGGGGCCCAGGACGTCCATTTCGCCGAAAAAGGCGCGCATACCGGCTGCGTTTGCACCGCCATGCTGACCGATGCCGGCGCGAGCCTGGTGATTGTCGGCCACTCCGAGCGCCGCGACGCGCAGCGCGAAAGCGACGCCGACGTGAAAGCGAAGGCCGAAGCCGCGCTCGCCGCCGGGCTGGGCGTCATCCTGTGCGTGGGTGAAAGCCTCGAAACCAGGGAGGCAAAGGAAGCCATCGCCACGGTGTCGGCTCAGCTCGACGCTTCGCTGCCGCACGGCGAGGGAGCGGCTGGCGGAGTGCCGGAGCGGTTTGCGGTTGCCTACGAGCCGATCTGGGCGATCGGTACCGGCAAGGTCGCGTCGTGCGAGGACATCGCCGAGATGCACCGGGCGATCCGCCAGCGTCTCGCGGCCGCCTACGGGGACGCGGCCCAACAGGTGCCGATCCTCTACGGAGGCTCGGTCAAGGCGTCGAACGCCGCCGAAATTTTCGTGACTCCCAATGTCGATGGAGCTCTGGTTGGCGGGGCGAGCCTGACCGCGGACGACTTCGTGCCGATCATCGAGGCGGCAGCCAGTTCCAAGTGATGTGTCCCTGCGAAGGCAGGGACCCAGTACTGGACCCCTGCCTTCGCAGGGGTACATTGAAAGCGCCGGATGCCGTCGCTAAGTGCCGTCAACCTTCCTTGAAAGCCCGCCCATGTTCACCTTCCTGCTGATCGTCCAGACCATCATCGCCGCCAGCCTTGTCGCGGTGATCCTGATGCAGCGCTCGGAAGGCGGCGGGCTCGGAGTGGGCGGCAGCTCGTCGGGGTTCATGACCGCGCGCGGAGCGGCGGACTTCCTGACCCGGTCGACCGCGTTCCTCGGCGCCGCGTTCGTCATCCTGTCGATCGTCCTCGCCGCGGTCGCCGGAGTGTCGCACGAGCCGGCCAAGGTCGACACGTCGCTGGCCAACACGGTCGCGCCCGCTCCGGCGCCGGCCGCTCCGACCGTGCCGCTCGCGGGCCAGGCGCCGGGCGAAGCCGCCCCCGCGACGGCCAACCAGGCCGCTCCTGCCGCCAACGAACAGGCGCCGGTCCCCCTCGCACAGTAGTTTTCGGGCCACGCCGAACTTTTTTGCGCGGCGCCGCTTGCCCTATCGGGCAGTAGCGCCCTAAGCCTCAACTCCCATGGCGCGGTTCATTTTCGTCACCGGCGGCGTGGTCTCATCGCTCGGCAAGGGTCTGCTCTCGGCGTCGCTCGGGGCGCTGCTCCAGGCGCGCGGCTTCACGGTGCGGATCCGCAAGTTCGATCCCTATCTGAACGTCGACCCCGGGACGATGTCCCCCTACCAGCACGGCGAGGTCTACGTCACCGACGACGGGGCGGAGAGCGACCTCGACCTCGGCCATTACGAGCGATTCACCGGCGTTTCGGCGCGCCAGTCGGACAACGTCACCACTGGCCGCATCTACCGCGACATCATCGCCCGCGAGCGGCGCGGCGATTATCTCGGCGCGACCGTCCAGGTGATCCCGCACGTCACCAACGCGATCAAGGAGTTCGCGGTCAACGAGACCGACGACGTCGATTTCGTCATCTGCGAAATCGGCGGGACGGTCGGCGACATCGAGAGCCTGCCGTTCGTCGAGGCGATCCGCCAGCTGCGCAACGACATCGGCCGCGCCAACGGCGTCTTCGTCCACACCACCCTGGTGCCGTGGATTGCCGCGGCCGGCGAGCTCAAGACCAAGCCGACCCAGCATTCGGTGCGCGAGCTGACCAGCCTCGGCATCCAGCCCGATGTCCTGCTGTGCCGGGTCGACCGCCCGCTGCCCGACAGCGACCGCGCCAAGATCGCCTTGTTCTGCAACGTCGCCAAGTCGGCGGTCATCCCAGCGCTCGACGCGCGCTCGATCTACGACGTGCCGCTGCAATATCACGCCGAGGGCCTCGACGACGAAGTCCTGAAGGCCTTCGGGATCGACGATGCGCCGCAGCCGGACCTCGCGCGCTGGAACGACATCATGGACCGCCTCGATCATACCGACGGCGAGGTAACGATTGGCGTCGTCGGCAAATATGTCGGCCTGCCCGACGCCTACAAGAGCCTGCACGAGGCGCTGGTCCACGGCGGTCTGGCCAACCGGGTCAAGGTCCACATCCGCTGGCTCGACGCCGAAATGTTCGAGGGCGAGGAGGCCGACCTCGCCGCCAAGCTTGAGCCGCTGAACGGCATTCTCGTCCCCGGCGGCTTCGGCGAGCGCGGCAGCGAGGGCAAGATCGCCTCGGTCAAATTCGCCCGCGAGCGCGAGGTGCCGTTCTTCGGCATCTGCCTCGGCATGCAGATGGCGTGTATCGAGGGGGCTCGGAACCTGGCCGGCATCGCCGGGGCCTCGACCACCGAGTTCGGCGACACCGCGGAGCCGGTGGTCGGCATGATCACCGAATGGATGAGCGACGAGGGGCTGCAGCTGCGCGCCGCCGACGGCGACCTGGGCGGAACGATGCGGCTCGGCGCCTATCCCGCGAAGCTCGACGGCAACAGCGTCGTCCGCAGCATCTACGGCGAGGATCTGATCAGCGAGCGCCACCGCCATCGCTACGAGGTCAACGTGCATTATCGCGAGCCGCTCGAGAAGGGCGGGCTGGTGTTTTCCGGAATGTCGCCCGACGGCCAGCTGCCCGAGATCGTCGAGCGGCCCGACCATCCCTGGTTCATCGGCGTCCAGTTCCACCCCGAGCTGAAGAGCCGCCCGTTCGCGCCGCACCCGTTGTTCGCCGGCTTCATCGCCGCCGCATTGCAGCAAAGCCGGCTGGTTTAAGGAAAGCGAGGGCACCAATGAACGCCGCCAAGGTCATGCTGCTGGGCGCCTCAGTCGCGCTCCTGTCCGCCTGCGCCGCCGTCCGGACGCTTCACAAGGGGGATGCGATCGCCCGGGCAAACCCGACCAGCGTCGCCGCCGCTCCGGCGGATTGGGACGGGAAACAGGTCGAGATGGTCGGATTGCTGATCTGGGAGACCGACAACCTCGGCCTCTACCAGAGCTACGGTGCCTACTGCCGGCGCGGCGGCGAAGCGACCGCGATCCATGCCGACTGGTCGAAATGGCCGGGCGTGACCCGAGCCGACAACCGCCGCCGGGTGATGGTCCGCGGCACCTTCCGAAACGGACAGGCGGCAGGCGCCACCGCCGTTGCGGCCAGCACTCCGGGGCCGGGGCCGCTGGAGCCGGGCGCGATCGTCCGCTGGTTGTCCGCGCCGGCCAAGGCCTGCCCGGCGCTGCTGCCCTGAAGCATCTGCAACCATCCACAGGCAATTGAGCGCCGCGGTTGCCGCGTCGCCGCTCGGCTCCTAAATCGACCAGCAAATGACCAACATCGTCTCCACCCGCGTCGCGATTCTCGGCTCCGGGCCGGCCGGCCTGACCGCCGCCATCTACGCGGCTCGCGCCGGGCTCGCGCCGATCCTGATCCAGGGCATCCAGCCGGGCGGCCAGCTGACGACGACCACCGATGTCGAGAATTACCCGGGTTTCCGCGACGTCATCCAGGGGCCGTGGCTGATGGAGGAGATGCAGGCGCAGGCCGAGCATGTCGGCACCAAGGTCGTCTGGGACCACATCGTTTCCGTCGACTTATCGCGGCGGCCGTTCCGGCTGACCGGCGACGGCGGCACGATCTATTCGGCCGACACTTTGGTCATCGCCACCGGCGCCCAGGCGAGATGGCTGGGCCTGCCGTCGGAAGAGCATATGAAGGGGCGCGGCGCCTCGGCCTGCGCGACCTGCGACGGCTTTTTCTACCGCGGCAAGAAGGTCGCGGTGATCGGCGGCGGCAACACCGCGGTCGAGGAAGCGCTGTACCTGACCAACCACAGCCACGACGTCACCCTGATCCACCGCCGCGATTCGCTTCGCGCCGAGAAGATTCTCCAGGACCGGCTGTTCGCCAATCCGGCGATCAAGGTGATCTGGAACCACGAGGTCGCGGAGTTCATCGGCGGCGGCGACCCCGAAGCGCTCGTCGGCCTCGACATCCGCGACACCCGGTCGGGCGCGGTCAGCCGGATCGACGTCGAGGGCGCGTTCGTGGCGATCGGCCATACCCCCGCGACCGAGCTGTTCGCCGGCCAGCTCGACCTCGACGAGGACGGTTATATCCGCGTCCAGGACGGATCGACCCGGACCACCGTCGAGGGCGTGTTCGCGTGCGGCGACGTGATGGACAAGATCTACCGCCAGGCGGTGACCGCCGCCGGCACCGGCTGCATGGCCGCGCTCGACGCCGAGAAATATCTCGCCGCTCAGGAATTCGAGGCAATGGCCGCGGAGTAAGTCCTCCCCGGAACGGGGAGGGGGATCGCGACGCGGAGCGGCGTGGTGGAAGGGCCCCCTCCGTCAGCCGTGCCGGCTGCCACCTCCCCCGAGGGGGGAGGATTTAGCCCAGCGTCATCCGCTTGGTGAACGCGAGCAGGGTGCCGAAGGTGGCGAAATCTTCCGCCTCGACGTCGTCGTCCTCGATCAGCACCGCGAACCGTTCCTCGAACGCGGTGAGGAAATTCGCCACCGCCAGCGAATCGAACTCGGGCAGCGCGCCGAACAACGCCGTCGCCTCGGTGAAGCCGGCGACCTGCCTGGCTGGCAGGCCGAGCGTTTCGGCGAGCAGCGCGCGGAGCGTCGCCTCGACGGTCGCGGCCGTCGCCGTCTCTGTGGTCTGTCGCTTCGGCTGCACCGCCGCCCGCTAGAGAATGTCGCTCAAGGCGGCAAGCCGGGCGAGGAGGTCATTTGCGGACCAGCCTGTCCATCTCCTTGATGAACACCGCCACCGACCAGCCGATCATCAGGAAACCGGCGAGACCTTCGAACGCCGCTACGAGCCTCCATTCGCCGATCGCATTCTCGGCAATTCCGAGTGTCGTGTAGGCGGCGGCTGATACAAACAGTGCGTCTTCGACCGTGCCGATCGCATCGACCGCCATGTAGAAGGCCGCGAAGATAGCAATTTCCAGCAGGTGGATCGCGAACAGGAACAGCGCCATCGGCACGAGGAAGTGGAATTCGACGAACAACAGGCTCTTGCGCTTGAATTCTCCCGTCTCGGATTCGAGCAGCCTGCCGGCGATGGTCACCCCGGTACCGTGAATGACGGTCACGAGGACGACGAGGACCGTGGATACGAAGAGATGCAGCGCGAGGGCCATTAAGGGTCGCTGTGCGGCGGATGCGGATGCCGCGCAAGGTCGCAGCGATGCTGGCGTTGGAGTCGCCCCGCCGCTAACGCACGGAGACATGGGCGGGCCCGATCCCACACCTTTTCCGCTCGACCGCCTGGCGAGGCGCGGAGCGGCCGGCGATGCGGCGCTGACCGTGGGCCAGCAAGTCTGGACATATGGCGAGCTCGACGAGGAGGTCGCTCGGACCGCCGCCGCGTTGCTCGGGCAGGGGCTATCGCCCGGCGACCGGGTGGCGAGCTGGATGGCCAAGACCATGCTCGCCTGCGTGCTGCCGCTGGCCTGCGCGCGCGCCGGCCTGGTCCATGTACCGGTCAATCCGCTGCTCAAGCGCGCCCAGGCCGCGCATATCCTCGCCGACAGCGGCGCCAGGCTGCTGATCGCCAACCAGGCGCGGCTGGCATCGTTAGGGGACGGCCAGCGGGCGGACGCGCGCCTGATTGCGCTCGAGGAATGGGAGGCCGGCGGCGAAGCTCTGCCGCCCTCGGCCGCCGATCCCGACGATCTCGTGGCCTTGCTCTACACCTCCGGCTCGACCGGGCGGCCCAAGGGGGTGATGCTGAGCCACGCCAATCTGTGGCTCGGGGCGATCAGCGTCGCTCATTATCTCGGGCTGTCGGCGAAAGACCGGACGCTGGCGGTGCTGCCGCTGGCCTTCGACTATGGCCAGAACCAGCTGCTTTCGACCTGGGCTGCGGGGGGCCACGCGATCGCCTATGACTATCTGCTGCCGAGGGATGTCGTGAGAGCGGTGCGGCGTCATGACGTCACGGTGCTGGCGGGTGTGCCGCCGCTGTGGATCCAGCTTGCCGAGACCGATTGGTCGGGCGGCGAGAGCGCGAGCCTGCGGACGCTGACCAACAGCGGCGGGCATTTGCCGGCGCCGATCGTCCGCAAGCTGCGCGAGCTGTTCCCGGATGCGCGGCTGCATTTGATGTACGGGCTCACCGAAGCGTTTCGCTCGACCAGCCTCGATCCGGCGCTGGTCGACGAGCATCCCGACAGCATCGGGACTGGCATCCCGTTCGCCGAGATTGCGGTGTTGCGCCCCGACGGAAGCGAGGCTGCGCCGGGCGAGGAAGGCGAGCTGGTTCATATGGGGCCGCTGGTCGCACTCGGTTATTGGAACGATCCCGATCGCACCGCCGAGCGGTTTCGCGATGGCGCCGTGTTGTCAGGCGACCGGGTGGTGAGGGGCGAAGACGGCCTGATCCGCTTTCGCGGCCGCTACGATGCGATGATCAAGGTCAGCGGCAACCGCTTGAGTCCCAACGAGATCGAGGAAGCGGCGCTCGCCAGCGGAGCGGTCCGCGAGGCGCTCGCGATCGGCGTGCCCGATGAGCGGCTCGGCCAGGCGGTGATGCTGGTCGCGGTGGCCAGGGGCGAGAACGCCGAGCAGCGGCTGCGGGCCTATTTCGCCGCCGAGCTGCCGGCCTACATGCAGCCGCGCGACATCGTCTGGCGCGACGCGCTGCCGACCGGCGCGACCGGCAAGGTCGACCGTGCCGCGCTGGTCAGGGAATTCGCATGAAGGCGATGGGCCCGATCCCGCCGCAGTTCAGCGCGGACGAAGATGCCCAGCTAAGGATTGGCGGCTGGTCGGCCGACGAGCTGATCGAGCAGGCGGGTGGGACTCCGCTGTTCGTCTACGACAACAATATCGTCGGCGGTCAGGTCGCGCGCTTCCGGGCCGCAATGCCGGACGGTGTGGCGCTGCATTATGCTGTCAAGGCAAACCCTTACGCGCCGTTGCTTAAGTTTCTTGCGCGCTATGTGGATGGCTTCGATATCGCCTCGGCGGGCGAGCTCCAGAGGCTCGAGGAGGCCGAGATCGGCGGGCTTCCGATCAGTTTCGCGGGGCCCGGCAAGCGCGACTCGGAGATCGAGGCCGCCATCGCCGCGTCCGTCACGCTGAACATCGAAAGCGAGGGGGAGGCCGAGCGCGCGCTGGCGATCGCCGAGCTGGTCGGCCGGCAGCCGAAAATCGCCGTCCGGGTCAATCCGCCGTTCGGGATCAAGGGTTCGGGGATGAAGATGGGCGGCCTCGCGAGCCCGTTCGGGGTCGATTCCGACCGCGCCGCGGCGCTGGTCAAGCGGGTGATTGACGGCGGCGCCGAGTGGCGCGGTTTGCAGATTTTCGCCGGCTCGCAGGTGCTGAGCGCCGACGCCTTGATCGAGGCGCAGCGGGCGACGGTGGCGCTGGCCGGCGACATTGCCGCTGCCGCTGGCTCTGCGTCGCCCGAACTAAACCTGGGCGGCGGCTTCGGAATTCCCTATTTCCCGGGCGATCAGCCGCTCGGCGTCGAGGCGGTCGGCGCGGCGCTTGCCGAGACGCTTGGCGGTGCGCCGGACATCCTTGCCAACACCCGCTTCGCGATCGAGCTCGGCCGCTGGCTGGTGGCCGAGGCCGGCGTCTATCTGGCGCGGATCGTCGACCGCAAGGAGAGCGGCGGCCGCACCTTCCTGATTACCGACGGCGGGCTCCACCACATGCTCGCGGCAAGCGGCAATTTCGGCCAGCTACTGCGCCGGAACTACCCAGTCGCGATCGCCGGCCGCTTCGGCTGCGAGGCGGACGAGGAGGTGACCGTCACCGGCTGCCTGTGCACCCCGCTCGACCTGCTGGCTGACGAGGTCTCGCTGCCGCACGCCGAGCCGGGCGACATCGTGGCGATCTTCTGCGCCGGCGCCTATGGGCTGACGGCGAGCCCGCAAGCCTTCCTCGGCCAGCCGGCGGCGAGGGAAACGCTGGTCTAGGGGTAGGTCGCCTCGACGAAATACAGCCCTTCAGGCGGCGCGTTGAGACCGAGCGCGGCGCGGTCGCGGGCTTCGAGCGCCGCCTTGATGTCTCCGGGCTGCCATTGCCCGCGGCCGACCAGCGCCAGGCACCCGACCATCGAGCGCACCTGGTGGTGGAGGAAGCTGCGGGCCGCCGCTTCGATGCGGATCTCGTCGCCGTCGCGAGCCACCTCGAGCCGGTCGAGCGTCTTGACCGGGCTTTTCGACTGGCACTGGACCGAGCGGAAGGTGGTGAAGTCGTGGCGGCCGACCAGCAGCACCGCGCCCTCGGCCATCGCCTCGACGTCGAGCGGGGTGGCGATATGCCAGACTTTGCCACGGTCGACCGCGGGCGGCGCGCGACGATTGAGGATCCGGTAGCGATAGCGGCGCCCGGTGCACGAGAAGCGCGCGTGCCAGTCGTCGGCGACCTCGCGTGCCTCGAGGATCGCGATCGGGTCGGGGCGGACCAGCGCGTTGAGCCCGTCGCGCAGCCGGTGCGCGGTCAAGGTCTTGGCAATATCGACGTGGGCGCTCATCGCCAGCGCGTGGACGCCCGAGTCTGTCCGGCCGGCCGCGTGGACCGTCGCGGATTCCGACGTCATCCCGAAAATCGCCTGTTCGACCTGCTGCTGCACCGACGGACCGTTGTCCTGCCGCTGCCAGCCCATGAACGGGCCGCCGTCATATTCGATCGTCAGCCGCCAGCGAGTCACTTGAGGATGGTGCCGGCCGGGATGGGAAAGCCGCGCAGCAGCTCCTGAGCGGTCATGGGCGCCCGCCCCGCGCGCTGGACGAGGAGCGGACGGATGGCCCCGCGGCCGCAGGCAATGAGTAGGTGGTCGTCGAGAACCATCCCGTCATTCCCGCGCAAGCGGGAATCCCGCTTCTGCTCCGTAGCGCTAGCGGGACCCCCGCTTTCGCGGGGGTGACGGGAGAGGGGTTCGGATTCGGCAGCCAGCAGCTTGATGCGTTCGCCGTTCGCTTCGAACCAGGCGCCGGGCGCGGGAGCGAAGGCCAGCACTTGCCGCACGACCTCTTCCGCACCGCGCCTCCAGTCGATCCGCGCCTCGGCCTTGGCGACCTTGGCGGCGTAGATCGCGCCTTCGTTCGACTGGGGGACCGGGGGAGTCGGTTTGTCGAGCCATTCGAGCAGCGCATCCGCGCCCAATTGCGCAAGCTCCTGAGTGACTTGCCCGGCATTCTTGCCGGTGATCGGAAGCTCGCGCCGGAGCAGCATCGGCCCGGTATCGAGGCCTTCGTCCATGCGCATGATGGTGACTCCGCTGACCGTGTCGCCGGCGAGGATCGCGCGCTGGATCGGCGCCGCTCCCCGCCACCGCGGCAGCAGCGACGCATGGACGTTGATGCAGCCGGCCTTGGGCGCCTCGAGGATCGGCGGCGGCAGGATCAGCCCGTAAGCCGCGACAATCGCGAGGTCGGCGTCGAGCGCTCGGAATTTCGCCTGTTCCTCGTCCGATCGCAGGCTCTTGGGAGTCCGCACCTTGATGCCGAGGGCTTCCGCGCGCTGATGGACCGCGGTCTTGCGCTCCGCCTTGCCGCGTCCGGCCGGCCGCGGCGGCTGGCAGTAAACGGCGAGCACCTGATGCCCCGCGCCGACCAGCGCCTCGAGGCTCGGCACCGCGAACTCCGGGCTGCCCATGAAAATGATGCGCATCATCAACGTCATTGCGAGGAGCGGAGCGACGAAGCAATCCAGTTCCTGCTCTGGATTGCTTCGCTTTGCTCGCAATGACAGAGGGGCTGATATGGCATCACAAGACATCGAGGCGTTGAGCCAGGCGCTGGCGCGGCTGCCGGGGCTGGGGCCGCGCTCGGCGCGCCGGGCGGTGCTGCACCTGATGAAGCGCCGCGAGACGGCGCTGGAGCCGCTTCTGGCGGCGCTCCGCGACGTTTCCGAACGGCTTTCGACTTGCTCGACCTGCGGCAACCTCGACACGTCCGACCCGTGCGGCATCTGCTCGGACCCTCGACGCGATGACAAATTGCTGTGCGTCGTCGAGGAGGTCGCCGACCTGTGGGCGCTCGACCGGTCGCGGCTGTTCCCCGGCCGCTACCATGTGCTCGGCGGACGCCTGTCCGCGCTCGAGGGCGTCCGGCCCGAGGATCTTGGCATCGACAAGCTCGTCGCGCGGGTCGCGGCGGGCGGCGTGGACGAGGTCGTGCTGGCGATGAACGCGACGCTGGAGGGTCAGACCACTGCTCATTATCTCGCCGAGCGGCTGGAGAAATTTCCCATTCGCCTCACGCAGTTGGCGCACGGTCTTCCGGTCGGCGGCGAGCTCGACTATCTCGATGAAGGAACGCTCGCCCAGGCGCTGCGAGCGCGGCGGCCGATTGCTTAAATCCCCGCCCCTTCAGGGGAGGGGAGAGACGCGCAGCGGCGAAGGGGTGGGGGAGGCCTTCAGGCTCGCGGACGCTCGCACCCACCCCAACCCCTCCCTTGAAAGGGAGGGGAGTCAGGGACTAAATGACACCCATGGCTATCCTGCCCATCGTCGAGGTTCCGGACCCGAGCCTGCGCCAGATCTCCTCGCCGGTCGAGAAGGTCGACGACGGGCTGCGCGCGCTGATCAAGGACATGTTCGAGACGATGTACGATGCGCCCGGCATCGGCCTGGCCGCGATCCAGGTCGGGGTCCCCAAGCGCATCCTGGTCATCGACCTGCAGGAGCCCGAGGTCGAGGACGGCCCGCCGGTCAAGGACCCGCGGGTGTTCATCAATCCCGAGATCATCCAGCATTCGGACGACGAAGTGCCCTATCTCGAGGGCTGCCTGTCGGTGCCCGACCAATATGCCGAGGTCGAGCGGCCGGACCATATCCGAGCCCGCTGGCTCGACGAGAACGGCAAGGCCCACGAGGAGCAGCTCGACGGGCTGCTCGCGGTCTGCCTGCAGCACGAGATGGACCATCTGGAGGGCATCTTGTTCATCGACCATCTGTCGCGGCTGAAGCGCGAGATGGTGCTCAAGAAGCTCGCCAAGCTGCGGAAAGAGCAGGGGAAGAAGGCGGCTTAAGCGGCCTCGACCAGCGACAACGCCGCGTTGCGGCAATCCTCGGCGCATTCGCGGCACATGATCGCGCACAGCTTGCAATGCTCGTGGTCGTAGCGGTCGCATTCGGCGGCGCAGGAGTCGCAGGTTCGGGCGCACAGCTCGAGCATCTCGCGCAGGACGATGTCGTTGGAGCCGGTGCGGCGCAGGCCGAGCCGGGTGGTTGCTTCGCAGACGTCGGCGCAGTCGGAGCAGGCGCGGATGCACTGCGCCATGTCCATCTCCTCGGAGGCGCAGGCGTCCGCGCACGACAGGCACATCTTCGCGCAATACATCGCGTGGTGGACAGCATCGCCGAGCGGCTGGTTGACGTGGCCCTCGGCGGCCGGGTGAAGCGCGATCATCTTGCGGATGGACATGAATTTCCCCCTTTGTGAGTCGCACCGCTTGTACCCCTGCGAAGGCAGGGGTCCAGTACTGGGCTCCTGCCTTGGGTCCCATCAAAGGAGTACTTTGATGGGTGCCCTTCGCAGGAGCACAGTTGGTGCTTGTCGCCAAGTGGAGCGCCGGGTAAAGTTCGCGCTCTGTTCCGCCGGAGACTGCCATGGACTCGGTCGCCATCGTCTTGATCCTCGTCGCGCTCGGGCTTGGCGCCTTGATCGGCTGGCTGGTCGGGAGCCGGGCGGCGGCGTCGAGCAAGCAGGTCATCGAGAACTTGCGCCACCAGCTCGACGCCGTGGTCGGGGAGCGCGACTCCAACCGCTCGGCGGCGCAGGAGCTTGCCGTGCTGCGGTCGGCCCAGGAAGAGCGCGAGAAGTCGTTCCACCAGCAGCTCGAGGCCCTGCGCGAGGCCAAGGAGAGCCTGTCGGCGCAATTCCACGAGATCGGCGGAAAGCTGCTCGGCGAGGCGCGCAAGGCGTTCATCGAGCAGGCCGGCGAGAAGTTCACGCAAGCAGTCACCCCGGTGGAGGTGCTGCTCAAGACCTATCAGGAGAAGCTGCAGTCGGTCGAGAAGGAGCGCGTCGACCATTATGCCGGGCTTCGCGAGGCGGTCGAGCTGGTCCGGGCAGGGCAGGGGCAGGTCCGCGACGAGGCGAGACGCTTAACGACGGCCCTTACTTCTTCTCCTAAGCAGCGCGGCCGCTGGGGCGAGCAATCGCTGCGCAACGTGCTCGTTCAAGCTGGGCTGGTCGAGGGCATCGATTTCACCATGGAAGTTTCCTTCGAAGGGGACGATGGGCGCCTCCGTCCCGACGCGATCGTCAATCTCCCGGCGAACCGGAAGCTGATCATCGATTCGAAGTGCTCGCTCAACGCCTACAATGATGCGTTCGACGAAGTTGACGACCAGAAAAAAGCGGCCGGCTTCAAGGCTCATCTGGCCTCGATCCTGCGGCATGCTCAGCAGCTCGGTTCCAAAAGCTACTGGTCGCAATTCGGAGAATCAGCCGACTATGTGATCATGTACATCCCGGGCGAGCACTTCCTAACCGCAGCACTCGAACAAGATCACGACTTGTGGGAGAAGGCGTTCAGCAACCGGGTCTTGCTCGCGACACCCACTAATCTGGTGGCGATTGCGCGGACCGTGGCGAGCGTCTGGCGACAGGAGCGCCTGTCCGAGGCCGCCGAGGAAATAGCAAGGCTTGGCAAGGAGTTGCATTCTCGCCTTGCGACAATGAATGAGCATATGGCGCGGGTTGGCAAGAACCTTTCCACCGCCAACACCGCCTACAATCAGATGGTCGGCAGCTTCGAAAGCCAGGTGTTGAGCCAGGCGCGCAAGTTCGAGGGGCTGGGGGCGGGCAGCGCCAAGGCGATGGACCCGCCGCCGATGGTCGAGGCGAGCCCGCGTCCGCTGACGAAGATTGCCGCGCCCGCCAGCGCCAATGAGGACGACGCCGCGGCCTAGTGGCCGCCACAGCCCTGAAAGGCCCGTCCGTCGATGTCGACGCGCACCTGGTCCGGGTAGATCCGCTGGCTTGCGCCGTCGCGGCACTGGGCGTGGGTGATCGTCACCCGGATTCGCGGCGATTGGTAGGTCGAGCCGGCCGGCGTGATCACCGGTTGCGGGGCCGGCTCGCGGAGCATCGACTGGTCCGCGCGGATATAGGTCACATGCTGCCCGTCGATGATCAGCGACCAGCTCGGCTGGGTCCCGTGCGCGAGATAGGGAGCTGCCGGTGGCGGTGGCGGGGTGACGCAGCCGGCGATCAGGGCGAGCGGCGCCAGTGCGAAAAATTGCTTCATGGCCGCACCTTACGCCAGCTCGCCTTGACCTGGAAGGCCATGACCGCGGCGGCCATCGCCGCGTTGAGGCTGTCGGCGCGGCCGGCCATCGGGATTTTGACCAGCAGGTCGCATTCCGCTTCATATTGGGGCGGCAGGCCCTGCTGCTCGTTGCCGATCAGCAGGAAGCACGGCGCCTTATACCGGGCGTCGAGATAATCGGTGGTCGCCTTGAGGCTCGTGCCGACCAGCTGCCCGGGCCCGCCGTGCAGCCAGGCGATGAACTCGTCCCAGCGCGCGGCGGCGATGCTCTGAGTGAACACCGCGCCCATCGACGCCCGCACCGCCTCGACCGAGAACGGGTCGGCGCAATCGTCGATCAGGATCAGCCCGCCGGCCCCGGCCGCGTCGCCGGTCCTCAAGATCGTGCCGATGTTGCCAGGATCGCGCAGCGCCTGCGCGGCGATCCACAGCGGTGCCGCCGACCGGTCGATCCGATCGAGCGAAATGTCCGGCTGCCGATATGCGGCGATGACGGTCTGCGGATTGTCCTTGCCCGACATCTTGCCGAGGATGTCCGGACTGGTCTCGATCGCCTCGCCGCCGGCGGCCTCGGTCGCAGCAATGATCTCGGCGGCGAGGGGGTGCTCCGCGCCGGCGGCGGAGAAAGCGATGATCTCGGGCAATTTCCCGCTGTCGCGCGCTTCGGCGATGATCCGCAGCCCTTCGGCCAGGAACAGCCCTTCGGAGCGCCGCGCCTTCTTGTCGCGCAGCGAGCGCAGCCTTTTCACCGTCGCATTGGAAAAGGCCGTGACCTGTCGCGGCATCAGTCTTCGCCGAAGCGGCTTTCGACGAGCTCCGCCAGCTGCTCGAGAGCAGCTTCCGCGCCATCACCCTCAACGTGGATGGTAATCTGGTCGCCCATCGCGGCGCCGAGCATCATCAGCCCCATAATCGAGGTGCCGCACACGCGGTGGCCGTCCTTTTCGACTTCGATCGTGGCCGGCAGCTGGCTCGCCAGGCTGACGAATTTCGCGCTGGCCCGGGCGTGGAGGCCGCGTTGGTTGGCGATCCGGACGTCGCGCCGGAGTGCGGTCAAGCCGCGGCTTCCCCGAGAATCTCCGACGCCACCGAGATATATTTGCGGCCCGCCTCGCGAGCGGCGGTCACCGCGGCGTGGACCCCCATCACCTTGCGGGCGCTCTCGAGCCTGATCAGCATCGGCAGATTGACCCCGGCGATGACCTCGACGTTCTCGGTCTTCATCAGGCTGATGGCAAGGTTGGACGGGGTCCCGCCAAACAGGTCGGTGAGGACGATCGTACCGTCGCCGCTGTCGACCTTGCCGATCGCCTCGGCGATGTCTTTGCGCCGGGCTTCCATGTCGTCGTCGGGGCCGATGCAGATCGCCTCGATCGCTTCCTGCGGCCCGACGACATGCTCCAACGCGGTGATGAACTCGGCCGCAAGGCGCCCGTGAGTCACCAGCACAAGTCCAATCATCCGTTCAACTCGCCTCCAACGGAGCCTCGCCCGGCGCTTCCCTCGACCGTGTCGCTCGGCCGCGACGCCAGGTCGCGGTGCCGGACATTCGGGGAAAAGCCCGCTCTTCGCAATCGTTCCGCCATTTCGATTGCGGCACAAACGGAGCGATGGCGCCCGCCGGTGCAGCCGAAAGCAACGGTCAGATAGGTTTTGCCGGCGGCCCAGTAGCGGGGAATCCAGTCGATGAGAAGCGCTTCGATGCGGTCCATCGTCTCGGTCCAGGACTCATCCTGCTCGATAAAGGCGCGGACCTTGGCGTCGGCGCCGGTTAGCGGCCGAAGCTCCTCGACCCAGTGCGGGTTGGCGAGGAAGCGCAGGTCGAACATCAAATCGGCAGTCCGCGACACGCCGCGGGCGAAGCCGAACGAGGCGATGGTCAGCACCGGCTGGTCGGCCTCGCCGCCGTACCGCCGGCGAAGCTCGTCGCGCAGCTCGGCGGGCGTCAGGTCGGTGGTGTCGAGGACGCTGTCGGCCTCGCTGCGCAGTCGCGCGGTGAAGCTGCGCTCGCGCGCGATGCCGTCTTCAGCCGGCCGGTCCGGAGCCAGCGGATGCAGCCGGCGGGTCTCGTCGTAGCGGCGGATGAGCTCGGCGCCCGAGCAGTCGAGGTAGAGGATTTCCGGGCTGAACCCAGCGATCGAATGGACGATGTCGGGTACAGCGGCGGGATCGAAGCCGCGGCTGCGGACGTCCATCCCGACCGCGATTGGGACCTGGCGGCCGCCTTCGAGGCCCTGCTCGGCGTAATCCTTGAGCATCGAAACGGGCAGATTCTCGACGCAGTCCCAGCCCATGTCCTCGAGCCCGTCGAGGACGGTCGACTTGCCAGCTCCCGACATTCCGGTGACCAGCACCAGGCGCGGCTTGGGCCGCTGGCCTGGCCGGGCCTCGGTCAACGAACCTTCCCGCTCACTGGAACTTGAGTCCGATTCGATCGAGGGCGACGGCGACCTTGGACGGGGCCGAGGCGGCCATGGCGTCGATGCTGATGAGCGGCAGCGGGACCCCGACGATCAGGCGCTCGCGGCCGTCGTCCGGGATCCGCTGGATGTCGCTGGTCAGCTCGACCAGAAGGCCGACCGGCACGTCGGTGACGTTGTCCATGTCGACGATCCCGATGCCCCGGATCTCGAGCTTCCCGGCGATATTGGGCGGCGGCGCGGCGATCAGCCGGTCGCCCTCGCGCCGGACCAGGGTCTGGTCGTCGCTGACCAGCATGAACCCCCGGTCCAGCAGGCGCAGCGCCAGGTCCGACTTTCCCGACCCCGACGGCCCGCTGATCAGCACCGCCCGGCCGCCGATGGCGACGGTGCTGGCGTGGAGCGACTCGGACGACAGGCGGGCCGTGCTCATGACAGAATCGCCGCCGGCAAGCAGATCGTGAAGCGGGCGCCCGAAGGCGCATCGTCGCGGTCTTGCACGTCAATCTCCCCGTCATGGCCTTCGACAATTGCTCGGGCGATCGCAAGGCCGAGCCCCGAGTGGCGGCCGAAATTCTCGCCCTCCGGCCTGACTGAATGAAAGCGGTTAAAGATTGCCTCACGCTCCTCGTCCGGGACTCCCGGGCCCTCGTCGTCGATGCGGATTCGCACCTTGTCGCCGACCCGGGTGGCGGCGACCTCGACCAGGCCGCCGGGCGGTGAGAAGCTGACCGCATTGTCGATGATATTCTCGATCGCGCGGGCAAGCCGGTCCGGCTTGCCGAGCACCGTCGCGCTGTCCCGCCGAGGCCGGGCGAAAGCGATCGTCGCATCGCCTTTTTCGGGTCGGTTCTCCCAGCCCGAGACCAGTTGCTCGATCAGCGAACCGAGATCGACCGGCTCGAACGCCGCCCGCGCCAGCTCGGCGTCGGTTCGCGCCGCCTCGCTGATGTCGCCGATCAGCCGGTCGAGCCTGCGGACATCGTCACGAGCGACCTCGATCAGCCGCTGGCGCAGCTTGGGATCGTCGACGCGATCGAGACCGTCGAGCGCCGAGCGCAGGGACGCCAGCGGGTTCTTGAGCTCGTGGGTGACGTCGGCGGCGAAGGCTTCGATATTGTCGATCCGGAGGCGCAGCGACTGGCTCATGTCGGAGACGGCGCGGGCGAGCAGCCCGATTTCGTCGCTCCGCGAGGGCAGGCGAGGGACCTTGACCTCACGCGCCCGGCCGAGGCGGACCCGGTGCGCCGCCAAGGCCAGCCGGCGCAGCGGCCGGACGATGGTCCGGGCGAGGAACAGCGACAGCAGGATCGACAGGATCGCCGCGAAGGTCATCGCGATGCCGAGGGTGGCGCGCTGGCTGCGGACGGTGCGAGTGAAGCCGCGGTCGTTCTGCGTCACCAGCAGGATGCCGCCGCCGACCGGCGCGGCGGACGAGAACACGGGCGTCAGGTCGGGCGCGTTGCGGACCTCGCTCTCGACCTCGCCGCTGGCCTTGGCACCGACAGCTTCCGGCCAGGCGGTCACCTCGTCGTTCGCGGGCTCGGCGAAATCCTCGACTGGATCCGCCCCGACGATCGCGTTGAAGCCGCGGTCGAGGGCGCGCGCGGCGTCCTTTCTCCAGTTTTGCGTTGCCGGATCGCGCAGCTGATAGGTCGGCCCGGTCAGCCGCCAGCTGTCGGCAATCAGCCGGCCGCGCTCGTCGTACAGCCGCAATCGGCTGCCGCTCGCCTCTCCGGCTGCGGCGAGCGCCCTGGCCCGTTCCGCCTCGGGCACGGCGCTGAGCATCCGCGAAGTAATCGCCGCCTCGCGCTGGGTCTGGCGGATGCGCTCCTTGCTCAGCTGGTTGCGGAACGCGTCGAGGTAGAGGATGCTGAGCGCCAGCAGCGCCAGAGTCAGGATATTGACCGCGAGAATGCGATGGGCGAGCGTCCACCGCCCGGACCAGCTCAGGGCGAGGTCGTCGGCCTCGGCTGGTTGCGGGTCCTCACTCATCTTCGAAGCGGTAGCCGACGCCGTAGAGGGTTTCGATCGCGTCGAAGTCCGGGTCGACGGCGCGGAACTTGCGGCGGATGCGCTTGATGTGGCTGTCGATCGTCCGGTCGTCGACGTAGACGTCGTCCTGGTAGGCGATGTCGAGCAATTGGTTGCGGCTCTTCACCACCCCCGGACGCTGGGCGAGCGCTTCCAGGATGAGGAATTCGGTCACCGTCAGGGTGACGTCCTTGCCGTCCCACAGCACCTTATGTCGGGCCGGGTCCATGGTCAGCCGACGGCGCTCGAGCAGCGGCGCTTCGGGCTCGTCCCGAGCCGCGCCCGCCTCGCCCCTGGCGAGCTCCTGCCGGCGCAATAACGCACGGATACGGGCGATCAGCAGCCGCTGCGAGAAAGGTTTGGAGATATAATCGTCGGCGCCCATCGCCAGGCCGAGCGCTTCGTCGAGCTCGTCGTCCTTCGACGTCAGGAAAATCACCGGCATCGCGCTGCTTTCCCGAACCCGCCGCAGCAGCTCCATGCCGTCCATGCGCGGCATCTTGATGTCGAACACGCCCAGGTCGGGAGGATTTTCGGCGAACGCCTTCAACGCCGTGTCGCCGTCCGAATAGACGCGGGTGATGAAGCCTTCGGCCTGCAGCGCGATGGAGATGGACGTGAGGATGTTGCGGTCGTCGTCGACCAGCGCGATCACCTGGCTCATCAATGGCCTTTTGGCGGCGGTTTTTGCCGGAAAGGGCGGCTTAGCCAGCGTCCCGGATCGAAACAAGCGCCATGGCCGCGCTTTGACCCGGCAACTTCTTCGGGGTTATAGGCGCTTCAGCGCATACGTATGCGGCGGCAGGCCAGCCGGGCTGGCCGCCGTTTTCATTATTGAGCAGGGGAATATGAGTGGCCGACCGGGTTCCGAAGATTGGGCTTGAAGCGCAGGGTATCGCCACCGGCGCCGAGATCCATTGGAACCTGGCCACCGCGCCGCTGGTCGAGCATGCGGTGCGGCGCCAGGAAGGCCTGCTGGCCAAGGACGGGCCGTTGGTCGTCCGGACCGGCAAGCATACCGGCCGCAGCGCCAACGATCGCTTCATCGTCCGCGATTCGACCACCGAGCGCACGGTCTGGTGGGGCAAGACGAACGTGCCGATGGATGGCGAGGCGTTCGACCGCCTTCACCACGACTTCCTCGAAGCGCTCGGCGGCAAGGACAAATTGTTCGTCGCCGACCTCTACGGCGGCTCGCAGCCCGAGCATCGGGTCCGGGTCCGGGTGGTCAACGAGCTGGCCTGGCACAATCTGTTCATCCGCACCTTGCTCGTCCGCCCCGAAGCCGACGAGCTGGCGGATTTCGAGCCGGAATATCTCATTATCGACCTGCCGACCTTCAAGGCCGATCCGTCGCGCCACGGCTGCCGCAGCGAGACGGTGATCGCCGTCAACCTTGAAAAGAAGATCATCCTGATCGGCGGCACCGCTTATGCCGGCGAGATGAAGAAGTCGGTGTTCGGCCTTCTGAACTTCCTGCTTCCGCCGCAGGGGATCATGCCGATGCACTGCTCGGCCAACATCGGCCCGGCCGGCGACACCGCGATTTTCTTCGGCCTGTCGGGGACCGGCAAGACGACGCTGTCGGCCGACCCCAACCGGACCCTGATCGGCGACGACGAGCACGGCTGGTCGGACACCCACGTCTTCAACTTCGAGGGCGGTTGCTACGCCAAGATGATCCGCTTGAGCCCCGAGGCCGAGCCGGAGATTTTCGCCACCACCAAGCGCTTCGGGACGGTGCTCGAGAACGTCGTCATCGACCCGGTGACGCGCGAGCTCGACTTCGACGATTCGAGCCTCGCCGAGAACAGCCGCGGCGCTTACCCGATCGACTATATTCCCAATTCGTCCGACGAGAATATGGGCCCGCTGCCGCGCAACGTGGTGATGCTGACCGCGGACGCGTTCGGGGTGCTGCCGCCGATCGCCCGGCTGATTCCCGACCAGGCGATGTACCATTTCCTGTCCGGCTACACCGCCAAGGTGGCCGGCACCGAAATCGGAGTCACCGAGCCCCAGGCGACCTTCTCGACCTGCTTCGGGGCGCCGTTCATGCCGCGCCACCCGTCGGTCTACGGCAATCTGCTCAAGGAGCGGATCGCCAAGGGCGGCGTCGATTGCTGGCTGGTCAACACCGGCTGGACGGGCGGCAAATATGGCGTCGGCAAGCGCATGCCGATCAAGGCGACGCGCGCGCTGCTCAACGCCGCGCTCGACGGCAGCCTGAAGAACGCGAACTTCCGCAAAGACGCGAACTTCGGCTTCGACGTGCCGGTCGAAGTGCCGGGCGTCGACACCGCGATCCTCGACCCGCGCGGCACCTGGGCGGACAAGGACGAGTACGATCGCACCGCGGCCAAGCTGGTCGACCTGTTCGTCGCCAATTTCGCCGAGTTCGCCGAGCATGTCGACGAGGGCGTTCGACAATCCGGGCCGACAGCCGCGCAAGCGCAACCCACCACGGTCTAGCCCTAATCGTCATTGCGAGCGTAGCGAAGCAATCCAGTGACGGAGGCTGGATTGCCGCGTCGCTTCGCTCCTCGCAAAGACGAGTTCCTGAAATGAGCGACCACAAGCCACGACTTTTTCACGATGACGCCGAGATCATCCGCATCGGCGAGGGGCTGCTCGCCCGCACCTTGCCGCGCGCCGACTGGACGCACGAGGCCCACCTGGCGGCGACGACTTATCTGCTGACCCGCCGCCCGGACGTCGCCATCGACGCAGAGCTGCCAGGCATCATCCGCGCCTACAACGAGAGCGTCGGCGGGGTGAACAGCGACAGCGAAGGCTATCACGAGACCATCACGCGGGTGTTCCTGCACGGCGTCCGGCTGTTCCTCGCCGAGGCGGATCGAGACCAGCCGCTCCACGAGCTGGTCAACGAGCTGCTGCTGTCGCCCATGGGCCGCCGCGACTGGCCACTGCGCTTCTATAGCGGCGAGCGGTTGTTCTCGGTCGAGGCTCGCCGCGAGTTCGTGCCGCCGGACATCGCGGCGCTGCCGTAACTTGCAAGCGGCTGACCCGAGGGCCAAAAACACCGGAATGTGCGGGATCGCCGGAATCATTTCCGAATCGCGGCTCGACGAGCGCGACGTTCGGCGGCTGATCGATCCGATTGCTCACCGCGGGCCGGACGATCAAGGCGTGTGGCTCGATGCCGAGGCAGGCGTCGGTTTGGGCCACCGCCGCCTGGCGATCATCGATCTGTCGCCGGCCGGCCACCAGCCGATGACCTCGGCCGACGGCCGCTACGTGATCACCTACAATGCCGAAATCTACAATCATGCCGAGCTTCGCGCCGAGCTCGAGAAGCAGCAGGGCGCGGTTCCGCCCGGCGGCTGGCGCGGCCATTCGGACACCGAGACCCTGCTCGAATGCGTGTCGGCGTGGGGGCTGGAGAATACGCTGCCGAGGATCGTCGGAATGTTCGCCTTCGCTCTCTGGGACCGCCAGGAGCGCCAGCTGCACCTGGTCCGTGACCGCTTCGGCGAGAAGCCGCTCTATTACGGCTGGGTCGGCGGGGATTTCCTGTTCGCGTCCGAGCTGAAGGCAATCCGCGCCCATAAGAGCTTCGACGGCGAGATCGACCGGCGCGCGCTCCGGCTGTTTGCGGCGCGGACCTACATCCCGGCGCCATTTTCGATCTACAAGGGGCTATTCAAGCTCGAGCCGGGCTGCGTCCTGACCATCACGCCCGAGGAGGCCAGAAGGCCGCTCGATGTGCCGCCCAAGGGCATCCGCCGCTACTGGTCGTACCGCGACGTCGTCGAGCGCGGGCTCGAGCAGCCGATCGAGGACGAGCGTGAGGCGCTCGAGAGGCTCGAGCAGGCGTTGTCGACGGCGATTTCGGGCCAGTCGGTCGCCGACGTCCCGGTCGGAGCCTTCCTGTCCGGGGGGGTCGACAGCTCGACCATGATCGCGCTGTACCAGAAATACTCCTCAAGCCCCGTCCGCACCTTCACCATCGGCTTCGAGGAAGCCGGGTTCAACGAGGCCGACGACGCGAGGGCGGTCGCCGCGCACCTCGGCACCGTCCACAGCGAGCGAATGGTGACCGTGAAGGAAGCGCGCGACGTCATTCCGCTGCTGCCCGCGATGTACGATGAGCCGTTCGCCGACAGCTCGCAGATCCCGACTTTCCTCGTCAGCCGCTTCGCTCGCGAGCAGGTCACGGTCGCGCTGACCGGCGACGGCGGCGACGAGCTGTTCGGCGGCTACAACCGCTACATCACGGCGCCGCAGCTGTGGCAGCAATTGCGGCGGCTGCCGCAACCGCTGCGCTCGGCCATCGGCTCGCCGCTGAGCCGGCTGCCGTCGCGTTTCTGGAACGGCGCGGTCGGGCTGCTTCCGGGCCGCCGTCGACCGCACCTCGGCGGCAAGATCCAGAAGGGCCTGCGAGTGGCGGGCTCGGTGCGCAATCTCGACCAAGTCTATTCGAGCTTCCTCGACGAATGGAGCTTCGAGGACTCGCCGGTCCGCGATGGCGGCGACGCCGGGCCCGAATGGGACATGGCAATCGGCGGCCAGGCGCCCGACGCGCTGCGGATGATGTACTGCGACGCGGTCAGCTATTTGCCGGGCGACATCCTGTGCAAGGTCGACCGCGCGTCGATGGCGGTGAGCCTGGAGACTCGGGTGCCGTATCTCGATCACCGGGTCGCCGAGCTCGCCGCGCGGATTCCGCTGCCCATGAAGCTGCGCGGCGGCCGCGGGAAGCACATCCTGCGCGAACTGCTCCACCGCGAGGTTCCGCGCGAGCTGTTCGACCGGCCCAAGGCCGGCTTCGCGATTCCCGTCGGCGAGTGGATCAAGGGACCGCTGCGGCCATGGGCCGAGGAGTTGCTCGATGCGTCGCGGATGGCCGGGGAGGGGTGGTTCGACCCGGCGATCGTCCAGCGCCGCTGGCGGGATCACCTGAACGGCCGTCGCGACTCGACGCCGGCCTTGTGGGCGCTGCTGATGTTCCAGGCGTGGCTATGCGAGCAGCGCCAGCCGCTCTCGGCCGCCGCCTAGTTGGTCCCGGTCAGCGGGCGGGAACCGAATATCTCAGCAAAGGTGCCGGCTTCGACGATCCGGCCGTTGTCCAGCCGGATGACGCAATCGCAATGCTCGATCGTCGAGCGGCGGTGGGCGATGATGACGATCGTCCGGCCTTCGCCGCCCAGCCGGTCGAGCGCGTCGATCACCGCGATTTCGGTATCGTCGTCGAGCGCGCTGGTCGCCTCGTCGAGCACCAGCAGCGGCGCATCCTTGTAGACCGCCCGGGCGATCCCGAGCCGCTGCCGTTGGCCGCCGGACAGCCGCACTCCGCGCTCGCCGACCGACGTCTCGTAACTCTCGGGGAGCGAGGCGATGAACCCGTCGAGCTGGGCCGTCCGGGCGGCTCGAGCGACCCGCTCCATGTCGATGTCCGCCGCCGGGACACCGAAGGCGATGTTGCGCGCGATGCTCGCGTCGGCGAGGAAGATCGCCTGCGGAACGTGGGCGATGCCGCGCTGCCATGAGCGCCGGTTCGCCGGGGTCAGCGCGGCTCCATCGACGGCAATCGTGCCCGCGGTCGGCTCGAGGAGCCCCATCAGCAGGTCGGCGAGCGTGCTCTTGCCGCTGCCCGTCGCGCCGACCAGCGCGACCCGCGACCCGCGCACGATCCTGAGGCTGATGTCCTGGAGCGCGGGGTTGTGCCGCCCGGGATAGGTGAAGCTCACCTCGTTGAACGTGATGGCGTCGCGGAGCTGCAGGGGCTCGCCCCGGTGCGGCTGCGTCGTTGGCTCGTCGACCGGAAGCTCGAGCAGCCCGAGAACCTGGGCGGTCACCGATCGCTGTCCGGCGAGATCGGTCCAGGCCGCGTAAAGCTGCTGGATCAGCGGCAGCAGGCGCTGAGCGCCGAGCGCGACCGCACCGAGAATCGGCAAGGCTTGCGCGAGGCCGCCTTCGCGCCCCGAGATCGCCAGGGCCAGCGCGGCGATGAACACCATCCCGGCCGCTTCGATGATGAATCGCGGGGCGGTGCCGATGAACGAGGTCGTCGCTTCCGCCCGTGTCAGGCGCGCGTCGACCTCGCGGAATTCCTCGAGATAGACGGATTGCGAATTGTCGATGATGACGTCGCGAATCCCGCCGAGGCTTTCCTGGATTAGCCGCACCCGGTGCTCGAACGCCGAGTCGAGGACGGCCGAATTGCGGGCCAGCCGCTTGCGGGCGAAGGCCGAGACCAAAGCGTAGAGAAGGCCGAACGCAACCGCCGCGACGGCCGCCGTGAACGGGTCGATGCGGACCAGCGCGGCGATGATGAAGATTGCGATGAGGCCCGCGGTGACCGCTCGCATCAGCTGCAAGAGCACCCCGAAGACCAGCATCCGGACCTTGTCGAGGCTGGCGATGATCTCGCTCGAGTTGCGGCTGACGTGGTACGAAAAAGGCTGCGCGAGTGTCCGACGCTGGATCTCGACCGAGAGCTCGTGGCCGAGGCTGAGGACGAAATTCTGCGTCGACCAGGCGAGCCGGAGGCGGAGCGCTCCGGCAATCACCGCCGCGGCCATGAACATCAGGCTGGCGGCGACCAGCTGCTCGCCGCGGTCACCGGCGCCGAACGCTCCGAACACATCGGTCAGCCACGGGAAGGCGGACGGCATTCCGGCGAGCAACGACAGGAACGGGACGACCGCGCCGATCGCCGCCAGCTCCGCCAGCCCGCCGAGCAGCATCAGGAGCAACAGCGAACAGAACCCCCGCCGGCGCGCGGGCGACAGGATGCGGTACAGCTGCAGCAGCTCCGCGGCCAGACCATGTCCTTGCGAACGAGCGCTCATCGCCGCTCAATAGCATTTTGATCCGCCGTTGTGGTGCGGCGTCCGATTGCTAGGACGCCCTTGCTCCGATTTTCGGCAACTCGGAGACCGGCAGCCAATGCCCGGGGCTGATCCGCTCCATCGGCGTGCCGCACAGGCTGCACTCGCTTTTCCAAGTGCTCCCAGAAGGGCGCGCGAACCGCCGGCTGCGACGATGACCGACCCAGCCACATAAGATGTTCCGCATGATGTACCTCCGCCACGCGCGCTCATCAGACGCGCTCGATGTCTTCGACCTTGGGCGGTTCGGCTTCGCTCAGTTTCGCAGTGCGATGGGCGTACCGTATAACTTGGATTTGATCAATGTTTCTAACATGAATTAAAAAGCGGGCCGGGAATCAAGCGCGTAAGCCTGCGTTTAACGGCCCCGTTCAGCCGCCAAAGCGCCACGCACTGCCGTTAATATCACCGCATTCAGTTGTCCTTAGGACTTCGGCGGCTAGCTTTTCCATTCACATCCGGTGGTGGGGATTTTTCGAAATGAAGCGCACGCTTTGCGCGATAATTTTGGCGGCACTGTTGTGCCCCGCCGCGGCCAATTCCGCGCCCCGGCTGTATGCGCGCGGAGGCGACACCGCGCAGCGGCTGCTCGCCGCGCATAATTTCGAACGGGCCCGGGTCAGGGTGGCGCCGTTGCAGTGGGACCCGCAGCTCGCGGCGTCGGCGGCGGCGTACGGGCCGACCCTCGCGTCGATCGGCCGGCTCCAGCATTCGCCGCGCGCGATTCGTCCCGGACAGCGCGAGAATCTGTGGATGGGCAGTCGCGGCTTCTTTTCACCCGAGCAAATGGTCGGCACTTGGGTCGGCGAACGCAATCTCTTTCGCCCCGGCATCTTTCCGGCCGTCAGCCGGACCGGCAATTGGTACGATGTCGCGCACTACACCCAGCTGATCTGGGCCGGCACGACCCGCGTCGGCTGCGCGATCCACTCGACGCCGCGCTGGGATTATCTGATCTGCCGCTACTCGCCGCCCGGAAATGTCGACGGACGCTCGGTCGGAATGAACTGACGAGACTTCCGGTCGGGCGCCGGCAAGCGCTAAGGGGCGGGCTGCCAACCGCCAAGCGAGCCCGCCCGAATGCCCAGTCAATTGCAAGACGATCTCGCCAGCCGCCTGAATGAGGTGAGCGGGCGCTGGCTGGTGACCGGAGCGGCGGGCTTCATCGGCTCCAACCTCGTCGAAGCCCTGCTCGCCGCCGGGCAGCGCGTCATCGGCCTCGATAATTTCGCGACCGGTCACCGCGCCAATCTCGACGAGGTGCGAGCGGCGGTCGGCGACGAGCGCTGGTCGGGGTTCGAGCTGATCGAGGCCGACATCCGCGACCGCGACGCCTGCGCCCGAGCGGTCGATGGCGTCGAGATCGTCCTCCACCAGGCCGCGCTCGGCTCGGTGCCGCGATCGATGGCCGATCCGCTGACTTCGCACGACGTCAACGTCACCGGCTTCGTCAATCTGCTCGACTCGGCCCGGCTGGCCGGCGTTCGGCGGTTCGTCTACGCGGCCTCGAGCTCGACCTATGGCGACGAGCCGAACCTGCCCAAGCGCGAGGAGCGGATCGGCAATCCACTGTCGCCCTATGCCGCGACCAAGCTGGCCAACGAAATCTACGCGTCGGTCTATGCCCGCAGCTATGATTTCCCGTCGATCGGGCTGCGCTATTTCAACGTCTTCGGTCCCAAGCAGGACCCCGAAGGGCCGTACGCCGCGGTGATCCCAAAATGGATCGCCGCGATGGTCAGCGGGGACCAGATCGAAATCTACGGCGACGGATCGACCAGCCGCGACTTTTGCTACGTCGCCAACGCCGTCCAGGCAAACTTGCGCGCTGCTCTCGCCGGCGATCAGGCGCAGAACCAGGTCTACAATGTCGCGGTCGGCGAGCGGACCTCATTGAACCAGCTGTTCGGGCTGCTGCGCGACGGGCTCGCCCGGCACCAGGTGCATTACGGCAAGGAGCCGGCCCACGCCGATTTCCGCCGCGGCGACGTGCTCCATTCCGAAGCCGACATCGCCAAGGCGCGCGAGCGGCTCGGCTATGCGCCGACGCACCGAATTGGCGACGGCATCGCCGAAGCGCTTCCATGGTATCTCCGCTCGGGGCGATGAATTTCCTGCGCGGCGTCGACTGGTATCAACTCAAGCTGTTTGCCGAGCATTCGACCGGGGTCAGCATGGACGCGCTGCATGTCATCGTCGGGGTGCTGCTGCAGCTGCTCATTGCGCTGTTGTTCAAAAGCTCGGTGGCGCGGGCGATGCCGTTGCTCGCCGTGCTCGCGCTCGAGCTGATCAACGAGGCCAACGACTTCCGAGTCGAGATCTGGCCGGATCCGGGGATGCAGTTCGGCGAGGCGGTCAAGGACGTCGTCCTGACGATGTTCATCCCGACACTGATCTTCCTGGTCGCCCGCCGCCGCCCAAAGCTGCTCGTTCAGGGATCGAACTGACGGCCCAGCGGAAGCAGCGATTCGTCGTGGGTCAGGTCGAGATGGAGCGGGGTCACGGAGACGAAGCCGTCGGCGACTGCCTCTAGGTCCGTCAGATGCCCGGGGGTTTCGACCATCGGACCGAGGCCGAACCAGTAATAATCGTAGCCGCGCGGGTCGGTGCGCTGGACAATGCGCAGCCTGCCATAATCGCGGATACCCTGGCGGCAGACCCGGATGCCCTTGACCTGTTCGGACGGGACGGCGGGGAAGTTGACGTTGATCAGCGTGCCCGGCGCGGACTCGAACTTCAGCAGCGGCGCCAGCACGCGTTCGGCCCAGCCTTCGGCGGCGGCGAACGGGACGGTGTCGCCCATGCCCTCGCGCGAGTAAGCCTGGCTCAAGGCAATCGAGCGGACCCCGGCGAGCGCGCCTTCCATCGCCGCCGACACGGTGCCCGAATACGTCACGTCCTCGCCGAGATTGGCGCCGCGATTGATCCCCGACAGGATGACGTCGGGCGGCGTGTCCTTCATCACATGCGCTAGCGCGAGCATCACGGCGTCCGTGGGCGTGCCGGTGACCGAGAAGCGCTGGTCGCCGTGACGGCGCAGGCGCACCGGCTGGGTGAGCGTCAGCGAATGTCCGGCGCCCGACTGTTCCTCGGACGGAGCGACGATCCAGATATCGTCGGCGAGCTTGCGCGCCACCGCTTCGAGAAGCGCGATTCCGCGCGCGTTCACGCCGTCGTCGTTGGTCAGCAGGATGCGCATCGAAGCCGCGCTATGCGGGAGGCGGGTGAAAGCCGCAACCGGCACCCGCGAAGAGCCGAATCGCGCCATATTTGCAACATGTTGCGCTTTTCTTCGGCTCGATTTCGTCAGTTCTTGTTAAGGCCTCGGGGCTTATCTATAGGCGCCCTTGGGGATGACTGGCTTTCCGGTCGTTTAAGTGTCGGGGAAGCCTAGCAAAATCGCCTTGCGCTGCACCGGTGGGGCCCGGCCGCAGCCGCGGCGGGATGTGAGGCCTTCATCGAAGCTTTTTCGATGGGGCCGCGACTGGGGAGGGGTTATGGCGACCGCACTTGTCGACCTTTATGGCGAACATTCGCTACCGTTTGATCGGCTGATCCTTCCCGAGAGCTACAGCCCGACCGAGCGCGAAGAATTCATGTGCGATAAGCACCGCGCCTATTTCCTCCGCAAGCTCAAGACCTGGAAAGAAGCGATCATCGAGGAATCGCGGGCGACCATGGCCCAGCTCCAGGTCGATTCGATGCGCGAGCCCGACCTCGCCGACCGCGCGTCGAGCGAAACCGATTGGGCGATTGAGCTTCGCACCCGCGACCGCCAGCGCAAGCTGATCGCCAAGATCGATTGTGCGATCCGCCGCCTCTACGAAGGCGAGTATGGCTATTGCGAAGTGACGGGTGAGCCGATCTCACTGGCCAGGCTCGAGGCCCGGCCAGTGGCGACGATGACTCTGGAGGCGCAGGAGCGCCACGAGCGGATCGAAAAAGTCTCGCGCGACGACTGATCAGCCGTCGCGCTTATGATCGGGCCTAGTGGCCGAGCATCAGGTCCTTGAGCCTGAGCTTTTCCTTCTTCAGTCGGTGGAGCAAATCCTCGTCGGGATGCGGGCGATTCTCTTCCTCGTCGATGAGCGCGTGAAGCGCTGCATGCTTGGATGCCAGATCCTCGACAGGTGCGGTGTCCATCGGCGGGATTCCTTTCCTCGTTATGAAACCATCCACCAATAAATCACGAATTTCAGGTTTTGTCTCGGTCGATCATTACGGTTCGGCGACAAGTTCGAGCGGACTGGCTCGCCCGCCGAGGCGGGTTTTTTCCAATCCCGGCGCGAATGGATTAACCTGCGGCCATGAACGACGACGAGACTGCGGCGCAGCAGCTTGCCGCGTTGAAGCTCGAGCATCGCGCCCTCGACGACGAGATCGCGGCGCTGATCGCGGAAGGGTCGACCGACCAGCTCGAGCTCGCCCGGCTCAAGAAGCGCAAGCTTCGGTTGAAGGATGAAATCGAACGGCTGCGCGACCGAAGTGTGCCCGACATCATCGCCTGAAGCCCGCGCCAATGGCGTCCCGCAGCGGGACGAATCGAAGCGAAATCGCAGCCCAGAACCATTCTGAATCGTTTTCAGCGGCGGTCATTGGTGGCACTCAGGTCAACATGGACGAGTCGGCCGACATCTTTCAGCCCGAAGCGCGGATCACTCCGCGGCTCGTCGACGCCTTCTACACCGAGGCAATGCTGCTGGCCGACGAGGCCCGGTCCTATTTCGACCAGGCCGGGCGTGAGGCGCGTTCGGAGCTCGAGCCGTTCCTGCGCGTCGGCTTTGCCTGCGAGTCGTTGAAGGTGACGACCCGGGTGATGCACATCGTCGCCTGGCTGCTGACCCAGCGGGCGATCGAAACCGGCGAGATCCCGGCGCGCCAGGGACGCCGTCCGGAGCGTCGGCTGGGCCATGCCGGCGAAAGCGATCCGGCGGTCGTCGCCCAGCTGCCGCCGGCCGCGCAACGGCTGATCAATAGCAGCGCCGATCTCTATTCGCGGGTCAAGCGGCTCGACGAAGGGACGATGTTTGAAGAGCCTGCGCAAAGCCCGGCTCGGGCGCTGATGGGGCGGCTCGAGCGCGGCCTCGGCGAGCAGTTGCACTAGGCTCGACTAAGAGCAGACGCGCGCCTTCGCGGCCGCATATTCTTCGCTCAGTTTCGCGATCAATTCGGCCGCCGGCAGGATCTTGTCGACCGCTCCGATACCTTGTCCCGAGCCCCAGATGTCGCGCCACGCCTTGGACTTGCTCGAACCGTCCGAGCCGAACTTCATCGCGTCGATGGTGCCGGCGGCGAGCGCGTCCGGATCGAGCCCCGAAGCGACGATCGACGAGCGCAAATAATTGCCGTGAACGCCGGTGAACAAGTCGGTGTAGACGATGTCGGCCGCGGTCGCCTCGATTATGCCCTGCTTGTAGTCGTCCGAGCTGTTGGCCTCCGGAGTCGCGATGAACGGCGAGCCGATATAGGCGAGGTCGGCGCCCATCGCCTGCGCCGCCAGGATAGCGCTGCCGGTGGCGATCGCTCCCGACAACACCAGCGGCCCGTCGAACCATCTGCGGATCTCATGGACCAGGGCGAATGGCGACCACCGCCCGGCATGGCCGCCGGCGCCGGCCGCAACCGCGATCAGCCCGTCAGCGCCTTTCTCGACGGCTTTGCGGGCAAAGCGGTCGTCGATCACGTCGTGCAGGGTAATCCCGCCCCAAGAGTGGACCGCCTCGTTGAGCTCGACGCGCGCGCCCAGCGAAGTGATGACGATCGGCACTTTCCACTTCGCGCACACCGCCATGTCGCGCTCGAAGCGGTCGTTGGAGCGATGGACGATCTGGTTGACCGCGAACGGCGCTGCGGGACGGTCGGGATGGTCGCGGTCATGCGCGGCGAGCGCTTCGGTGATTTCGTGCAGCCATTCGTCGAGCTTCGCTTCCGGCCGGGCGTTCAGCGCCGGGAAGCTGCCGACGATTCCCGACGTGCATTGCGCAATCACCAGCGCGGGGCTGGAAACGATGAACAGCGGCGCGCCGATGACGGGCAGGCGCAGGTTCGACAGGATCGGGGGCAGGGCCATGGCCGCGCTTAGCTTGGCAAAACCCGGCCGCCTAGCTCAGCGAACGCGCGGCGCTGGTTTGCGTGTCGCGGAGGGTCCGTTGTTCTCGATCCGCGGCCAGCCGTCCCGCCATTCGATCGGGTCGATGAGCAAGATCCGGCGGGTGTTGAGATCGTCGGTCGGCTTGGTGCGCGCGCGGCGCAAATCGACCGCGTGATAGATCATCCAGTCGCGACCCGCCGCGTCGGTGACCATCGAATGATGCCCGGGCGCGAACCACAGGCCGCGCTTTTCGAGGATTGCGCTGCCGAATTTCTCGAATGGTCCGGTGGCGCTTTTCGAGCGAGCGACGAGGACCGCATAATTGGCGTCCTTGCCGCAGCAATTGTTCCCCGAATAGAACAGATAGTACCAGCCGTCGCGGCGGATCACCCAGGCCCCTTCGACCAGCCGTTCGTAGTGGTTGGGGTCGTCCTTGACGATGGGCAGCAGGTCGACCGGCTTGCTTCCCGGCGCGAACGACAGCCGGTCGGGTGCGAGCTCCTGCACCTTGATCGGCTGGAAGCCCGAGCCCCAGTACAGCAGGCGCTTGCCGGTTGTCGGATCGTCGAACGACATCGGGTCGATGTTGACGAAGCCGTCGCCGCACTGGAGCGGCTTGCCGATGTCGACGAACGGGCCGAGCGGGCCGCCGGCGGTCGCAACCGCCAGGCACAGTCCGCGCTTGTCGTCGGTCAGCGCCGCATCGGGCTTGGCCGAATAATACATGTAAAAAGTGTCACCGTGCCGGGCGACGTGCGGCGCCCAGAAGTCCTGCGTCTTCGACGCCCACACCGGCTTGGCCGGAAGCGCGTCGCCCATGTGCCGCCAGTTGACGAGGTCGGGCGAGCGGGCGAGCTGGATGTTGACCCATTTGCCGCCGATCTGGGTCTGGGTCGCGTAGGCGTAATAGAAACCGTCGGCCGCTTTCACCACCACCGGATCGGGGAAGTCCGAGTCGAGCACCGGGTTGAGGTACGTCCCCGTGACCGGCGATTGCCCGACCGTCGCGCAGCCCGACAGCGCGAGCGCGGCGGCGGTGACCAATTTGAGCGGCAAGCGGCGCATAGCGCGACCATAGGACGGGGTGACCGATCCCGGAAGGGCTTCTCATCCTTCGTTCGTCCACTTATCGCGCCCGTCGATGCCGATGTCGTTCCAGGTCGATGCCGCCGCGGAAGGCGAGGGCGTGCGCTTCGACGTGCGCTCGTCTGAAGGGACCGCAAAGACATACCGAATCGCCGCTAGCGAGCAGTTGCTTTGCGCCCAATTCTTTGCCGAGCTGTCACGCGATTTCGGCACCCGCATGCCGCACGTGCTGGGCGAACTGGCGGAGCACCCGCCGAGCGAAGTCGAGTGGCAGCCGCTGCTCACCGAGAATATCTCGCCGGAAATCCTGTGCGGTTACGGCGACCCCGCGGTGCTCAGGACCGACGACGGCTATTACCTCGTCGCGACGTCGAATGATGCTCCCGACGCGTTCCCGATCCTGCATTCCCACGATTTGATCCACTGGGAGCACAAGTCGTTCGTCTTTCCGCGCGGGGACACCCCCGAATGGACCGCGACCGGGACCCGAGTCGCGGATTTTTGGGCGCCGGAAATGGCGAAAGTCGGCGACGAATATTGGGTCGCGTACAGCGCCCGGCAGAAATCGAACGCGCTCGCCATCGGCCTGGCGAAGTCGCCGAGCCCGACCGGCCCGTTCCGCGACCTCGGCCGTCCGCTGATCACCGGCAAACCCGTCAACACGACCGGCGTTCCCGGCGGAATGATGAGCGGCGGAGTGATCGATTCGCACATCTTCATCGACGCCAACGGCGACCGCTATTTGTTCTGGAAGGACGACGCCAACGGGCTCTGGCCGCGGCCGCTCGCCGGCCTGCTGCGCGACAATCCGAAGCTGATCGAGGATTTGTTCGAAACCGAGGCCGACCGCCGAACGGCGGCCTTTGCGGCGGCAATCGTCGCCTGGGCGAACACCCGGCGGCCGATGGAGCGCTTCTACATGATGCAGCCGCTGATCGAGGCGGCGCTCAATTCCTGGGACCGGGTCCGGCAAGCGCTGCTCGACAGCGGCCTCGCGCCGGAAATCCTCGAGGCGATGACGACGCCGGTCCACGGCCAGCGACTGGCCGACGACGGCGCGTCGCTGGACGGCGAGTCGGCGCAGGTGCTGTGCAACGACCTGCCGTGGGAGGGCCATCTGATCGAGGGCCCGTTCGTCACCCGTCAGCAGGGCCGCTACTGGATGTTCTACGCCGGCAACGACTTCTCGACGCCCGCTTACGGCATCGGAGTCGCGGTCGCCGATCACCCGCTCGGCCCTTATGTGAAACAGCCCGGGCCGCTGCTCAGATCGACTCGCGAGTGGACCGCGCCCGGCCACGCATCGGTCGCGCCCGGGCTCGACGGGAAACCGCAATTGTTCTTCCACGCCTTCCACCCCGGAACCGGCGGCTACAACGCCTTCCGGGCGTTGCTCACCGTCCCGCTGCGTTTCACTCACACGGAGGTCGCCATCGGCGGATGATGTGCTAGTCTCCCACGGTCCCGTCCGCATCGAGAGGAAGCCCGATGCCTGTTCTGCTTAAGACCCGCGGCTTGGCCGCAATTTTTCTCGCCGGCCTGTCCGCCGCCGCGCTCGCCGAGCCGTCGTTCGTCCCGGTCTACCGCGACAATTTCCCCGACCCGCACGTCGTCCTGCATGGCGGCGAATTCATCGCCTATGCGACCAACGACGGGATCAATTTGCCGATGCTGGTGTCGCGCGACCTGGTGAACTGGTCGAAGGTCACGGACTCGGCCGGGCGGCGCGTCGATGGGATGCCGGCGCTGGCGCCCTGGGTCGAGGCGGGCCGCACCTGGGCCCCGGAAGTCATGAAGGTCGGGGCCAAGTGGCTGCTCTATTACACCGCGCGTTCCCGGCAGCGGAAATTGCAGTGCCTCGGCGTCGCTTCGGCCGACAGTCCCAAGGGCCCGTTCCGCGACCAATCGACCGAGCCGCTCGTCTGCCAAACCGACCAGGGTGGCACGATCGATGCGAACCCGTTCCGCGATTCCGACGGCAAGCTCTATCTCTATTACAAAAGCGACGGCAACGCGGTCCGCAAGACCAGCTACATCTGGGGGCAGCGGCTCAGCGACGACGGGCTCAAGGTCGTCGGCGCCGCGGTGCCGTTGATCAAGGACGACGCCAAATGGGAATGGGGGCTGGTCGAAGCACCGGCCATGGTGCGCGCGCCCACCGGCCACCAGCTGTTCTATTCGGCGGCGTTCTTCGGCTGGGACCCGAACGAGCGCCTGTCGCGCTACGCGACCGGTTACGCGATCTGCTCGGGGCCGCTCGGGCCATGCAAGGACGCGCCGGAAAACCCCATTCTCAATAGCTTCAACGACCGCGAGGCCGGATGCCTGAGCGGGCCCGGCCATCCCGGCATCTTCCAGGTCGGCACCCGCACTTTCATGGCGTTCCACGCCTGGGCGGCGACCAAGGGCTGCCGCAAGGCGGAGGACGAGCGCTACCTCTACGTCGCGCCATTGTTCTGGAAGGACGGCAAGCCGCAGCTGGCTCCGAGCCTTCGGCCCAAAGACTAGCGACTTGGTGGGCGCCTAAGCGGCGGGACAGGCGTCGGCGATGAAACCGGCGTGCGTCGGCATATGCTCGGCCATGCGCCGGTAGCTCTCGCGCATCTTGTCGAGCATGTCCGACGCCATCGTCGCATCGATCGCCATCACGGTCGGGTCCTGCTCTTCGGGAACAACCCCCTGGCCGAGGAGCAGAGCGACCCAGCTCGCCGGTCCGAACAGTTCCTGGCCGTCGCGGAACAGGCGCCCCTTCGACCGCCATAGCTCCATCTTTGACGCCAGCGAGTCCGGCACCTCCATCGTCCGGCAATAATTCCAGAACTCGGAATCATCGCGGCGCGTCGCCTTGTAATGGAGGATGATGAAGTCGCGGACGTCCTCGAACACGTCCTGCATCTGGCGATTATATTCGTCGCGCTCGGCGGGATGGAAGCGGCGATCGGGGAACAGTGCCAGCAGCTTGGCGATGCCGCTCTGGACAAGATGGATGCTGGTGGATTCGAGCGGCTCGACGAACCCGCTCGACAGCCCGAGCGAGACGACATTGCCGTTCCAGGCGCGGCGCCGGCGACCGGCGGTGAACGACAGATGCCGCGGCGACGCCAGCGGCTCGCCTTCCAGATTGGCCAGCAGCAGGCTCTCGGCATCCTCGCGGGAAAGGTGAGCGCTTGAATAGACCAGGCCGTTGCCCATTCGGTGCTGGAGCGGGATCCGCCATTGCCAGCCGCTCGCGCGTGCCGTGGAACGGGTGAAGGGTTCCGGAGGACCGGCAAGGGCCGCCGGGACCGCGACCGCGCGATCGCACGGAAGCCAGTGGCTCCAGTCGTCATAGCCGGTGCCGAGCGAGCCTTCGATCAGCAAACCGCGAAAGCCCGAGCAGTCGATGAACAGCTCGCCCTCGACGATCTGGCCGTCGGCGAGGGTGACGGACGTGACGTAACCGGACTCGCCGTCGAGGCTCACGTCGACGATCTTGCCCTCGAGGCGCCGGACGCCCTTGGCCTCCGACTGGCGGCGCAGGAATTGCGCGTACAGCCCGGCGTCGAAATGGAACGCGTAGACGAGTTGGGAGAGGGGTAGCCGCGCATCGGGACCCGGTCGCGCGAACCGGCCGAGCTCGGCGGCGACCGCGCTCATCGACCATTGGCGGATATCGGGCAGCTGGCGCTGGTTCGCTTCGCGCAGATAGACCTGATGGAAAGGCACGCCGTTGAAGTCGGCGCCGTGCGATCCGAACGGGTGGAAGTAGCGCTCGCCGAGCCCGCCCCAGTCGACGAATTCGATGCCAAGCTTGAAGGTGCCTTGCGTCGCGGCGAGGAACTCGTCCTCCTTCAATCCGAGCTGCTTGTTGAAGGCGATGAGTGGCGGAATGGTCGCCTCGCCGACCCCGACCGTGCCGATTTCGTCGGACTCGACGAGCACGATGTCCAGCGAGCCGGTTGGCAGCAAAGTGGATAAGGCCGCGGCCGCCATCCAGCCGGCACTTCCACCACCGACGATGACGATCTTCCGGATTGCGTGTTCGCTCACGCAGTCATCCTGCACGCGTTCATTGATCAGGCAAGCGCTAAGGCCGGGGCGCCGGGCCCCTGCCTATGTAGCGGTTGGAGGACCGACTCTAGCCTCGTTGACCCGAAGACGGGGGCGGTGGTGGCGGCGGGGCTTCCGGCAGAGGCGGTGGCGGCGCTTCGACTGGCGGCGGCGGCGGCGGAGCGACATATTCCGGAGCCGGCGCCGGCGCGGCGCCCGAGCCGCCGAAGCGGAACCGCACGCCCGCCGAGATGATCCGCTCGTTGTACCGCCCGTAGAACGGGAAGCTGGTGCGCTCGCTGGTGCTTGGATCAAACCGCGGCCCGGTCGGCTCCATCCGCACCAGGTCGGCCCGGATCGGCTTCGACAGGATGTTCGTCCAGTCGGCGAACAGGGTGAACCGGTCCATGAAGGTGTAGCTGGCCGAGAGGTCGAGACGGCCCGGATCCGTGATGCGCTGACGAAGCACGTAGGGCAGCCCGTTGCTCGAGAAGTCGGCCTGCTCGGCCCATCCCTGACGGCCGAGCGTGTCGCCCCAATATTTGCTGCGCTTGTTGTAGGCGAGCCGCATCGACAGCGGCCCCCGCTCGAACATGCCGATCACATTGTACGACCAGCGCGAAACGTTGAGCAGCGGACGCGTGATCTGATCGTCGGCATCGCGGAAGTTCGGGTATTTCGCTTTCGCATCAACATGCGTCAGGTTCGCCTGGACGCCGAACCAGCGTAGCCAATCCGGCCCACCCATGAAGTCGAAGAAGGTGTTCACCTGCGCTTCGAAACCGCGGACGTGGCCCTTGCCGGAATTGATCGGTCCGCTCACCCGTAGCGGGAACCCCTCGCTTTCACCTGAGAGGAATGACGACTGCGTGACGAAGCCCTCGAGCCGATGGTCGAACACGGCAAACGAGGCGAAGCCCGTGGGCGAGAAATAATATTCCAGGCTTGCGTCGTAATTGTCCGACTTGAGGTCTTTAAGGCCCGGGTTTCCGGCGGTTGCGGGCCTCTCGCAGACCACTGGACCCGTACAATCTTCCGGATCAACAGGCTGGCCGATACTGGTCGACGGGTTGAGATCGAGGAATTGCGGCCGGGTCCGAGTCTTTGACGCTGCTAGCCTCAGTTGAAGTTCCGGAGTGAAGCGGATTCGCGCGTTGATGTTGGGTAGCAGGAAGGTGTCCTTGCGCCGCGTCTCGATAGGTTCGACGACAATGCCGGAACCGGTGTCGATGCGGGCAGTACCGCTCACCAGGCGATTGAAGTGCACCGCGCGAACGCCGATCTGCCCGTCCACGGTGGTCTCGCCGAAGTCGAAGCCCCATTGGCCCTGGACATAGCCGGCAATGCTCTTCTCGTTGGCCTTGAAGCTCGACAAGGGGTCGTAGTCCGGGCGCTCGCCATTCGGGAAACCGGAGAAGATCCGCAGCTCCTCGATATTGTCGCGGATGCTCGAATAGGTCGGCGTCAGCCAGGAGGTCGGGAAGGGCGGGTTGTTCGCTCCTCGGAACCCCGGCCGGAACATCTCGTAATCGAGCGGCACCGCGCTCAATGGCGCTCCGCGCGCGCTGTCGTTGTAGCGGCTGCCGTAGACTCGGCTGGCATCGCGATCGACGTAGCGAACGCCCCACTGCAGCTCCGACAGCATGGGCATCCCGGTGTCATACTCGAAATCGAGCCGGGCCTGCCAATCGTCGCCCTTGGCTTGCTGCGCCTCCTCGAACAGCCCGCGGTAGGAGAAGTTGTTGGGATCGGATCCGTCGAAGCCGACGAGCTCGAAGCTTGGAATGTCGCCGGGGCTGCCGATGTCGAAATTGACCGTCTGGCCGCAATTGAACGCGTCGTCGCACAGCACGTAGTCGACGCTTTCGGTCGAGCCGGTGAACGTGCTGTCGGTGCGCGCGATATCGCCGGTGATCAGCAGCGCGCCGGCGTCATAGCGGCCGCCGACGGCGAACTGGTAGGTATTGGTCTTGTTGTAGGTGCCGCCCTGCCAGCCCTCGCCGCGGCGGGGGTTGAACACCGTGCCGCTCTCGATGAGATTGGTGCCGGGCTGGAATTCGATGTTGGTGTACGTCTGGCCGCCCCAGATCGGCTGCTCGAAGTGGCGGTCCTGGATGTCATGACGGAAGCCTTGCCACAAAGCTTCGGCGTAGAATTCCATGTCGGGGCTCGGGCGCCACTGAAGCGCTCCGTTGAGCGACGGGCGAGTGCGGGTCGCTTCATTATATTCGATGAACGGCCAGTCGGGGAACCGCCCGCCGGCCGGTCCAGGCGCCACGAAGTAAGCGTTGGCCGCGATCGAATCGAGATAGTGCAGCTTGGTGTAGGAGAAGTTGAGCAGCGCACCCATCTCTCCGTCACCGACGTCCCAGCGGTCGGTAACCATGAGGTTGCCGTTCGGAGTCCAGTCGCCCGACTGTCGCGGCTTCATCGCCCACACCGAACCGTTGATCTCGAAGTCCTTGAAGTCGAACGGGCGTCGCGAGCGGACGTTGACGAGGCCGGCGATGCCCGGCTCGATCAGATTGGCGGTCGAGGTCTTGAAGGCTTCCAGCGCGGCGATCGCTCCCGACGGGAAATCCTGCAGCGCAACCGAGCGCGTTTCGGCGGTGAAAATCTCGCGGCTGTTATAGGTCGTGGTGTAGTAGCTGCGGTCGAGGCCGCGAAGCAGGACGCGGTCGGCTTCGCCGCGCTCGCGGGTGACCTGGATGCCCGGGATACGCGCAGCGGTGTCCGACACGGCGATGTCCGGCAGCTTGCCGATGTCGGCCGCGACGATTGCATCGACGATCTGGTCGCTGTTGCGCTTGACGTTGCGCGCCGACTGCAGCGCGCGGCGCTGGCCGGTGACGATGATCGTATTGTCTTCGGCAGGAGCATTGGCGGCTGGGCTCTGCGGAGCGTCGGCATTCTGCGCCGGTTCGCCGGGGCTTTCCTGTGCGGTCGCGGCCGGGTCGGGAGGTGTTGCCACGTCCGTCGTTTGCGCGGCTGCCGGAGCGGCGACGAGCGCAATCGCCATCGCGGATGTCGACCAGAGATTAATGGAAACACGGTGCATCGATCAGCCCCCCTCAGCGTCACATAGCTAGACTAGCTATGCCGTTCGTCACTTCCCCTTACAAGGCCTTTGTCCCTAACGCTTTTTAAAGCGCCAAAGGATGTTGCCCCAAAGGCTCACACTCACTCGACCTGGGCGAGCAAATTGTTGACTCGGCGCTCGGCGTCGGCGAGCGCGCGGCGGGTCGGTTTCTGCCCGTTGATGGCCGCGGCAACTTCCTCCCCGACCAGCCCCTCGATCGCATTCTGGCGCTGGACCCCGCTCGGCAGCGGCCGGCCGTTGTTCGCCACCGGCGCGATATTCGCCCGATGGGGCAGAGCGAGAAAGGCGGGGTTGTCGACCGCCGCCTTGAACGCGGGAAGATGGCCGGTTCGCGCCCAATCGAAATTGTGCGCCGCGACAAACGCGAAGAAGCGGCTGATCGCTCGGCGCTGTTGCGGGGTTCGCTCGCGCCTGGGCACGACCCAGGCGTGTCCGCTGACGTAATTGACCTCTTCACCCCACAGCCGCGGGTACGGATAGACCGTGTAGCTGCGATAGAGCGGCCGGCCGGGGGTGTTGGCTTCCGCCTCGAACTGGCCGATCATCCAAGTGCCGGTCGGATAGATGCCGCCTTCGCCGGACATGAAGCTGGCGATCGCCGCCGGCGTGTCCTGGTTGCGGGTGCTGACTCCGGAAGCGGTGATGGCGCGGAAGAAATCGACGATTCGCGCCGCTTCGGGGGTTTGCAGTTTGATCCGTTTCTGGGTCGGGAAGAACACGGCGTTCTGCGCCAGCAGATAGGTGTAGACGTTGCGCGCCGCGTAAGCGTTGTCGCCGACCAGGCTCTGGATCAGATAAGGCTTGCCGGTTCGCTTCGTGAACTGCCGCGCCTGTGCCATCATTTCCTCGGGTGAAGTCGGCAAGACCGGCTTGCCGCCGCGCATCAGCCCGGCTTTGGCGAACAGCCTGGTGTTGATGTGAAACAGGCCGCCGTGGGTGTCGAATGGCAACCCATAAAGGCGCCCGCCGATCGTCACCGCGCTTCGGCTGGCTTCGGTGAGCGCGGACGGCGCGATGCCCGCCGCCGCCAGATAGGGCTCGACCGGCTCGAGCAATTCCTCGGCGGCGTAATCGGGAATGACGCCGGTGTGCATCGTCACCAGGTCGGGCGGATCGCGGGCCGCCATCTGCGCCGAGAGCTGCGGATAGCCGGGCCAGGCGACGACATTGCTGCTGACGTGAACGTCGCGGTTCTGGGCGTTGAACTTGTTGATCATCGTGGTGATGATCCCGCATTCGCCCTCGACCTTCGAGACGTCCGTCGTGCTTCCGAACTCGGCGCCGCATTCGCCGAAGAAACGCTGCAAATAGATCTCCGCGCGATCGCCGCCGCCGCCGTTGCTGCAGCTCCCGAGCAGCAGCGCGCCGATCGCCAGCAGGCGCCTCAACGAACGGCCGTTCCGGCCATCGCGCGCACGATCTGCTTCTGGAACAGCACGTAGACGATGAAGATCGGAATCGACGCGAACACCGCTTGCGCCATCAGGAAACCGAGGCCGCTGGTCTGGGCGTAATTCATCTGCGCGGCCGCAAGGCCGACAGTGAGCGTGTACATGTCGCTGCGCGTCGCCGAGATCAGCGGCCACCAATAGCTGTTCCAGGTCGCGAGGAAGGTGAACACTCCGAGAGTCGCCTGGGCGGGCAGAGTCAGCGGCAGCAATACCTTGCGGAAAATCGTGAACCGCGACGCGCCGTCGAGCATCGCCGCTTCATCGAGCTCACGCGGGATGGCGCGCATATATTGGGTCATGAAAAAGACGCCGAACGGGCCCGCGAGACCCGGCAGGATCAATCCCGGATAAGAGTTGTGCAGGCGCAGGTCGGCGAACAATTGATGCTGGGGCAGGATGACTGCCTGCTCGGGGATCGCCAGACCGAGCAGGACGAAGATGAACAATGTTCGGCGGAACGGAAAGTCGAGGCGGGCGAAGCCGTAACCGGCGAGGCTGCACAGCGCGAGGACTCCGATCGTCGTGCCCGCGGAGACGATGATGCTGTTGACCAGCCAGCGGAACACCTGGTTGCCCTGCAGGATCGAGCTGTAATTATCGAACGTGTAAGGCGGCGACAGGGCGGCGGCGCTGTTGCCGACCAGCGCGCTGTTATCCTTTAGCGACAGCAGCAGCGTCCAGATCAGCGGCGCGAGCATGATCGCCGCCGCGAGCAGGATCGCGCTCAACGTCAGCAGCGACCAGCGGCTGCGGCTTGGCTCAGCGGCCATGCTCGCCCTCCGACCCGCGCATCGTCGTCGCATATTGGACCAGCGTGATCATGACGATCAGAAGGAACAGGATCTCGGCGGCGGCCGCGGCATAGCCGAGCTCCCAACGGGCGAACGCGCCTTCGAAGATGAACAGCACCATGGTCCGGGTCGCGCCGCCCGGTCCGCCGCCGGTCAGCAGTTGCGCCTGCCCGAAAATCTGCAATTGCGCGGCCGTCTGAAGCATGACCACGAGCACGACCGTCCGGCGGAGCGCCGGCAGAGTCACTCGAAAGAAGGTCGTGAAGCGGTTGGCGCGATCGAGCGCGGCGGCCTCGTAAACGTCGCCCGGAATCTGCTGCAGCCCAGCGAGGAACAACATCATCGGCAGTCCGATCGACCACCAGATGGTGGTGATCGCCAGCGCCCACAGCGACCAGGTCGGATGGCTGAGGAACGGGATCGGCTCGGCGCCGATCGCCTGCGCGGTCTCGCCGAGCAGACCGGCATCGGGCGCCAGCACGAAGCGCCAGATGAGGGTGACGATGGTGACCGAAAGGACCGACGAGGAAAAGAAGATGCCGCGAAGCACCGCCGCGCCGCGGGTCGCCCGGTTGAGCGCCAGCGCCAGAGCCATCGCCAGGACCGTCAGCAGCGGCACGATCATCAAGGCCAGCGCGAAGGTGTTGAGGATCGACCGCAGGAACACGTCGTCGCTCAGCAGTCGGGCGTAATTGTCAAAGCCAACGAATTCGCCGCCGCCGAACAAATCGACGCGCTGGAAGCTGAGCGCGATGCCACTGAGCAGCGGGTAGATGAGGATGACCAAATACGCGGTCAGGAACGGCAGGACGAAGAGCAGCCCGCTCCAGTCCCTGCGTTCCCCGGCGCCCGTCATTCGGAACGCGCCTCCGCGTGGTGGCCGCGGCCGTCGCTGTCGAACAGATGCGCGGCGGCGCCGTTGATATCGAGCGCGATCGTGTCGCCGACCTGGACCCGGCTGTCGCCCGCGTCTTCGGCGGTAATCGACAGCCCGTCGGTCAGCCGGGCGTAGACGAGGGTCCGTTCGCCCAGCCGTTCGACGAGCTCGACGGTGGCGGCCGTGCCTTTGCCGGAACCGTTGGCGACGCGTACCATCTCGGGGCGCAGGCCGACCCGCAGCGGCCCGGCCTTTGGAAGCCCGGCGCGCGGAACCCGCGTCGCAACTTCCGAACCGTCGCCCATCCGGACCGTCGCATATTGCCCGTCGCCGTCGACCAGCTCGGCCGGCGCCAGGGTCATCGCCGGCGAGCCGACGAACCGCGCGACGAAATCATTGTCGGGCCGAAGGTAGATTTCCATCGGCGAGCCGACCTGCTGGATCCGCCGGTCGTTCATGACGATGATGCGGTCGGCCAGCGTCATCGCCTCGACCTGGTCGTGGGTGACCATGATCACCGCCGCATCGACCTTCTGGCGCAATTGCGCCAGCTCGACCCGCGTCCGCATCCGCAGCGCGGCGTCGAGGTTGGACAGCGGCTCGTCGAGCAGGAACAGCTTGGGCTGCTTGACGATCGCCCGGCCGATGGCGACGCGCTGGCGCTGGCCGCCCGACAGCTGCCCCGGCTTCTTGTCGAGATGCTCCTCGATCTCGAGCACCCGCGCCGCTTCCGCGACACGCTTCTCGATCTCGTCCTTCGGCACGCGCGCGTTGCGAAGGCCGAACGCCATGTTCTCCTTGACGCTCATGTGCGGGTAGAGCGCGTAATGCTGGAACACCATCGCCACCCCGCGCTCGCCGGGCGGCAGCCGGTCGATGCGGCGGCCTTCGAGCGTGATCTCGCCCGCGTCGGCGCTTTCGAGGCCGGCGATGATCCGCAGCAGGGTCGACTTGCCCGATCCCGACGGGCCGAGAAAAGCGATGAACTCGCGCGCTTCGAGCGACAGCGAAATGTCGTCCAGCACCGGGGTCGACCCAAAGGCTTTGCGGACTCCGCTGAGCTCCAGGCTTGGCAATCGCAGTCTCCCCTTGCGCAGCGGCACTCTACAAGAACCCGCGCCCGCCGCAACGGGGCGCCGAGGGGCGGGGGGAGAGCTTGGAGAAATGGTGGACGCACTAGGGCTCGAACCTAGGACCCGCTGATTAAGAGTCAGCTGCTCTACCAACTGAGCTATGCGTCCCCACCAATCTGGCAGCGCCGTAAGGCGGATGCGCCGGCGATATCTGGCCGAGGCGCGGCGGGCCGGTAGCATGGGGCAAGATGGGGCGCAACGGGCGCGGTTCAAGCGCCGGCGCTCAAACCAGCTTCGAGGGCGTCCTTTGCTGACGTTCCAGAGCCATCAGCAGCCCGAGGCACAGCATCACGGTCATCACCGCCGATCCGCCGAAGCTGACCAGCGGCAGCGGGATGCCGACCACCGGCGCCAAACCCATGACCATCATCAGATTGATCGACACATAGAAGAAGATGGTCGCCGACAAGCCCGCCGCCGCGAGCTGCGCAAAGCGGCTCGAAGATCGCATGCTGACCGTCATCCCCCAGCGGATCACCGCCCCGAACGCGAGGATCAGCAGCGCTCCGCCCAGCAGGCCCCATTCCTCGACCATCGCCGCGAAGGCGAAGTCGGTGTGCCCCTCCGGAAGATAATCGAGGTGGCTCTGGCTGCCGTTCAGGAAACCCTTGCCGAAAATGCCGCCCGAGCCGATCGCGATCTTCGACTGGCTGATGTGATAGCCGGCACCGAGCGGGTCGCTTTCCGGGTCGAGGAAGGTGAACACGCGCCGGCGCTGATAATCGTGCATCATGCTGAACGCGATCGGCGCGGCGATCGCCAGCGCGGCGATTCCCCCGACGAACAGCCTCATCGGCACTCCGGCGACGAACATCACGGTCAGCCCGCCGAGGACCACCATGACGCAGGTGCCGAGGTCGGGCTGGACCAGGATCAGAGCGGCCGGGACCCCGATCAGCAGCCCCGCCGGCCAGATCGCCCGCCACTTGCGGATGTAGCCGACCGGCAGCAGCTCATAGAAACGTGCCAGGACCAGGACGATGGCCGGCTTCATGAACTCGCTCGGCTGCAGCCGGATGAAGCCGATGTCGAGCCAGCGCTGGGCGCCCTTGGTGACGAAGCCGAGCATCTCGACCAGGATCAGCATCACCAGCACCACCCCGTAAACCGGGAAGGCGAGGCTCTTGATGGTCGACTCGCGGGTCCACGACATGGTCACCGCGACGCACAGGAAAAACAGGAAAGTCGTGCCCTGCTTCAGCGCCCAGGGACGCATCGAGCCGCCGGCCGCCGAGTACAGGGTCAGCAGCCCCATCCCGGTAATCCCGGCGATCAGGAAGATCAGCCGCCACGGCAGCTTGGCCAGCGGCTGCGGGATGATGGCGGACGAGATCATGCCGGCGGCCTGGCAAGCGTCGCCTGCGCGGCGGCTTCGATCGCGGCGGCGCGGCGGGCGTTGCGCTCGGCCAGAGTGCCGCCCCATTGCTGCTCGAGCGCGCCGAGCGAGGCCAGCGCCTTGTTACGGTCGAACAAGAAGGTCAGCACGTCCTTGGCCACCGGCGCCGCGGCGCGGGCTCCGCCGAGACCATGCTCGATGACCACGGCGCCGGCATAACGCGGCTTGTCTGACGGCGCGTAGAACACGAACAGGCCATGGTCGCGATATTTCCAATCGCCGCCCTGGCCGCGGCTGGCGCTGGCGGAGAGGCGCCGCACCTGGGCGGTGCCGGTCTTGCCGCTCATCTCGATACCGTCGAGGGGCAGTCGGCTGGCTCCGGCGGTGCCGTCGCCATTGACCACCTGCCACATGCCGCCGCGGACGGTTTCCAGATGCTTGGGATCGAGCCCGATCAGCGGCGGCGGTTTCTTGTGCACTCCGACGAGCTGCGGCTGCAAGTCGCGGCCCGAGGCGATGCGCGCCGCCATCACCGCCAATTGCAGCGGATTGACGATCAAAAAGCCCTGGCCGATCGCCGCGTTGAGGGTATCGGACCGGGTCCAGTCGGGCCGCTCGATCTGGCGCTTGTTCTTTTCGTAGCGCCGAAGCTTCCAGGCGCTGTCCGGGACGGTGCCGTAATTCTGGCTGACGACGGGCAGGTCGAATTTCTGACCCAAGCCGAGCCGCTTGGCCATCGGCGCGACCATGTCGTAGCCGATGCGGTTGGTCATCGCGTAGAAATAGGTGTTGCAGCTCTTGGCGATCGCCCGGCGCATGTCGACGCTGCCGTGCCGGCCGAGGCAGCGGAAGAAGCGGTTGCCGAGCTGGTAGCCGCCGCCGCAGAACACACGGTCGTTCGGGTCGATGCCATGTTCGAGCAAGGCGAGGGCGCCCATCGGCTTGATTGTCGAGCCCGGCGGATAGAGCGAGTTGAGGACCTTGTTGCGCAACGGCTGGCGGGGGTCCTCGGACAGCATCTTCCACTCGGCGCGGCCGATTCCGTCGGAAAAGCTGTTGGGATCGTATGCCGGCATCGAGACCATCGTCAGGATGTCGCCGGTCAGGCAGTCGAGGATCACGCAGGAGCCCGATTCCTCGCCCAGCCGCCGGGCGGCGAACTCCTGCAAATCGGAATCGATCGCGAGCTGGACGGTTGCTCCGCTGCGGTCGGGCTTGGGAGTCAGCTCGCGGACCAGCTTGCCGCGAGCGGTCAGCTCGACCCGCTGGCCGCCCGGAGTTCCGCGCAGCTGCCGCTCAAGTGTCTCCTCGAGCCCTTCCTTGCCGATCTTGAAACCGGGAGTGATCAGCAGCGGGTTCTTTTCCTTTTCATATTCCTCGGCCGACGCCGCGCCGACATAGCCGATCAGATGGCCGACCGCGGGACCGTCCGGGTAGAAGCGCGAGAAGCCGCGCATCGGCTGGACCCCGGGCAGCTCGGGCAGCCGCACCGTCACCGCCGCGTAATTCTCATACGGGACGTTCTCGGCGACCTGGACCGGCTGGTAGCCCTTGGCCGCCTTCAGCTCCTTGAGGATTCGGTCGACGTCGTCGACATTGAGGTCGAGCAGCCCGGCCAGGGTGGTCAGGGTACGCTCGACGTCGCCCAGCTGCTCGGGGATCAGGTCGACCCGGAAGTCGCTTCGGTTGATGGCGATCGGCTTGCCGTAGCGGTCGATGATCCAGCCGCGCCGCGGCGGGACGATGATCAGCTGCACCCGGTTGCTTTCGGACATCAGTTGATAGCGCTCGTTCTCGGCGATCGACAGCCAGCCGAGCCGCCCGATGAGGACCGCTCCGATCGCGGCTTGCAGTCCGCCGGTAAGCAGCATCCGCCGCGAAAAGGTCAGCGACTGGTGGACCGAGGTGAAGCGCTTGCCGCCGCCGACGCTCATCGCCCGAGCCTCCAGCGGTCGATCCTGGCGACGGCCCAGGCGGCGATCGGGAAAGCGAACACCGAGATCAGCAGCGGCGGCGCGACCGAGGCCACCGGCGTCGCCGCGCCGGCCATTCCGGCGGCCCAGCGCTCGGCCAGCTCGTTGACCATCAGCAGCATCGCGGCAAGCGCCCATTCGATCCAATAATCGCGCCAAATGGTGCGCCGGTCGACCAGGTCGAGCAGGATCATGGTCGCGGTCCACAGGGCCACCGAGAGCCCGATTGGAGCGCCGGTGATGAGGTCGTTGGCGAGGCCCAGCGGCGCCGCCCACCAGGCCGGCCACGGATCCGATCGAAGCAGCCGCCAGGCGATCAGCGCGAGGAAACCGAACTCCGGGTACCAGCCGCTGGTCGAGACGATCGGCAGGGCCGAAAGCATCGAAGCCGCGACCACCGATGCGGCCGGAAGGTAGGCGGCGCCGACCCGCGGGCCCTGGCCGACCCGCCGTCCGGAACCGAGCGCTGCGCGGACCATCAGGGCGCCTCCGCCGCTTCGCGCGCGGCGGCCCCGCTGGCCTCCGGCTCGTAGGGCGGTTCGACGACCGCGAAGCTGGTGTTCGCGGGGTCGGCGAGCGGCAGCGCGATCGCCCCGTCGTCGTCGAGGCGCACGACGCGGGCGACCGGCACCAGCGGTGGATACAGGCCGCCGGTGCCCGAGGTGATGATGATGTCGCCGCGCCGGAACGGATTGCGCCCGACTTCGAGCGGGCGGACATCGATGCTCCCGTCGCCGCGGCCCTGGGCGATGACCGGCAGCCCGCCGCGCAACAGCCGGGCTGGAACGATGTTCGAGCGGTCGGAAATCAGCAGCACTCGCGACGCCATCGCGCCAGCGTCGACGATGCGGCCGATCAGCCCGTCGGGCGAACGCACCGGCATTCCGATCCGCACTCCGTCGCCGGTCCCGACCGACAGCACCGCGTAGCGCCGCGGGCTGCTCAGCGACGAGCCGACGATGCGACCGGCGGCGACCGCGTCGCGATTGCGCTCGCGAAGCTGCAGCGCGGCCTTGAGCTGGCGGTTCTCCTGGAGGATCGCCCTGGCCTCGATCATCCGCCGAAGCATCGCCTTGCGTTCGCGCTTGAGCTTGGCGTTCTGGTGGGCCGCGTCCCAATAATCGCCGGCGCCGCTGACCAGGCCCTTGGCGGTTGCATTCACTTCATGGAGGCCGGCGCTGACCGGAGCCGTCACATCCAGAGCCGCGCCGCGAACGCCTTCAAAGGTTTTCGGTGCAACCAGCGACAGAATCAGGAAAAAGATGCCGACGACGAGCCCGGCAACGACGGCGACGAAGCTGAAGAACAGCCCGTACTGCGCCCGTCTCGACCAACCGGGGCGCGGGGGCGCCAACGCTCAGCCTTCCGTCAGGCGGTTTGCAGCACGCCGCGGAACTGCTCTTCCTCGAGCGCGCGGCCGGTGCCGAGCGCGACGCAGGTGAGCGGATCCTCGGCCACCGTCACCGGCAGCCCGGTTTCGTCGCGAAGCACCTCGTCGAGCCCCTGGAGCAGCGCCCCGCCGCCGGTCAGCACGATGCCCTGGTCGCAGATGTCGGCGGCGAGCTCGGGCGCGGTGTTCTCGAGCGCGATCCGGACGCCTTCGACGATCGTCCCGACCGGCTCCGAGAGCGCCTCGGCGATCTGGCCCTGGTTGATCGAAATTTCCTTGGGGACGCCGTTGACCAGGTCGCGGCCCTTGATGTGGACGGTCTTGCCGATGCCGTCGACCGGCGGCTTGGCGATGCCGACTTCCTTCTTGATCCGCTCGGCCGTCGCTTCGCCGATCAGGAGGTTGTGGTTGCGCCGGACGTAGGAGGAGATCGCCTCGTCCATCTTGTCGCCGCCGACCCGCACCGACGTGGTGTAGGCGAGGCCGCGCAGGCTGAGGACCGCGACTTCCGTCGTGCCGCCGCCGATATCGACGACCATCGAACCGATCGGCTCGGTGACCGGCATGTCGGCGCCGATCGCGGCGGCCATCGGCTCCTCGATCAAATAGACCGAGCTCGCCCCGGCGTTGGACGCGGCGTCGCGGATCGCGCGGCGCTCGACCGAAGTCGATCCAGAAGGGACGCAGATGACGATTTCCGGGAAGCGCCAGGCGCGCATCTTGCCGCCGTGCACCTTGTGGATGAAGTGCTTGATCATCTGCTCGGCGACGTCGATGTCGGCGATGACCCCGTCGCGAAGCGGGCGGATGGCCTCGATCTGATCGGGGGTCTTGCCCATCATCAGCTTGGCGTCCTCGCCGACGGCCTTGACCCTTTTGACCCCGTTGATGGTCTCGATCGCGACCACCGACGGCTCGTTCAGGACGATGCCGCGGCCCCGCACATAGACCAGCGTATTGGCGGTCCCGAGATCGATCGCCATGTCGTGCGACATCCATTTGAACCAGCGCGCCCAGAACATCTGTTTTGTATCTCTCGCTAATCCGCAATTTAGGGTTAACGCCGCCGTCACCCCGATTTACGAAACCCTAAACCCCTACCGGTGAAAGCGTTGTAAATTCCGGAGAAAATCAACGCTTCTCGGTAGTGATTCGATTGGGCTAGGACCCTTAACATGTCAATAACGAGACTTCCGTCCGAGCTGATCGATCGAATCGCGGCGGGGGAGGTCGTCGAGCGGCCGGCGAGCGCGCTCAAGGAGCTCATTGAGAATGCTCTGGACGCCGGCGCTCGGTCGATCGCGATCCGGCTGGCGGCGGGCGGGACCGATTTGATCGAGGTGATCGACGACGGCAGCGGCATGGCCCCCGGGCAGATGGCGCTGGCGCTCGAGCGCCACGCCACGTCCAAGCTTCCGGACGGGGCGATCGACCGGGTGACCAGCTTCGGCTTTCGCGGCGAGGCCTTGCCCTCGATCGCCAGCGTGTCGCGGCTGACCCTCGAAAGCCGGGAAGCCGGAGCGGACGGGTGGCGGATCGAGATCGACCATGGCGATCCGGCGGGCGAGGGGTTGGCCGCGCTTCCGCCCGGTACTCGCGTTCGGGTCGAGGGACTGTTCGCCAAGGTGCCGGCGCGCCGCAAGTTCTTGCGCAGCCCGCGCGCCGAATACGCGGCTTGCCTGGACGCAGTGAAGCGGCTGGCGATGGCGCGATCGGACGTTGCCTTCAGCCTCGAGCATGACGGCCGTCGGGTGCTGTCGCTGCAGCCGGCCGCCGCGCCGGCCCGGGTCGCCGAGCTGCTCAGCCACGAGCTCGACCGCCACGGCATCGGCGTCGATTGCGGCCGCGACGGGCTCGGGCTGACCGGTGTGATCAGCCTGCCGACCTTCAACCGCGGCATGGCCGACCAGCAGTTCCTGTTCGTCAATTCACGTCCGGTGAAGGACCGCTTGCTGGTCGGGGCGTTGCGCGCCGCGTACCGCGACCTCATCGCCCGCGATCGTCACCCGGTCGCGGCGCTGTTCCTCGACGTCCCGCTCGACGACGTCGACGTCAACGTCCACCCGGCCAAGACCGAAGTCCGCTTTCGCGACCCCTCGGCGGTGCGCGGGCTGATCATCGGCGGGCTGCGCCGGGCGCTGGATGAGGCCGGCCACCGAAGCGCCGCCCACGAGCAGGCCGCCGCCCCGGTGATGTGGACGAGTGCTCTCCCCCTCCCGCCAGCGGGAGGGGGCCGGGGGGAGGGCCTGTCCGGTTTCGCCGCCGAGCTCGAACATGCCCTCCCCAACCCCTCCCGCGAGCGGGAGGGGCTAGTCGCCGAGGCTCGCGCCTTGTTCGACCACGCGCCCGCCGCTCGCGCCGAAGCCGCGACCGAGCCGGTGCCGAGTTTCCCGCTGGGAGTCGCGCGCGGGCAGGTGGCCGCGACCTACATCGTCGCCGAGGCGCAGGACGGGCTGGTGATCGTCGACCAGCATGCGGCGCACGAACGGCTGATGCTCGAGCGGATGCGGCGAGCCGGGACCGGCGGGGCGGTTGCTCCGCAGGCGCTGCTGATCCCCGAAGTAGTCGAGCTCGACGAGCCCGACTGCGATCGGCTGGAAGGCGCCGCGGGCGAGCTCGCCGAGCTTGGGCTCGAGATCGAGCGCTTCGGCCCAACGGCGATGCTGGTCCGGGCGACCCCGGCACCGCTCGGGACCGCGGATGTTCGGGGCCTGATCGCCGACCTCGCCGCCGAACTTGCCGAACTCGGCCAGGCGCTCGGCCTGCGCGACCGCCTCGATCATGTCGCCGCGACCATCGCCTGCCACGGCTCGGTCCGCGCCGGGCGGATCCTCTCGGTCGCCGAGATGAACGCGCTGCTGCGCGAGATGGAGGTCACTCCGCGCTCGGGCCAGTGCAACCACGGCCGGCCGACCTGGGTGAAGCTCGGCCATGGCGAAATCGAGAAACTGTTCGGCCGCAAATAGATGGCGCTCGAAGGTTGGACCGATTCTCAAACCGGATCAGGAAGCGACTTTCGCCGCAAAGCTGCTATAAGGGACACCGCGAAGGAGCCGGGGTTATGCTGGATCAGAAAGACCGCATCTATTACGCCCGTCGGGCGGCCGAAGAGCTCGAGCTGGCGCTCGCCGCGACCGATCCGGAAGCGCAGCACGCCCACCGCGAGCTGCAGCGCGCCTATCTCGAGAAGGCTTCCGTTGGCGACCGGCCGGTCAGCGCCCCCGAGGTGGTCGGCTAGAGCGCAGTCGCTGGAAGGCCTGCTCGACCGCTAACGCCTTGGCCTCCGAGCGCGCCCGCTCAAGCCGCGGATAGCCGTCCGTACCTTCACGCTTGAGCTCCTCGGCGAGCTTGCCATCGCGGATTTCGACGAGGATCGCGGCCATCCGTTCCCGCACCCCGGAATCGACGATCCGTCGCCCGCTCAAGGTTGCGCCGAGCTCCGCGGTGGTCGAAATCGCCTCGCGCATCCCGGCGATGCCGCGCTCTTCGATCAGTCCGGCGAGAAGCTTCAGCTCGCCGACGCACTCGAGATAGGCGACCTCCTCAGACACGCCGCCGGCGACCAGCGTGTCGAAACCCGCGATCAGGATTTCGGGCACCGCGCCCCACACCACGGCGGCCTCGTTGAACAAATCGGCCTCGCACTCCTCGGCGAAGCTCGACGCCATCAGCCCCACGCGCGCGCACCCGATCGCTCGGCCGTAAGCCAGCGCCAGTTCGCGCGCCGTGCCGCTGCGGTCCTGGGCGACCGCCCAGAGCGCGATCATGCCGTCGCCAGCCTCGTACAGCGAGCGCAGCGCGGTGCCGGGACCTTTCGGAGCGAGAAGGAAGACGTCGAGGTCGGCGCGCGGCTTGATGAAGTCGAAGTGGATCGCCAGCCCGTGGCTGAAACCGAGCGCCGCGCCGTCGCGGATGTGCGGCTCGATCTCTTGGTACGCCTGGCCGAGGATTTCGTCGGGGGCGAGCAGCATGACGACGTCGGCCGAGGCCACGGCTTGCTCGACTAGGTCAACGTCCAGCCCTTGGCCCTCGGCGACCGCGGCGTTCGCCGAATGAGCGCGCAGACCGACGACCACGTCGATGCCGCTGTCCTTGAGGTTGAGCGCCTGCGCGCGTCCCTGGTTGCCGAAGCCGACGATCGCCACGCGCTTGCCGGCGAGCGGGGAGGGATCGATGTCGGCCTCGCGGAGCAATTCCATGGCGCGTGCCTAGGCGTTCGGGAGCAGCAGTTCCAGCGCGGCCCCGATGCTCTCGCTGTCGAGGGGCTTGGTGAAGCGCGGCCATTCCGGCGGCGGCTGGTTGGCGAACCAGGTATACTGCCGCTTGGCGTATTGGCGGGTGGCTTGCTGGCCGAGAATGATCGCCTGCTCGCGGCTGGTCTCGCCGGCGAGATACGCCGCGATCTCGCGCACTCCGATCGCCCGCATCACCGGCAGCTTCGGGTCGAGCTTTCGCATCAAAAGCGCTTCGACCTCTCCGATCGCGCCATGCTCGATCATCGCCGCGAAACGCTCGTCGCAGCGCGCTCGGAGCCAATCGCGCGGCGGCAGCAGGATCAACGGGCGCAGGCTGACCGCTTCGCCGATCCCGCCCCGCCGGTGCCGCTGCCAGGCGGCGAGCGTCCGTCCGGTCGACAGCACGACCTCGAGCGCGCGCCCGATCCGGGTCGAGTCCCCCGGCTGGAGGCGGGCGGTAGCCTCAGGGTCGAGCTTCGACAGGCGCAACCGGTTTACTTCGACCGTGGCGTCGCGAACCTCGCGGCGGACCTCCGCGTCGATCGGCGGCACCGGCGCGATGCCCTCGAGCAAGGTGCGCAAATAGAGGCCGGTGCCGCCGACCAGGATCGGCAGCTTGCCGGGCGCGTGGATGTCGTCGATCTCGCGGCGGGCCATCGCCGCCCAGTCGGCCGCCGAGCAGGGTTCGGCGCCGTCGATCACTCCGTACAGCCGGTGCTCGGCGCGCGCGCGGTCGCCGTCGCCCGGGGCGGCGCTCAGCACCCGCAAGTCGCGGTAGAGCTGGGCGCTGTCGGCGTTGACGATCACTCCGCCGGCTTGCTCGGCGAGCGCCAATGCCAGCGCCGACTTGCCGCTCGCGGTCGGACCGGCAATGAGGGCGAGCGGAGGACGAGTGGGCATTGCGACGCTGATAGCAGCCGGACGGCTCGATGACAGGCTGGTGGAGCGGGCGCTCGGCCTGCTCCGCGAGCTCGATCCGAGCGCCGAATTTGCCGGCTGGATCGACGACGGCGACGCCGCCGACCTGCGTTTCTCGACCGACCTCAAGGCCGCACGATGGGTGCTGGAAGCGCTGCCCGAGGCGGACGTTGTCGTCCAGGCCGACGGCCCGCGCGTCCGCAAGCTGTTGGTCGCCGACATGGATTCGACGATCATCGGCCAGGAGTGCATCGACGAGCTCGCCGATTTCGCCGGGCTCAAGAACGAGATCGCCGCGATCACCGAGCGGGCGATGCAGGGTGAGCTCGATTTCGAAGCCGCGTTACGCGAGCGGGTCGCGCTGCTGGCCGGCATGCAGGAAAGCACGATTGCGCGTTGCCTCGCCGAGCGCGTGCGGGCCAACCCCGGCGCTGAGACCTTGGTCCGGACGATGCGCGGTCTGGGCGCGAGCTGCCTGTTGGTTTCCGGCGGCTTCCTGTCCTTTGCCGAGCCGGTGGCGAGCGACGTTGGTTTCGACCGAGTTCATGCCAATCGCCTCGGGATCACTGACGCGCTCCTGACCGGTGAGGTCCACAGCCCGGTGGTCGACGCCGAGGCCAAGCGCACAGCATTGATCGCCGCCCGCGAGGAGCTCGGGCTGCAGCCGGGGGAGGTGCTCGGGGTCGGCGACGGCGCCAACGACCGGCTGATGATCCAGGAATCGGGGCTGGGGGTCGCCTTTCGCGCCAAGCCGGCGCTCGCGAAGGTCGCCGACGCGTGCCTCAATCACCACGGCCTCGATGCGTTGCTGTGGGTCCAGGGAATCCCGCGGCGCGAGTGGGCGGAGGCCTGACCGCTACCTGGCGGCGACCGCGAAGCAGGCGTGGCCCCGGCGCGACAGCGCCGCGCAGGCGGCCGCTGCTGCAGCTCGACTCTCGAACGGCCCGACCTGGAGCCGAGTGACGGCTCCGGCAGGCACATAGAAGGGTTGCCGGCCGGTCAGCGCGCTGTCGCCGGACAGCTTGGCGAACAAGGCCTCGGCCGACGCAAGCTTCGAAAAAGCACCCAGCTGGATCCGCCATTCACCGCTTGCCTTCGCCGGCGGAGTCGCGGTTTCCTTCGCTGGCGCTTTCGTCGCTATCTTGGCCGCCGCTTTAGCGGGGGGCTTAGCCGCCGTCGGCTTCTCGGCCTTGGCAGGCTTGGCCGGTTTGGCCAGGGTCTGCGCCAAAGCGACGCCCTTCTTACGCTCCTCGAGCGGGATCAACTTGTCCATCTCGGCCAAGGTCGTCGTTGCGGGCGCCAGTCCTTGCGCCGCCGCCCGGCTGACAAAAGCGTAGGCACGGATCGGGTCGCGAACGACTCCGTCACCGTTGAACAAGGCGGTGCCGTAGATCAGCAGCGCTCGCGGCTCGCCCTGATCGGCGGCGGTTCGAAGCCAGCGCAGCCCGCTGACCCGGTCGCCGCCATTGAACAGCAGCAGCCCGAGAGTCGTCTGTGCATCGAGATGGTCCTTGCGCGCCGCGCGCTCGAGCCAGGTCTGGGCCGCGGCAAGGCTGACCTCGACTCCGCGCCCGAGCCGATAGGCCTGGCCAAGGTTGAACGCGGCGTCGGCATCGCCGGCTTCGGCGAGCGGCCGCCAGATTTTGACCGCCGAATCGTAATCGGCGCTCTGCCAGGCCTCGACTCCGGCCTTGACCGACTGGGCATCGGCCTTTGCCGCCATCGCCAGCAGCAGCGCCGTCAGCGCAAATTTTCGCATCCCTGGCCGCATCGGTCCACTGTAACCGGCTGTTCACGGCGGGCAACAAGGTCGTGCCACTGTTAACCAGATTTTAGAGGCTTGAGTGTCACTCCCGCTGCTCAACGCAGTTTATCGGGCGGGGGAAAAGCATGCGCGTTCTGGCAATGGCATCGCAGAAGGGCGGGTCGGGTAAAACCACCTTGTCCGGACATCTTGCGGTGCAGGCGCAGCTGGCGGGGGCCGGCCCGGTCTGTCTGATCGACATCGATCCGCAAGGCAGCCTGGCCGACTGGTGGAACGAGCGCGAGGCCGACATGCCGGCTTTTGCCCAGACCACGGTCGCTCGCCTTGCTTCCGACCTCGAGGTCCTCCGCCAGCAGGGCTTCCGGCTTGCGGTCATTGACACTCCCCCGGCGATCACCATGGCGATCCAGAGCGTCATCGCGGTTGCCGAGCTGATCGTCATTCCGACCCGGCCGAGCCCGCACGACCTTCGCGCCGTCGGCGCCACGGTCGATTTGTGCGACCGCGCCGGCAAGCCCTTGCTGTTCGTCGTCAACGGCGCGACCCCGAAGGCCAAGATCACCTACGAGGCCGCGGTCGCCTTGTCGCAGCACGGCACGGTCGCCCCGGTCACGATGCATCACCGAACCGATTACGCCGCGTCGATGATCGACGGGCGCACGGTCATGGAAGTCGATCCCAACGGCCGCTCGGCGCGCGAAGTCGTCGAGCTTTGGGATTACATCTCCGACCGTCTCGAAAAGAATTTCCGCCGCACCGTATTCGCGGCTCCCGGAGCCGCGGCTCCGATTTCCCCTCGCCCGGTTGGCGGCTTCGGCCGTCGCGTGGCCGGCCAGTAAGGGAACGACCAAGTGAAAAGCGAACCGAAGGTTTTCGCGTCGCTCTCTTCCGGCCTGTTGGCCCGCAAGGGTGCCGCTCGCCCGGCCATGCGGCCGCAGGGCTTCGGCCAGGGCGGCGCCTCGCTCGAGGATCTCGGCTGGGACGACATGGGCTTCGAACCGCCCAAGGCGACCTCGGCGGCCCGCGACGAGACTCACGATGCGTTCGGCGAGGAGCTCGAGAAGCAGCCACTGCGCAATCCGGTCGCCGCGCTGACGCCGATCCAGTCGCCGGTTCACAGTCAGCAGGCCCAAATCGCCGACCGGCTGGACGTACCGGACGAGGAATTCACCGAGGCAGGCGAGGAGATCGACGAGACCGCCGAGCTGTACGAACCAGAGGCCAAAGCGCCCGAGGCTGAAACGCCCGCGCCGAAGATGCCTCAGGCCGACAAGCAGGAGCCCCCGGTGGTGGTCGAGCTGGCTGCGCCCCGCGCTGCCGTCGCCCGCCTGGTTTCGGCGCCGCGCGCGGCACCGGGAAGCAAGGCCAAGGCGGCATTCACTCTTCGCCTCGACCGTGACCGCCATTTGAAGCTTCGCCTGGCCTGCGCCGTCAGCGGCCGCTCGGCCCAGATGCTGGTCACCGACGCGCTCGACGCGCTGCTCGACTCCATGCCGGAGCTCGACAGCCTGGCGCAGAAAGCCAACCGCAAGGGATAATCTGATGTCAAAATCGCTCCGCTTCGGCTCCGCACTATCGGCAATGGCCTTGGCTTCGGTCATCGCGGGTTGCGCTACTCCGGCCGGACGCAGCGCATCCATCTTCAAGGGCTCGGACAAGCAGGGCGACATCGGCCTGGCGATGCGGGCCCTGGCGGCTCTCAACGACAACGATGTTGCGACGGCGGTGAACTTCGCCGAGCGCGCGGTCGAGAAGAGCCCCAATGACGCCGGCTTCCGGGCGTTGCTCGGCAACACCTATTTCGCATCGGGCCGTTTTGCTTCGGCCGAAGGCGCCTACCGCGACTCGCTCGCCTTGATCGCCAACCAGCCGCAGGTGATTCTCAAGCTCGCGCTGGTCCAGATCGCCCAGGGTCGCAACGGCGAAGCCCTCGGCCTGCTTGGCGAGGCTCGCGGAATGCTCGAGCCGGCCGATCACGGTCTCGCGATGGCGCTTGCCGGCCAGCCGCAGGAAGCCGCTGCAATGCTCGAAGCCGCCGCTCACCAGCCCGGGGCCGATGCGCGGCTTCGCCAGAATCTCGCTCTTGCCCGTGCTTTGACCGGCGATTGGGATGCGGCGCGCGCCGTTGCAGCGCAGGATCTTTCACCCGAACTGGTCGACGCCCGGATCCAGCAGTGGATGGCGTTCGCCAAGCCGCGCACCGCGTCCGACCAGGTTGCCGCTTTGACGGGAGTCACTCCTGCCGCCAGCGACCCCGGACAGCCGACTCGACTCGCGCTTCGCGGCACTTCGACCCGCACCGCCCAGGCGGCTCCGGCGGTGGCGAAGCCGCAGCAGGTCGCCGCTTATGTGCCGAAGCCGCAGCCACAACCGGCCGCCGAGCGCGACTTTGTGCCGCAGTTCGATCAGCTTGCGGTCGCTCCGGCGGCCGAGCCGACGCCGGCATTCGTCGCCGTCGCGCCAGTTCCAGCGGCGCCCGCTCCTGAAGTTCAGGCGCCGGCACCGCAGGCGGCCAGCAAGATCATCGCCGCCGCCGCCGCGGCGGTCGCCGAGGTGCCTTCGGTCCTGGCGGAGATGGTGGGGCTGCCCAAGGCCCAGCCGAAACCCGCCAAGGTTGTCGCCAAGGTCAAGCCCGCGCGGGTTCGCCACGGCGGCAATTCGACCGCGGTCGTGCAGATCGGCGCCTATGGCTCGCCGCAGCGCGTGGCGGCCGCGTGGGACGCGGCGTCCAAGCGCTATTCGATGCTTCGCGACTACTCGCCGATGAGCGCTCGCTTCAACAGTTCGAAGGGCCTCGTCTATCGCCTTTCGGTCAAGGGCTTCAGCGGTTCCAGCGAGGCCAAGAATTTGTGCGTGTCCTTGCGCCGCGCCGGGGCAAGCTGCTTCGTGCGCTCGGTCGCCGGCGACGCTCCTGTCCGTCTTGCTTCGCGCTAGGCGTTTCCGGCCAGCAATCGCAGGCAGGCCATCCGTATGGCAACGCCTGCTTCGACCTGAAGCGGGATCAACGAGCGCTCCGGATCGTCGGCAAGGGCGCTGTCGATCTCGACGCCGCGATTCATCGGGCCCGGGTGCATGACGACGGCGTTCGGCGCCGCTCGCTTCAGCCGCTCAGGAGTCAGCCCGTAGCGGCCGAGGTACTCGCCGGGCGCATCGTTCAAATCTTCCTCGAGGCGTTCGCGCTGGACCCGCAGCATCATCACCACGTCGGCGCCGTCGATCGCCGGCTCGATGGCGCCGCTGCCGGGAAGGTCGTCGGGCAATAGCGCCGGCGGGCCGGCCAGGCGCACTTGCGCGCCGAGCCTCGGCAGCAGCTTGGCGTTCGAGCGCGCGACGCGGCTATGCTTGATGTCCCCGCAGATCGCCACCTTGAGCCCGTCGATGTGGCCGAAGTGCCGGCGAATGGTCAAAGCGTCGAGCAGCGCCTGGGTCGGGTGCTCGTTGGTGCCGTCGCCGGCGTTGACCACCGGGCAGTCCATGATTTCGGCCATCCGCGCCGGGGCGCCGTTTTCGGGGTGGCGGATAACGAGGACATCGGGCCCCATCGCGTTGAGCGTGCGTGCCGTGTCGTCGAGGGTCTCGCCCTTTTTCGTCGAAGAATGTTCAACCGGCAGCGTCACGACCTGCGCTCCCAGTCGATGGGCGGCGACGGCGAACGACATCAGCGTCCGGGTCGAGTTCTCGTAGAACAGGTTGAAGACGATCCGCCCGGCGAGCGATGCCTCGGGCGCGGTGCCCGAGCGGTTCGCGTCGACGAAGCGATCGCCCGCGTCGAGGATCGTCGCGATCTGGTCGTCGCTGAGGGAGTCGATCGAAAGCAGGTCCACGGCCGCCGCGCTTATTCGGGCGCGGGGAGATTGGCCAGCGCGTCGATTGCGCCCTGCAGGATGTGCGCGGCGGCCAGCTTGTCGACCGCTTGCGCGCGCTTGGCGCGGCTGACGTCGGCGTCGATCATCGCCCGCTCGACCGCCTGCGTCGACCAGCGCTCGTCCCACAGCAGGATGGGCAGGCCAAGCGGGCCGAGGTTGCGGGCGAAGGCGCGGACCGATTGGGTGCGCGGCGAATCGCTGCCGTCGAGGTTGAGCGGCAGTCCGACGACCAGGCCCGCGACCCGCTCGCGCTCGACGAACGAGCGCAGCGCCTCGAGGTCGGCGGTGAACTTGCTTCGGCGGATGGTTTGCGAAGGCCCGGCGAAGCTCCAGCCGGTGTCGCACAAGGCGAGGCCGATGGTTCGAGTGCCGACATCGAGGCCGGCGAGCTTGCCCGCACCGGGAAGCGCAGCGGCGAATTTGGCCGGGCGGTCCGTGATCACCGCCGCGCCTGCCACGCGGTCTCCCGGCGCAGCGCATCGTTCCGGACCGCATCCCAGAACAGCGCATAATCGTATACGTGGTAATTATTGCCCGGCAGGACGTACGGTCCAAGCAGCGGGATCGACCCTTCGAGGATCAGCAGCCCGCGGTCGCAGCGCGCTCCGACTCGGCCCGGCACCAGGGTTGCCGAGCGCAGGTCGGCCGACGGGACCAGGGTGCCGCGGTTGGCCGCCGGCGGCGCGGCTCCATCCTGGCTCCCGGTGAGCGGGTTGACGCACAGGATGTGGTCGCGCTCGCGCTTCGCACCGGTCAGCCCGGCCGAGCCTTCATAGCTGTCGATCACCAGCTCTGGGTTGGCCGGCTCGGCGAAGCTCATCCACGACAGGACGCAGCCGGCCTGGTCCGGCGACCGGCACGGCGGCATGCCGAGCGCCGGCAAATCGGCGGTGACGCTGATCGGCCAGCCGACGATGTAGGCGGCGGCGACCCGGTTTCGCAGCGGCTTGCCGGCGACGCGCTCCTGGAGCAGCCGCATCAGGTGCAGGGCGCCCTGGCTGTGGCCGGCGAGGATGATCGGCTCGCCGGGCGGGATGCCGGCGACGAACGCGTCGAAGGCACGCGCGACGTCGGCATAAGCGAGGTTGAGCGCCGCCCGGGCATCCTTGCTGTCGAGCAGGAACGCGCCGTAGGCGGCCTGACGGTAGCGCGGCGCCCAGACATTGGCGGCGTCGCCGAACGCGCTCGCCTGGCTCTGGACGAACAGCGCGGCACGCTCGTGGCTTTGGCGGTCGTCGAGCAGCGCGTTCCAGCGGTCGCGCTCGAGATAGGTGGTCGGGTGGATGAAGAAGGCGTGCGCGCCCTTGGGGACCAACGGCCGCGGGTCGTCGGACGGCCGCCACGAGGATGGATCGTCGGCGAGGCCGGGCCTGGCGATCCAGTTCGAATTGTCGGCATAGTCGGGCCCGCTGCTCGGCGGAGGCGCGGTGAAATGGCCCTTCGGCACCGTGGTCCGGAGCAGCACCCGGTCGCCGAACTGGAAGATGGCGACCGCTCCCGCGACCGCGAGCAGGGTCAGGATGAAAATGACGAACAGGAAGCGGCGGGCGCACATCGAGCGCGGCGTTAGGGGAGGGCCCACCAGCGGGCAAGGCGGCCGCGGCCTTCGCTTTTCAGCAAAGCCTCAGAACTTCCTCATGCCTTTCCGCAGCCGGCAGCGCCACGCCTTGTCGCGCCAGTGCAGCGCTGCCACAGATTGCACAGGGGGAGACATCGATGTCCGAGCGGCTCGACACACAGACCGAGGAATGGCCGCTGCGGCCGTGGATCATGGCGGCGATCTGCTCGACCGCCGGGCTGATCTTCTATTTGCTGACCGATTACCGCGACGTCTCCGAGCTGACCCCGGCGCGGCAGGCGGGGGCGACGTTCGTCGTCGTCGCGACGCTGGCGTTCGTCGTCACCGTCGAGCGGCCGCGGTGGCTGTGGTCGCTCGCCTTCGCCGTCGGCTGGGGATTGGTGGTCGCGCTCGTCGGCTGGTTCAGCGCCGGCTACAATCGCCAGGGCGAGCTGTTCGAATGGCCGTATTTCTCCGCTTTGTTCGCGGTGATTGTCGCCGCGCCTTTGTTCCAGACGGTGCGCGACGAGGGCGCCTGGCGATTCCCTTACGGACGGCTGCATTCGCACGCCTGGGCCGACGCGGTGATCGGTGCCGCCAGCCTGTTCTTCACCGGCATCACCTACCTCCTCGCGTGGCTGATCGCCGGGCTGTTCGACCTGATCGGCATCGGCCTGTTGAAGGAGCTGCTCAAGGACGAGTGGTTCGGCTGGATGCTGGCCGGCTTCGCGTTCGGCGGCGCCTTCGGCCTGCTTCGCGAGCGCGATCGCCTGGTCGCGACGCTGCAGCGCTTGGTAATGGTTGTGTTTTCGGTGCTGGCGCCGGTGCTCGCCTTCGCCCTGGTCGTCTTCCTCGTGTCGATCCCGTTCGCGGGGCTCGGCGGCTTGTGGGACAGCTGGGTCTCCGCTGCGGCGCTGCTGCTGGCCGCGAGCGCCGGCTCGATATTGCTCGCCAATGCGGTGATCGGCGATGGCCGCGAGGACGTCGCGACCAACCCCGTGCTGCGCTGGTCGGCGCTGGCGCTGGTCGCGGTGGTGTTGCCGCTGGCCGTCCTCGCCGGTTTCGCGATGGGCATAAGGATCGGCGAATACGGCTGGACGCCCGAGCGCATCTGGGGCGCGATCGCGGTCGGAGTGGCGATCGCCTACGGGCTCGGCGGCTGGTGGTCGATCTGGCGCGGGCGGCGCGAATTCGACGGCCCGCTGCGGCCCGTGCAGACCAAGCTGGCGATCGCGGTGTGCGGCGTGGCGCTGTTCCTGGCGCTGCCGATTCTCGACTTCGGAGCGATCTCCGCCCGCTCGCAGCTCGCCAGGCTGGAGAGCGGACGGGTCGAGCCGGCGAAGTTCGACTGGGCGGCGATGGCGTTCGATTTCGGACCCGCGGGGCGTAAGCGGCTGGCTCAGGTCGCGCGTTCCGGGCCGGCCGCGTGGCGGGCGATGGCGGCTTCGGCGCTCAAATCGACCGACCGCTGGGCAGTCGCCGAGCGGACCCGGGCCGCGACCGAAGCCGACCAGGTGGCCAAGCGGGTGCGGCTGCTGTCGCCGGGACTTCGGCTGACACCGGACATGCTCCAGCGGCTTGCCCAGCGGAATCTGTGCCGCGAGACGACGGAGTGCGCGGTGATCGATATCGGCCGCTCACGCCTGCTGGTCGTCGTCGGCCATGACGACGGCGGCGACCGCAGCGGCGGAGTCGTCACCTCGATGGTCATCGACATGAGCCAGCCGGCCGACGTCGAGGTTGCCCGCGCCCCGGCGGCGCCGCGCGTCGGCGAGCTTGCGACGGCTCGAATCGAGGTCCGCCCGGCTCCCCGTCGGCAGCTCTACGTCGACGGCAAGCCGGTCGGGGAGCCGTTCGAATAGGTTGAAGGGTCTCGGACCCGCAGCTATCGCCCGCCGCATGTCCGTTTCTCACGAACAGGTGCGCCACATCGCGCGGCTCGCGCGCATTGCGATGAGCGACGAGGAAATCGCCGCGCTGGCGCCCGAGCTCAACAACATCCTCGACTGGGTCGAGCAGCTCGGCGAGGTGAATACCGACGGCGTCGAGCCGCTGACCGCGGTGATCGACCAAAAGCTGCGGCTGCGCGAGGATGTGGTCAACGACGGCGACTGCCGCGACGCCGTTCTCGCCAACGCGCCCGCCGCCGAGCACGGGTTTTTCGCTGTTCCCAAGGTGATCGAGTGATGGCGCGGATTCGTCATCCCCGCGCAGGCGGGGATCCCGCTTCTGTTTCACGAGCGACCAAGAGTAGCGGGATTCCCGCTTTCGCGGGAATGACGAAAGGTGGCTGATCTCACTTCCCTGACGATCGCCGAACTGCGCGACGGGTTCCGCTCGGGCGAGTTCAAGGCTCGCGAGGTGGCCGAGGCGTTCAACGCCGCGGTCGCGGGGGCCCGGGCGCTCAATGCGTTCACGGTCGAGACGCCCGAGGATGCGCTCGGCGCGGCGGATGCGGCGGACGCGGCTCGGGGCAAAAGCGAGGCGGGCGCGCTCGCCGGAATTCCGCTGGGCATCAAGGACTTGTTCGCGACTCTTGGCGTCGACACCACGGCGGGAAGCAACATCCTCAAAGGCTTCAAGCCGCCCTATGAATCGACGGTCAGCGCCAATCTCCGCAAGGCCGGGGCGGGGATGCTCGGCAAATTGAACATGGACGAGTTCGCGATGGGCTCGTCGAACGAAACCAGCGCCTACGGCCCGGTGATCAGCCCGTGGAAGCGCAAGGACGGCGGCAATGCTGCGCTGACCCCAGGCGGTTCGTCGGGGGGCTCCGCGGCGGCCGTCGCGGCGGGCCTCGCGCCGGGCGTCACGGGCACCGACACCGGCGGCTCGATCCGCCAGCCGGCGGCCTTCACCGGCATTTGCGGCATCAAGCCGACCTACGGGCGCTGCTCGCGCTGGGGGATCGTCGCCTTCGCCAGCTCGCTCGACCAGGCCGGGCCGATGGCGAAGACGGTCCGCGACTGCGCGATCCTGCTGGAAGCGATGGCCGGGTTCGACCCGAAGGATTCGACCTCGCTCGACCTGCCGGTGCCCAAATGGGAAGCGGGATTGTCGAGCGATCTCAAGGGCAAGCGCGTCGGAATTCCGGCGGAATATCGGATCGACGGAGTTCCGGCCGACATCGATGCGCTCTGGGACAAGGGCGTCGAATGGCTGCGCGACGCGGGCGCCGAGCCGGTCAGGATCTCGCTTCCGCACACCCAATATGCGCTTCCGACCTATTACATCATCGCCCCGGCCGAAGCCTCGTCGAACCTCGCCCGCTACGACGGCGTCCGTTATGGGTTGCGCGAGGAGGGGGTGAAGACCCTCGACGACATGTACGCGGCGACGCGGGCGGCGGGCTTCGGGGCCGAGGTCAAGCGCCGCATCATGATCGGCACCTATGTGCTGTCGGCCGGTTTCTACGACGCCTATTTCACCAAGGCGCAGCGGGTGCGGACCTTGATCAAGCAGGATTTCCGCGACGCGTTCGAGAGTTGTGACCTGATCCTCACACCGACCGCCCCGTCGGCCGCGTTCGGAATCGGCGAGAAGACTGACCCGCTGGCGATGTATTTGAACGACGTGTTCGCAGTGCCCGCAAGCCTCGCCGGACTCCCCGCCATGTCGGTCCCGGGCGGCCTCGACGAGGCGGGGCTGCCGCTCGGCCTGCACCTGATCGGCCGCGAGCTCGACGAGCAGGGCGTGCTCAACGCCGGCCTCGCCATCGAGGAGCGCGCCGGCTTCACCCATCGCGCGGAGAAATGGTGGTGAGCGAGTATCGGATCACAGGCTCGACCGGGGAGTGGGAGGTGGTGATCGGCCTTGAGGTCCACGCGCAGGTGGTGTCCGAGGCCAAGCTGTTCTCCGGCGCGTCGACCACCTTCGGGTCCGAGCCGAACACGCAGGTCAGCCTGGTCGACGCGGCGATGCCGGGGATGCTGCCGGTGCCCAATGCCGAGTGCATCCGCCAGGCGGTGCGGACCGGCCTGGCGCTCGACGCCAAGATCAACCGCTGGAGCCGCTTCGATCGCAAGAACTACTTCTACGCCGATTTGCCGCAGGGCTATCAGATCAGTCAGCTCTACCATCCGCTGGTCGGCGAGGGCGAAGTCGAGGTGCTGCTCGACGACAAGGACGAGGCCAGCGCCAAGACGATCGGCATCGAGCGCATCCACGTCGAGCAGGACGCGGGCAAATTGATGCACGACCAGCATGCGACGATGAGCTACGTCGACCTCAATCGCTGCGGCGTCGCGCTGATGGAAATCGTCTCGCGACCGGACATGCGTTCACCTTCTGAAGCAGGGGCTTATCTGCGGAAGCTCAGAGCAATTCTCCGCTACGTCGGCTCGTGCGACGGCAATATGGAGGAAGGCTCGATGCGCGCCGACGTCAACGTTTCGGTCCGCAAGCCCGGCGGCGAACTGGGCACCCGGACAGAGACCAAGAACGTCAATTCGGTTCGCTTCGTGATGGCCGTCATCGAGCATGAGGCGAAGCGCCAGGTCGAGGTGATTGAGGGCGGCAGCGCGATCGTCCAGGAAACCCGCCTTTACGACCCTGACAAAGGCGTCACGCGCTCGCTGCGCTCCAAGGAGGACGCGCACGATTACCGCTATTTCCCCGACCCGGACCTGCTGCCGCTCGAGCTCGACGAGGCGTTCGTCGAGGAGTGCCGCGCGTCGCTGCCCGAGCTGCCGGACGCCAAGCGCAAGCGCTACGAGGGACTCGGGATCACGCCCTACAATGCCGGCGTCCTGACCGCCGAGGTCGAAAGCGCGCGCTACTTCGATGCGCTGCTGGACAGCGGGGCCGAGCCCAAGGCCGGCGCCAATTGGGTCGCCTCGGAGCTATTCGGTGCGCTCAATCGCCTCGGCACGACCATCGATCGCAGCCCGGTCAGCCCGCAGCGCGCCGCGGAGCTGCTCGAGCTGGTCGCCGACGGCACTATTTCCGGAAGCCTCGCCAAGCAGGTGTTCGAGATCATGCTCGAGACCGGTGAGGGCGCGGCCGAGATCGTCGAGGCGAGGGGCCTCAAGCAGACGTCCGACAGCGGCGCGATCGACGCGGTCGTCGACGAAGTGCTCGCCGCCAATGCCGACAAGGTCGAGCAATACAAGGCGGGCAAGGAGGCCTTGTTTGGCTTCTTCGTCGGCCAGGTGATGAAGGCGATGGCCGGCAAGGCCAACCCGCAAATGGTCAACGAGCGGCTGCGGGCGAAGCTCGGGTGATGGGAGGAACGGGCATGCGAACATTGGTCTCGGCGCTGCTGCTTGTCTGCTTGCCGGGGGCCGCCTGCGCCCAGCCGGCTGCGCAAGCGCCGCCGGCGGCGCCCGGAGCGCCGCGGCTGGTGATCGTGCTCGCCATCGACGGGCTGTCCGCCGACCTGTTCGACGACTATCGGCCGGTGCTGCTCGGCGGCCTCGGGCGGCTGTCGCGCGGGACAATGTTCCGCAACGGCTATCAGGGCCACGCGGCGACCGAGACCTGCCCGGGCCATTCGACCATGCTCACCGGCTCGCGCCCGGCGCGCACCGGGATCATCGCCAATTACTGGACCGACCAGTCGGCCGGGCGGTCGGACAAATCGATCTATTGCGCCGAGGACGAGCGCGTCGGCGGGTCGTCGTCGACCAAGTACACGGTGTCGGCGGCGCATTTGAAGGTGCCGACTCTCGGCGAGCGGCTGAAGGCCCGCTGGCCGGCCAGCCGCAACGTCGCCGTCGCCGGCAAGGACCGCGCCGCGGTGATGATGGGCGGGCGGGTGGCCGACCAGCGCTGGTATTGGGACGGCAAGCGCTTCGCCAGCGATTTGCGCGCCGCGGTTCCGGCCAGCGTCACCCGCGCCAATGCGGCGGTGGCGGCGCTGATCGCCGCTCCGCAGCCGGCGCTGGACCCGCCGGCCTTGTGCTCGGACAAGGCACGGCCGGTGGCGATCGAGGGCGGCGGCAAGCCGGTCGGAGCGGGCCGCTTCGAGCGCGCCGCCGGCGATTCCGCGGGGTTCCGGTCGTCGCCGGCGTTCGACGGCGCCGTGCTGGCGCTCGCCGCGGGGCTGATTCAGGAGATGAAGTTGGGTCAGGGCTCGGCTCCCGACCTGCTGTCGATCGGCCTATCGGCGACCGACTATGTCGCCCACAGCTTCGGCAACGGCGGCCAGGAGACGTGCCTGCAATTGCTGTCGCTCGACCGCGATCTCGGCGATTTCCTCAGGCTGCTCGACCGCAGCGGCGTCAATTATGCGGTGGCGCTGACCGCCGACCACGGCTTCGAGGACATTCCCGAGCGCGGCCGGCAGCAGCGCGCTCCGGGCGCCGTGCGGGTCGATCCGGCGCTCGAGGCTTCGAAAGTCGGCAAGCGCGTCGCTGCCAAGCTCGGCCTCGCCGGCCCGGTGCTGATCGGCGACTTCTTCGGCGACATCTATCTCGACCGGGCGCTCAAGCCGGCCGACAGAGCGCGGGCAATGCGCGAAGCCATCGCCATCTACACCGCCCATCCCCAGGTCCAGGCGGTGTACACCGCCGACCAGCTGCGGCGGACCGCGCCGCCGAGCGCTCCGCCCGAGCGCTGGTCGCTGATCGAGCGGCTCCGGGCGTCGTTCGACGCCGAGCGTTCCGGCGACCTGCTGGTCGTCTTGCGCGAGCACGTCACCCCGATCCCCGACCCCAGCCGCTATGTCGCGACCCACGGCAGCCCGTGGGACTACGACCGGCGGGTGCCGATCCTGTTCTGGCGGCCCGCAATGCCGGCGGCCAACCGCAACGATTCGATCGAGACCGTCGACATCATGCCGACCCTGGCGGCGATGCTTGGGCTTCCGGTGGATCCCGTCTCGATCGACGGCGGATGCCTGACGGGAATCGAAGGCGTTGCTTGCCCTCAGCGCTAATCGTTTCAAAACACTGATTTTTTTTCATCTGTCGTTCATCCGGCCGCACGCAGTGGAACATTTGGGGAGCGGCCGCGGTTTGCGGATCGCGGAGGTTTGATATGCGTCACCTGGGAATCGCGCTCGCGCTCGCCCTCAGCGTTCCAGTCGCGGGCTGCGTGCAGACGCGCCAGTTCGCCGATCTGCAATTTACTCCGCCGCAGGGCGATTACCGGCTGCTGGTGATGCGCCCCGACGTGACCGTCAATTCGGTCACCACCGGCGGCTTGCCCGAGCCGCGCGCCGACTGGACCGAGCAGGCACGCGCCAACATCACGGCTGCATTGGCGGCCCAGCAGGGCGAGCGCGGCGGCAAGGTCAAGATCCTCTCCCGCCGCAACGAGCTGCCCGGAGTCAGCGAGGAGACCGTCGCCGACCTCGAGCGGCTGCACGCCGCGGTCGGCAATTCGATCGCGCTGCACAAATATATGGGCGCCTATCTGCCGACCAAGCCGCGCCGCGGGCTCGACTACACGCTCGGCTCGCAGGCCGTGGAAGTCGGGCGCAAGACCGGGTTCGACTATGCTTTGTTCATGTACGCCGAGGACAATATCGTCTCCAGCGGGCGGGTCGCGCTCCAGGTGCTCGGGATCGCCGGCTGCTTCGTCGGCTTCTGCGCTCCCAATATCGGCGGCGGCGGCCAGTTTGCCTACGCTTCGCTGGTCGACCTGAAGACCGGCGAGGTCGTCTGGTTCAACGTCGTCCAGACCGGCAGCCAGATCGCCGGCATCAAGATGGGCGACATGCGCAATCCGCAAGGCGCCGCGCAGCTGGTCGACCGCCTGGTCGGCCGAATGAAGCCCGGGCGCGAAGTCCGCCGGACCGCGGGGAGCCGCTGATGTGCTTTCGCTGTGAATTGAACCGGCGCTCGCTGCTGGTCGGCGGCGGAGTCGCCGCGGCAACGCTGACCACCGGCGTCGCCCAGGCGCGAATCCGCCCGGCCGACATGCAGCCGCTGATCGGCCCTGGCTTCCGCCCCGTCGATCGCGACGAAATCGGCCTGTGGCAACAGATGGCCCGGGTCGAGGAGGAGGTCGCGGGGTCGAACCTGCTGATCAAGGACCCCGAGGTCGTCCGCTACCTGCAAAATCTGATCGGCACCGTCGGGGGTCCCGCCGCCAAGGACATGCGCATCTATGTCGCGAGGATCCCCGAGTTCAACGCGGTGATGTTCCCGAGCGGTTTTACAGTCATTTTCTCGGGCCTCCTTCTGCGCATGCGCAATGAGGCCCAGCTCGCCGGCGTCATCGCCCACGAATCGGGCCACTTCCTGCGCCGCCACATGATCCGCAGCTGGCGCGATACGCGGCGCAAGACCGACCTGTTCGCGATCGGCGCGATGGTCGCGGGCGTCGCCGGGGGAGCGACCGGCGTCAACACCGGCGACATCACCCAGCTGGCGCAGCTCGGCACGATCCTGTCGCTGTTTCGCTACAGCCGGGTGATGGAGGCCGAAGCCGACGCGATGGGCGCCCGGCTGCTGGCCGAGAACGGCTATCCGGCGATCGAGATGTCGAACACCTGGGAGCAGCTGATCGGCGAGGAAGTCGCCAGCGCGCCGCATCGCCGCAAGCGCCGCCGGCGCCGCGGCGGCCTGTTCGAAACGCACCCGTCGCCGGAAGCCCGCCTCGCCGACCTCAAGGTCTCCGCGGCCGAAGTCACCGTGCCGGGGCGGATCTACGACAACCGCCGCGGCCGCTACCTCCAGGCGATCTCGCCGATCCGCAAGATGCTGCTCGACGACCAGGTCAAGCTGAACGACCCGGGCGCCAGCCAATATCTGATCGAGACCCTGGCGCGCGACGGCTGGAACGGCCTGCTGCGCTTCTACGAGGCCGAGGTCTGGCGCCTGCGCAACCGCCAGGGCGACGACCGGCGCGCCGCCGCCGGCTATGCGGTCGCGGTCGCTTATCCCGACGCACCGCCCGAAGCGTGGCGCTGGCATGGCCTGTCGCTGATCAAGGCGGGCCGCCAGGCGGAGGGCCGAACGGCGCTGTCGCGTTACCTTTCGATGCAGCCGAATGCCGCGGATGCGCCGTTCATTCGCCAGATGATTAGCTAGACGGAGCTCGAAGCCGATGATGCGCACGCGCAAGCTGATTCTCGCCGCAACCGCGCTGGCGCTCGCCGGCTGCTCGTCGACCGGCGGCGGCGGGTTCGGGAGCGATTATTATTCGCTGATCCGGGTCCGCAGCGTCCAGGTCGGCGACGGAGCGATGGCGGTGACCGCGCCGCGGCCGTGGAACCGGACCCGGCGGCTGTTCCTGTTCGAGGACATCCGCCAGGTCGAGGACTGGACGCTCAACGGGCCGCTGCTCGACGGGATGACGTTCGTCACCGGATTGAAGGGCGGCCGATACCTGATCCGGCAGCGGCGAACCGAAGACCGCCAGGTGCCCAAGTTCCGCTCCGACATGAGCGCTCCCGAGATCACCTCGATGCTCGAAAGCCTGTACCGGGTGCGCGGCGGCTCGATCGATTTCCGGACGCTGTCGCTGCAGCCGCGGCCGTTCCTCGGCGCCAACGGCTTCCAGTTCGACTACGAGCATCTCGACACCGACGAGCTGTGGCGCAAGGGCCGGGCGGTCGGAGCGGTGATCGACGGCAAGCTGTACATGATCCTGTTCGACGCCGCTCGGTCGCATTATTACGGCAATGCGATCGGCGACTTCGAAGCGATCGTCGCCTCGGCGCGCCGGCGCGGCTAGGCCGGCCGCCCGATCATCATCCCACCGGCGAAATGGGGGTCGGCGACGGGTCCGTGGCCGGCTGCGCGGGCGAGGGGACGTCGATGTCCGGAGCGGTCGGCGGGGTCTCGCTCGGCGCTTCGGTCGGCTGGCCGGGCGTCGACGGTTGTCCGGGTTGCGACGGCTCGGGCGGATTGTTGTCGGGAAACGGCGGCAATTGCTGCATCTTGATTCTCCTCGAAGGACGAACGCGCGGCGGACACCGCCGGTTGCCCGCCGCGCTTGCCCCGCAAGCCATCCTTGCTATAGGCCGCGCACCTTCGAAGCGAACCGCGCGCGCGTGGCGGAATTGGTAGACGCCCTTGGTTTAGGTCCAAGTGTCGAAAGACGTGGGGGTTCGAGTCCCTCCGCGCGCACCACTTCCGCCGTTTGTTGGCCAAGCGATTGAACGGGACTGTAATTTGACCATGAAGACCGTCGAGATGGAAAACCAGGGCCTCAAGCGGGCCTTCATGCTGACGATTGCCGCCAAGGACATCGAAGCGCGCGTCGACCAGGAGGTGAAGCGGATCGCTCCGCAGGTGCGGATGCCCGGCTTCCGCCCCGGCAAGGTACCGCCCAACCTCATCCGCAAGATGCACGGCGACACGCTGCAGCGCGATGCGCTCAGCGGGGCGGTCCAGGACGGCGTCCAGAAGCTGCTCGAGGAGAAGAAGCTGCGGCCGGCGCTGCAGCCCGAGGTCGAGCTCGACGATCAATATGAGCCCGGCAAGGACGCCGAGGTGCGGGTGCGCCTGGAAGCGCTTCCCGACGTCCCGGCGCCGCAGATCGAGGGGCTCGAGCTCGAGCGGCTGACGGTCGAGGTCGACGAAGCGGCGGTCGACGAGCAGCTCGACAACCTCGCGAAGTCCAACAAGAGCTGGACCGACGCTCCCAAGAAGCATGAGGCGCAAATCGGCGACCTGGTGGTGATCGACTATGCCGGTACCGTCGGCGGCAAGGCATTCGACGGCGGGACCGGCGAGGACATGTCGGTCGAGCTCGGCTCGGGCCGGCTGATCCCGGGCTTCGAGGAAGGCCTGGTCGGCGCCAAGGCCGGCGACAAGCGCGACGTCAAGGTCAAGTTTCCGGGCGACTATCCGTCCGCCGAGCTGAAGGGCAAGGCGGCGAGCTTCGCGGTCACCGTCAAGGCGGTGAAGACCGCCGGCGAAGCCAAGGCCGACGAGGAATTCGCCAAGTCACTCGGGCTCAAGAGCCTCGAGGATCTGCGCACGCTGCTTCGCGACCAGCAGCAGCAGGAGCTCAACGAGCTGACCCGCACCCACATGAAGCGCCGGCTGCTCGACCAGCTTGCCGCCAAGCATGATTTCGCGGTGCCGCAGTCGATGGTCGAGGCCGAGTTCCAGAACATCATGCAGCAGATTCGCCACGAAGCGAGCCATGAGGACGATCCCAAGGCCGCGCTGGCCGAGATCGACAAGGACGCCGACGAATATCGCAGCATCGCCGAGCGCCGGGTGCGGCTCGGGCTGCTGCTGTCGGAAATCGGCCAGGCCAACGGCATCCAGGTCAGCGAGCAGGAAATGAACCGGCTGATCGGCCAGGCGGCGTCGCAATATCAGGGCCAGGACCGCGAGCGCTTCCTCCAGTACGTCCAGCAGGAGCCGATGGCGGCCGCCCAGCTGCGCGCTCCGCTGTACGAGGACAAGGTCGTCGATTTCCTGTTCGGCAAGGCCAAGGTCAGCGAGCGCCAGTCGACCCGCGCCGAGCTCGAGGCCGACCTCGAGAGCGAGGAAGGCCACGTCCACGGCCCCGGTTGCGGGCACGACCATATGGCCGCCGCCAAGCCCGCCAAGGCGAAAGGCAAGAAGGCGGCTACTAAGCCGGACAAGGCCGACTCCCGCCCCAATCCGAACAAGCCGGCCAAGGGACCGGTCGAGGAAAAATCGACCGACAAGCCCAGACCCGCCAAGCCGCTCAAGGACGGCCCGGCCGGCAAGCCCGCGGACAAGAAGCCCGCCAAGGCGGGGGCGAAGAAAGCGGCTTCGAAGAAAGCGCCAAAGTAACGCTCCGTTCGCCCTGAGCTTGTCGAAGGGCTGTCCTTCTCTTTAGGAAGTGAAACGGGCAGGGCTTCGACTTCGCTCAGCCCGAACGGGGAAATTTGTGTCAGACCAACCGCGCATTGCCGTGCTGCTGCCTTGCTTCAACGAGGAAGCGGCGATTGCGGCGACGGTCGAGGGATTTCGGGCCGCGCTGCCGTCGGCCACCGTCTACGTCTACGACAACAACAGCCGCGACCGGACCCGCGAGATCGCCACCGCCGGCGGGGCGGTCGTCCGGTCCGAGAGCCAGCAGGGCAAGGGCCATGTCGTCCGGCGGATGTTCGCCGACATCGACGCCGACGTTTACGTGATGGCCGACGGCGATTTGACCTATGACCCGAGCTCGGCGCAGGCGATGGTCGACCTGCTGCTCGCCGATGAGCTCGACATGGTCGTCGGCACCCGCCGCCATGACGAGAAAGCCGCCTACCGGGGCGGCCATGTGCTCGGCAACCGGCTGTTCACCGGCATGCTCGGGCGGCTGTTCGGCCGCAGCTTCTCCGACATCTTCTCGGGTTACCGGGTGTTCTCGAGACGCTTCGTCAAGAGCTTCCCGGTGCTGTCCTCGGGCTTCGAGATCGAAACCGAGATGAGCGTCCACGCGCTCGAGCTGCGGATGCCGGTGGGCGAAGTGGAGACCAGCTACGCATCGCGCCCAGAAGGCTCGGAGTCCAAGCTGTCGACCTACGGCGACGGCTGGCGGATCCTCAAGACCATCGCGACGCTCTACCGGACCGAGCGGCCGGTGCTGTTCTTCGGCACGATCGGAGCGCTGCTGCTGGTCGCCGCGCTAATCCTCGCGGTGCCGCTGATCGTCACCTACATCGACACCGGGCTGGTGCCGCGGTTCCCGACAGCGATCCTGATCACCGGCATGATCATCGTCGCCGTGCTGTGCTTTTTCGCCGGCCTGATCCTCGACACGGTGACCCGCGGACGACGCGAAGTGCGCCGGCTCGCCTACCTCGCGCTGCCCGGGCCGGGGCGCTCCTAAGTGTAGACCTTTTGCATCACCTGGCACAGATTGTGTCACTCTGGTGACTCTTCCGTCTATCTCCGCGCCCCCCTCTGCAGTAATGATGTTGCGTTCGCGGCCGACGGTCGCCGCGATTGTACGGGGGATTTATGAATTCGACTCAGATTGCTCTTCGGGCGGGCGCGGCGCTGGCCGCACTTGCGATCGCCAACTCGGCCTCGGCGCAGAGCACCCTGCCGCCGCCCGATGTCGCGGAGAATCCGGCCTCGACCGCCGAAGAGCCGACGGCCGGCGGCGACATCGTTATCACCGGCTCGCGTATCCGCCGCGACCCGCTGAGCCAGGAGCAGCCGATCGTCTTCGTCGACCAGGAGGACATGGCCAAGTCCGGCCTCAATTCGGTCAACGACATGCTGCAGCGGCTGCCGAGCTCGGGTGGCGGGCTCAACAGCAAGGTCAACAACAGCGGCAACCTCGGCAATCCGCCCGACGGTGGCGGTGTCGGCGCGGGCGCCGCCGAAGTCGATCTCCGCTACCTGACCTCGCGCCGGGTGCTCGTCCTGGTCGATGGCATCCGCTATGTGAACGGCGCGTCGGCCTCGGGCGTCCCGGGGTCGACCGACCTCAACACGATTCCGGAAAGCGCCGTCGAGCGAATCGAGGTGCTTCAGGACGGCGCTTCGGCGATCTACGGGTCGGACGCGATTGCCGGGGTCGTCAACGTCATCACCAAGAAGCGGCAAAAGGGTTTCGTCGGCACCGCCCAGCTCGGTGGCTATGATGAAGGCGACGGCTTCACCCAAAACTATCAGCTGAGCTGGGGCAATGGCGGCGACGGGCCGCTGCAGGTCGTCGTCGGCGGCAATTACGTGGAGCAAGGGGCGGTCTCGACGGCCGACCGCGATCTCACGCAATTTCCGGTCCCCTATGCGGATAGCTGCGCCGCCGGCCAGTGCTCGGGCTTCATCCCGATGGGCCGATTCCAGTTCAATGGCCTGCTTGGCGGCGTTACCTCGACGCTGATCACGACCACGGACACCCCGACGGTCGCCAACTTCCGTCCGTTCCTCGATCCGGCGGACCGGTTCAATTTCGGGCCGTTCAACTATCTCCAGATTCCGCTGGATCGCTACGGCCTATTCGCCAACGTCAAATATGAGCTGAGCGACAACATCAACTTCTCCGCCAAGGGCATCTGGAACCAGCGGAAATCGAGGAACCAGGCGGCTCCGCTGCCGTTCGGCGTCGGCCCGACTTCGGGCCTGACCCCGGTGCTCAGCGCGATCACCATCTCCGCGACCAACCCCTACAATCCGTTCGGGGTCGATCTGCGCGGCGATAATCCGCTGACGGCGGCGCCGAACGACGGCAATTTGCGGGCGATCTTCCGCCGCTACCTCGAGGGTGGTCCGCGCCGTTTCCATCAGAGCGTCAACACTTACTACAGCGTCGCCACGCTCGATGGCCGGCTGGGCCTCGGCGGCCGCGAGTGGTTCTGGGACCTCAATGCCGCTTATGGCGTCAACAAGGCCGAGCAGACAATGTTGGGCAACATCCATTCGGGCCGATTCGGCATCGCGCTGGGCCCGCTTGCGACTTGCCAGGCGACCCCGGGATGCGTTCCCTTCAACCTCTTCGGAGGGGCGGGATCGATCACGCCTGAAATGATCGACTATGTCTCCTTCGTCCAGAGGGACAGTAGCGAACAACGGATTTTCGACCTGACCGGCAATCTGTCCGGAAGCCTTTTCGAGCTTCCCGGAGGGCCGCTGGGAGTCGCCGTGGGCGTCGAATATCGCAACCTCAAGGGCCGGTTCGACCCGGATCCGGTCGTCGCGGCCGGCTTCAGCTCGGACATTCCGGCGCTTCCCACCCGGGGCAGCTACAACGTCAAGGAAGCCTATGCGGAGATCAGCGCTCCGCTCCTGGCGGACATGCCGTTCGTCAACCTGCTCGAGCTGACCGGCGCGGCTCGCGTCTCCGACTATTCGCGAGGCATTGGCTCGACGACGACCTACAAGGCCGGCGTCAACTGGAAACCCATCGCCGACCTCCGCCTTCGCGGCTCGTGGGCGCAAGGCTTCCGAGCGCCGCAGATCGGCGAGCTGTTCGGCAGCCAGTCGCGCTCCGACCAGGGCATCAACGACCCTTGCTCGACTCACGCGACCAACACTCAACCGCGGCGGTACAGCAATGACGCGACCGTCCGGGCGAATTGCGAGGCGCAGGGCGTGCCGGTCGGCGGTTATGTCCAGGCCAACCCGCAAATCTCCGTCGTCGTCGGCGGCAATCAGGAGCTCCAGCCGGAAACATCGCGGAGCTGGGTGGTCGGCGGGGTCTTCAGCCCGCGCTTCCTGCCCGGCCTTTCAGCCGAGCTGAATTACTACAGGATCAAGGTCAAGGACGCGATCCAGGCGATCGCCGGCAACACCACGCTGGTCAATTGCGCGGTGTTGAACGATCCGGCGGCGTGCGCCTTGACCACTCGTGTCAGTGGTGAACTGACCGAGATCTCCGCGCTGCTGCAGAATATCGCCGGGATCAAGACCAGCGGCTACGACCTCAACATCGCCTACCGAAATCTCGATCTGGGGTTCGGAAAGCTTGGGGTCACCTGGAACAACGCCTTCCTGCGGAACTTCGACGTCTTCGTTCCGGGCCCGGGCGGAATCCAGAAGCTCAGCCGCGAAGGCACCGAGACAGGTGCTCCGTCACAAGCTTTCCCGAAGTGGAAATCGATCGGCATTGTCGACTTCGATTTGGCCAATGTCGGAGTGACCATGACCGGGCGCTACGTGTCCAAGCTCAAGGACACCCTCGGCGGCGCCGACGCGAGGCTCAAGTCGATCTTCTACACCGACGCGCAGTTGCGCTTCTTCGCACCGAGTTTCGCCGACAATTTCAACTTTGCCCTCGGCGTCAACAATCTGTTCGACGTCAAGGCGCCCGGTTGCCTCGGCTGCGAAACCAACAACCTCGCGATCTCGGTCCACGACGTACCCGGGCGGTACGTCTACGCCCGGGCCAGCGTGAAAATGTAACTGCACTCTATTGGTCAAAGGGGAGGGGCGGCCGCCGAATTGGGGGCCGCCCTTTTTCTTGCCCGCCAACGGCTGCTTGAACCTTGCCGGCTTTGCCCCGATGTAGGCTCCACGCCAATAACAGGAACCGCTCATCGCCATGGACCACCAGGACATCATCGCCCAGCTCGTTCCGATCGTCATCGAACAGTCGAACCGGGGCGAACGCAGCTTCGACATCTATTCGCGGCTGCTCCGCGAGCGGATCATCTTCGTCACCGGCGCGGTCGAGGACCACATGGCCTCGCTGATCACCGCCCAATTGCTCTTCCTCGAGTCCGAGAACCCGAAGAAGGACGTGTTCATGTACATCAACTCGCCGGGCGGAGTGGTCACCGCCGGCCTCGCGATCCACGACACCATGCAATACATCCGGCCCAAGGTCGGCACGGTGTGCATCGGCCAGGCCGCGTCGATGGGCAGCTTCCTGCTCGCCGCGGGTGAGCCGGGGATGCGGGTCGCGCTCGCCAACAGCCGGATCATGGTCCACCAGCCGTCGGGCGGCGCCCAGGGCATGGCCGCGGACATCGAGATCCAGGCGCGCGAGATCCTGCGCATGCGGCAGCGGCTGAACGAGCTCTATGCGAAATATACCGGCCAGAAGATTGCCGACATCGAGAAGGCGATGGACCGCGACAAATTCCTCGAGGCCGACGAGGCCAAGGCGTTCGGGATCATCGACGAGGTCTTCGACCGCCGGCCCGAAAGCACCGAGGACGACAAGACCGGGGCGGCCAAGATCACCCCGGCCTAGGGCCGCGGTAAACGAGAGTTATCCACAGCTTTTTGGGTCGATCGCCGGTCCGCCAGCGAGAATCCGCTTGCGCGGTGCGATCGGCCGGCTAGGGTGGCGATGTGCTTCGGTTCTTCGGAAACGAAGCATGGGAACCCCGCCGGGTCAAACCGGTGGGGTTTACCATTTCTGGGGCACCGAACTCGCTCAAGCGGCGGACGCGGGTGCCCCGATCAAGCGATCCCGCTTATTTCTTTCCAGACTTGCTTTTGGCGGTGCTGCTCTTGGCGGCCGGCTTCTTGGCGGTGGTTTTCTTGGCGGCCGATTTCTTCGCCGTGCTCGTGCTTTTGGCCGTGGTTTTCTTGGCGGCGGCCGTCTTCTTTGCAGGGGCCTTCTTGGCCGCGGTCTTTTTCGCGGCCGGCTTCTTCGCCGTGGTGGTTTTCTTCGCTGCGCCCGTGCTCTTGGCCGCCGGTTTCTTCGCCATGGTCGCTTCCTCCTTGCGCGTTGATTTCGGGCTAGAACCAAAGCGCGCGCGAAGCGGTTCCACATAATCGAATGTTCTCCTCTTGTTCTCGCAGAACAAAGCGTATACAGCGATGGCTTCGCGGGGCGGGGCTCGGCCGCCGTCCGAGGAGGACCAGATCGGCATGGCGCCGATTGACGAAAGGACTAAGGTGATGTCAGCGCAGCTCAAAGTCGTCGGCACAGGGTTGGATTCGGGCAATATGGACAGGCAGAAGGCGCTCGAGGCGGCGCTCGCGCAGATCGACCGGGCGTTCGGCAAGGGCTCGGCGATGAAGCTCGGCAGCCGCGAGAAGATCGAGATCGACACGGTCTCGACCGGCAGCCTCGGCCTCGACATCGCCTTGGGCGTCGGCGGCTTTCCGCGCGGCCGGGTGATCGAGATCTACGGTCCCGAAAGCTCGGGCAAGACGACGCTTGCGCTGCACGCGATCGCCGAAGCTCAGAAGACCGGCGGCACCGCCGCGTTCGTCGATGCCGAGCACGCGCTCGACCCGTCCTACGCCAAGAAGCTCGGGGTCGACATCGACGAGCTGATCGTCTCGCAGCCCGATACCGGCGAGCAGGCGCTCGAGATCGTCGACACGCTCGTCCGCTCCAACGCGGTCGACGTGTTGGTCATCGATTCGGTCGCCGCGCTGGTGCCGCGGGCCGAGATCGAGGGCGAGATGGGCGACAGCCACGTCGGCCTCCAGGCGCGGCTGATGAGCCAGTCGCTGCGCAAGCTGACCGGATCGATCAGCCGCTCGCGCTGCACGGTCATCTTCATCAACCAGCTGCGGATGAAGATTGGCGTGATGTACGGCAACCCCGAAACCACAACGGGGGGCAATGCGCTCAAATTCTACGCTTCTGTGCGCCTCGACATCCGCCGCACCGGCCAGATCAAGGACCGCGACGAAATCGTCGGCAACTCGACTCGGGTCAAGGTCGTCAAGAACAAGGTCGCGCCGCCGTTCAAGCAGGTCGAATTCGACATCATGTACGGCGAGGGCGTGTCCAAGGTCGGCGAGATCCTCGACCTCGGCGTCAAGGCCGGGCTGATCGAGAAGTCGGGCGCCTGGTTCAGCTATGACTCGGTGCGCATCGGCCAGGGCCGCGAGAACGCCAAAGTCTATCTCAAGGAAAACCCCGACATCGCGCTGCGCATCGAGAACGCCATCCGCGGCAAGACCGACGAGGTCGCCGAGGCGCTGATGATCGGCGCCGACGCCGTCGAGGACGAAATCGAGGCGTAAGAAGGTCGTAGACCCTCACCCCAACCCTCTCCCGCGCGCGGGAGAGGGAGGGACCCGCCGCGCAGCGGTGGGAGGGTGAGGGTCCTTTCTAGAAGGGCTCGGGCCTCGATCACCGCCCGCTCGATCTCCGCCCTAAATCTCGGGCGGCGGGCAGGGCTCCATGGCCCTGGCCTGCGCTTCCTTGTCGACCCCGGCGAACAGCCGCTTGGGCTCGGTCAGGAGCACGATCACCAGCGAAACCGCCGCGCAGCCGGCCATCCCCCACAGGAAGGGCATCGCGGTGCCGTCGAACGCCTGGCCGATCAGCAGCCCGATGAAGGCGCCGCCGACGGTCCCGACGACTCCCTGGACCGACGAGGCGGTGCCGGCGATCGGCCCCATATGCTCCATCGCCAGAGTGCCCATGTTCGACGAGGTGAAGGCGAAGCAGGCCATCGCCAGCCCCTGGAGGATGACGAATGTCGTCAGCGTCTCGCCGCCGCTCGCGCCGATCAGCGCGTGGACCAGCGTCACCAAGGTGAACGCGACCATGCCGCCGTGCCCGACGAACCGCAGCCCGTAGCGGCCGACGACCTTCGAATTGGCCCAGGACGCGACGGCCATCGGCGCCGCGACCCCGGCGAACACCAGCCCGATCGCGCCGGGCGCATGAAACACGTCGAACACGATCTGCTGGATCGAGGCGATATAGGCGGTCAGGCCGCCAAAGGTGATCGCCAGCGCCAGTGTGTAGCCGCGCGACTGCGGCTCCTTGATCGTCGCCCAGGCGGCGCTCGCCATGTCGCGCCAGGCGAGCGAGCGGCGATATTCGGGATGCAGAGTCTCCGGCAGCCGCACCCACGACCAGGCCAGCATCAGCACGCCATACAAAGCGAGCACGACGAAGATGGCCCGCCACGGAGCGAACAGCAAAATCCCCTGGCCGATGCTCGGCGCGAGCACCGGCACGACCATGAAGACCATGAACACCAGGCTCATCATCCGCGCCATCGCCTCGCCCTGGAACAGATCGCGGACCATCGCGACGACCAGCACCCGGGTGACCGCGGCGGACGCGCCCTGCAGGACCCGGGCGGCGATCAGCAGCGTGAAGCTGCCGGCGAGGGCGGCCAGCAAGGCGAACAGCGCGTAGAGCGCGATCCCCGATGCCAGCACCGGCTTGCGGCCGAAGCGGTCGGCCAGCGGCCCCCACAGCAATTGCGTCGAGCCGAAGCCGGCCATGTAGGCGATGACGACCAGCTGGCGGTGGTTTTCCTGCGCGACGTCGAGCGAATCGCCGATCGCCGGAAGCGCCGGGATCATCGCGTCGATGGCGAACGCGTTCAATGCCATCAGCCCGGCCAGCATGGCCGTCATCTCGCGGCCGCCGGGGCGGCGTGCCGCGCCTGCTGAAGAACTGTCTGCAAAAGGCATGGAGGGGCGCTGCTGGCGCAGCGGCGGCCGTCATGCAAGAGGGCGAACATGGCCGCAACGGGTTCTGGAGCACGAGTACGGCTGATCGGCTTGCCGACCGACAGCCATTCATCGTTCCTGCGCGGGGCGGCCGCGGCTCCGCCGGCCATCCGCCACGCGCTTCACTCCGACCATGGCAATCTGGCCAGCGAATGCGGGCTGGAGCTTGGTTCGGGAATCGCGTTCGAGGATTCCGGCGACCTGTCGCTCGACGAGTCAGGCGACTTCGAGCGCATCCGCCTGGCGGCGAGCGAAGCCGCGCGAGCGGGAGCGGCGCCGATATTCCTCGGCGGCGATCATATGGTCACTTATCCGGTCGTCGCCGGGCTGGCGGCGGTCCATGGGCCGCTCAACATTCTGCATTTCGACGCCCATCCTGACCTCTACGACGATTTCGGCGGCGATCCGCTCAGCCACGCGTCGCCGTTCGCGCGGATCATGGAATCGCAGCTCGCGGCCAGTCTGGTCCAGGTCGGCATCCGCACCCTCAACGGCCATTGCCGCGAGCAGGCCGAGCGATTCGGTGTCCGGATCGTCGACATGCGCGAGTTCGAGGCCGATTCCGTGCCGTTGCCCGGATCTCCGCTGTACATCAGCATCGACCTCGATGCGCTCGACCCGGCGTTCGCGCCCGGAGTGTCGCACCATGAGCCCGGCGGCCTGTCGACGCGCGAGCTGCTGTCGGTGCTGCACCGCGTTTCGGGCCCCATCGTCGGGGCCGATGTGGTCGAGTATAATCCCTCGCGGGACGTCAACGGAATGACCGCCGTGGTCGCGGCCAAGCTGGTCAAGGAGCTGGCGGCTCTCGCCGGGAGGAACAGGCATGAGCTTTAGAGGGCAGGGACTGACTCGGCGCAGGTTGCTCGGCGGCATCGGCGGTGGTGCCATGAGCCTCGCGGTTCCGGGATTTGCGCGGGCTGCGATCGCCGGCGCCGACATCGCGCCGCTGAAGCTGCCGCTGGCGATCGGCCGCCCCGAGCGTCTCGCCCGCCTTGCCCGTGCGCGCGGGCTGATGCAGCGCCACGGCATCGGCGCGATCCTGATCGAGCCGGGCGCCAGCCTCGACTATTTCACCGGCGTCCAATGGTGGCGCTCGGAGCGGCTGACCGCCGCCGTCATCCCGGCCGAGGGCGAGCCGATCGTCGTCACTCCGTTCTTCGAGAAACCGTCGGTCGAGGAAAGCCTCGGAATCCCGGCCGAGGTCCGGGTCTGGCAGGAGCATGAGGAGCCGCTGAAGCTGGTCGCGGATTTCCTGCGCGAGCGCGGCGTCGCCGGCCAGCCGGTCGGCTTCGAGGAGACCAACCGCTTCTTCATCCTCGACCGCCTGAAGCAGCAGCTGCCCGCGGCCCGGATCGTCAGCGCCAATCCCGTCGTTCGCGCCCTGCGGATGATCAAGACTCCGGCCGAGATCGCACTGATGCAGGCGGCGTCCGACGTGACCATCGCCGCATACGACCGGGTCTATCCGGCAATCCGCGAGGGCAAGACTCCAGGCGACATCGAGAAGCTGTTCGCGGCCGCGGTGACGGCGCTGGGCGGAACCAACCCCTGGGCCCTGATCCTGCTCGGCGAGGCGAGCGCCTATCCGCACGGCTCCGGCAAGCCGCAGCAGGTCAAGCGCGGCGAAATCGTGCTGCTCGACTGCGGCTGCGAGGTGCGCGGCTACCAATCGGACATCTCGCGGACCTTCGTGTTCGGGGCGAAGCCGACGCCCGAGCAGCGCAAGGTGTGGACGCAGATGCGCCGCGGGCAGGACATCGCCTTCGCGGCGGCCCGTCTCGGCGCTCCCGCAGGCAGCGTCGACGATGCAGTGCGCCGCGCCTACGAGAGCTGGGGCTATGGTCCCGGCTACAAGCTGCCCGGCCTGTCGCATCGCACCGGCCACGGCATCGGCATGGAGGGCCACGAGCCGGTCAACCTCGTCCACGGCGAGAAGACTCGGCTCGCGCCCGGCATGTGCTTTTCCAACGAGCCCGGCATCTATCTGCCCGGCAAGTTCGGAGTCCGGCTCGAGGATTGCTTCCACATGACCGCCGCGGGCCCGAAATATTTCTCGGTGCCGCCGCCCTCGATCGACGACCCGTTCGGGCGTCCACCGTTGATTTAACAAGGGCCGCTTGACCTTTCGCGCCCCGCCCGCGAATCCGGTGCGGCACAACAGGGGATAGACATGGCCCGCAAGCCACAGGCGCGAAACCAGCCAAAGGCGCAAAGCCAGCCGAAGGCGCGCACGCCGACGGAGCCGACCAAGCCGCAAAAGCGCAGCATCGACCTGCAATGGCAGATGCTGATCGGCTTCCTCGCCGGCCTGACCGCCGGGTTGATCGTCTACGCGACCCAGGCCGACGCGCCATGGGTCGAAGCGCTGACCACCTATGTCACCCAGCCGATCGGCCAGATCTTCCTGCGCCTGCTGTTCATGCTGGTGATCCCGCTGTTGTTCTCGGCGCTGATCGTCGGCATTTCCGAAATGGGCGAAGTTCGCGCGTTGAAGCGCGTCGGGCTCCGGACGCTCGCCTACACGATCATCGTCTCCTCGATCGCGGTTGTGGTCAGCCTCGTCACCGTCAACCTGCTGCAGCCGGGTGCCGGGGTCGACCGCGACGTCGCCGCCTCGATGCTCGCCGCGCAGGAAGGCCGCGCCGGCGAGATCATCAAGACCGGCGCTGAGCAGCCGAGCGGAATCGACGCGTTCGTCAACATCATCCCGAGCAACCTCGTCGAGGTGATGGGCAGCAACAGCTCGATTCTGTCCGTGATGTTCTTCGCTCTGTTCTTCGGCATCGGCCTGCTGATCACCGACACGCCCAATTCGCGCGCGCTGAAGCGCGGCTTCGAGGGGCTGTTCGACGTCACCATGCGGCTGATCATGATCGTCATCCGCCTGGCGCCGATCGCGGTCGCCTGCTTCATGTTCAACTTGGCCGCCTTGTTCGGCTGGGACCTGCTCATCCGCCTGTCGGCCTATGTCGGGGTGGTGCTGCTGGCGCTGGCCATCCAGATGTTCATCGTCTTCCCCGTCCTCCTTGCGACGCTGGGCAAGAAGAACCCGATCGAGTTCTTCCGGCAGACCCAGGAAGCGAGCCTGATGGCGTTCTCGACAGCGTCGTCCAACGCGACGCTGCCGACCTCGCTCCGAGTCGCCGACGAGAAGCTCGGGCTGCCGCGGCGCGTATCGCGCTTCGTCCTCACCATCGGCGCGACCGCCAACCAGAATGGCACCGCGATGTTCGAAGGCGTGACGGTGCTGTTCCTCGCGCAATTCTTCGGCGTCGAGCTGACCATCTGGCAGCAGGTGATGGTGATGCTGGTCTGCATCCTCGGCGGCATCGGCACCGCCGGAGTGCCCGCCGGATCGCTGCCGGTGGTGGCGCTGATCCTGGCGATGGTCGGCATCCGGCCCGAGGCGATCGCCCTGGTGCTCGGAGTCGACCGCTTCCTCGACATGTGCCGGACGACGCTCAACGTGATCGGCGACCTGGTGGCCGCGCAGGTCATCTCGGCGGCCGAGCCGCACTCCGGTGAGCGGGCCGACGCGGTGCCGAGGGCGCCGCAGCCCGCCTAGGCGGTGTCTTTGCCACTGGTGGACAGAATATGTTCGGCGGTGCGCAACGTCAGAGCGAGAATCGTCAGGGTCGGGTTTGCCCAGCCGCTGGTCGGGAACAGCGAGCTTCCGGCAATGAACAGATTGTCCAGCCCGTGGACCCGGCCATGGTTGTCGGTGACTCCGAGCTTCGGATTCTCGGCCATCCGGGTCGTCCCCATGTGGTGGTAGCCGCCGATCGGATGATCGCTGATCAGGTCGTCGAACAGCCATTGGCGAGCCGGGTCTCGAAGCCAGGCCGCCGGCTTGACTTCGCCCAGGCGCAGGACCTGCGCTTGCGCCGCGAAGGTTTCGACAAGCGCTGCGACGCTATCCACATCCTGGCTGCCGAGCCGCCAATCGAGCCGGATACGGGGCATGCCGGTCGCATCGACCTCGGAATCGAGAGTCACTCGGCTGTGGGGATTGGGGGCCTGCTCCGCACGGATCGCGATCGCCAGTTCGGAGCGGCCACGGACATACTCCCACCACGGCCGCGCCGGACCCGTGAATTGCTTGACCGCTCGCCCGATCCGGCGGCGCAATTTCCACATGCCGCGCCCAGTCCTGGTCGGCGCCGTGCTGTGTTTGGCGTGCAAATAGACGCGCTTCATCAGCGGAGCACGCCCGCCGACCGGGCGCCGGCTCGCAACGGTCATGGCGCTGTTGAGGATGCCGAGCTTCTCCTGCAGGCGCGGCGAGGGGACCAGAAGAGGCGAATATTCAACCCCGCCCGAGCGGCGCTTGGCGAACGCACGGAGCATTCTCCAGGCCGATGCGCCGATTATGGAGCCGCCGCGCGCATGCGGATGTTCCATGAAGAACCGACCGACGAGGTCATGTTCGTTTCCCAGGCCCGCCTTTAGAACGCTGTTGGAGGCCAACAACAGTCGTGGGTTTTCGAGTCCGCCGGCAGCAAGCACATAGGTCGCGGCGCGAACCACCGCTGATTGGCCTGCCGGTCCGACAACATCGAGTCGCTCAACTCCCCGGCCCGATTGGGCAGGGACGATTTCGCGAACGGTGGCGTGGATCAGAACCCGCAGGCGAGGGTCGTTGACGAGGGCCCGGTTGGCGGCCAGGCCGAACCGGTCGAACTGCCGGTCGAACAGCCAGCAACGGACCGAAAGCTCGTCATTCGAGAGCCCTTCGAACAAAGGAATGTCTTGTCGCCCGGGAGGATCGGAGGGCGGCAGGCCCAGCAGCTCTCTGGCCGCCTCGTAGAATGGCCGCAGCTCGCTGATTCCAAGCGGCCATCCCGAATGCGGCACCCATGCGCGCTGCTCCAAATCGATTGGATCAAGCTCGGCACAGCGGCCGCCCCAGATGGCGGTGGTCCCGCCGAAGAAGCGCAAGCGGGCCTTGTCGAGGTCGTAATAGGGCTCACCGACGTTGCGTCCGGCATTCAAGTCGGCCGTCGTGGCTTCATAATCCAGTCCGCCGCTTTCCAGGAGGATGACGGCCTTGCCAGCTGCAACCAGACGCCGCGCCATGGTGATTCCGGCCGCGCCGGCGCCGATGATCGCCACATCTGCCTCGAACTTGTCGGGTGCGCCGGCTGCTAGATCGATCAGCATGCAATATGGGTAACAGCGTATGCTACGCGTCGAAAGCGCCAACCCTCAAGGATCTGCGTCCGGCGAAGCCGGTGGGCGCGGAGCGCGGACCCGCCGATATTCCCCAATCAGCTGCAGCGCCTGGAGCACGACCATGGCCGCCATTCCGATGACGAAGGCGGCCGCCGCGCCGGTCACCCCAAACTTCCACGACAACGGTGCGACGATGGCAAAGTAGACGATGGTCCCGAACAGCCGCGACTTGAACGGGGCGTCCGGCCGGTCGAGCGCATACAGCATCGGGGTCAGCGGGAAGCTCAGCATGGCGAGCAGCGGGGCGATCATCAGGATCAGCAGCACCGGGTAGGCGGGCAGGAACTCGCTGCCGAACAGAGCGTCGATCACCGGCTTTCCACCGACCAGCAGCACGAGGATGGCGAGCACTCCGACCGACGTCGCGAGAACCGTCCCTCGCGCCATCAGTTTCCACGGCTTCTTGGTCTTAAGGTCCATTCGGACGACCTCGGGGTAATAGGCCTTGCCGAGCAGGTCGGCGGGCTTTTGCGCGCTGTCGGCGAGGCTCGCCGCGACCCGGTAGATGCCGGCGGCGGCGGGCCCGATCAGGCCGCCGACGACCAGCCTGGCGATCGGCCCCAGGGCCGTGGACAGGCTCGTCGTCAGATTGACATGGATAGCGAACCGCCACGCACCGGGGATCGACTGCGGCTTGAGCGTCGGGCGGATGCCTTTGAGCAGGTCGCGCCGCCGAAGCTCTCGCCAGGCGAGGAACCACAGGTAAAGGTCGCCGCCGAGATCGGTCACGTACCAGATGGCGACAAACGCCTCGAACGGAGCGTCGACCCACCAAGCGGTTCCAGTCAGGATCGCCCGGGCGATGGGGTAGGTCGTGCCCTGCCAGGCGAGCAGGTCGAAACGGTCGAGCGCGCGCAGCACCCCGACCGGCGTTGCGGCGCTCTGGGTCGGCAGCAATGTACAATAGACCATTGCCACCAGCAGATACTGGTCGGTGATCCCGAACAGCCCGCCGAGCAGCGGCAGCAGCAGGATGGCGACGATCATCCCGCCGAACCCGCTGACCGCGTCGAGCGCTAGCGCGAAGCCGGTCGAAGCCTTGAACTCGGCCGCCTCGCCGGGGACCATCGCCTGGCCGCCGTAGCGGACGATCAGCTGCCACGACTGGAACTTGCTGAGCCCGCTCGCCGCCTTGGCATAACTGGTGATGAGGATCAGGACGCCGAACAGCAGCACCCCGAGCGAGCGGCCGGTGAAGGCCAGGGTCGCCAGCGCAGCGACCGCCGCAACCGCCTTAGACCCAGCAAGATAGCCGCTGTTCTTCAGCAGCGACTTGAAGTGCCGATCCTTGAACCAATGCCTCATCGGCGCGCCGCTTCCTCCCCGGGTGCGCGCCGCATCTAGTCGAAAGGTCCCGCCCTGTCGCCCCGCGAGGTCAGACGGGCTCGGGCGTCCGCTGCTGGACGATCTTGTCGGCCAGAGTCCCGTTGAGCTCGGCGAGGTGATCGAACTCCGCCTCGTAGGTCGCCAGCCCCTGGCTTTGCGAGCGCAATTCGGCTTCGAGCCCGCCGAGCTCGGCTTCGGGGATCAGCGCGTCGATCCGGTCCCATCCGGTCCAGCCGTCACGCGGCGCCATTCCGAGCATCTGGCCGCGGCGGCTGGCGACCGCCGAAGTGATCCGGCTGGTCGCGTTCGACGGGCAGACCACGGTCAGCTTCTGGACCGGCTCGAGCAGGTGCGGCTGGGCCGCCGCGAGCGCTTCGTTCATCGCGATCCTCCCCGCCATCCGGAACGCCAGCTCGGAGCTGTCGACGCTGTGGTAGCTGCCGTCGACCAGGGTCACGGCGACGTCGACCACCGGAAAGCCGAGCGGGCCCTTCTTCATCGCTTCCTTGACGCCATGCTCGACCGCCGGGATCCACTGCCGCGGAATCGCCCCGCCGGTGATCTTGTCTTCGAACTTGAAGCCCTCGCCGCGCGGAAGCGGCCGGATTTCGATGGTCGCGTCGCCGAACTGGCCGTGGCCGCCCGACTGCTTCTTGTGGCGGCCCTTCTGGGTGACCGTGCGGCGGATCGATTCGCGATAGCCGATGGTCGGCTGGTGCGACTTCACCTCGACTCCGTAGCGGCGCTTGAGGCGCGCCAGCACGGTGTTCAGATGCTCGTCGTTGATGCCCTTCAGCCGCATTTCGTGGCTGGCCTCGTCCTGCTCGAGGGTCAGCGCATTGTCCTCTTCAAGCAGCCGCTGAAGCGCTCCGGACAGGCGGACGTCGTCCTTGCGGTCTGCGGGCTCGATGGCGAGCGTGAAGTTGCGCGCCGGAAGCTCGCTGTCGATGGGCGGCGGAAGCTTGCCCGCGCCGAGCCATTCGCCGGCCTTGACGCTGTCGATCTTGGCCACCGCGACGACATCGCCGTCGCGGGCTTCGGCGACCTTCTGGGTCTTGTCGCCCTGCATCCGGAACAAGGCGCCGAGCCTGGCCAGCGCGCCGCCCGCCGTCCTGAGGTCGGAGCCTTCGGCGATCGATCCGCCGAGCACGCGAGCCAGCGCCAGCCGGCCGACCGAGCCGCCGTGGTGGATCTTGAAGACGTGCAGGGCAGGGGCCTCGACCGACAGCCGCCGAGCCGCCGATTGCGGCCCCGGCGCCTCGTGGCGCAGTGCCTTCAGCAGGCGTCCCACGCCCCAGGCACTGCTGGCCGAGCCGAACAGCACGGGCACCCCGAGGCTTTCGCCGGTCTCGCGGGCCAAATCCTGGAGGATTCGGTCGCGGCTCGGAGTCTCGTCCATCAGCAATTGCTCGAGCAGCTCGTCGTCATGGTCGGCCAATTGCTCGAGCATGTGGGTTCGCGCCTCGGCCTCGCGCGGCTGGATGTCGGCCGGCATTTCGATCTGCTCGCTGTCCTTGCCGGGCGAGTAGTGGAACGCGCGTTCGAGGGCGAGGTCGACGAAGCCGGTGACCTTGTCGCCTTCGCGGATCGGGATCTGGCGGGCGATCAGCGGCGACACGCTCATCGGCTGAAGCGCCGACAACAGGTCGCGGATGCGGCCATGCGCCTGGTCGATGCGGTTGACGAAGATCAAATGCGGAATGCCGAGCTCGTCGAGCGTCCGCAAAGCGGGCGCGGCGAGGGGCGCGCGGGCGGGGTCGGGATCGACGACCAGGATGGCGATGTCGGCAAGCGCCAAAGCGCGCGCTCCGTCGGCCGCGAAGCCGACCGAGCCGGGGCAATCGATGAGTGCGAACGAGTCGCCCAGATAGCTGAAATTGTAGAGGTTGAGCTCGGTCGAGCCGCCGCGAGCGCGCGCTTCGGGGCTGCTGTCGCCGACGCTGGAGCCGTTGGCGGTCGACCCCAGACGGTCGGTCGCGCCGGCTGCGAACAGCATCGCTTCGGCCACGCTCGTCTTTCCCGCGCCGGCCGGTCCGACCAGCGCGATCACTCGAGTGCCCTTGATTTGCCCGCCATTGGTTACAGCGCCCATGCGACTCTCCTCTCGTCCCGTTGTCGGGCGCGCGAGTCGCCGGAAGGCGCAGCTTGCGCGCTCTTCGAAACGATCACCGTTGGACCGAACGCACGACATTGCAAGAGCGGAATGATGCCGAGCGACGTCGCGGGAGAGGGAACGCGGCCGCTGCCGGAGCGCTGATGCGCTCGATGGAGATGGGGAAGAAGGCGAGCGCGGATCCGCATGGGCGCCGGGCGACTTCGCCCTGGCAAATGCCGCTCGCCGCGTGGAAGCGGATTGCCGTCCGCGCCTGGAATCAGAGCTGGATCGACAACGCCGGGCTGGTCGCCGCCGGCGTCGCTTTCTACGGCTTCCTGGCGATCGTCCCGCTGCTCGGCATCATGGTTCTCGTCTACGGATTCTTCGCCGAGCCCGAGACGGTGGTCCGGAACATGCAGGCGATGACCGCGATCCTGCCTGCCGACATCGCCATCCTGATCGGCGAGCAGCTGATGACCGCGGTCCACGCATCGGAAGGGACCCGAGGCCTCGCGATTCTCGCCGCTCTCGGGGTCGCGCTGTACGGCGGCACCAACGCCGCGTCGGCGATCATCATGGCGCTCAACATCGCCTACCAGGAGAAGGAGAAGCGCAGCCTGTTCCATTTCTATCGGCTGGCGATTGCAATGACTCTCGGAGCGATGGTCTTGCTGGTAATCGCTCTCGCCGCGACCACCGCCATCACCTCGCTCGAACGCCTCACTCCGCAAGCTTCCGGGATCGTTGTGACGCTCGGGAAAATCGCGTCCTATGCGGCGCTCATGCTGGGCGCCGCCGCCATCGCCGCGACGCTGTACCGCTACGGCCCGTCACGCGAGGATGCGCGCTGGTCGTGGATCACGCCGGGATCGCTGTTCACCGCGACCGGTTGGCTGCTGCTGACGGCGGCGTTCGGTTTCTACATCACTAGGGTCACCGATTACGGGGCGACATACGGATCGCTCGGGGCGATGGTCGCGCTGCTTACCTGGCTGTATCTGTCCGCCTATGTGTTCGTGTTCGGGGCCGAGCTCAACAGCGAGGTCGAGCATCAGACCGCCACCGACAGCACGACCGGCCCGCCCGAGCCGCTGGGCCAGCGAGGCGCCTGGGCGGCCGACCATGTCGCCGGCAGCGACGACGACGGAGCTTCGAAGAAAGAGGCGGAGGCCGGTCCAACCATGGCCGAGGCCAGTCCCGGCTCGCCAACCGCGGACAAGAACTGAAGTGAATTACTTAGCGGCTGGGACGCCGAACAGCCGGCGCAGCGCGGCGCGATAGGCTCGCGCTGCGTCGGCCGAGTGGGTGCCGCCTTCGATGTCGAGGCGTGTCAGCTTCCACGGTGTCTTGCGCGGCTGCCAATAGCGAAACCATTCCGCGGCAGCGGCGCGCCGCTCCGAATATTCCTGCGTGCCCGTCGCGATGAACAAATGAAGGTCGTCGCGCGACGCGCGGGCTGGCGCACCGTAGAAGATTTCCCGGCCCGGCACCCAGGACGGGTTGCTTGCGATCCGGGCCCAGAAGAGGTCCGGCCGGGTGAACGCCGAAAAAAGGATCATCGCCCCGGCGCGTGATTGGCCGAACAGGATGCGTTTGGCGGGGTCGGCGCGGTAGCGGCGCTCGACTCTCGGCAGAAGCTCGGATTCGAGGAAGCGGTGGAACGCCGCGGTGCCGCTTTCTTCCGGCCCCGGGGGCATGAAGTCGATGTGCCGGCGATTGATCGGCTTGGCGAACGAGCCGTAGGCGATGCCGACGACGATCGCCTCGGGCATCTGGTCGTCGATGGTCAGGAAGATGTGGTTCGCGCCGACGACGGGGAACAGCGAATCGCCGTCGAGCAGATAGACGATCGGGTAGCGCCGCGATTGCTCCGCCGAATAGCCTTCCGGAAGCCGCACGTAGATATGATACAGGTGCCCGTTCGAGCGCGCACGAAGCGGGAAATAGTCACCGGCGAGCGCCGGGAGGTGATCGAGCGGGACAGCCGGCGCGGTCGATGGCGCCGATACCGCGGCCAGCGCCAGACCAAGCAGGATCGCTCGCGCCCCCCGCATCGTCGTCAGGCCGCCGGCAGCAGCCTTCGGTCGCCGGCGAGCCGCAGCAGCGCCGCCTGCAGCTTCTCGAATGCGCGCACCTCGATCTGGCGGATGCGCTCGCGGCTGACGTCATAGACCTGGCTCAGCTCCTCGAGCGTCTTGGGCTCGTCGGTCAGCCGCCGCTCCATCAGGATGTGCTTCTCGCGGTCGTTGAGCGATTCCAGCGCGTCCATCAGCAAATCGTGGCGGACGCGGCTTTCCTCGTCCTCGGCGATGCGCTCGTCCTGCAGCGGGCCGGTGTCGACCAGAAAGTCCTGCCACTGGCCTTCGCCGCCTTCGTCGCCCTTCAGCGGCGCGTTGAGGCTGGTGTCGCCGCCCATGCCCATGCGGCGATTCATTGAGATCACTTCGTCCTCGGTGACGCCGAGGTCGGTGGCGATCTTGGTGACGTCGGCGGGCTTGAGGTCGCCTTCCTCGAACGCGTCGATCTGGTTCTTCATCCGCCGCAGGTTGAAGAACAATTTCTTCTGCGCCGCGGTGGTGCCCATCTTGACCAGCGACCAGCTGCGCAGGATGAATTCCTGGATCGAGGCGCGGATCCACCACATCGCATAGGTGGCGAGGCGGAAGCCGCGATCGGGCTCGAACTTCTTCACGCCCTGCATCAGGCCGATATTGCCCTCGGAGATCAGCTCGCTGACCGGGAGGCCGTAGCCGCGGTAGCCCATGGCAATCTTGGCGACGAGCCGCAGGTGCGAATTGACCAGCTTGGCCGCCGCCTCGGTATCGCCATGCTCGCGCCAGCGCTTGGCGAGCATATATTCTTCCTCGGGGGCGAGGATCGGGAATTTCTTGATTTCGCTCAGATAGCGGTTGAGTCCGGCCTCCCCGCCGGACGCGGGGATCGAGACGATGCCCTTTTGCTGTGCCATTGCCTTCGTCTTCTCCCTGGGGCCGGGCGCCTTGAAACGCCCTAGCGCGTCAATTCCTATACACCAAGCGCACTGAACAGTTCCTGCATGTCGGCCGGCATGCCGCTCTCGAACGACAGCCGGTTGCGGGTTACCGGATGGATGAACCCAAGACCGGCCGCGTGCAGCGCCTGCCGATGAAAGCCTAACTCGTTCAAAAGCTTGCGGTGCGTCTTGCCGACTCCGCCGTAGATTGAATCGCCGAGCAAGGGGTGGCCGATCGAGGCCATGTGGACCCGCACCTGGTGCGTGCGTCCGGTTTCGAGCCGGCACTCGACCAACCCCGCTTCGCGCAGCGTTTCGAGCCGTTTCCAGTGGGTCACCGCCCGTTTTCCCCGGCCGTCCTTTACAACCGCGATCTTCTTGCGGTTGGCCGACGATCGGGCGAGCGGCGCATCGACCGTCCCGCCGGCGGCCCGCGGCACTCCCGAGACGATCGCCAGATAGCGCCGCTCGATACTGTGTTTGGCGAACTGCCTGGCCAGCCCCTCGTGGGCGACGTCGGTCTTGGCGACGACCAGCAGCCCCGACGTGTCCTTGTCGATGCGGTGGACGATGCCGGGGCGGGCGACGCCGCCGATCCCCGATAGGCTGGCGCCGCAATGGTGGAGCAGAGCGTTGACCAGCGTCCGGTCGCGATTGCCGGCCGCCGGATGAACGACCAGCCCGGCGGCCTTGTCGACGACCAGCAGATGCTCGTCCTCGAAGACAATCTTGAGCGGGATGTCCTGCGCCTCGTTGTGCGCCGGCTCGGGCTCGGGGACCGCGAGCTTGAAGGCCTCGCCGCCCTTGACCTTGGTGGCGGGGTCGCGAACCGCTGGATCGAGCGCGCCGCTACGGATCAGCGCCTTCAACCTCTCACGTGACATCGTCGGCACCGCATCGGCGAGCGCCCGGTCGAGCCGCCAGCCGGCGTGGTCGGGCTCCAGCCGAATGTCGATGATCTGATGCCCCCCGGCCATTGCGGAGAAGCATATGGGCGCGCCTCGTGGCCGTTCAAGCCAGCGTGCGCTTGCGCTGCAACGGCTGTTGCCGCATCAGCATGCCTCCGATGAACGCCGTCGACCTCGCCAGCCTGCTCTGTTCGCGCCTGTGCCACGACCTGATGTCGCCGGTCGGGGCGCTCAATAACGGCATCGAGCTGATGGCCGACGAGCAGGACCCCGAGATGCGCGAAAAGTGCC